>NZ_AYXC01000019.1:0-101120 GCF_000502275.1 Mesorhizobium sp. L103C131B0 | reverse complement strand
ACTCCACAACAAACCGTAGCCGCTCGTCCATGATGCCAGTCTATCGCCAAACCATCGCCGGTCCTCCGGCGGACAAGAAAACTGTCACCCATGCTATCGGTCCATTCTGTTACCTATCTATCCGGTTCGGACACCGCCACCTTCTCCCCCGATCGACGGGGGAGAGGAAGGGCGTCGGCGTTCGCCTCCCACCCTTGCCCTATCAACAGCCCGCTCGTGCCACACGACAGCCAGGCCCTTTATCCCTATCTCCAGCCTGCGCTACGGCCTGCTGGTCGCGCGGGGAGGGACTGGAATTGACGTCGACGCCGATTGCCTCAGCTGAAGCGAAGGCCTTGCCGATCGGCGCGTTGCTTGGCGCCATGGTGTCGATCCAGATCGGTGCCACCTTCGCCAAGGGCCTGTTTCCGCTGATCGGCGCCAATGGCACCACGGCGCTGCGGCTGGTCGTGGGCGCGCTGATGCTGGCGGCGGTGCTGAGGCCGTGGCGGGTGCGGCCGTCGCGCGCCGTGCTGCCCTGGCTCATCGCCTACGGCGTCAACCTCGCGGCGCTGAACCTTTTGTTTTACGCAGCGCTCGCCAGAATCCCGCTCGGCGTCGCGGTGGCACTCGAATTCTCCGGCCCGCTGCTTGTGGCGACGCTGTCGTCGCGGCGCGCCACCGACTTCGTCTGGGTGGTCCTGGCCGTTTCCGGCATATTGCTGTTGTCGCCCTTCATCCACTCCGGCAGTGCACTCGACCCGCTCGGCGTGATGCTGGCGCTGGCAGCCGGCTGCTGCTGGGCGCTCTACATCGTCTTTGCGCAAAAGGCGGGCGCCGAGCTCGGCAGCCAGACCACGGCTTACGGGCTGGTCATAGCCGCTGCCGTCGCCCTGCCGTTCGGCCTCGCCGAGGCGGGTACCGGCCTGATCGCACCCGCGATCCTGGTCAGCGCGCTGCTGGTCGGGCTGTTCTCCAGCGCCTTGCCGTTCTGGCTGGAGATGGTGGCGCTGACCCGGATGCCGGCCAGGCTCTACGGCACGCTGACTTGTCTGGAGCCGGCGCTGGGCGCGCTGGCCGGCTTCCTGTTCCTGCACGAGATCCTGAGCCCGTTGCAATGCGCGGGCATCGCCGCCGTGGTCGTCGCCGCCTTCGGAGCCGCGCTGACCACCAGGCCGCCGGTGCCATCGCCGGAATAGGTGCCTGAAATGGGTATGTGACGCCGATGCCGTGTCCGCCAGTCCCGTGTCCGGTTGCTCAAGCGCCTGCAGCATCGATATATGATCGATGCATGCGCAGGAGATCCAGATGCCGACAGCATTGCTTGAGCCGTCCGTGATCAAGGCAATACTCCTTGTCGGGCTCGCCGCTGTCGTTGCGGCTTTGGCCTGGCGGCTGGCGCGGTCTCGTCGCAGAGCCCGGCTTCGTGAAGATCCGGCCAACGACTACGCCGTGCGCCGCGACTGGTCGGGCAACCACGGCAAGCTCAATCATTCGTCCTTTGTCTATTTCGATGCCGATCGCGACGGCTGCTACGGGCTCGGCGACCGCCCGATGGCCGGCATCATGGTCAGACTGCATGATGGCCACGGCCGCTTCGTCGCCGCGGCGCGGAGCAATCGCGGCGGCTTTGCCAATTTCCTGGCGTCGACGAAACGTCGCGCCGCGCCCATCCATGTGCCGGGCAGCTACCGCTTCAGCGTGTCTGTGCCGCCCGGCTGGCGCTCGAGCAGCGCCAACGAGGTCCAGTCGCAGCACCTCCGGCCGCTGCCGGGCTCGCCCACCGGGCTGGTCTCGGAATCAATGCTGCAGCCGGTCGGCCTGTTTGCGATACGCCGGCTCAGCGGCCGCGTAGCGGACGGTGTCTCGGCGAGCATCTCGGTGATGGCGAAAGGGCAAGAGGTGGCGGTGCATCCGCTCAGCGATGGCTTCCGCCTCGATCTGCCCGATGACGCCGACGCGATCGAAATCACCGGCGGTGGCATGGAACGACGACTGGCCTTGTCGGCCTACCCGACCGAACTCGGCCTGCTGTCGCCCGAGAACGCGGCTGTCGACAGCGCCGCGTCCTTGCAGGCCATCGGTTTCGACGATGTCACGACGCGCGGCCTGCGCAAGGTGCCGTCAGGTTATGCCGGGTTGACCTGGTTCAACCTGAACGCACTGGCGCGCGATCATACCGAAGGCAGCGAAGGCTACGTCAACGGCAATATCTCGGGAGACCATGTCTGCTATACGAGCAGCGGACACCCGGCCGAATTCTCGAGCGACAAACCGTTCGGGTTCCATTCCGTGATGCTGACAGCGGCATGGTTGAAGTCCGAAGGCGAAACCGCACTGGTCGAGAGCTGGCTTGGCGACCGGCTGATCGCCAGCGACACGATCGTCCTGTCGGCACTGGCGCCCGTCCACTATGCGCCGATGCTGGCGGCGGTGACGCGCGTGCGCCTCTCCACGAGTCACTACTGGCAGCTCGTGCTCGACGATCTGGTGGTTGTGCGCTGAAGCGTGTCGCGATTAATCGGGGTGAAAGGGTTTATCGCGGATTGGAAGCACCGTTCGCGGTGACCTGCGAGAGCTTGCCTTTTTTGACCAGCACCGGTTTCAGATAGGTTTTCTTCATTTTCCACTCTCCACGTCGGGCACCCAAAGCCCTGTTCCCGGCCAGACGGCACGAGGCGTCGGATAATCGGCTGCTAGACTGCGACCGGCCCGGAGCCGTTACCATTGTCGGCTGTAACCTGCGAGAGCTTGCCCTTCTTGACCAGCACCGGCTTCGAATAGGTCTTCTTCATGCCGCATCTCCAGTGTCAGGCGAGGCCGCCAGATCAGGCGACAGTCCGACTCAACGACCTCACTCGATCGGGCCGGAACCCGCTCCATTGGCGAGCGCCGTTACCTGCGAAAGCTTGCCTTTTTTGACCAGAACAGGCTTCGAATAGGTTTTCCTCATAGTGAATCCTCCAAGCTTACGCGATAATGCCAGACGGATCGGCACTGTCAACCTTCGCGGCCTCGCTGTCCCATCCCGGTTTTTCTTGGCGCCGATGCGCTAACTGCAAGTCCACCTTCATCGACAAAGCGTTGTTCTTGGGCGTGCATGGCGTGGCCGGGTTGCGGTGCGAAAAATGTCCGAAACTGCGGCGGGTCTGGCCTGGTTGGTCGGCCTGCTCAAACAGAGCGGCAATGCAGCGCGGACTGGCCCAGCCTAAACATTGGCCTTGCCGTCGCGCCGCACTCACAGTTCCTTTTCCGCCAGTTCGCGGAAGGCATCGGGAACCGAGCGCCGGGCTTCCAGCGCCACGGCGCCATAGCCGACAGCCTCTCTGCCAAAGCGCTGGCGGATCTTGTCGATGGCGCGGTCGGCGCCAAAGCGCGCCAGGCCTTGCCTGCTGCCGGGTCGCTGCTTTTCATCGGCAAGCCCGAGCGGCAGCTCCAACTGCAGCTCGGCACTTTCTTCCAGCTGCGACACCGAGATCGCCAGCAGCGAGATGGTCTTCTCCCGAGGGTTGGCGGCCAGCACGCCGCGCACCAGCTCCCCGGCGATTTCGGCCAGCATCGCGGTTGCCGAAATCGGTTGCTCGAGCGTCAGCGAGCGTGTGACCGCGTGCAGATCGGCGAAACGCACGCGCACCGTCACCGTGCGCCCGGGCCGTGATTTCGCCCTGAGCCGGCTGGCGACCCGGTCTGCCAGATGCAGCAGGACGGGTCCGAAGATACGCGCCTCGGCCGGCCGTCTGCCAAGCGCCGACTGCGCGCCGGCGGAATGCGACCGCCTGTGGGTTTCGAGCTTTCGCGAGTCGCGGTTCCATGCCAGCGACGCCAGCTTTTCGCCGGTGGCGGGCCCGAGCAACCTTCGCAGCGCCCCGCTATGCGTCTTTGCCAACTGGCCGATGGTCTCGATGCCGATCTCGGCCAGCCGCGCCTTGGTCGCCGGGCCGACGCCCCACATCAGGCCGACCGGCAGATCATGCAGGAAGGCAAGTTCGGTGTTCGGATCGACCACCACCAGGCCGTCGGGCTTGGCCACCTGCGAGGCGATCTTGGCCAGATGCTTGGTGCGCGCCACGCCGATCGAGATCGGCAGGCCGAGATCTGCCCGGACGCGCCGACGCACCGTGGCGGCGATCTCGGCCGGCGGCCCGAACAGATGCGTGCAGCCGGCGACGTCGGCAAAGGCTTCATCGATGGAAATCCGCTCGACCAGCGGCGTGAAATCGTCGAGCACCTTGATGGCGGCGTCGCCCAGCCGCTGATAGTCGGCGAAATGGCCGCCGACGAAGATCAGTCCGGGGCAAAGCTCGCGCGCGCGTCGTCCGGGCATGCCGCCACGCACGCCGAAAGCCCTGGCTTCGTAGGAAGCGGCAAGCACGACGCCGCCGCCGACGGCGATCGGCTTGCCCCTGAGCGCCGGGTCGAGCAACTGCTCGACCGAGGCGTAGAAGGCGTCGAGATCCGCATGCAGGATGGTGGGCTCCATCCTGACCGTTCCCTTTGCGGCGTTGCAGCATTAGCCGCGTCTGTTGTGAGAGGCGTTTTTGCCGAACAAATAGAGAACAAACAGGGCCTATTGTCAAGCGAAGCCGTTGTCGCTGGCCGGCCCGTTCCAGGTCGGGCTGTCGAGTGCTCCGCCTGGGCATCGGACCTGCGGAACATTGTCTCTCGCCTCGGCGTTCATATCCGCGACGGGACGCTGTTTTTGTGGAGGCCGGTATGGGCCAGTTCGAGATGATCGACCTTGTCAGCGTCGTTGACGCCTGCACGAGCGATCGCGTTGCCGGGCACTGCGTGTCAATGGCCAGGGCGGTGGAGGAGTTGCGAGTGCTGACCGGTGATTTCGTATCGCCGGACGAGACGGTGGCCAACGCGCTGTCGGCAGTGGCGCTGGGGCGCGGCTGCGCGGTGGTGTTTGACGAGCGAGCGGGCGCCGACATCTTGCTGACGCCGTAGCGGGGCGGCGCCGGGTTGTGGCAGCCAGAAGAGTCGAACAGCGTGCAAAAAGCTGTGCAGGCATGGCCCATAAGCGGGGCGTGGAAAATTTCTGCGCGTGGTGTATTCTCCAGGACGCAAGCGGTCGCAGACCGCATAGGGGGAGAAATGACATGCCGAGGGTTTCGGAACTCTTTTTCAAAACTGCCATCTTGTTCCTGATGTTGGGGATTGCGGCCGGCCTGCAGATGGCGATCTCGGGCGACCACGCCGCTTTTCCGGCGCACGCGCATATCAATCTGCTCGGTTGGGTGACGAGCGCCATCTTCGGCGGCTACTACGCGCTCAATCCGCAAAAGGCGGCGCGTCGCGTCGCCATGATCCACTACGGGCTCTACACTCTCGGCTTGGTGATCATGCTGCCGGCGCTGTACGTGATGCTGCAGGGAAACCCGGCGCTTGAACCGATCGTCGCCGGCGGCTCGCTCATTATCGCCGCTGCCGTTCTGGTTTTTGCTTTCGTGGTGTTTTCGCCCGAAACGGCGCGCTCGGTGTCCGGCGTGGTTCCGGCCTCTCGCTGACTTTTCGCGCGCGGCGATCAAAGTCCGACCCGCGTTCGCGACCCGCGACACGGGTTGGCCAGGCCGATGTCCGCAGCCGCTGGCTGCGGTGTCTATCGCCGCGTCGGCGCTTAACATACCCGAGTCCCACCACGTATTATTTCGTGACTATTTGGCGCCGGAACCTTCCCAGATATCGCGCGTTGCGGCGACTGTATTCGCGCTGCCTTATATATAGGCAGACTTGAGTACGTCCACAGCATGGGTTGGGGGAGGAGCAGGACACCATGTCGAACAGAGAAATCGGAACGTCGGCCTCACTGGGCCGACGCATCGCCGATCTGAAAGCCAGGATGCGAGACGCCAGCGTTACTGAACACGAGATGCAGACCTTCCAGAAGGTCGCTGCCATCATGGGGGGTGTCGAAGGCTCCCTACGCCTCGACGCCGACGACTTGATCGCGGCGTCCTTCGTCACCGAGGCGCTCGGCGATCCCGCGTCGAATTGAAGCCATGCGCCCGTCGGCACTAAGTGCCGGCGGTCGATGGCCCGTTTCGCCGGTCGTCTGCGATACTGGAGAGTGTGCGCACCGCCCGCCGCGGCGGACGATCTCTTGCGCACTTGAAGATTTCAGGCGAGCGGCCTCAACGGCGCTTGGAACATTGGACTTCGCGTTCGTGCTCTCGGCTGCCTCGCGGCTGTCGAAGGTGTGTCGCCGTCGCCGTCCAGTCCTTGACCACAAGGGCTAAATTTAACCAAACCGCCGAGGCGCCTTAAACGAAGGATCCGACCGGATCCTTCGAAATATCAATCGCGATGCTCCGGCATCGCCTTCAGCTCATCCTTGGTCCAACTGGTGACGGCGTGGACGTGCCGGGAAACCTCTCGAAAGTCCGCGGTCGCTGCCCTTACACCTCGTCGAACGGGCCGCCGCGCCTCGCCAGGTCGTGACCAATGGCGGCTTCCTCGGCGTCGTCGGGCAAGGCATCGTCACTGTCCTGGTAGGGGTTGTCGTCATCCTCCTCGGGCAATTTGCCTTCCTTCTCGACACCGGTGGTGTCCGGCAGGCTTTCCTCATCTGCTCCGTCGGGCAGGACCGTTGCGCCACGCAGCGCATCCCAATCCTGCCGGCGCGGTTTCGGCGCTTCCACTTCGTCATTGGCGATCCTGTCGCGGGCATCGTTTTTGCTCGGTGGCGCCTCGACCTCGTCATTGGGTTTTCTGTTTCGTTCTTCCATGATTGCCTCCTCTGGGCGGCTTTGCGTCGAGAAGGTGGAACTCACTTCCGGCTGTCAGGTTCCGGCAACCACTCCATCTCCGTGGAACCAATTGCCGCCAGTCTGCTTTGCCAAGGACTAGTCTGCTTTGCCAAGGAGATGAATCCAGAGGAGCTGGACCATGAAGACTTTCCCCCTCATCCCATGCGTGCTGCTCTTGGCGCTGGCCGACCCGGCGGCTGCGCAGGACAATGGCGACCGGAACGGCCCTCCCGCGCCTTGCCAGGCGCAGCCTCAGGACGATGCTCAGAAGCCGCCGGTCGCCAATGGCGGTGGCGAATCGACCAGCACGCTCGGTCCCTGCGGCGGCGTGCTGCAGCCGCCGCCCAGCGGTGACCAGGGTATGACGCAGCCGCCGCCGGACCAGGGCAAGACGCCGGTGATCAAGCCTGGCGAGGTGCCTGCGCAGCCGCCGAAGCAATGACCTTTGCTTGAAACTTCACGGCGTGGCACGAAGGCGGTCGGTTCCGGTCTTGGCCGGGCGACGCGGTCACCGGATCAATGCAGGCGCCGGCCGCGATCGCCACCGGAATTTGGAGCCGTGCATCATCCACGTCGAAGGTCTCCTGAGGGATTGTGCTTCAATGCGAATCTTGCGGGTGCGGGTTCTGCTGGCATGACCGGGAAGCCGATCAATTTAGTCTCCGCTTGCGGAACAAGACCGTACCGGCTGCGTTTGCCTCCAGGAGCCCGCCACCTCGATCTGCGCTGTTTTCGCCTCATGCGGGAACACGGCGGAGCTCGCCAACAACGACAGGAGACGAAGATGAAAACCATCCTTATTCCCGCCGTCGCCGGGCTCGCCATGATCGCTGGTATCGGCATTGCCGCCGCCGACGAGGTCATCGTCACGCAGCCGGCACAGCAGCAGGTGATCATCACCCCGGAACAGCGCACGGTCGTGCACCAGTACGTAAAGAAACATCCGCTTGCCTCGGTCAATCTGCTCGGCGTCGAATTGAATGTCGGCACTGCCTTGCCTGACACTGTCGAGCTGCAGGAGGTTCCCGACGTTCAGTACAGATACGCCGTCGTCGACAACCATACCGTGTTGGTCGACCCCAGCACGCGCAGGATTGTCGAGGTGGTCGAGTAACGCTCGACAACCTAACCATTCATCGGTGATACGGCCCTGTCGTTCTTCCCAAAGGGCGGCAGGGCCGAATGACGAACATGATGAAAGGAGAATTGCGATGTTGCCGCATGTCGAGACCCCGAACTCCGCCAATGTTGCGGCGTGTTGCGACAAGTTGCTGGCCGAGCGCAACACGGCGCTGTTATCGATGAAGGAAGCGATCGCGCTCCTGCGGGAGCGCACCGGCACCGATCGTTCGGATGCCGACCTCGCGGGGCTGATCGTCAAGAAAGCGGCGCTGCTCGGCGTTGCGGTGATTTCCGACCCGCGCTGAGATGTCTCGTCACTCAAGACGCCGGCCGAATTTTCGGCTAATGTTTTCGTGGAATCTGGACCAACCGACCGGACCCAACCACGGAGGCTTAAGTGACGGACGACAAACAGGACCGCATTCGCCAGCGCGCGCACGAGATCTGGGAAAAGGCCGGCCGGCCTGAAGGCGCGCATCAGGAACACTGGGAGCAGGCCACGGCTGAAGTCGATGGCGCGGTCGCCAAGCCCAAAAAGGCGGCGAAGAAAGCTGACGCCAAGCCCCCCAAGGCAGCCGCCAAGCCAAAGGCGGCGAAGCCTGCCGCCGCAAAGTCCGGCAAAGCCAAATCGAAATAAGGCCAGAAATAAGGCCAGTCGAAATAAAGCAAGGCCGGAATTCGCTGGCCGGGGCCATCCTTGGCGCCCGCCGTTCAGGCGCGCCCGAGCCTCTCAACCTGACGAATTGCGCCTGCGACGGGCAGCGCAATTCCTTGTGTTTGGCGACAGGCGCCCTCATGCCTCCCAGGCATAACTCGACAGCGCAAAGCGAATGCCGGCAGCTGTCATGGCCAGTTCGCATTCGGTGATCTGGCGCAGGTGGCGCAGATAGCGCGTTACAGTCTGTGGCAGCCAGCCGGCGCAGGCCTCGACATAGGCGCGGCTGTGAACAAGGGTGCCGGTCGACAGCCTCTCGTCCTTCTCGGCAACGACTTTCAGATATTGGCGGATGAAGCGGATGTCGTCGGCGATGTCTTGGCTGGCCATTCGCCAAGCCCCGGCGAGGCGTTCGCACTGATCGAATGACAAGGGCAACAAAGGGGGCGGCAATAAAGGCGGCGGCAACAAAGGCGGCGGCAACGACGGGGGTGACAGCAAAGGCCGAGAGAGATCGGCGAAGGCAACATGGTTCGCTGTGCTCAAGGACATTCCTCTCTGCGAAAAGAGATATCGTACTTTATGTACGAATAAGCGTCAAGCCAATTTCGTACGGTTGGGACGATGGAAATGAATATAGCAGCGGTCGCTTCAGCTAATCCCGCATCGTGAATCCTTCAGGAGTCGCACCAATTTCGCGGAGGGATTTCCCCAGGATGGTGTGACTGTTTTCCCTCGTGGCGGCGTCGAACAGGTTCAAGCCGCCCCGGATCGTCTCGCGCCAGTTTTCGCCCTTGTCCCACGCTTCCATGAAGGCGAAGGCAAGGTCGTCCTGGCGACGCGTGGCTTCGAGCGCTTGGGTCAGCAGGCGCGCTTGATGGAGATCCTTCTCCCGCTTGGCGCCAGCGCTCGGCCCGCGTCGCGAGGCGACGATCAGCTTGTGGATGGCGTAGCGCTGGGGCGAGGGGACCAGCACAGGCAAGCCCGAGCGATGCAGGAGCACAGTCCGGATGGGGTCGCGGATAAGGAAATCCAGAAACCGTAAGGGCTGCGCGGAGTCTCTGCCGTTTTCTTATAATTACGTTTATCAGCTTGAATTTCAACGCAGTTATAAGAAGTTCGTGGAAACGTTATAACGCAACGAACTGACGAGTCGTCTGTTAACGCCCGGGCGCCCGGCACGTCTGGCCCAAAACACTTTCCCGCAGTGCCTCAACAAACGGCTTCCCCAATGCCGCGAACGGTGCTTTAACCCGCCCATCCACAGGGGTGCTCCGTATCGTCGGGGCTGAGATGAGGGCGGCAAGCCTTCGGACCCTAAAGCTGATCTGGATAATACCAGCGGAGCGAGGCGGGCGATGTTTTCAGGCGCACAGATTTCCCTTTATCCCATGACCGACGATTTCGTCGGCGTCATCCTCGGCGCGCTCGGCGCGCTCGATCCCTGGCGCGACCGGCTGCGGATCGAAACCGATGACATCTCGACCCTTATGGTCGGGCCGCCCGAGGTGCTGTTTCCCGCCATGCGCGACCTGTTCGTCGCGGCGGCCAAAAGCGGCAAGCACTGCGTGCTTTCGGCGGCGGTCTCGCGCGGCTGTCCGGGCGAGCCCGACGATCCGATCTGCCGCTCCGACGAGACCGGCGGCCCCGCCATTCCGCTGGACGAGCGCAAGATCGCCGCGATCCGCGCTGTCCAGGCCACGCCGTCGACCGGCCAGCCGGTGGCGGCGCAGTTCTCGCTCTACGTTATGGGCACGGGCGACCATATGGACGAGATCTACGGCTGCATCGATTTCCTGAAACAGTCCGGCGTCTTTGAGCGCTCAAAGAACTTCTGCACCAAATTGCGTGGCGATGCCGGTGCGGTGTTTGCCACGCTCAACGAGGCCTTCTGCCGCTTCGGCCCCGGCGCCGGCCACGTCACCCTCGACATCACGATCTCGGCGAACAGCCCGAGCGCCGTCTGAGCCGCGGCTCAAGCGTCGTTCCTTGAGGATATTGCCGTGGCTGGTTTATCTGACCCATTGCGTGGAGGAGATGCCTCTGACCCCTCAGCACAGAGAGGAGGGGAGCCATTGGCGATTGGCGAAGACCGCGATGCCCACGAATCTCCCCCCTCGAGCAGGAGATGGCCGGCAGGCCAGAGGGGGTCCCAGCGCGTGGAGCGCCGACGTCCTTTTCGCATCGGCAAGGCGTGGGCGCTCTATGCGAGACGACCCCCTCTGTCGCCTTCGGCGACATCTCCCCCTCGAGGGGGGAGATTAGCCGCAGCCATCGCCAAGACCATCCCCGCCGCCTGCGCCTCCGCCCTGCTCCTCGCGGCGTGGGAGCTCTACGCCCGCTATGGTGGCGCTGCGCCCACCATGCTGCCGGCGCCGTCGCGCGTGCTGCAGCAGGCCTGGGAGCATCGCGCTGCCCTTGCCGACAACACGCTGCCCACCATCCGCGCCACATCAGCCGGCTTCGCCTGCTCGTTGGTCGCTGCCTTCGTGCTTTCGGCGCTGGTCGATTTCTTGGCCCCGCTGCGCCGCGCGCTGTTTCCGCTGCTGATTATCAGCCAGACCTTGCCGCTGGTCGCGATTGCGCCGCTCATCGTACTGTGGTTCGGCTTCGGGCTGATGCCAAAAATCTTGCTTGTGGCGCTCGTTACCTTCTTCCCGATGATGGTGGCGCTGGTCGAGGGTTTTGCCGCGACCAGCAAGGCGATTTCGCAGATGCTCGCCACCATGGGGGCAGGGCGCTGGCGCATCTTCTGGCTGGCGCGCCTGCCTTCGGCGCTGCCCTATTTCTTCGCCGGGCTGCGCATCTCCATCACCTACGCCGTCGTCGGCGCGATCTTCGCCGAATATGCGGGGGCGGCGAAGGGGCTGGGCATCTACATGCTCAATGCCAAGAACAACTTTCGGCCCGATCTGGTGCTCGCCGCGGTCGCCGTCAGCGCCGCGCTCACGCTTGTCTTGTTCGCCATTGCGGTGCTCGTCCAGCGCTTCGCCATGCCTTGGGAGAATGCAGGGAGCGAAAGCCGCGACGGCAAGGTTGAAGCTGCAGAAGAGAACCGTCAATGACGCGGCTCGAACTCCGGGACATCAGGAAGAACTTCGGCGCGCTTGAGGTGCTCGCCGGCATTTCGCTTCATGTCGCGGCCGGCGAGTTCGTCTCCATCCTCGGCCCTTCCGGCGCCGGCAAGTCGACGCTGTTCCAGTTGCTGACCGGCGCGCTGAAAGGCGAGGGCGACATGCGCTTCGACGGCGCGCCATTGCAGGGCAGCCCCTTCGCCTTCATGCCGCAGCGCGACGCGCTGATGCCGTGGCGGCGCGTCATCGACAATGTGACGCTGGGGCTGGAAGTGCAGGGTCTTGGCCGCAAGGCGGCGCGCGAACGCGTCGCGCCGTTGTTCGCTGAGTTCGGCCTTGCCGGTTTCGAGCGCGCCTGGCCGGCCGAGCTTTCCGGCGGCATGCGCCAGCGCGCCGCCCTTTTGCGCACCGTGGTGCAGCAGCGCGACATGCTGCTGCTCGACGAGCCCTTTGGCGCGCTGGATGCACTGACCCGCGCGGGTATGCAGCGCTGGCTGGAAGGCATGTGGCAGCGCCAACGCTGGACGGCGCTGCTGATCACCCATGACGTGCGCGAAGCCGTCTACCTCTCCGATCGCATCTATCTGATGTCGGCGCGGCCGGCCCGCATCATCGGCGAGATTGCCGTGCCGCTGCCGCGCCCGCGCACCACCGGCAGCGATGCCGCGCGCCAGGCCGCCGCGCTCGAAGCCGACATCCTCGACACGCTGCTCAATCCCGGGACTGACCGGGGCTTGTTTCCGCAGACCGCTCAAAGGAGTTTTTCATGACCGAATTCACACGCCGGCAGGCTTTGCTGCTGACGCTGGCTGCCGGACTGCCGCTGGCCTCGCGCGCTCATGCGGCTGCGCAAAAAATCACCGTTGCGCTCGACTGGACGGTCAACACCAACCATGTCGGCCTGTTCGTTGCCCGCGACAAAGGATTCTACAACGAGGCCGGGCTCGATGTTGAGATCCTGCCCTATGGCGATACTGGCGCCGGCACGCTGGTCGCCAACCGCATCGCCGATTTCGGCATTGCCGGCGTTGGCCTGTTTACCCAGCGGGCTGCCGGCGCCGATCTCAAGGCGGTCTACGCCGTGGTCCAGCAGGAGACCGGCCGGTTGGTCTTCAACGCGGATCGCGGCGAGATCAAGAGTCCCAGGAATCTCGACGGTCTGACCTATGGCGGCTTCGGCAGCGCCTGGGAAAACACGCTGATCTCGACCATCATCCGCCACGATGGCGGCAAGGGCGTTTTCGAGACGGTGACATTAGGCACCTCGGCCTATGAGGCGCTGGCCAACGGCTCGGTCGACTTCACGCTGGAGGTCTCGACCTGGGAAGGCGTCGCTGCCGAGTTGAAAGGCGTCAGGCAGCGCGGCTTCCGCTACGCCGACTACGGCGTGCCCGACGAGCACACCACCTTGATCGCCTCCAGTGATGCCTATCTCCAGGCAAATCCAAAGGCGGCGTCATCCTTTGTCGAGGCGACGCGGCGCGGCTACCAATTTGCCTGCGATCACCCGCAGGAAGCCGGCGATCTGCTGATCGCTTCCAACAAGGATGCGCTGACCGACCCGGCGCTGATCCACGCTTCGCTGAAGATGCTCGTCGACGGGCACTTCCTCAGAAGCCAGGCCGGCGTCATCGGCACCATCGACAAGGCCAAGATCGAGGCGATGGGAACCTATCTCTTCAACGCCGGCATATTGCTCGATGGCGATGGCAAGGTTCTGAAGGAGAAGCCGGATTTCGGGGGGTATTTTACGAACGAGTTTTTGGGCGCGTAATCTCCCCCCTCGGGAGATGTCGCCGAAGGCGACAGAGGGGGTCGGTACGTCCTGACGCGACTTCCTATCGCGGACAGAGGACGTCAGCGCCTTACGCGCGGCGACCCCCTCTGGCCTGCCGGCCATCTCCCCCTCGAGGGGGGAGATTGCGCCTCACCGCCTTCTCCCTCACATATCGATCATCGAGCGCTTCACCCGGCCGATGATGGTGATGGCGCCTTCGAGCGCCGGCGGCGGGATGTCCATGTAGGAGGCCGGCTGGAAGGGCGGGTTCTCGTTGGGGCGGTAGCGCTTGTAGGTGGCCTGGCCGGATTCGTCCGAAATGACGTAGCAGCCATTGGTCACCAGCCGCTTGTCCCTGAGGTTGACGAAGATGATCGAATCCGGTGGCGAGATCTTGTTCATCGACGGGCCGTCGACGCGCAGAGCAATCCATTGGCCCTGCTCCAGATCGGTGGTGGGGATGGTCGGATAGTCGCTCAGATTGACCACCATGTCCTGGCTGCCGAGTTCGCCGGCGCTGATCCATGAGACGATGGGCACATCGACGGTGGCCAGCGACGGCATCGGGATCTGCCGGCCCGACTCGTCAAAGCCGAAATGGCCCCCCGCAAGGCTGCCGCCGTCACCGTTGAACAAGAGCCAGCCGGGATCGACGCCGAACAGGCGGCCGTATTTCTCCGCCGCCTTGCGCGACAGCGGCCGGTTGCCGTTCTCGTGACTGATCAGCGTGTTCTTGTTGATGTCGCGCAATGCCCGCGCGGCGTCGCTCGGCGAGGCATAACCCGCCTCCGCCCGTGCCTGCTGCAATCTGTGCCTCGGTTCCTGCATCGTACAAATTGCCTGAAATTTATCGTCCAATACGTACGATTTCGCTTGCGTACGTTTCGTACATATCGTACGCTTAGCGCATGATCGAACAAACCGCAAGCGTTTCCGCAGGCATCCTCAGCTTTCTCCCATCGTCCGGGCTGTCCTCCTCCCCGGTCCGGACGCAAACCGGGGCTCTTGCCCCGGATCCGGTCGAACCGTCGTTCCCCCGATCGACCGGAACGGCCGGAGCCGCTCCTCTCCCGGCTCCGGCCACCTCTTCGGCCCATGGCGCCGCCGGTGCGCCAAGGGCTGTTTCCGGCGGGCAGGGCCTTTCCTGCATCCGCACGGAAGATGGCACCGTCATCCTGTTCGACCGGCTGACGGGCAGGGCGGTTTCCGCCCTCACCAAAGCGGCCGCCGAAGCCGCCTTGCGACATCTCGCCGGCTCGCTGCCGGCCGCCAGTATCGGCTGACCGCACCGACCATCCGCTCTGATTTTTTCCCGTGGGCCCTCGGGGCCGGCGCTCGGCCTTTGCGCGCGCAATCAATGGATACCGACATGACTGCCTATACCGACACCGAATTGCAGGAGATCGCCGTCTGGCTGAGGGATGGCCTGTCGGCCACAGCGATCGCCGTCCGCTTCACGGCGCTGCGCGGCAGTCCGGTCTCGCGCAATGCCATCATCGGCATCGTCCACCGCAACAGCGCGTTAAAGACCATCGGCTTCGCCAACCCCAGAGGCGGCAGGTCCGGCGGCCGACCGAGGAAGAATGCGACGGGGAAGACTGCGGCAAACGAGAATACCGCCAAGAGGAATCCGCCGGCGCAGCCAAGCAAGCTCGTAAGGGAAGTAGGAGTTTCGAAGCAGGCCGCGCCGGTCAAACCGGCCGCCAAACCGAGCCGTCAGCCATCGGCCAGGCCTCTGTTGCCAGCCCGTCCGGCGCCCTCGATCCCGGGCGAAGGACGGCTGGTGGTGGACGGCGAAATCTACCGCTTCAATGTGCCGGCGCCGCGCCCTGCCTCGCTCGGGCGTCAGCCGCATGTCGCCGCCATGCGCTTCATCGACTGCCTGTTCGACCGCTGCCGCGCGCCGCTCGACCTGACGCTGGAGGAAGACCCCGACAACGATGCTCCCGGCAGTCGGCCGGGGCTCGAGATGCTGTGCTGCGGCCTGCGCACAAGGGCGCTGAAAAGCTACTGCGAATATCATCAGACGCGTTTCCACCGACCTGTGGCGGAGGTGGTGTGAGCGGCTGGGCTCCGTTCCTCGCCTCGGGAACGACATCACCAATGATCGAAAGGTCGGCGGGACAGCGCCCCCCTCTGGCCTGCCGGCCATCTCCCCCTCAAGGGGGGAGATCGGATGCCACCACGGCATTTGCCGATCGCCGGCGTTGCAAGTCAGCGACATGACCAAAGCTGCCAATCTCCCCCCTTGAGGGGGAGATGCCCGGCAGGGCAGAGGGGGGCGCGAAGGAACGCCAACCTTCCGGCTCAACAACCCAATCCCACAAGGATCCCCCGATGAGCAAAAAAACCGCGCAGAAACGGCAGCCACCAAAACTCCCCATAGGCGAAGCCGAGCAGGTGCGCATCCGCCGCGAGATCGGCCATGATTTCGCGCTGAAGGACGATCGCTTCGGCCGCAAGCGGTTGAGCGTCGGCACCGAAGAGGCGCGGCGCGTCTACGAGGTCTCCAATGACGGCTACACCGCGACCGGCGGCATCGTGCGGGTGCGCAATGTCGATCCGCTGGTCGGCATCACCTCGCTGACCCGCCAGCAGCGTGAGGCCGGCCAGCGGTTTCGCGACGATTTCGAGCGCGCCTCGCGTGACGGGCTGCGGCCGATGCCGTGGGAAGAGCGCATTGACGGCGGCCGCATCAATGGCGGCATCCCCGACCGCGTGCTCAACGCCGGCCGCGCCCACACCCATGCCATCGCCGCCATGGCCCACTGGGAAGTGGCGGAGGTGGTTCGCAAGATCTGCCTCGAAGGCCAGTCGGTGAAGGCGCTCGCCGAACGCACCGGCGAGGGACGAGATGTGGTGGTGAAGCTGTTGAAGGTCGGGCTCGACCTTTTGGCCGTGGGTTACGGGATGATGCTGATGCGGAAGCCGCGATAAGGCCGGCAGCCGCGCAGGAAGCGGCCGGCCGGCAGATGCCGGCCGACCGGTTTCACCCTATCGGATCACCGTTCGCAAACGCGAATTTCCTCGACGATCCTGTGATGATGGCGCCAATGCTTGACCAACTCTATACGGCAATGGCGATGGTGCCTGTGATACCTGTGGTACCTGAAGCCGTTGTCGTAGGCATCATACTGGTAGTAGGGGCGAGGAGCGTAGCGATCGTAATAGTCGCCATAGCTGTCATTGTAGTCATCGTCATAGTAGCCGTTGCCGATGCCGATCACGACGCGCCCGCCGGCATTCGCCGGGGCGATCATCGCCGCCGCCGCAGTGATAGCGATAGCCGAAGCAAGCAGGAGCTTTCTCATAGCTGCCTCCTATTCAAGGTTGCGCTAATATAACTCGCTGGGCACGACCTCGTTCCATAATTTTGCAAGATGCGAACGACCCCTGCGCCGTGCATTGCGAGGAAAGCCGGCGTCACCTCCTGTCAGCATCGTCCCCCGATTTTTGAACCCTTCGCCGCCCCAGCCATTAATCCGGCATGAATCAGCAAGGGAAGGACGAGACCATGCATGTCATTCTTGGAGGTACCGGCCATGTCGGCTCGGCGGCGGCAATGGCGCTGTTGCGGCAGGGCGAGGATGTCACGGTGGTGACGCGCGACGAGTCGAAGGCCGCATGGTTGGTTGAACAGGGCGCGGAGGCCGCGGTTGCCGATGTGCTCGATGTCGAGGCGCTGCGTGAAGTCTTGCGGCGCGGCAAGCGGGCGTTTCTGCTCAACCCGCCGGCCGATCCATCGACCGACACCGACGCCGAGGAGCGCAAGACGGTTGGCGCCATTGCGGCGGCGCTGGAGGGCTCCGGCCTCGAAAAGCTGGTGGCGGAATCGACCTACGGCGCGCAGGCCGGCGAGGGTGTCGGCGATCTCACCGCCCTTTACGGCCTCGAGCAGAAGCTGAAGGCCCAAGCCATTCCGGCAAGCATCAACCGCGCCGCCTATTACATGAGCAACTGGGATCAGGCCCTGGAGACGGCGCGGCGCGACGGCGTCATCACCTCCTTCTTCCCGGCGGATTTCGAGCTGCCGATGGTGGCGACGCAGGATCTCGGCGAGGCCGCGGCGAGACGTCTGCTGGAGCCGGCGGACAAGACCGGCACGCACTATATCGAGGGCCCTCGGCGCTACTCAGCCGCCGATGTCGCCGCAGCCTTCAGTGCGGCGTTGCGCAAAAACGTGCGCGTGGTCACGGTGCCGCGCGAGCGCTGGACAGAAACCTACGAAAAACTCGGCTTCTCCAAAACGGCGGCCGAGTCCTATGCCCGCATGACCGGGGCCACGCTGGACAAGCCGATGCAGCCGGAAAACCCGGAGCGCGGCACGACCAGCCTGGAAAGCTATATTGCGGCGCTGGTCGAGGGCCGGCCGGAAGACCTGTTGAAGGGTGCCGCGTAAAGTGAAGGGTTGCTGTTGAGAAACAGGCGCTTCGACGACCTACGTGGCCCGCTATTCCTATTGCCTGACCGTTCGGCAGTTGCCCGCCGGCGGCGTGGTCTTGCAGATATCGATGGAGGTGCGCGTGTCGCCGTGACCGGTTTCGGTTATCAGATTCAGGTCCAAAAGTTCGTATGTCATGAGGTATCGTATGCTGTCGTCGGGTGTTTTTTGCATGGCCGATACGATCCACGAACCTGCTTTCATCTCGGTGAAATAGCTGTCGACCTTGCGTTCATACCATTTGGGTATCGGAACGAGGACGATGGTCTTCTTGCCGTGGATTTTCTTGGCGGCCGGCAGCATGATCCGGTGAATGCCGACAAAGGCGCGGCTGTCTGCCAGGCGCCGTACGCCGCCCGCAAGAACCATCGTACAAGCTGACGAACAGACTGCGCCGACGGGGTTGGCGACGCCGAAGCGGAGGTCGCCCGGCCCGCAGGCTTTTGTGTCTGGCGCGCATTCGGAGAACTCCGTCTTGCCAACCATCGTGTCGAGCCCGCTGGCGCGGATCATATGGCCAAGCGCCATCGCCGCATCGGTCTCGCCGCCCGGGGAATTCAACGCCAAAGGCAATTTGCGGGGGCCGAGTTTTTTCAGCAAAGCCTTCAGCAAAGCTGGCGTGCCGGCCACGATGTGACCTTCCGCCGAAATCCATTCCGGGCATGTCGGCTCGCATCCTGGCGTGCTGTTGCGTACAACGACGAAGTGCATCGGCGGTGTATATGCCAGTATGGCAGGCTCAGGCGTCGTTTGGGCGATCGCGCCGCCAATCGCCAGCAGCACGAAAACCAACGTCCATGCGAATGTCTTCATGCCGAGCCTCGCCTGGCAGAGCATCACTTGAGAAATGGGTCTTTGCAAGCATTATCAAAACAAGCCGAGCACGTGTTTCTATGGGCCGCGCACTATCTCTGCATGATGGACAGGCAGCTACTGGCGGCCCCTGTCTGAACCGTCGTCGCTTTCCGCCGCCCCCTCCCACCCGAACACACTGCGCCCTCCAAGCAGATGCGACTGGTCGAACTCGCCGGCGACGATCTCCTTAAGGCTTGGCCCGGTGACGTAGCGCTCCAGCCGCCGCGCTTCGCCATCCAGCCGCTGCAGCGCGCCGAGCTCTTCCTCGCGGCCGAGCTTGGCCTTGCCGACGGCCGATTTCAGCACCGCGATCGTCTCGTCATAGACTTTCAGCGGCACCGGGAAGGGGTGGCGGTCCTTGCCGCCATGGGCGAGCGAGAAGCGCGCCGGATCGGAGAAGCGGCAGGGCGCGCCATGCACCACTTCCGCCACCATGGCCAGCGCCCGCACCGTGCGCGCGCCGACGCCGGGCACCAGCAGCAGCTCGGGAAAGTCGGCCGGCCCGCTTTCGATGGCGGCGGAAATGTTGCCGTGCAGCCGGTGCATGACGATGTCGCTCTCGCGCACGTCGTGATGCGCCGGCATCACCAGATTGGGCAGCATCGGCTGCGCCGCCGGTTTCGCAGGCGCTGCTTTCGGCGGCGGCTCCAGCACGGCAAGCTCGTCGAGGATCCGTTCCGGGCTCATGGTCTTCAACAGGTCGATCTGGCCGCTACGTGACGGCGCGGCGCGATGGTCGGTCAGGTTGACGATCTCGCCCTGCCGCTCGCCCTCGATCGCCGCATGCGGCTGGTCGACGAAGCTTGTCAGCCCTTCCGACAGCCAGTGATAGCGCCGCGCCTGGCGGCTGTCGCCGTTCATGCCTTGCTGCACCACCACCCAGCGGCTGTCGTCGGTGACGATGAAGCCGTGCAGATAGAGGTCGAAGCCGTCCTGCACGGCCGCACTGTCCACTTTGGCGACCAGGCGGCTGGCGGTGGCGAGTGCCGCGCCATCGATGCCGACGCGTTCGCCGATCGCGGTCAGCTCCTGCGGCGTCTTGCGCGAATGCGCGCCGCGCCCGCCGCAGACATGGATGCCGAGCTCGCGCGACATCGGGTTCAGCCCGCGCTTCAGCGCGCCGACGACCGAGGTGGTGATGCCCGAGGAGTGCCAGTCCATGCCCATGACGGCGCCGAAAGACTGGAACCAGAACGGATGCGCCAGCCGCCGCAACAGCTCGTCGCGGCCATAGTGATGGATGATCGCCTCGCACAGCACAGCGCCCAGCCGCGTCATGCGATCGCCCAGCCATTTCGGAACCCGCCCGCCATGCAGCGGCAAATCCGCACTGCCGCTTCGCTGCGTCAAGTGAAAGCTCCGTGGCTAAGGCGCACCGGCGGTGCGCCTGTGATCTAGATGGCATTTGGGGGGCGATTTGCAAGTGGGGTGGGGGCGGCGACTATCGTCGCCCTACGCTCTTCTTGGCGTCTCGCCGAAAGATGCAGTTACGCCGCCTGTCGCACCTGGCAATAAGGTCGGCTCCATGCTTGTAGGCGAGACAGGTCTCGAATAGAGCTTACCCAGCCGACGGCAACTATTAAAATCAAAAACGATGTCGCAATTCTGGTGGGTAAATCACAGTCAGACCGCCTGCCAAGAGATCGACGGGCAATATCTCTGGTCGCCCAAAACTCAGAAGAATGGGGCACGCAGCGAGTTCTACAAAAATATGCGTCGGGCGACACCTGGTGACCTCGTGTTGTCTTTTTTCGGTCAAGCCGTGCGCTATATTGGTCGGGTAGCGGAGTTTGCATTCACAGCACCGAAACCACCGGAGTTCAAGAACACTGGAGCCAATTGGAACGAGGAAGGTTGGCTTCTCCCGGTGTATTGGGCGCCGCTCCTGCCGACGGTGCGCCCGTCGGACATAATTGGCGAATTGGGTCCGCTTCTGCCTCCCCGATATTCGCCCATCGACCCAAACTCCGGATCAGGCCGTCAAAACGCCTATCTCGCGAGCGTATCGCAAGAGGTGTTTCACACCATTGTCGCGGGTACAGCTTTCGACCGCGAAGCTCTGAGGCGTGGTGGCGCAAACAGTCTCACTTTCGAAGTCGTCAATGAAATTTTAGAGGACGTCGTTGAGCGCCGTATCCGAGACGACCTCCAACTCGAGGACACTGTAAAGACGAGCGTCATTCAAGCTCGTCGCGGCCAAGGTAAATTTCGTTCCAATGTCGAAGCCATGGAGCGCTCGTGCCGACTCACAGGGGTCACCAATCCCTCGTTGCTGATTGCAAGCCACATCAAGCCTTGGCGCCTATGCGCTTCCGCGCAGGAGCGCTTGGACGGCATGAACGGGCTGCTCCTCACGCCAGATGCCGACCACCTCTTTGACCGTGGCTTCATCAGTTTTGAAGATAGCGGGCAGGTCCTCATATCCCAGCGCGTCGACAAGACTGATTTGCGGCGGCTCGGTTTCGAGCAATTGGTGATGCAGAGTTTCGGCTTTGCCGAAGCCCCCGCCGTCTGGCGCACTAGCACCTTCACCCCGCCGCAGCAGGCTTACCTCGCTCACCATCGAGAGGATGTGTTTGTGGCATAGCTCGCATCAACTGAGCGGTCAGCCGTCAGGTCCCCCTACCTCGCCGCCCCCTAAAACACCGCCTTCTCCAAGACCGGCTCCAGTGATTCAGCAAATGGCGTCGCCAGGTGGTGTCGGTCGCGGAAGGCGAGTTGGCCGTTGATGAACACGTGGCAGGTTTGGGCGTCGCAGAACTGGCTGGTCAGGTCGACATAGGTGGCGCCGGGCACGCTGCGCACGACGTCGCGCTCGGCCGCGGCGATGTCGTCGTTCGCCGCCGCGTCCCTCGGCGTGTCGCAGACTTCAGGCACCTGCCCGCGCCACAGCGCCCGCGCTACGCATTTGTCGGCATAGCTTCCATTGTAGGGAACGTCCCGGATTACCGCGACCTTGATCCCGGCCCGGCTGAATGCCGCCAGCGTCCAGCGCAGGCCGGCCTTCCACTCCTCGTTCCAATCGGCGTGCTTCAGTTCCTCGGGCGATTCCTTCATCACATTGCCGATCGAGAATTCCGAGATCACCACCATGTGCGGGTGCAACGCGATAATGTCCTTGACCGATTGCTCCCGCCACTGGTCGCATTCGGTGTAGTCGCGCTTCAGCCGCCAGTTCCAGGTCGTCACCCGCGAGGCACGGCAGGACGATTTGAGATAGGTGACGAGGCGATAATTGTTCTTGGCCGCCGCGTCGATCAGCGGCGTCGACCAGTGGTCGGCATGCGAATCGCCGAACAGCGCAATCGAGCGCCCGGCGTCCTTGTTGCCGAACACGCAGGCCTTCGGCGTCACCGTCTCAAAGGAGAGAATACAGCCGGCCGCGCGCGCCGTGGACGGCTGCGCGGCGCTGGCGGCAATGCTGCGCTGCTCAGGGTCCAGATCGTGGACGGCAAGCCTGGCATTGGCGTAGGCGGCTGCGACGCCGGTGCCGGTCAGGAGGACGGCCGGCACCAGCGCCCGCGCCGCACTGGCCATCAGCCAGCCATTGCGGCGGATCGGGTTTTCGATGACATGATAGGTGAACCCCGACAGCGCCAGCGTCAGCGCCAAGCAGCCGAGCCGCTGCAGCGGCGAAAGTTCCGGCGTCAGCATCGTGGCATACACGATCACCGGCCAGTGCCAGAGATAGAGCGAGTAGGAGAGTTTGCCGACCCATTGCAGCGGCGCCAGCGCCAGTGCCTCGATCGGGCTTTTCTTAGCGCTCTCCTGCTGCGCGTGCGCCGCTCCTGCCAGCAGCAACAGCACGGTGCCGGCCACCGGCACCAGGGCGAGGAAACCCGGGAAGGGCGTTTCGTCGCTGAAGGAAAGATAGGCGCCGGCAATCAGCGCTAGGCCGAGCCACGCCAGCGGCGTGGCGAGCCGCGGGCGGTTTTGCCAGACTTGCTGCGGCACCATGCTGGCCAGCCCGCCGGCGGCGAACTCCCAGGCGCGTAGCGGCGAGAAATAGAAGGCCCAGGGCTGCGAGACCGTGGTGAGCCACGCGCAGACGGCGAACGAGACGAGGCCGGCAATGCCGATCACCAGGATCGCGCCGCGCTTGCCGGGGCGCAGCCATGCCGCCAGCACAAGCAGCGCCGGCCAGGCGACATAGAACTGCTCCTCCACCGACAGCGACCAGAAATGGACAAACGGGTTGCTGGCCGCATCGGCGGCGAAATAATCAAACGACCAGCGGATCAGCCACAGATTGATCATGTAGGCCGAGGCGAACATGGCGCCTTTGGAATAGAGCGATTGTTCCTCCGGCGACAGGATGAAGGCGCCGGCCACCAGTGTGGCGAGGATGACGAACAGCGACGCCGGCAACAGCCGCCGAGCGCGCCTGGCATAGAAGCGCCACAGGTTGAGCCGCCCGGTCTCGGTGATTTCGGCAAGCAGGTGTTTTGTGATCAGATAGCCCGAGATGACGAAGAAGATGTCGACGCCGGTGAAGCCGCCGGGCAGGCCGGTGAAGCCGAAATGAAAGGCGATCACGCCTGCCACCGCCAAGGCACGCAGTCCTTCGATATCGGGCCGGAACGATGCTGACACGATTTGCCACCTCGTGCTGGTGCATGACCCCGCCTCGGCGAGTAACGATCGCGCCGGGATCATACGTGCGGCAGCTTTGCGCCCAACGGGACACGGCGCTGCAACCGTTCACAGTCGGACCAAGACTCCGCCCTATGGGTCGATATCGCAATGCAACAAATCTAACGCAGTGCAACATTGGAGGAGGCGACGCCGCTGATCTCCCCCCTTGAGGGGGAGATGGCCGGCAGGCCAGAGGGGGTCGGTTCGACCGGACTCGGCCCAATCCTGCAAGTGAAGGCAGGCGCTCCACGCGCGGCGACCCCCTCTGTCGCCTTCGGCGACATCTCCCCCTCGATGGGGGAGATTAGGTCCCCGCCTCCTTCGCCAAATCTCCGACATCCGGGGTCGGCCCTTGCGTTGCCCCCGTCACACGCATCGGCTATCCAACCGGCAGCCATGCAATTCAAACGGAGCCTCCCATGACCAACACCACCATTTTCAAATTCGGCGCTGTCGAGCATGCCGAGGGCGGCGACTTACCGGGCTGGATCGTTGTCGCGGGCCGGCCGACCATGCAGACCGCCGTGCAGCACACCACCGCCGACGGCAAGGTGCTGTCGGGCACCTGGCGGGCCTCGCCCGGCACTTATCACGCCACCTACACCGACTATGAGTTCGTGCACATGATCGCCGGCCGCATCATCATCACGCCCGATGGCGGCACGCCTGTCGAGGTCGGTCCGGGCGATGCGTTCGTGGTCGAAGCCGATTTCAAGGGCACCTGGCAGATCCTCGAGCCGGTAACCAAGCACTTCGTCGTCAAGCTTGCTTGATCGACGTAGTCAAGCTTGCTTGATCGACGTCGCCAGGGTCGCCTGATCGGCTCGTCGTCAGGCTTGCTTGATCGCGTCGTCAGGAGTGCCTGATCGGTGCCGATACACGTCGGCCGGCGCGGTTCATCGCCAGCGTCCCCCTCGCCCAGCAGGGGGAGGGGGACGTAGCGAAGCGAATATCGGTTAAGAGGGCGTCACCTCGTTCGCTTCGAACCGATGCGGATCGAAAAGCTGAGACGATGGCGTTCTGCGGAGCCTGGTCGAGATAACGCAGGCCAGGACTGCTGCCGGGTCGCCGGCGCGTCAGCCAAGAGCGAGCGGCGCACTTCGAGAGTGCATGCCGCCCGTCCGGCGCCGGGCCGTCAATGCTGTTGTTACGAAACCCCCCAGCCCCGTCTCAACCGCCACGGCCATGGCGTGACCCATGGCTTGCTATACGCATGCAGCACCGCGGTCTGTCAACGCCGCCCGCGATGGCCGCGGGGGGT
This sequence comes from Mesorhizobium sp. L103C131B0, assembly GCF_000502275.1. NCBI lineage: Bacteria > Pseudomonadati > Pseudomonadota > Alphaproteobacteria > Hyphomicrobiales > Phyllobacteriaceae > Mesorhizobium > Mesorhizobium sp. L103C131B0. The sequence continues at coordinate 76,572 of NZ_AYXC01000019.1, read as the reverse complement.
CGCCTTTGCACCTCCCGGCCAGCTTCCAACCGGCCGCGCGGACGCCATTCGCCGCTACAAAATGCGCTTGAAATGGCGGTTTTCCGGGTGTTCCGGCCGCTCCGGAGCGGCCCTTTGGCGCGACAGAGGTCGCGATCTAGGCGATTGGATGAATTTGTCTTTCGCGGCTGAAACGTTTCAGGAGCCGATTTGTAAACCTGACTTTTTTTGGGTGTATTTCCCTCACGTCAGTTTTGCACTCCAGCCGGCCCGATCGACCCGCCGGAGGGCAAGCCTCAGGGGCCGGCGTCGGCGCTCTGAGTCTCTCGGACCGACGGGCGCCGGACCATGCCGCTGACGACATAGGCCGCCGCGCCCAGCGCCGTGATCCAGAAGCTCGTCGGCCAGTCGGTCAGGAAGGCGAGCGTCAGGCTGATCCAGGCGATGATCACGGCAAGCGCGATGGACGTCAGCACGCCGGCTCCGACGCCGCTGGTAAGCCTGAGGGCGGTGGCTGCAGGCGCCACCATCAGCGCGAAGACGAGCAGCACGCCGACGATCTGCACCGCCTCGGACGTGGCGACGGCGACCAGCACCATGAACAGGGTCGAGACAAGAGTGAGCGGCACGCCGCGCGCTTCGGCGAGTTCCGGCTGCAGGCTGGCGAACAGCAGCGGCCGCGCGATCAGCAAAAGCGCGACAAGGATCGCCACCGCCAGCACCGCAAGCACGATGACGGTTCGCAGGCTGATGCCCAGCACATTGCCGAACAGCACGTTGGTCGCCTGCGAGGCGAAGGCGGTGTAGAAATGCAGAAACAGCAAGCCCAGGCCGAGCGACAGCGTCAAAACGATGCCGATGGCGACGTCGCGATGCGCGCGTTCGCCGAGCAGGCCGATGCCGATGCCGGCGGCGACGGTGAACACGGTGAGGCCGAGAAACGGCGACAGCCCGATCAGGCCGGCGCCGGTGGCCCCGGGAAAGCCGACATGGGAGAGCGCATGGCCGGCGAAGGTCTGGCCCCGGAGCACGAGGAAATAGCCGACCGCGCCCGAAACGATGCCGACAATGGTGCAGGCATAGAAGGCGTTGCGCATGAATTCATAGTCAAAGATCGTGGACATGCGCCCCGCTCTCCAGTTCGACATCGTCGGCCATGACGAAGATGCGGCCGGCAACCCGCACCACATTGATATGCGTGCCATAGAGTTTCGACAGCACCGGACCGCTGATGACCTCGTCGACGGAACCGATCGCCGCCTTGCGGTTGCCGAGATAGAGCACGCGGTCGACGGCGCGCAGCAGCGGGTTGATCTCGTGCGAGCAGAACAGCACGGCAATGCCGAGCCGCTCGCCGATGTCGTGCACCAGGTCGATGATCGCGCGCTGATGGCCCGCATCGAGGCTGATCAGCGGCTCGTCGAGCAAAAGCAGTTGCGGATTGCCGATCAACGATTGCGCGATCAGGATGCGCTGGCGCTCGCCACCGGAAAGCTCGCCCAAGGGACGGCGCGCGAGGCTGCCGGCGCCCACCTCTTCAAGTGCCTTCCACGCCGCCTCCTTCTCGGCAGCCGATGCGACGGGCCAGCCCCAGCGATGCCCGCCGGCGGCACTCAGCACGAAGTCGAGGCCGCTGACGCCGACATCGCCAAGCGCGCGCCGCGCCTGCGGCATATAGCCGATGTCGGCGTTGCCGCGCGTCGGCGATTTGCCAAGCACCGAAATGGCGCCGCCGGCCGGTTTGATCAGGCCGAGAATGGCGCGCAGCATCGTCGTCTTGCCGGCGCCATTGGCGCCGAGCAGGCCGACAAAGGCGCCTTGCGGTAGAGAAAAGGAGACGTCGGATAAAACCCGGCGTCCCCCATAGGTCAGCGTGACCTTGTCGAATTCGATTGCGTTCATTTAGTCACATTCATTCGCAGTCACGTTCATTGTGTGCGGGCGGCGAGCGCCTTCTGGACCGCGTCGATCTGGCCGCGGAACCAGGTCTGGATCGTCTGGCCCGCCGGTTCCGTCTCGGTGACGCCGATGACAGTGACCTTATTCTGCCTGGCGATGTCGAGCAGCCTTGTCGTTGCCTCGTCGGTCACCTGCGAATTGTAGAACAGGATCTTGGCCGAGCCGTCCTTCAGGCTGTTTTCGAACGCCGCCACCTGCGTGGCGCTCGGCTCCGCATCGTTCATCAAAGCCACCTGGAAATCGTAGTTCAGCATTTTCAGGCCGAGCGCTTCCGCCATGTAGCCGAAGACCGGCTCGGTAGCCGTCACCTCGGTGCCGGCATAGGTGTTCTTGACGTCGGCGATTTCCTTGTCAATGGCCTCGAGCGAGGTCTGGAATGCCTTGAGATTGGCCTCGTAATGCGCTGCATTGGCCGGATCGCGTTTGGCAAGATCGGCGCTCAGCGCCTTGGCGATGGCCGGCAGCGTCGCCGGGTCGTACCACAGATGCGGGTTGTCGCCCGACTTCTTGCCGATCAGGTCGGCGGCGACGATGGTCGTGCGATCCTTGGCTGTCGAGGCCGACAGCAGCTTGTCCATCCACGGATCGTAGTCGGCGCCGTTGTAGATGACGATCTTGGCGTCGGCGATGGTGCGCGCCGTCGACGGGCTGGTCTCGAACAGATGCGGATCGTCATCGGGATTGGCCAGGATGCTGGTGACGGCGACGTTGCTGCCGCCGATCTGGCGGGCAAGGTCGCCATAGAAATTCTCGGCCGCCACGATGGTCAGCTTGTCTTCGGCGCGGGCAGCCGTGCCGGTCAAAAGCGGCACCGCGACGAGCAGCGCGGCGAGAAAGGGAATGCGACGCATCCGTGGTCTCCTTGCAGTCTGAAAGGTATGTCGCCGGAGAGGCGGGCTGTGTAACTGTATAACAGTAACAATATAACGTTTGCGTTGAAAATACGGTTGATGTCAATGGGCTTTTCGAGCCGCGCAGTTTTTCACGCGCACAAAAGCGTGAGCGGCCTGCGCCGATCAGGCGGAGCCACTCATGGCGGTCTTCCTGATGAATTCGCGGCGGGTAAGTTCCTTGCTTGTTGCAGTCAGTTTTGCGGACGCCTTCCCTCCCACGCGTCCTGCAACAGGGCGCGGATTGCGGCGCGGTCGAAAGGCCGCGGATTCCAGTATGGGTTCCTGGTCGCAATCTCAGCGGCGCGGTCGAGATCGGCCTGCATGAGGCCGAGTTCTTTCAATGTAAGGGGCGCGCCGACCGCCTTGGCGAAATCCTGGAGACCGCTACCGGCGCTGCCGCCAAACAAGTCGGCGACCGGCTTCAACAAGTCGGGCACCGCGACGGCGTTGAAGCCGATCGTGTGCGGCAACATCACCGCATGCGTCTCGGCATGCGGCATGTCGAAAGAGCCGCCGAGCGTATGACAGATCTTGTGATGCAGCGCCATGCCGACGGCGCCGAGCACCGTACCGCACAGCCAGGCGCCGTAAAGCGCATCGCCGCGTGCATCGATGTTTCCAGGCTCCTTGGTCAACACCGGCAGCGCCGCCGTCATGGCGTGCAATCCTTCTTTCGCCATCAGGGTGGAAATCGGATTGCGATCCTGCGCGTAAAGCGCTTCGGCCGCGTGCGCCATGGCGTTGAGTCCTGACGCGACGCTCATCGCTATCGGCAGGCCGACGGTCAGCTCTGGATCGTAGATCACCACTTCCGGCAGGATCCTTGCGTCACGCATTGTGGTTTTTTCGCCGTTCTCGGTCTGACCGAGGATCGGCGTCACCTCCGAGCCGGCATAGGTGGTCGGGATGACGATCTGCGGCAGGTCGGTGCGCCAGGCGATCGCCTTGCCGAGACCGGTGGTCGAGCCGCCGCCAAGCGCGACAACGCAGTCAGCCTTGACCTCGGTTGCCTTGGCCATTGCCGTTTGGGTTACCTCGACCGGCGTGTGCATGGCGGCGCCCGAAAAGATGCCGGCCGCCAGCGCGCCGAGGGACTTGGCAAGCGCCTCGCCGTCGGCAGCCCGATGCGGCGTCGACAGCACCAGCGCGCGCTTGCAGCCGAGTTTTTCGATCCAGGTGCCCACCTCGGACGACGCGCCATTGCCGAAGACAATATGCGCAGGGCTGCCGGAGTAGGTGAACGTCCTTGTCATGCCGATCCGCTCCCTTTGCATATTGTCACTGTGACGGAGCCGAAATCGAGCGACCAGCTCTCGCCGCCGGCGACATCGTTTGCGTCGTCACCGTCTCGCAAGCGGGGCCTGATCTCTCCCGCGTACTCGCAAACGTATCGCCTTGACCACAAAAACGTCAAAAAAGTATCAGTGAGGTGGACACACCGTGGTGGCGGCTGCATGAATTGCCGCCTAAGCTTCGATCACTGCAGAGAGCGGCAAACGCGGCCTGCGGGAGATGGCACTGCAACTGGTCGCATGACCGGACCGGCGCCGGGAGGAACTGACATGAATCCGGACTTGGAAGTCGTCCAGATCAGACGCGGCGAGTCGTTCAAGGCCTGGGCCCACGGCTACCCCTTCCACACGGTGCGCTGGCACTTCCACCCCGAATACGAAATCCATCACGTCGTCGCCACCACGGGCCATTATTTCGTCGGTGACTTCATCGGCGAGTTCGAGCCCGGCAACCTCGTGCTCACCGGCCCGAACCTGCCGCACAACTGGGTCAGCGACGTGCCGGCAGGCGCCAGCGTGCCGCTGCGCGGCCGCGTCGTGCAGTTCTCGCAAGAGTTCATTGCCGACGCCACCGCCGCGTTGCCGGAACTTGCCGGTTGTGAAAACATTCTCGAGCTCAGCCGCCGCGGCGCGCTGTTCTCCACCGCTACCGCCAAGCTCGCCGCACCTGTGCTGGCCGAACTGGTCGAAGCGCAAGGCGTTCGCCGCATCGCTTTGTTCATGGAACTGATCGATATTCTGAGCCGCGCCGCCGATGTGCGGACGCTCACCAGCGCCAGCTATCTGCCGGATCCCTCAGGCTTCATGTCGGCCGGCGTCAACAAGGCGCTTGCCTATATCAACGCCAACCTGACCGAGCCGTTCAGCGAAAGCGATCTGGCGGCGATCGCCGGCCGCAGCCCGAGCGCGTTTTCGCGCAGCTTCCGCCGCCATACCGGCATGGCGCTGGTGCAGTATGTCAACCGGTTGCGCATCAACCTCGCCTGCCAGCTGCTGATGAGCGAGGCCGACATGCCGATCACCGAGATCTGCTATGCCGCCGGCTACAACAACATCTCGAATTTCAACCGCCAGTTCCTGACCCAGAAAGGCATGTCGCCTTCGCGCTTCAGGGCCCTGCTGGCGGAAAACATCAGCGCGGAGATTGCCGCCTAACAGGGAGGACCGGGAGGAGCCTAGACGTTTACTGAGGTAAGAACGCGGGGTGCGTTGGAGGCGCCCCGTGCTGGAGATCGCTTGTCCCGAAATCCAGGGATATCAAGGGGATGCGCAGCACGGATCAAGTGCTCCGTTGTTCCTCGCAACAGCCGACTGCAGTCAAGGCCCGGCGCCATGTGGTGTCCAGGGCTTCATGAAACCATTCCTTGAAACGGAGCTATCAAAATGACCAGATTTGCCTGGAAATCGACGGGAGCCATTGCGCTCACTCTGTCTCTTCTTGGCGGCACCGCTGCCTTTGCCGCCCCGGTTACCGACGCCACGGTCGCCTTCTTGATGCCCGACCAGGCCTCGACGCGCTACGAGCAGCACGACTATCCCGGCTTCGTCGCCGAGATGAAAAAACTCTGCCCCGGCTGCAAGGTGATCTACCAGAACGCCGATGCCGACGCCTCGCGCCAGCAGCAGCAGTTCAACTCGGTAATCTCGCAGGGCGCCAAGGCGATCGTGCTTGACCCTGTCGACTCGACCGCCGCCGCCTCGCTGGTCAAGCTGGCGCAGAGCCAGGGCGTCAAGGTCATCGCCTATGATCGCCCGATCCCGACTGCACCTGCCGACTTCTACGTCTCATTCAACAATGAAGGCATCGGCAAGGCCATTGCCGACTCGCTCGTTGAACACCTCAAGGCCCTGAAGGTCGACCCCGCCAGCGGCGGCCTGCTGCAGATCAACGGATCGCCGACCGACGCGGCCGCCGGGCTGATCAAGAAGGGCATCCATTCCAGCCTCGACAACAGCGGCTACAAGATCCTTGCCGAATACGACACGCCGGAATGGGCGCCGCCGAAGGCGCAGCAATGGGCAAGCGGCCAGATCACCCGCTTCTCCACGCAGATCGTCGGCGTCGTTGCGGCCAATGACGGCACCGGTGGTGGCGCCATCGCCGCTTTCAAGGCCGCCGGAGTCGATCCGGTGCCGCCGGTGACCGGCAATGACGCGACCATCGCCGCCCTGCAGCTGATCATCGCCGGCGACCAGTACAACACCATCTCCAAGCCGAGCGAGATCGTTGCGGCGGCTGCCGCCAACGTCGCCGTCCAGCTTCTGTCGGGCGAGACGCCGAAGGCCGAAATGACCCTCTACGACACTCCTTCGCAGCTGTTCACGCCGGCGGTGGTGACGCAGGAAAACCTAAAGGCCGAGATCATCGACAAGAAGATCAACACCGCCGAAGAGCTTTGCGTCGACCGCTACGCCGAAGGTTGCAAGAAGCTCGGCATTACAAAGTGACAATGCAGGTCGCCCAAAAGTGCGCAGCGGTTTTGGGATAACGACATGCATAAAAGGATGACCTAGAATCCTGATCCTGCTTTCCGGCCGCCCTTGCGGTGGCCGGAAGTTCGCAGTCACTCTTGACAGCCATCCGGAAAGGTTTGCCACCATGTCTGACATCTCTGACGGACCGGTTTCGGCAGGAGAGCTGGTGCTCAGCCTGCGCGGCATCTCGAAGAATTTCGGCGCCGTTTCGGCGCTCACCGATATCGATCTCGATGTCCATGCCGGCGAAGTGGTGGCGCTGGTCGGCGACAATGGCGCCGGCAAGTCGACGCTGGTCAAGATCCTGGCCGGCGTCCACCAGCCGAGCTCGGGCACCATCAATTTCCGCGGCAGGCAGGTGACCATGCCTGACCCGAGTGCCGCGCTGACGCTCGGCATCGCCACCGTTTTCCAGGATCTGGCGCTGTGCGAAAACCTGGACGTCGTAGCCAACATCTTTCTCGGCAAGGAGCTCAACCCGCTACGGCTGGACGAGGTGGCGATGGAGATCCGCGCCTGGACGCTGCTCAACGAATTGTCGGCGCGTATTCCAAGCGTCCGCGAGGCGGTCGCCTCGCTGTCCGGCGGCCAGCGCCAGACGGTGGCGATCGCCCGCTCGCTGCTGCTCGACCCCAAGGTCATCCTCCTCGACGAGCCGACCGCCGCGCTTGGCGTCGCCCAGACGGCGGAAGTGCTGAACCTCATCGACCGGGTGCGCGAGCGTGGGCTCGGCGTGCTGATGATCAGTCACAATATGGAGGACGTGCGCGCCGTCGCCGATCGCATCGTGGTGCTCAGGCTCGGCCGCAACAACGGCGTCTTCGAACCCGACGCCTCGAACCAGGAACTGGTCAGCGCCATCACCGGCGCCGCCAACAATGCAGTGTCGCGCCGCGCCGAACGGCGCAAGGCCGCCGAACAAGCGAACAATCAGGAGCAGCGGCCATGAGCGCGGAGCCCAAGCAGGACACCTCCTCGTCGACGGCGCTCGACCGCAGCGACGTGCGCGTCAAGCACCAGGCCGGCGTTGGTGGCGCCATCAGCGCCTTCTTCGACCGCGTCCGCTCCGGCGACCTCGGCTCGTTGCCGGTCATCGTCGGCCTGGTCATCATCTGGAGCGTGTTCACCGCCCTCAATCCGGTCTTCGTCTCGTCGAGCAATCTGGTCAATCTCCTGTTCGACTGCTCGACCGTCGGCGTCATCGCGCTCGGCATCGTCTGTGTGCTGATGGTCGGCGAGATCGACCTGTCGGTCGGCTCGATCAGCGGCTTTGCCTCGGCCATGGTCGGCACACTGTGGGTCAACCAGGGCTGGCCGGTGGCGCTCGCCATCCTCGCCGCGATCGCCGTCGGCGGTTTCATCGGCGGGCTCTATGCCTTGCTGTTCAACCGGCTCGGCATGCCAAGCTTCGTCTCGACGCTCGCCGGCCTGCTCGCCGTGCTCGGCCTGCAGCTGTATATTCTGGGCTCCACCGGCTCGATCAATCTGCCCTATGGGTCGAACCTGGTGAATTTCGGCCAGTTGCTGGTCATGCCGGACTGGCTGTCCTATGCACTGGCGGCATTGCCCGGCATCGTCATGCTGATCACCGGCCTGCGCACCGTCAGCCGCCGCCGGGCCGTCAATTTGTCGGCGCCGTCTGTCGGCGGCCTCATCGTGCGCGTCGCCGCCCTGACCATCCTGCTCGAACTGATCGTCGGTTATCTCAACCAGGCGCGCGGCATACCGTGGATGTTCGGCCTGTTCGTCGGCCTTGTGGTGGCGATGAACTATGCGCTGACCCGCACCCAATGGGGCCGCTCGATGACCGCCGTCGGCGGCAACCGCGAAGCGGCGCGCCGGGCCGGCATCAAGGTGCGCTCGATCTACCTCAGCGCCTTCGTCATGTGCTCGATGTTTGCCGCCCTTGGCGGCGTGCTGTCGGCGGCGCGGCTGGCCTCCGCCAGCCAGCAGGCCGGCACCGGCGACGTCAACCTCAACGCCATTGCGGCGGCGGTCATAGGCGGCACCAGCCTGTTTGGCGGCCGGGGCAGCGCCTATTCCGCGCTGCTCGGCATCATCGTCATCCAGTCGATCGCCAGCGGGCTGACCTTGCTCGATCTGTCATCGTCGCTTCGCTACATGATCACCGGCGCCGTTCTGGCAATTGCGGTCATCGTCGACTCCCTGGCACGCCGCTCGCGGGTTTCCCACGGCCGAGCCTGAACCAACAGAGAATACGAGGATAGAAGAATGGCTCAGGATTTGAGTGGAAAAGTCGCGGCGATCACCGGCGCCGCGTCGGGCATAGGCCTGGAATGCGCGAGAGCGCTGATTGCCGCCGGCGTTCGCGTTGTGCTCGTCGATCGCGCCGAAGACGCGCTGAAAAGCGTCTGCACCGAACTCGGTCCCAACGCGATCCCGCTGGTGATCGATCTGATGAAGCCGGCCAGCGTCGCGACGATGATGCCGCAAATCCTGGACAAGGCAGGCCAGCTCGATATCTTCCACGCCAATGCCGGCGCCTATGTCGGCGGCCCGGTGCTCGAAGGCAACCCGGATGCCTGGGACCGCATGCTGAACCTCAACATCAATGCGGTCTTTCGTTCCATCCACGCCGTGCTGCCGCATATGGTCGAACGCAAGACCGGCGACATCATCGTCACGTCTTCGATCGCCGGACTGGTGCCCGTGGTCTGGGAGCCGATCTACACAGCGTCGAAACACGCCGTGCAGGCCTTCGTCCATACGGTGCGCCGCCAGGTCGCCCCGCATGGCCTGCGCGTCGGCGCGGTGCAGCCGGGGCCGGTGGTGACAGCGCTGATCAGCGATTGGCCGAAGGACAAGCTTGAGGATGAACTGGCCAAGGGCGGCCTGATACAACCGGTCGAGGTCGCCGAAGCCGTGCTGTTCATGCTGACTAGGCCACGCAACGTCACCATCCGGGACCTGGTGATCCTGCCGCAGAGCAATGATTTGTGAGGCAATAGGCATTAGGCAGGGAATGGGGAGAGGCTCTTGCAACTGACCGTTCACTGCTGACCATCTCGCCTACTGCCTACTGCCTACTGCCTACTGCCCACTGCCTACTGCCTAACTTCTGAGGTTCCCCATGTCCCACTTCCTCGGCATCGACGTCGGCACTGGCAGTGCCAGGGCGGGGGTGTTCGACAGCAAGGGCGCCATGCTTGCCTCGGCGAAGCGCGACATCGCTCTGTTCATCGAGCCCGGCGAAATCGCCGAACAGTCGAGCGAGGACATCTGGCGTGCGGTTTGCGCCAGCGTGCGCGAGGCGGTGACCAAGTCGGGGCTCGCTGGGCGCGACATTGCCGGCATCGGCTTCGACGCGACCTGTTCGCTGGTCGTGGTCGGCAAGGACGGCGCGCCGTTGCCGGTCGGCCATTCCGGCGATGCCCAGCGCAACATCATCGTCTGGATGGACCATCGTGCGCTCGATCAGGCGCAGCGCATCAATGCCGGCAAGCACGCCGTGCTCGATTATGTCGGCGGCACCATATCGCCGGAGATGGAAACGCCGAAGCTGTTGTGGCTGCGCGAAAACCTGCCCGCCACCTTCGATGCCGCCGAGCATTTCTTCGACCTCACCGACTATCTGACCTGGCGCTCGACCGGCAGCCTGGGGCGCTCGATCTGCACGCTGACCTGCAAATGGACCTATCTCGGTCATGAGCGGCGCTGGGACGACGCCTATTTCCGTGCCGTCGGCCTCGGCGCGCTCGCCGATGAAGGCTTTGCCCGCATCGGCACCGAAATCGTCGAAGGCGGCACGGCACTTGCCCAAGGCCTGACTGAGGCCGCCGCGGCCGATCTCGGCCTGCTGCCGGGAACGCCGGTTGCTGCCGGCCTGATCGATGCCCATGCCGGGGGAGTCGGCACGGTTGGCGGGCAGGGCTCCGTCGGCACCTTGCAGTCGCGCATGGCCTATGTGTTCGGCACTTCGGCCTGCACCATGGCCAGCACCAGCGAGCCGGCCTTCGTGCCCGGCGTCTGGGGCCCGTATTTTTCCTCGATGGTGCCGGGGCTTTGGCTCAATGAAGGCGGGCAATCGGCGGCGGGTGCTGCAATCGACCACCTCGTCGCTTTCCATCCGGCCACGGCTGAGGCATCCGCAAAAGCCAAGGCGGAAGGTCTCGGCCTGACCGCTTGGCTTGGTCAGCAGGCGGCGAAGCAGTCCGCCGACCTGTCCGCCGTAGCGCACCTGGCCGATGGACTGCATGTCGTGCCGGAATTCCTCGGCAACCGCTCGCCCTTCGCCGATCCCGAGTCCAAGGCCTTGATCGCCGGGCTTGGCATGGACACGTCCCTCGACAGTCTGGTCGCGCTCTATGTCGCCGGCCTGCTGGGCATCGGCTACGGCGTGCGCCAGATCCTTGCGGCGATGGCCAACAAAGGCATCGCCATCGGCACCATCGTCGTCAGCGGCGGTGCCGCGCAAAGCGAGCTGGTACGTCAGCTTTTGGCCGACACCACAGGCCTGACCGTCGCCGGTTCGACCTCGCCCGAACCGGTGCTGCTCGGCTCGTCCATATTGGCGGCGGTGGCGGCGCAAAAATATCCCGATGTGATCGCGGCGATGACCGGCATGTCGCGCATCGGCGACATCTATCGCCCGGCCGGCGGCGATCTGGTGCCTTGGCACGACAAGCGCTTCGCCGCCTTCGAACTGTTGCAGCAGGCGGGCCGCGCGATCCGCGATTGAGCGGCTTCGCTCACGTCCAGAAATAGCGGACGATGTGGAAGAACACCGGCGCGGCGAAGACCAGGCTGTCGGCGCGGTCCATCATGCCGCCATGGCCTTCGATGAGGTGGCCCCAGTCCTTGACCCCCTGGTCGCGCTTGATCGCCGACGCCACCAGCCCGCCGAGGAACCCCATCAGGCAGGCGATGAAGGCGACGCCTGCCGCCGCGAGCGGCGAGAACGGCGTCAGGAACGACAGCAGCGCGCCGAGCAGGCTCGATGACACCAGCCCGCCGATCAGCCCTTCCCAAGTCTTTGATGGCGAAACGGACGGCGACAAAAAATGCCGGCCGAACAGCTTGCCGAAAATGTATTGCAGCACGTCGCTGCCTTGCACGGTGATGATCAGGAAGGCGATGAGCAGGAGGTTGCGGCCCTCGAAACCGGGCACGTTGAGCGTCAGCAGCGCCGGCACATGGCTGACGCAGTAGACCGAGATCATGACCGCCCATTGCTGCGCGGACACGCGCTCGAGGAAGCGCTCGGTGTCGCCGTTGAGCGCGGTGATCGCCGGCATCAAGAGGAAGCAGTAGACGGGGATGAAGATGGTGAACAGCCCGTACCAGGCGGTCCACACCAGCCAGTACTGGAAGGGAATGATGATGCCGAACATGCCGAGCAGCACCCAGTGGTCGCTGCGCCGGCTGTGCGTCAGCGTCACGAACTCGCGCAGCGCGGCAAACGAGATCAGCGCAAACAGGATGGTCATGCCGGTGCGGCCGAAGAAGAAGGCGACGGTGATCGCCAGCACCATCACCCACCAGGCGTTGATGCGCTGGTTCAAGTTGACGAGCGTCGAGGGCAACGGCTTCGGCGCCCGCCACGACAGGATGCCGGCAATGACGCTCGCCGTGGTCAGCACGCAGACAAGGCCGGCCAGCAGGATGACGGTTTCATGCATCGGTGGAAGCGTGAGTGGCATCAGTCGTCTCGATCCGGACGCGGGTTGAGCGACAGCAGCGTCTGGCGCGCGCGCTCGAGGAAGGTGCGGCGTTCTTCGCCGGGCGCGATCGCCACCGGCGGACCGAAGACGACGCGGCACAAAAGCGGCACCGGTAGGAACTGGCCCTTGGGCAGCACGCGCGACATGTTCTCGATCCAGCACGGGATGAGTTCGACATCCGGCCGCGCCATCGACAGATTGTAGAGGCCGGAGCGGAACGGCAGCAGATCCGCCTCCGTCGTGTTGCGAGTGCCTTCGGGAAACAGGATCAGCGAGTGGCCGTCGTCGAGCACCGACAGCATGATCGAGATCGGGTGTTGCGTTTCGTCGGTCCACTGCCGGTGGATGAGCACGGACGACAGCATGTCCTGCGCGATGAAGCGGCGCAGCCGCGACTTGCCCCAATATTCGGCCGCCGCGATCGCATGGGTGCGGGCGCGCACCTTCTCGCTCAGACAAGCCGACAGCAGGATGAAATCACCATGGCTGGCATGGTTGGCGAAATAGATGCGCTGCCGCTCCGACGGCTGGCTGCCGTTCCAGATTGGTCTGACGCCGGTTACCACCCAGGCCGCCGCCGACAGGCCGACCGACGTCACCGTCTGCAGCAAGGTGAAGGTGTTGGCGCGCAGGTGAAGTTTTGTCATGGCTCAAACAAATGCTGCGAAAAGGGATGCCGCAGCAAACATGGCGAGCGCCATGCGCTGCCTTGTCAGCAGGCGGCGCGTGCCTGCCATGCGATGGTCGAGCGAGCGGCCGCCGGCAGTGGTGGATTTCAGGCGCATGCGCGCCAGCACATCGTCGACCGCGGCACCCCCGGCGGCCTCGCTGGCGTGGCTTGCCATCAGCCGGAACAGCAGCGCATCGAACAAAAGCAAGGCCGAAAGAGCCAGCGTGGCCACGGCGCTCGCCGCCGTGACCAGCCAGGCCGCCGCGGACAGCGCTGTCGTCTGCGGCCCGGCCACCAGGCCGATGACCGGCGCTGCCATCACAGCCGCCACCACGAGCAGGATCGGCCACACCGCCTGCACCATCAGTCCGGCGGCGAATATTTCGGCGTTCTCGGGAAAATTCTCGCCACTCATGCCGGCCAACTCATGTCGGTTCTTCCAGCCCGATCTGAAGATGCACGGGCCGGCTCAATGCGGCGAGTTTCCTGCGCGCCTGCGCGGCAGTGTGCGAGCGTCCGGTCACAACCAGCCAGTCGGCGACGACGGCTGCACTGCGCTGGAAGCCGAGCGCGCAGCAGACCAGGACGGTGCCGCGCCGGCGCGCCAGCTCGATCGCCGCCACCGCTCGCTCCAGCCTGTCGTGAGGCGGCGCCACGAGGTCGAGCATCGCGTAGCTGATCCAGCGGCAGGTCACGCCGCGCGGCCGTTCCATCTCGCCGGCAAGGTCGATCACTGTGCCGAAGCGGTTGGCCTCGTCGGCACTCGGAAACCGGCCGAGGAAAACACCGTCGGTGATCTCCGCTTGCGGCGCCAGTTGGCGGGTCCATACCCACACATTGATCCGGGCGCCAAGCCGGTAGGGCAGGAGCAGGATACGGTTGGCCAGTGAGACGCTACCATCGGCTGCCTTCTGGAACACTTTGGCGCCGGCCCCAGCATAGCCGAAGGCGACGATGGCCAGCGCCAATGCCGGCCACAACAGGATGAGAAAATCGGCGGAGACCAACGCGCCCTCGGCAGCGCCGGCCAGGGCAAGGGCCGCCCCCAGCCCGTAATAACCCGCCAGCCGCCGCGCCCTTGGGTCGGCGGTCAACCGAAAACCCCAGAATGGCAGCTCGCCCTTGGACGGAAACAGCCACAGCGCAAACAGGCCGAGCAGGGCGCCGGTCGGAATGTCGATGAAATGATGCTGCCAGGTCGTCAGCACCGAGGCGCCGATGAGAAAACACCAGACGTGCCAGACCGGGCGGAGAATGCCGCCGAGACGGTGACGTGCCAGAACGTGACGCCAATGGTCCCAGATGATCACCAGGAGTGCGATGTGCAGGGATGGCGCCTGGTTGAACGGCTTGTCGAAACCACCGAGCACTGCAAACAGGAAACCCGGCAGGCCGGTGGTTTCCGGCCGCACGAATGTCGCCGTCAGCGGGAACGCGATGAAGCAGGCGACGGCAATGATCTGCGCCGAGAGATAACGGCCGGCGAGCCGGTTGACACCGCGCCTGGTCGTGTTGAGCAGCAGCGATAGGCCGTAGAACAGATTGATCGACCAATAGGGCACGATCGTCCAGGCGACGAAAGGGATGGCGTGTTCCCAGGCAAACATGATGCTGCCGACATGGTCGCGCCGCGACGCCAGCCAGTTGGCAAAGCCATAGGTCGAATAGAAGAACGGCGCCAGCAGCGCCAGCCAAAGGGCGGCCCTCAGCACGATGCCCAAATAGGGTTCCCGCGCCGGGGCAGGGTCAGTGACAGGCAGGGCCATGGTCTCAGACGCGCCGTGCGACCGAGACGGTGAAGATGCCCCATTGGTCGATGCGCTGGTCGATCTTTTCGAAACCGGCAGCCGTCACCAACTGGTCCATCTCGCCCTGCGTGCGCCGCCGCATCACCCAGGCCTGGCCGCCGCGATGCGAGGTCAGGCTGCGCGCGATCATCTCCAGCTGCGGATGCCATGGCTGGTTGGTGTAGACGAGCAGGCTGCCGGACTGCATGGCGCTGGCCAGCCCGCCGAGCGAGCGGGAAATCATCGTGTTGTCGGCGAACAATTCGTAAAGCCCGGAGACGATGGCGAGGTCCGGCGCCGGCTTTTGCCCGGCCAGCATGTCGGCATCGAAGGCGTCGGCCTGGTGGAAGCTGACGCTGGTCGGCAGACGCCGCTCGGCGATCAGCTTCGAACCCAACCCGACATTGAGCTCGGAATAATCCTGCAGCCGCACGCTTGCTGGTGGTTCAGTGCATTTGGCGACGGCATCGAGCACATAGCGGCCGTGACCGGCGGCGATGTCGAGCATGTGGACGGGACGGCCGGCTGCCTTCAGGCTGGCGGCGGCGTTGCCGATCAGCTCTTCCAGATGCAGCTTGCGCTGGCGGATGCCGCGCCAGCCGATGGCGTCGAGGAAGGTGCGGTCGATCATGCGGCCGATGAAGCCGATGCCGCGCGCGTCGTTCTCGTAGACATAGTCGAGCGTCGAGCCGGAATCGAAGCCGGTGGCGATGCCAATCTTCATGCCCGAAGACAGCCAGGCGCCGATGCCGATCGAGGCGCGGCTTATCGCCCAGTAGATACCCTTTGGCGACAGCAGCGCCAGCGGCGAGGCCAGCCTCTCGGCCTCGTCGCGGGTGTAGCCGGCGCGGTCGGCCTGAAGCAAGTCGATGGTTTTCTCCGGCGTGGCAAATTGCTTTTCGAGGAATGGCCGGATCAGGTCCAGCGCCTGCTTGCGATCGCGCTCGCCCAGCGTGTCGTGGAAGAAGCCGGGCAGCACATGCCGCTCCTTGGCGCTGCTGCCGAGATTGACGAAGAACTCGTGCTGCGGTCCATGCCGCACCACCCAATCGCTGCCGGAGATCAAGAGCTGCGTCGGCACGGTGATGGCGCGCGCGTCCGAGACGATGCGGGCAGCGTGGTCGTAAAGCTCGACCAGGATGTTGGAGGCGATCGGTCGCGTGATCAGCGGATCGGCGTCGAAGGAAGCGATGCGCTCGGCATCATGCGTCAGGAACTTCGCCTTGACGTAGGAATTGACGAAGAAGCGGCCCTTGAGCTTCTGCCACAGCGCAATGCCCTCTTTGGCGAAGGGCACGTAGAGCTTGACCGAAAAGGCCGGTGAAGCCACCACCAGCGCGCGGATGTCGGGCGCATAGTCATGCACCCAGGCAGCAGCCAGCACGGCGCCGAACGACTGCGCGATCAGCGCGATGTCGCGCTGGCCAAAACCATCCCGGCCGATCTCACGCACCAGGCAGTCGATGTCACGAACCAGGGCGGCAAAGGATGGCGCATAGCCGCGCTCGCCGGCCGAGCGGCCATTGCCGCGCACGTCCCAGGCGTAGAAGGCATGGTCGGGCATGGCGAGTTCGTCGACCAGATGCGCCATGCGGCCGCCATGCTCGTGGCCGCGATGGAACAGAAGGATCGCACCCTTTGGCGTCGACCCGGCGGCCGGCCAGTAGCGGTAGAAGATCTCGGTGCCGTCATGGCTCTTGAACGTGCGCTCCAGCGCGATGCGCTCGAGGCTTGCCGGTGCTCCGGCTGCAATGGTCTGGTGGATCATGGTTTCCCTCTGGCGGTCGGGCGCCTGACGCTTTGGCATCATGCGCCGCCCGCTCTAAGGCCGCCGCGTATCCGGTTGATGGCGGTTACGACTGACAGTGTAGCCATGACCGGAAACACAAAGGGCACAATCGCTTGGAACCACAGGCCGCAGGCGATGAGGAAGGCGATGACGCCGAGCGCCAGGGCCCGGTCGCTCTTGCCGAACGGCCCGGCATAGTTGCGCCCGCTGCCTGCGGCAACGCCAAGCACGCCGGCGAACTCGACCAGCATGGCGGTAATAGCGAAGGCGACGACACCCCAGGCCGGGAACAAGGTGGCAAAGGCCAGGATCAGCGCTAGGTCCGAGACGACGTCGCAGAGTTCGTTGAGATACATGCCGAGTTTTGATGCTTGTCCATGTTCCCTGGCCAGCATCCCGTCAATGGCGTTGAGCGCCATGCGCACAAACAGCACCACCGGCATCAACAGGAACACCAGGGGACGGAAGGCAAAGGCAGTGACCACCAGGCCTGTGGCGATGGACAGTGCTGCGGCGAGAAGCGTGATCTGGTTGGCGGTGACGCCGGCATCGGCCAGCCGGTCGGCCAACGGCCGCAGCCTGGCCTGAAAGGCCGGTTTCAGTTGATAAAGCGTTGGCATGTGCGATCCCCCAACCGCGGCTCATGACAGTGTCGGCCAGATTGGTCAATCGGCAGGCAGGGCGCAAGGGCTCGCACCAGCATCCGCACCGTTGCGGGACTCGAAACTCCCGGCATGGATGCAGAGGCGCAGCCGAAGATCTCGGCCAAGCAGGATGTTGCGCGCTACAAACCGCCTCGCAAATGATAACTTTACAAATACTCGTATTTATGTGAAGTAAATCACTGAAAGGTCGATCATGACAAACAGTCGCTTCGCCACCCGCCTGAATTCCTTCGCCTCGCGGCCGCAAGCCGAATGGCCTGATCTCACCGGCAAGCCGTCCATGCTGCAGATGGCCACTCGCGCGGCCAAGGTCGACGGGTTGACCGATCTTGATCTTAATTTCCCCGATCATGTCAGTGAAAAGCCGGCTGAAATCGCCCGAAAGCTCGGCGATTTCGGGCTTTCCATCAATGGCTTTGCCATGCGTTACTACTCCAATCCGGCCTTCAAGCTCGGCGCCTTCACCAATCCGGACCCGGCGGTGCGCCGCGAAGCCATCGACTTGACCAAGGCCGGTATCGATGCGGTGCGCGCGGCCGGCGCCAGTCTGATGACGCTGTGGCTGGGCCAGGATGGCTTCGACTATGCATTTCAAACTGACTATGCGACGCTCTGGCAGCACGAAATCGAGGGGATTCGTGAAGTTGCCGCGCATGATCCCGGCTGCCAGATCAGCCTGGAGTACAAGCCTAACGAACCGCGCTCCTACTCGCTGATGCCGGATGCGGCGACCACCTTGCTGGCGATCCGCGAGGTCGGCCTACCCAATCTCGGCGTCACGCTCGATTTCGCCCATGTGCTCTATGCCGACGAACAGCCGGCCTTCGCCGCGGCGCTGATCGCTCGCCACAGCAAGCTGCTCGGCGTCCATCTCAACGATGGCTATGCCAAGCGCGACGACGGCCTGATGGTCGGCGCGGTGCACACGCTGCAGACCATCGAACTGCTGTGCCAGATCCGTCGCGACGGCTACGCCGGCGCCATCTACTTCGACACTTTCCCCGACATGACCGGGCTCGATCCGGTGCGCGAATGCGAAGTCAACATCGCCACCGTCAAGCGCCTGCTGCGCGTTGTCGACCGGCTGGAGAAGGATAACCGCCTGTCCGCCGCGATGGCCAGCCAGGACGCCGTGACGTCGCAGGCTATCGTCCAGGAAGCCATGCTCGGGCCGGAGACGAGGGGACGTGGATGACGTTGAGCAATCTCGATCTGAAAGCCGTGGGGCCGCGCATCCGCATGATGATGCCGCATCTCACCCCGCTTGAGGCCAAGGTGGTGGAAACCGTCTTCGGCCGGCGCGGTTTCGACGAGACCATTCCGCTCAAGCAGATCGCCGAGGAGGCCGGCGTGTCGGAGGCGATGGTGGTCAAGATCGCCAAGAAACTCGGCTTCTCCGGCTACCGCGACTTCCGCACCGCCGTCTATGAATACAGCCGCCTCCCGACCGCCGAGATGCACCAGGAACTGTCGGTCGACGACAGCTCGGCCGAGATCGTGCAGAAAGTGTTCCGCACCTCGATCCAGGCGCTGGAGGAGACGCTCGCGATCCTCGACATGGACGATTTCGACCGTGCCGCCGATCTGCTCTACCGCGCCAGGAACCGCGATTTCTATGGCGTCGGCGGCTCCGCCCAGATCGCCCGCGATGTCTCGCACAAATTCCTGCGCATCGGCATCCGCGCATCGGTCTATGACGACTCGCACATGATGCTGATGTCGGCCTCGCTGCTCGGCGCCGACGACATCGCCGTCGGCTTCTCGCATTCCGGCAACACGTCGGCCGTCATCGACGCCATCCATCTTGCCCGCAAGAGCGGCGCCCGCACGCTGGCCATCACCAACTACGACAACTCGCCGCTGGCGCAGATTGCCGACATCGTGCTGTGCTCGACGGCGCAAGGCTCGCCGCTGATGGGCGAGAACGCGGCGGCGCGTATCGCCCAGCTCAACATCCTCGACGCTTTGTTCGTGGCGGTGGCGCAGCGCGACTATCAGGCGGCGGAGCGCAATCTCGGCCGCACCATGTCGGCGGTCACCTCGAAACGAAAAGACCGCGGCACATGACGGTTCCGCTGGTCACCGTCTTCGGCAGCCTGCATTACGACATCATGGTGGACGCGCCCGACCGTCCGCGTAAGGGCGAGACGGTGACCGGCCGTGCCTGGCAGCCGAAATGCGGCGGCAAGGGCGGCAACCAGGCGGTCTCGGCGGCACGCGCCGGCGTGCGCGCGGCGATGATCGGCGCCGTCGGCGACGACGATTTCGGCACGGCGCTGCTGGCCAATCTAGATCGCGCCGGCGTCGATCGCCGCTTCGTGCGCGTGGCGGCAGGCGCAGGCTCCGGCATGAGCGTGGCGATCTTCGACAGCGATGGCGACTATGGTGCGGTGATCGTCTCCGGCAGCAATCTCACGCTGGACGATGATGACGTCGTGGCAGCAAGGGAGGTGGTGGTACAGACGGCAGTGCTGTTGCTGCAAAACGAAGTGCCCGACGCCGCAAACATCGCTGCCGCGCGCGCGGTGAAGGCATCCGGCGGCCGCGTCGTGCTCAACGCCGCACCGGCGCGAACACTGTCGGCCGAATTGACCGCGCTGATAGACATCGTCATCGTCAACGCCATCGAAGCGGAATTTTTGGCCGGCATTCCGGTCGTCGATACGCTCGCCGGCGCAACCGAAGCCGCGCGGCGGCTGATCGATGCCTACCCCTCGGCGATCGTCACCGCCGGCGGCGAAGGCGTCGCCTATTGCGACCGGACCGGCGCGGCCTTCGCGCTGGCGGCCGTCCCCGTCAAGGTCGTCAGCACCCATGGCGCCGGCGACGAATTCGTCGGCGCCTTCGCGGCAGGCCTTGCGCGTGGCCATCAGATGGAAGCAGCGATTGCCGCAGCCAATGCCACCGCCGCCTTGCTGGTGGCGACACCGGAGGGAGAGCGCAGCTCGCGTTGAAAACTCAGGCCGCATGTTGCCGCCTCCAAACCCGTGCCCCCGTCGATGAGCGAAACGGCAAACCGGGGCGCGGCTAGAACCCGCTTGGCTTTGCCCTGACGGAGGCGCGGGACCAAGCTGCGTGGTCGAAGTAGGGAGCTTCAGTCCGCTTCGCCGGCCGAACCTTTGCCGCACTGCGCCAGCACCTTGCCGATCGCAGCGCTCGAGCCCGTCAGCGGAAAGCTGTTCTCGCCATATTTGTCGGCCGTAACCGTGACGTCGCCCTTGCCGCGCAACAAGCCGAGCAGTGGATCGTCTTTGCTCAGCTCAGCCGTGAAGTAATTGTACATGGCCTCGAGGTCGAGCTTTTTGGTCATGCTTTTGTCACCGCCCTTGAAGGTGAAGGAAGCGCTGATGCCGGGCTCCAGCTGCTGGCCGGCCGCGCCCAGATCGTAGCTCAGCAACGGCTTGTCGAAACAGACCAGCATCAGATGCGCCTCGGCCTTCGGTCCGCCGCACACCGAAGCCGTCAGCACGCTGCCGCCTTCGTCTTCTTCCATCTTGGCGCTCCAGTTGCAGGACGCGGCAAAAGCCGGCTGCGCGGCTTGCAGCGCGGCCAGAACGGAACTTGCCATGATGAACTTCGCCAATGCACTTTGCATGATCCCCTCCGAGCTACATTCAACGAGATCATACAGGACAAAAGGCCTCGCGACAGCGGCATGCCGTCTTAGCCCCGGCCCGCCCCATTGATCAAGCCTTTGAGACCGGCCTCGACGTCCAGGGCGGCTCCGGCGCGAAGCGCTTACCGATCCAGTCGGCGAAGGCGCGTGTCTTGGCGGCTTGTCCCCTGGCCGAGGGCATGACGACATAGACAGCGCCTTCGTCGGCCAGCGTCCAGTCCTCCAGCAACGGCACCAGCCGTCCGTCGGCGAGTTCGCGCCCGACCAGCCAATCGGTGCTCATCATCAGGCCGAGGCCTTGCACCGCGGCTTCGACCAGCACTTCGGCATCGTCGCAAACCATCGGCCCCGAGACTTCGACGTTAACGCGGCGGCCCGAACTGTCGGTCATCTCCCAGGTGGGAAAGGTCTGGAAGCCGGAGAAGCCGAGGCAGGCGTGTTCGGTCAGCGCTTCCGGCGCTTCCGGCGCGCCCCTGCGGGCGAGGTAGGAGGGAGCAGCGCACAGCAACCGCCGCCGTGTCGCGATCTTGCGCGCCACCAGGCGCGAGTCCTCCAGCGCGCCGAGACGGACGGCGACATCGAAGTTCTCTGCAACGAGATCGACGAACCGGTTGGAGAACTCGGCCTCGATGCGGACATCCGGGAACGTCGCTAGAAAGTGCGGCAACAGCGGCCCGATCCACATACGCCCAAAGGTTCCCGGCAGCGCCAGCCGCAGCAAGCCGCGCGGCGTCCCGCTGGCATGCGCGGAAGCAGCAGCCTCGGCTTCGTCTACCGAGGCCAGGATGGCGCGGACGCGTACCAGGAACTCCGCTCCCGCCTCCGTCAACGATACGCTTCGGGTGGTCCGGTGCAGCAGCCGCACGCCGAGCCGCTGCTCCAGCGATTGCAGGCGGCGTGACAGAACCGTCGAGTCGCGCCCGACGCGCAACGCTGCCTTGGTGAAGGAGCGCGCTTCGGTGATGGCCGCAAAGGCGGCCATTTCGGCAAGGCTGGCGGGGTCGTGTGATTGCTGCATAAAGCACAGGACTCAAATGTAAAAATTTCGGATTATCTGCTTGTAGCGCAGCAGATAGCTTCACTCAATCCTGACGATTGACCCCTTAAACAGGAATGCGTGAGCCATGAAAGCCATCGAACTGACCGCCGCCAAACTGGACGCCTTTCGCGCCACCACCATTGCCACGCCTGAACCGCAGCGCGGCGAAGTGCTGATCCGCCAGCGCGCCGCGAGCCTGAATTTCGTCGATGTGGCGGTGGCCAGCGGCAATTATCGCGTGCCCGGCTTTCCGCTCATTCCCGTCGCCGACGGCGCCGGCGAGATCGTCGCGCTGGGGGAGGGCGTTACGGATTTCGCCGTCGGCGATCGCGTCGTTGCCCATGCCAAGCCGCGCTGGATCGGCGGTCCGCCCCGGCCTAACGAGATGACACAGATGCGCGGAATTTCGCTGCCGGGGTCGCTCGCCGAATATGTCGCGCTGCCGGCCAACTCGCTCGTGCCGGTACCGGCCCGTCTCTCTTTCGAGGCGGCGTCGACCCTGCCGATCGCCGCGACCACCGCCTGGAACGCCGTCCGCGCCGCCGATGTCGGGCCGGGCTCGGTCGTCGTGCTGCTCGGCACCGGCGGCGTCTCCATCTTCACCCTTCAGCTGGCGAAAGCCGCCGGCGCAACCGTCATCATCACTTCTTCGTCGGACGAGAAGCTGGAGCGGGCGAAGGCACTCGGCGCCGATCATCTCATCAACTACCGCGCGACGCCCGACTGGGACGGCAAGGTGCTGGAACTGACCGGCGGCCTCGGCGCCGACCTCGTCGTCGAGACCGCCGGCACCGCCACCTTCGCCCGCGCCGTCAACGCCACCGCGCCTGGCGGCACGCTGTTCACCATCGGTTTCGTCACCGGCGCCGAGGCCACGGTCGACCTGCTGCCGATCATCATCAAGGCGCTGAAGGTGGTCGGCAACAACACCGGGTCGGTATCTGACCTTCGCGCCGCCGTCCGCGCCATCGCCGCCGCCCGCATCGGCCCGGTCGTCGACAAGGTGTTCAGCCAGGAGCAGGCGGCCGAAGCCTACGCGCACATGTCGGCAGGCGGGCAGCATTTCGGCAAGCTTGCCTTTTCGTTGGAGTGGTAGCCCACGGCTGGTGCGACGTTTTGGGTTGGCGAAAGCGGTTGAGCGCGTAATCTCCCCACTCGAGGGGGAGATGGCCGCGAAGCGGTCAGAGGGGGTCGGTCCGACCGGGCTCGACCTACTGCGGCGGAAGGAGGTTGGCGCTCTACGAGAGGCGACCCCCTCTGTCGCCTTCGGCGACATCTCCCCCTCGTCAAGGGGGGAGATTACGCACGCCGCTTCCTAGATCAACTTCTCCAGCGTGATCGGGAGGTCGCGTATCCTTTTTCCAGCTGCGTGGAACACCGCGTTGGCGATCGCCGGCGCTACGCCGACGATGGCCAGTTCGCCCACACCCTTGCCGCCGAGCACAGAGGAGTGCAGGTCGGGAATGCCGACCGAGATGACCTCGATATCGGGGATGTCGGCATTGGTCGGCACCAGATAGTCGCCGAGATTGTTGTTGACGATGCGGCCATGCCTCCGGTCGACAATGCCTTCTTCAAGCAGCGCCTGGCCGATGCCCATGATGATGCCGCCCTTCCACTGGCTTTCGGCCAGCTTGGGGTTGTAGAGCCGGCCCGAATCCAGCGCCGATACCACGCGCGACACGCGCACCGTGCCGAAATCCTCGTCGACGCGCACCTCGATGAAATGCGCGCACCAGGAGTGGCGCGAATAGTCGCCCTCGGTGTGCGGCAGCGCCGCCGCGATGGTGGTGTAGTTCTTGTCGCGATCCTCGGCGGTCGAGTTCGCCGGCATGGTGTCGCCGGTGGCTTCGATGCGGTCGCGGCCGACGCTGGCCAGCAGCTCGGCAATCGAGACATCGGGACCATCGCCGCGCGGCGACCTGATGCGGCCGTTGGCGACGACCAGCGTGTTGGCCTGCAGCGCGTGGAAGGGCGAGCGCGAATCGCTGATCGCCAGACCAACCAGCTGGTCGAGCGCCGATGTCGCCGCCTTGTAGACCGCGCCCGTCATCACGCCGGCCAGCCGCGACCCGCCGGCTACGCCGGCGCGGGGATACCGGGAATCACCGAGCTTCACCACGACATGGTCGGCCGCCACGCCTACCGTTTCGGCCGCCGTCTGCGCCAGGATCGTGTAGGTGCCCTGGCCCATGTCGATCGAGGAGCTTTCGACCTCGACCGAGCCGTTGGCAAGGATACGCACGATGGCCTCGCCGTAAGCGCGCCGCACCGGATAGGAGCCGGCGGCGACGCCCCAGCCGATCAGCTGGTTGCCATCGCGCATCGAACGCGGTTTGGGCGTGCGCTGGGCCCAGCCGAAGCGTTCGGCGCCAGCGGCGAAAGCCTCGCGCAACTGCCGCGTCGACCAGGCCTTTTTTGCGTGCGGATCCTGCTCGGCGTAATTCCTCAGCCGGATCTCCAGCGGATCGATGCCGACCTCGTAGGCGAGCTCGTCAATGGCGCTTTCGATGCCGAAGGCGCTAGGGTTTTCGCCCGGCGCGCGCATGGCGCCGGGCACCACCGAATTCACCCGCACGACATTCTGCTTCGAGGAGAAGTTGGGCGTCGCATACATGATCGAGGTGACCACGCCCAACGGCTCGACCCACATGCCGTCGATCGACGTTTCATTGACGCCGCGATGCACGATCGACTGGATTTTTCCGTCACGGTCGGCGCCGATCGTCACCGTCTGGCGGGTCGCGGCACGGCCGCCATAGCCGGTAAAAGTCTGTGGCCGAGTCATGACCACCCTCACGGGCCGTCCCAGCATCTTGGCTGCGGCAGCCGCTACCGCGCCGTGGCCGAGCGCCAGCGCCTTGGAGCCGAAGCCGCCACCGATATAGGGCGAGACCAGCCGCACATTCTCGAAAGGCAGGCCGAACCATTCGGCATAGGTGCGGGCCATACCGTCGACCCACTGGCTTGGTTCCCACACGGTGAGCTTGTCGCCCTCCCAGCGGGCGATGAGGCCATGCGGCTCCATCGGCGCCTGATATTCGCGCGGCGTGTTGTAGGCGCCGCAGACGCGCACCGGGGCAGCGGCGAAAGCGGCCTGCGCATCGCCCCATTCCTTGGTCATGGCGGCGATCGGAATGCCGTCACCGGCCTTGGCGTCGCTGAGGTCTACGATGGCCGGCGTCTCGTCATAGCTGACCTTGACCATCGCCGCTGCCGCGACGGCCTGGTCGAAAGTCTCCGCGATGACCGCGGCGACATGCTGGCCCGAAAAGGTGATGTCGCGCGCCAGCGGGCAGTAGGGTTTGTCGGGCGGCGGCGTGCCGAACCAGTCCGATGCGGTCCGCAGGCTCATGATGGTATCGGGCGTCAGCACCTTGAGCACGCCAGGGGCCGCCTCGGCAGCTGACGTGTCGATCGAACGTACCTTGCCGGCGGCGACAGTGCTTTCCACCAGCACGCCATAGGCAAGCCCGTCGAGCTGCTGTTCGACGGCGTATTTTGCCGCACCGGTAATCTTGGCCGGGCCGTCGACGCGCGACAGCCGCCCGCCAACCTGATCGGCAGTGCCGTCCGAAGCGTCGCCGTGCCGTGTCCTGGGGTCGTGAATGGTCATGCCATGGCTCCCGTCTTGAGGATGGCGCGGGCAACGACGCGCGGCGCCAGTTCGATCTTGTAGTGGTTGGCGCCGTGGTCGACGGCGCCTTCCACGGCGAGCAAGCTGGCGGCCCGCACCCTGTCTTCGCTGGGCACCTTGCCCTTCAACGCCGCTTCCACGGCGTGCGCCCGCCACGGCTTCGTCGCGACGCCGCCCAGCGCGACGCGCAGGTCGCGAATGGTGCGGCCATCGGCTTCGAAGTCGATGCCGACCGCGGCGCTTGCAGCCGCGAACTCATAGGACTGCCGGTCGCGAACCTTGAGATAGGTCGACCGCCGGGCGGCGGCTGAAGCCGGGATGCTGATGGCCGTGATCATCTCGCCCGGTTGGATGGCATGTTCCCTGTCGGGCGTGGCGCCGGGCAGGAGAAAGAAGTCGTCGACGGCAACCTGGCGTTCGCCAAGATGAACCACGGCGTCGAAGGCGACCAGCGCGGTGGCGAGATCGCCGGGATACATGGCGATGCAGGCGTCGCTGGTGCCGAGCACGGCATGGCCGCGGGTGACGCCGCCGATCGCCGAGCAGCCGCTGCCGGCCGAGCGCTTGTTGCAGGCGGAAAAATTCGCGGGATCGCGGAAATAGGGGCAGCGCGTGCGCTGCATCAGATTGCCGCCGATGGTCGCCATGTTGCGCAGTTGCGCGGAAGCCGCCTGCCACAGCGCTTCGGAGACCGCGGGAAAGCGGCTCTTGATCTCGGCATGGTCGGCGACGTGGCTCATCTTGGCCAGCGCGCCGATCATGGCACTGTCAGCGTCGACCTTGATGGCGTCGAGCCCTTTGAGATGGGTGATGTCGACCAGGCTCTCGGGTTCGGCAACGCCGCATTTGGCGAGATCGACCAGCGTCGTGCCGCCGGCAAGCAGCATGGCGCCGGGCAGGGCGGCAGCTTGGCGTGCGGCGTCGATGCTATGGGCGCGAACGTAGGAAAAATCCCTCATGACGCGACCTCCAGTGCCGCCTGGCGCACGGCGGCAACGATGTGCGGATAGGCTCCGCAGCGGCACAGATTGCCGGCCATGTATTCGCGGATCTCGTCATCCGAGCCGGCATGGCCCTCGCGGATGCAGGCCACCGCCGACATGATCTGTCCGGGCGTGCAGTAGCCGCACTGGAAAGCATCCTGGTCGAGGAAAGCAGCCTGAACCGCGTTGAGCGTGCCGTCATCGCCGGCCAATCCTTCGATGGTGGTGATCTCGCGGCCTTCGGCTTGTGCTGCAAGCGTCAGGCAGGACAGCACGCGCTGTCCCTCGACATGCACCGTGCAGGCGCCGCACTGGCCCTGGTCGCAACCCTTCTTGGTGCCGGTCAGGTCGAGGCGATCACGCAATGCATCGAGCAGCGTGACGCGCGGCTCGACCTGCAGTTCGTGACTGTGTCCGTTGATGGTGAGACGGATTGGGATAGTGGTGGATTTGGTTTGGTCGGTCATGAGGCGTCTGGCTCCAGTTGCTTGACGCTAGGGGATTGAAATGGGCTCGAGTGGGAGAGGACAAGGGAAGAGGCGACGGTGCGCCTAATCTCCCCCCTTGTGGGGGAGATGCCCGGCAGGGCAGAGGGGGCGCGAAAGAATGCGACGTTCCNTCTCCCCCCTTGTGGGGGAGATGCCCGGCAGGGCAGAGGGGGCGCGAAAGAATGCGACGTTCCCGATTTACATGCGTCGACACGAATCTTGTCCGAGGAGGCGCTAGTCAGGCCTTGATAGGCTGGCGGGACAGCGCCCCCCTCTGTCCTGCCGGACATCTCCCCCACGAGGGGGAAGATTGGCAGCTCTGCCGCCCCGACTCTCCAGCCGGCAGGGGATGCTTCAGTCTTCACAATCTCAACACGTGACATATCGGCTCCCCTGATTATATGATAAGACTGCTCCACTAAAACGGAGGCGCCTCCGTTTATCTAGTTGGGGGCTTACCCCTTTGGGTTCAAGCCCCCATATATCAACAGTGGAGAAAAAATTGACCGAGCAGTCGCAAGCAATTGCCGACGAGAAGCGCGAAGCCGCAGCGCCAAGGCCGCTGCGCGCCGATGCGCAGCGCAACCGCGACCGGCTGGTCGAGGTTGCGGCAGCGGCCTTTGCCGAGCACGGTGTCGATGCCTCGCTGGAGGAGATCGCGCGCCAGGCCGGCGTCGGCATCGGCACGCTCTACCGGCATTTCCCAACCCGCGAGCATCTGGTCGAAGTGGTCTACCGGCGTGAAGTCGAGGCGCTCTGTGCGGCGGCCGATGACCTCGCCAGCCACCATTCGGCCGACATGGCGCTGGAACAGTGGATGCAGCGCTTCGTCGACTACATCGCCACCAAGCGCGGCCTGGCGGCCAGCCTGCGCATCCTGTTCAACACGAATTCCGCCGTGTTCTCCGACATGTCGGGCCGGGTGTCGCTGGCCTTGCGGCAACTGGTCGAGGCGGCGGTGGCCGAAGGCTCGATCCGCAGCGACGTCGATGCCTCCGATGTGCTGCACGCACTCGGCGGCATCTACTCGGCCCCCGACACCAAGGACTGGCGCGACCGCTCGCGCCGGCTGGTCAAGCTGCTGATGGACGGGCTGCGGTTCGGGGCAGGGAAGAGGTGACCTAGCGGCTCAAGCCGAACCATCGACCGCATAGAACGGAAACGCGCCGGGCAGCCCGCTTGCCGCCATTTCGCCACGCTTCTCGAACCGCAGGCCGGAGCCGACCACGAGATCGCGCACCGTCCTTGATGCGATGATTTCGCCCGGCCGCGCATGGTCAAGCAGACGCGATGACAGTTCGATCGCCGCGCCTGAAAATTGATGGCCCCGCTGCTCGCACTCGCCGATATGCACCGCCGAGCGGACCTCGACACCGGATTGCCGCAAGCGATCGCGGATGGCGATCGCGCACTGGATCGACCGCGTTGGCCGCTGGAACACCGCGAGCACCTTGCCGTCCGATCGCCTGATCTCTCTGCCTTCGGCCGCGAGGAGTTCGCCACGGAGCGCTTCGGCGTGCCGCTCGGCCGGGTCGATGCCGAAAGGCGAGCCCGTCATATCGAGGGACAGCACCGACACAAGCAGCCGTTCGCCTGGGGCCGCCGGCAAGGCGCCGGTGACGAAAGCCTGGATCTCGTCGACGATCCGATCGGAATTCTCGCCCCAGATGACGTGGTCGCGGCCGGCGAACTCAATGTATCGGGCGCCCTCGATGTGCGTCGCCAGGTAACGTCCTTCTTCCCGCTTCACCCAGCCGTCGCCAGTCGTCTGCATGATCAGTGTCGGAACATGGACAGCAGGCAGAATGTCGCGAACATCGATTTCGGCTCCCCAGCGCCACAGGGCGATCGCGTCGGCGGGCGAGGCAGAATTCCTGAGATAGGCGGCGAACCATTCTGTCTCGAACGTGTCGCTCATCAGACTGGGCGCCGCGTTGCTCATATCCGCCGCCGCTCCCCATTCTTTCTCGACGATCGCCAGATCCTCTTCCACCTGCTCGCTTGTCTTCGCCCACGGATAGTCTTGTGACCACCTGCCGCGGGCGTAGGCCCCATTGAGCACGAGTGCCGCTGTGCGCTCGGGATAGGTCGCCGCGAACAGCATGCACATCGGGCCGCCCTCGGAGCTGCCGAAAAGCACCGTGCGCTTCGAGCCAACCGCATCCAGCACTGCCCGCACATCTTCCATCCGCTCTTCCAGGGTCGGCAGACCGACATTGCGGTCCGAGAGCCCGGTGCCGCGCTTGTCCATGCGGATTAGGCGCGAGAAAGTGCCGAGCCGCCGGTGCACATGCGAAAGCCGCGGCGAGCCCCAGGCGTGGTCGAGGTTGGAGACCCATCCCGGCACATGGATCAGGTCGACCGGACCGTCGCCGGTCACCTGATACGCGATGTTGATCCCGGCCGATTTGACATAGTGGGTCGGGGGGGGCGCGAGTTCGTGGCTGAAGCCGGTAGCGTCATCCGCATCAGTCGTGGGTGGCCGTGCCGGCGCCATTGTGCGGCGTGTGCGCAGCGTCTCGAACAATTGCCGCGTCTCCGGCTCCGGCTGCAGCTTGAGATCGCGTAGAAGCGCGGTGCGGCAGTGCTCATATTGCTTCAGCGCGAGATTGGTCCTGCCTTGCGCCGCATAGGCGCGCATCAGGGCACGGTGGACATCCTCCCTCAACGGGTCCATGGCCAGCAGGCGCGCCGCCGCGCGCACGCATGCGGCAGGATCGTTCGTCGCTGCATAATGCGCGACGAGCCTGTCGAGCGCCGCGACGGCCAGTGCCCGCAGCCGCTCGCGTTCGATCCTCAGCCAGTCCTCGAATGGCTCCTCCTTCAGGCCGAAGCCGTCGAGCAGGTCGCCGCGGTAGACATTGAGCGCCAGTTCGAGGTCTTCGGGTGCCGGGCTGGCGACCAGCGCCTCGAACCGCGCGACGTCGAAATCAAGGCCGTCGAGATGCAGAGCGACGCTGTTGCCATCGGTGAGGAAGCGGCCGCCGCCGCACGTCTGCATGGCCTTCCTGACAGACGATACCGCTTGCCGCAGGCTCATTCGCGCCTGCGCCTCGCTGTTGATGCCCCAGAGCAGGGTCGCCAGCTTCTCGCGCGACTGCGAATGCCCCGACTGCAGCGCGAGATAGGCGACCATCGCACGCGCCTTGCGGCTGATGGCTGGAACCGTGGCCCCGACGCCGGCAAAGTCGAAACCACCCAGCAGGTGAAGATAAGGTCCGGTCATCGGATCCGCCACGGTCACAGCGCGACGACGATCCGCTCAAGCTCACTCCATTTCAACACTTATTCCGCCGCCGAGGCGCTTTTCACGATTCCATCACGCAGGTTCCCACGCGTTGCTCACGGCGCTTGAGGAGATTGTTCGCACTGGATCTCTTTTCGCAGGAGGATACCGTGCATCACCCTGGCCCGACCGAGTGGCCCATCTGGCATGACGACCCCGGGCGCGACCGGCAGGAGCTTGGCGCACCATCGCGTCACGATATTGCGCTGGCCCGCTATCTCGAAACACAACAGGCCCATCGGGCATTGGCGGCTCGCAGACTCGATCCGGCGGCGGTCGTGGCCTCTGCACTGGCAGCGTTCGTCCGCTGCCTTTTCCGTGCAGCGCTGCGCCGAATTGTCCGCTGGCCAACCGATGCCGCGACAGGGATGGACGATTTCGGCTTGACGTTGTCCAAGGCTCATGCGGATCTTAGCAAGAACCTTTGGGGCCGCTGAGTGCAGCGCCCTTGGTCGACGATCTCATCCCCAACCGCCGCCGCCGCCGCCAGCCCCACCGCCGCCTCCGCTGCCGCCGAGAGAAGGAATCACGGGCGGCTTTTGCGGGGTCTCTTCCGCCGGCTTGATCACTTTGCCGGTGGTCGCCTTGTTGTATCTGACCACCTTTGGCTGAGGTGCTACGCGAACCACCTTGCGGTGTTTCGCCGGCGGTGCCGGCTCAAACATCGGCGATACCGAGGTGCAGCCCATGAGCCCGGCCAGAACGCCGGATAGAATTATCCCGATGAATGCCTGCCCGAATGTCTGCTTGAATGCCTTGCCCACCATGGCCTCCTTATTGTTCAGAACAAATCCCGACGCGGATTGGCTTCTTCCCAGACCCCCCGGGCCGCATTGACCAGTTGCGTGTCCAGCGAACCGGACGGGGGGATCTTCGACTTGAGCTCTCGACGCAGGGCGTCCAAAGCTGCCGTTTTCGGCTTGGTGCCGAACTGCGCCAGGCCCTTTTTGGCGTCCGGCAGCTCCTTGCGCAGATCGAGCGCGACGGCGAATGCCAGGAAGCGCACCGCGACAGCCTGATCGGCCTTGTCGCCTTTCGCCATTTCGAGCGCCGCGCGATCATAGGCGCTCGACGGATCGCCGCGCGTGGTCGCCAGTTCGAACAGCCTTTGCGCTTCCGCCGGGTCCTGGCGCACACCGGCGCCATCCCTGTACATGCGGGCGAGGCTGCCGGGCGCGTAGGGCTGGCCAAGATCGGTGGCCTGCTGGAACAGCGCCTGCGCCGTCTTCGGATCCTTGTCGATGCCTTGGCCGGCGAGGTAATTGCGGCCGAGCAGGTTCATCGAATACATGTCCTGGCGCTGCACCCCCGCTTGCAGGAAGGCGACGGCGCGGGCCGGATCGGCAGGCACGCCGTTGCGGCCCTCGGTGAAGATGGCGGCAAGATCGTTCATGGCATAGGTGTGCCCCATGGCCGCCGCCTTGAGCAGCAGGTCGAGGCCCTTGGCCGTATCGCGGTTGACGCCATAGCCATTGAACAGCGCGCGTCCCCACGAGGTCATGCCGTAAGGATCGCCCTTGTCTGCGGCAGCCTTGTAGAGAGCGTTGGCCTGGGTGCGGTCGATGGCCGTTCCGGTTCCGGTTGCGTTGAGATAGCCGAGTTCGAAGACGGCGCGGACATGGCCTTTCTTGGCGGCCTCCTCGATGGCTGTCCTGGCCTCTCTAACCTGGCCTGCCGCAAGCAGCGCGCGGCCGAGCTCGTAGTGGAAGCGGGCGACGTCTGGATAGGTTTTCACCGCCGCCTCGCAGGCTGCCACCGCACCGGCGCCGATCTCGTTCGGCAGCAGGCCGGGCACCACGCCTTGCAGGTCGAGAGGCTCGCCGGCGGCGGTGTCGCAAGCCTCGACCGTCGGCGACAGTTTCATCGTCGCCGGCTTGGCGGAGCTGCTGTCGGCGCGGATTTCGAAGCCGACCTCGACCGGCGCGCCGGCGCCGATCTGCGGCTCGTAACGGAGATGGTCGACTTCACCGGCCAGAAGGCTGGATTGCGGCGACAAGGTTCGATCAGGCAATGACAGCGTTCCCGTTGCCGGATACCCCGAGACCTTCAGGCTGACCGCCGGATCGTCAGTGGGGAAATCCAGATTGAGCGCGACCGGGCCGACGCCGACGGGAATATCAAGCTTGCGGTTCTCGATTGCTTCGGCAGCGCCGGTGATGTGGATGCCGCGCTCCAGCACCTGCTGCTTCTGCTCGGCCTCGAGCGAAGCCATGATCTGCTGACCCGCCGCACCTTCGCCGCTCTTGACGCGGAACACCAATATGCCCTGGCTTCCGCCGCCCCAGTTGTCATGCGTGGCATAGGCAAGCATATCCACCTCGTCCTGCGTGGCGGCCCCTTTGGGGACATCCATTTGCAGGCGCGGCAGGTCCTTGCCGGCGATCGGTTCGCCCACCGCGACGTCTTTGCCGTCCAGCACCAGACGGCCCATTGCTGGCGGACGTTCGATGCTGACGCTGATAGCGCCGCCATCGACATCGACCGGCTCCGGCAGGCCGAGAGCGACAGGACCGACCCCCGACAGCACCACCTTCTCCAGCACTGGCGGCAGCGAAGGCCGGTTGTTGCGGCGCACCAGCACCACGTCATCGATCAGCGACGAATTTTCCCAGGGCACCTGCATCCCGTTGGTGGCCTGCACGACATCGCGGCGCACCGCTGACATGACCGTGCGGATCTCCTGGTTCGGCGCCAGCGCGCGCCGCGAAAACGCCGATGAAAACGGGCTCAGGTCGCCGCTGCCGTCATAGGCGACCGCACCTGGTTCGGTGGCGAAGGCAATCAGCGTGTTGAGCGAGCTTCGCACCTGCGCCAGCCCGGTATTGCCGGCGGTGACAAGCTGGTCGCGCAGCCAGTAATTGTTGCGCGGGAAGGGATTGTTGCGGCAGGCATCGAGGATGATCACCTGGATCTTCGACTTCGAGCGCAGCTGCTCCAGCACGTCGTTGAGCTTGATGGCCTGGACCTCGATATCGGCCGCCTTCTTCAACGAGGCGTCGACCGGTATCAGGAAATTCTCGCCGCCGATCTGAAAGCCGTGCCCGGAATAGTAGACGACGGCGAGATCGGCGCCGTCGGCGGCGGCCAGATAGTCCCGGAACTGGCCTTCGAACTGCTGCTTGGTGAGATTCTCGGCGACGAAAACCTCGAAGCCGGCCAGCCGGAACGTGGCCGATACGTCCTGGGCATCCTTGGCCGGGTTCTTCAGCGCCGGGATGTCGCGATAATCGGAATTGCCGATGACGAGCGCGACCCTTCGATCGGCGCAGGCCTCGAAGCTTGTGAAGCCGGCAAGGATGAAGGCCGCGATGAATCCGCAAAGTCGGAGCATGACAAAACTCCTGGTCGCGGCCTGACGCCGACGAGAACACCGCTTGCGGCATCAAGGTCCGTTGAGAGTATGCAACCTGCCACAGCATAAAGTGAAAGGCCCGTCACCGCCAGACCATGGCAGGCGATTTCTTTCGGCGTCGACCGACCGCAGGGTGCAAGTAGCACGCGCTTCACGAGCAGGTATGTGACAAGTCTCACAGTTCGCTGTTTGGGGAATGCCTGGTGCCGGCGGCTGCGCGCCTATTCCTTGAAGAGCAGTTCCTTGTCGTTCGAATATTTCACCAGCAACGGAATGCTGGCGCCGCCGATAACGGGGCCGAGATGGCCAAACGTCCCCTCGATGACGGAGAACGGCTCGGGGCGATCGACAAGGATCCGTGCCAGCTTTCTGCGCATGGCCTTGGCGATCTCCTTGCGCACGCCATTCGGTATGGCGCCGTCGATCACCACATTGTCGATGTCGAGCAAGGCAACGGCACTGCGGGCGGCATAGGCAAGCCCGTCCGAAACCTCATCGATCCACGCGGTGAGCGGCTCTCCAAGGTCGCCCCAGTCGTCGGGCGACGACCAGATGCGGCCGGCGCCCTCGTCCCCATTGTCCTGGTCGTTGAGCTTGCCGGCCAGCGAATGCAGCGAAGCGACGCGCAGCAACGGGGTCATCCCGTCGCCCTTGCGCCCCGGCGCGGGCACCGGCATGTCGCCCAGCGCCCCGGCCAGCTTGTTGCGGCCGGGGAACAAGTGATGATCGAGCACCAGGCCGCCGCCGATGAAGTGCCCGACATAGGCATAGAGAAAGTCGGCGCGCGATCCGCCGGCGCCAAACATCAGTTCGGCCGCGGCCGACACCGTGGCGTCGTTGTAGAGGAACACCGGCCAGTCGAACGCCCGGTCCAGTTCGGCGCGAATGTCGATTTCCCTCCAGGCATCCAGCCTGCTCGCCGGCACCGCGCCCTCTTCGCTCAGGTTCCACTGATGGAATGGCGAGGCGATGCCAAGACCCGCGATGCGGTCTTGCTCTATCGATCTGTGCTTG
Source organism: Mesorhizobium sp. L103C131B0 (assembly GCF_000502275.1). Taxonomy (NCBI): domain Bacteria; kingdom Pseudomonadati; phylum Pseudomonadota; class Alphaproteobacteria; order Hyphomicrobiales; family Phyllobacteriaceae; genus Mesorhizobium; species Mesorhizobium sp. L103C131B0. The sequence goes on along the minus strand of NZ_AYXC01000019.1, from coordinate 41,967 downwards.
CGGCACATGCGCGCGATGGCGCCCTTGGCGAATTTCATCACCTCGACGGGCGTCGGATAGTCGAACAGCGTGCGTTCGAACGCGATCACGTCGCCGACGAAATTGACCAGGGCGACATCGGCGCTGCGATGGTCGACCTTGAGGCCGAAGGCATAGGCGGCTTTCGGGTTCAACGCATAGGGAACCGAGGGTTGCCCCAGCCGTCCGCGCAGAGGCTCCAGGCGCAGCAGCAGCTTGTTGTCGGCGGCGCGGTTGACGATGGTGGTAATGGTTTGCGCGGCCAGCCCGGTCAGCCGCGTCAAATCGGTCTTGGCCAGTTGGCCCTGCCGGCGGATCAGCGAGACGATCAGGCGTTCGTTGTAGACGCGGCTCTCGGCCTGCGTGGTTCCGCCGCTGCGGCCCTCGGCGATCTTTTCGAGACTGAAGAAGCTGGTGCCGGTCACGCTTTCCCCTGCGCAAGGAGGTTGGCCGCAAGGCGAGCCGATCAAAGCGCTGACGTAGCAATGCGGGCACGGCAAGGCAACACTTAAATCCACCCGATGGAAAAATGTAGTTGACGCCGGCCGGCCTGCTGTCGTTCAAAGTATGCAAGCCTGGAGGAGCAATGCCGTGACGCAGACCCGGACAATCATGTGCTTTGGCGATTCCAATACCTATGGCGCCATTCCCACCCTGGCCCGCGTCGGACGGCGCCGCTTCACGCCCGACCGGCGCTGGCCGGGCATCATGCGCCTCCAGCTCGGCAGCGGATGGGATGTGATCGAAGAAGGGCAGGGCGGGCGCACCACCGTGCACGACGATCCGATCGAAGGTCTCCACAAGAACGGGCTCAAATCGCTCCCGGTGTGCCTGGAAACGCATATGCCGCTCGACCTCGTCATCCTGATGCTCGGCACCAACGATCTCAAGCATAGGTTCTCGGTAACGCCGAATGATGTCGCTGATTCTATTGAGATCTTGGCCAGAATTGTCCTGCGCAGCGAAGCTGGCGCCGCGGGCGTGGCGCCCGCGGTCCTGATAGTAGCGCCGCCGCCGATGCTGGAGGTCGACTGGTTCGGCCAGATGTTCCTGGGCGGCGCCGCAAAGTCGATGCACTTTGCCGGCCTGTTCCGCGATGCGGCCCGGCGCGCCGGCGCCGCCTTCTTCAACGCCGGCGACGTCGTCGAATCGAGCGCGGTAGACGGCATTCACCTCGACAGCGACGCGCATCGCGTGCTCGGCACGGAATTGGCCAAAGCCGTCCAGTCGCTGATCGCCAAGGCGTGATCGCGTGGGCGAGCCACCCGACTATCTCTGATTAATTAATTCCACTGGAAAAACTTTTGACTTGCAAGCGGGAAGGTGGGTATCTGGGGAGACTGGGAAGAGTAGCGACCGCGAGGCTTACGAAGCGCGGCAACAATCAACGACAGGGAGGAAGTAAAATGCGATCTGACAGGAACATGATGCTGGCGACGCTGCTCGGCGTTGCCGCTGTGCTCGCGGGCGGTACCGTCCTGGCAAGCGCGCAGGACGGTCCGGCTGGGCTCACCAAGCCGGCGGTATTTGCGCCGTTCGATCCGAAGGCGCCGGCCTGCAGCCCACCGCCCGGCCTGAACAAGGTGCTGGCCTTCGCGCAGGATAACGAGCGTGAATTTATGCAGGGTGTCGACCGCGGCCTGGCCGCCGCCGCCAAGGATCGCGGCCTGGAATATCGCCGCGCGCTTGCCAACAATGACGCCGCCAAGGGCGTCGAGCAGGTGCAATTGTTTCTCGCCTCCAAGATCGGCGGTCTGGTCGCAGCCCCCGTGGACCCGGCCTCCATGAGCCGCAGCCTGCAGGAGCTTATCTGGTCCGGCGCCTATGTCGGCACCATCGTGCCGCCGCCGGCGACGTCGCTGCTCAACGCGCCGCAATATGAGACCGGCAAGGTGCTGGCCGAAGCGGCCGCGGCCTACATAAAGGACAAGTTCGGTGGCAAGGCCAATGTCGTCATCCTGTCGCATGACAGCATGGAATTCCTGGCGCCGCGCTTTGCCGCCATGCGCGACATCTTCAAGGCTATGCCAGGCGTCACCATCGTCGCCGACATCTCACCCAATCCCGTCAACAAGGAAGGCGGCTTTGCCACGATGAGCACCATTCTCCAGGCCCATCCCGACGTCGATGTCGTGCTCGGCGCCGACACCGTCGTGCTCGGCGCGCTGGCTGCCCTGGAAGCGGCGGGCAAGGCGCGGTCGGACCAGTTCCTTGGCGGCATCGACGGCGAACCGGAGGCGGTCGCCGCGATCAAGAAAGGCGGCGGTCCCTACAAGGCAAGCATCAGCCTGGCGTCGCCGGTCTTCGCTTATGCCATGGGCCAGCACGCGGCCGACTGGCTGGAGGGCAAGAGCATCCCGCAGGCGATGGATATCCTGCCGGTGGCGCTGACCAGCGACTACATGGCCCAGTACGAGGCCGACGTCGCCGACCCGGCCGCGGTCTACAAGGACCCGAAGCGCCGCGATATCTATCTCAGGATGTACGGCAACATTTGCTACGATACGCGCGACCAGTATGTGAATTTCCCCTGGTCATCCGAGGCAAAGTAGCGCCCAATGTGTTGCGCCGGCCGGATCCAGCCGTGGCTGGCCGGCCGGTTCCTATCCTTGAGTCCGGTTGGGCATGATGACAGACAATGTTCGATCCGAGCGGCTGCCGATGCAAGCAGCCTCATCCCTGCTGCCCGGCACCAAGCCGCCCGGCGAAGCCTCGGGCCGCGTCGGCCTTGCCCTGGTTGCGCTGGGGTTGATCGTCGCTTTCTCGCTGTTGAACAAATCGTTCTTCAGCCTCGACAATTTCGTCGTCATCGGCGTCAACTCGACCTCGATCCTGATTGCCGTGCTCGGCACCTCCGCGCTGCTGATCGCCGGCTATGTCGACCTCTCCATCGGCAGCATGGTCGCCTTGATCGGCATCATCACTGCCAAGGTTGCAGTGGCGACGCAGAGCGCGCTGCTGGCGATCTGCGTCGGCCTGGGTCTGGGCCTTTTGCTCGGTCTGCTCAACGGTCTGCTGGTGCGCAGGCTGAGCATCTCGCCGTTGATCGTCACGCTGGCGATGCTGGCGCTCTATGGCGGCCTTGCCTTCGTCGTCTCCAGCACCGCGGTCTATGGTTTTCCCGAGGCTCTGCTCGAATTGGGGCGGGGCAAGATCTTCGGCATCCAGTACACCGTGGTCATCGCCGCGCTGGTCTTTGTCGCCGGAGCCTTTGTCCTGACCAGCACGGTCACGGGACTAAGAATCTATGCCATCGGCGGCGACCCACGCGCGGCCGAACTCTGCGGCATTCCTGTGGGACGCACGGTGGTTGGCCTCTACGCCGCCAATGGCTTGCTGATCGGTTTGGTCTCGGTTCTGATCGCCGGTCGTCTCGGCAGCATCACGCCGACCATCGGCGTTCGCTTCGAGCTCGACGTGCTCACCGCCGCGATCCTTGGCGGCGTCGCTTTTTCCGGCGGCTCCGGCCGGCCGCTCGGCATCGCCATCGGCGTTGCCACCATCGGCATCCTCAATGCAGGACTGATCTTCGTCGGCCTGCAATCATGGTGGCAATCCATTTCGGTGGGAAGCATGCTGTTGCTGGCGTTGGTGGCCGACCAGGCTGCGATCGGTTTTCGCGGCCGGCGCGCTCGGGCGGCCGCGACCAACTTCACGGTGGCGGACAATGGTGCCGTCGCCTCGGCCGGCCCTGCCGTGACGGCGGGCAATGCAGAAGCCCCGCAAGGTCCGGCATTCTCGATTGCCGGCGCCCGCAAATCCTACGGCGCGCTGACGGCCGTGGAAGAGGCGAGCTTCACGGTCGGCAAAGGCGAGATCGTCTGTCTGCTCGGCGACAATGGCGCCGGCAAGTCGACGCTGGTGAAGATTATTTCGGGCGCCATCCAGCCCGATGCCGGCGCGATGACCCTCGAGGGCCAGCCGATTTCCTTCAGGAGCCCGCAGGATGCACGCGGCGCCGGCCTGGAGACCATCTATCAGGATTTGGCGCTCTGCCCGAACCTCAGCGTCGCCCACAATATGATCCTCGGGCGTGAGGAAACGCGGCGTTGGCTCGGTGTCTTCCCGGTTCGCGACGACCGAAAGGCCGCCGAGCAGTGTCGTGCCCGGCTTGCCGCGCTGGGCGTCACGCTTCGCGACGAAAACGTTCTGGTGCGCTCGCTGTCGGGCGGCCAGCGGCAGTCCATCGCCATTGCCCGCGCGCTTGCCGATCACGTCAAGCTGATCTGCCTCGACGAGCCTACCGCCGCGCTCGGCGTCAAGCAGACCGCGCAGGTCGTCAAGCTGATCCGTTCGATCGCCGCCAGCGGCACCGCCGTCATCCTGGTCACGCACGACCTGTCGACGGTCAGGGCGCTGGCCGACAGGATCGTGGTGCTCAGCCTCGGCCGGGTGGCCTACGACGGCTCGGCCAGACAGCTGACGGCCGATCAACTCTGGGGCCTGATGGCAAGCGGCACGCTGGCGCCGGCCGCTGGGTAGGAATGCCGATCGCAGGGTCTAAAGCTCGAGGCAGATCTTGCCGAAATGCCTTTGCGCTTCGTAATGCCTGAAGGCGGCGGCGATGTCCTGCAGTGGAAAGCTGCTGTCGATGACGGGCTTCAGGCGGTTGACCTCTATGGCACGGATCATGTCCTGCTGGTCGGCTTTGCTGCCGATGGAAATCCCGCTGATGCGGATCTGGTTTGAAAACAGCGCCGGGATCGAAACTTCTGCTGCAAAGCCGGTCAGGACGCCGATGAGTGCGATATGCCCGCCTGTCCGGCAGGCCGTTATCGACTGCGCCAGCGTCGCCGGTCCGCCGACCTCGATCACATGATCGACGCCGCGTCCGTCCGTCAGTTCCCTGGCCCTGCCGCCCCACTCCGGCACCGCCTTGTAGTTGATGACGCTGTCGGCCCCGAGTCGTCTGAGCTTCTCCAGCTTCTCTTCATCGGACGACGTGGCGATGACCCTTGCGCCGGCGGCCTTGGCAAATTGCAGCGCAAACAATGACACGCTGCCGGTGCCAAGGATCAGCACCGTGTCGCCGGGCTTTACCTTGCCGCATGTCACCAGGCCGCGCCAGGCGGTGACGCCCGTGCAGGTCAGCGTTGCCGCCTCGAGATGCGTATAGCCCGCCGGCGCCTTGGTGAAGGCCTGCGCCGGCATGCACACATACTCGCTGGCGAAGCCGTCGAAACTGTCTCCGGGAATGTCGCGGCTTGTATCGGATCTCATGTCGCCGGCCAGCCACCAGGGGTAGAAAACACTGACGACGCTGTCGCCCGGCTTGAACGTGTCGACGCCGTCACCGATCGCGATCACCTCGCCGGCGCCATCCGACAGCGGCACGCGGCCTTCGGCGAGCGGCACCTTGCCTTGTACGGCGAAATCGTCGCGCATGTTCAGCGCGCAGGCGCGAATCCTGACCAGCATTTCTCCCGGCCCAGGCCGGGGCTGATCCTCCTCGACCAGGTCGAGCTTGTCCAACCCGCCCGGCGCTCTCAGCCTGACCAGCTTCATAGTCTCTCTCCGACGTAAAGAGCGTTAGCATGGCGGCGGCGGTCCAGCCTATCGCCGGACCGGCCGGCCGGAAATCACGCGCAGCCAAGGCGCCAGATGGACGGCGCTCATCAAGAGATACATCAGCGGCATGCCGGTGAGCGGGGAGGCATCGGCCCCCAGGCACGACATGACGCCGTCGCCAGCGTGAATGCAGGTAAGCAGCGCCATCACGGCGAAAACAGGGGCCGCGGCGAGGCACAGCCAGTCGGCGGTGCGGAGAGAAACTGCATCGGAGCGTTTAGGGACCTCACTGTCGGTGCCTGTGCCGATATCGCTCATGGTCGTAATCCCTTGATGATCAATGCCCGGGTTTCCTGTCCCGTGAGGGACAGGAAACCAAGCTGGATGGGCGCCGCTCCAGGTCCTTACTTGCCGTCCTTGTTGCGGAACGCGGCTTCGCCGGCCGCCGACACTTCCTCCCACGTCTTGTCGGGTGCGGCGTCGTAATTGTCGTGCCAGTTCCACCAGCTGTAGAGCTCGGTCTGCGGATAGCCTTCGGGCGAATCCTCCCAGATTTCCTGGCGGCCGAGCGGCGTTGCGTCGAGGTAGCTCCAGACCGTGCCCATCTGCTCGTCGCCGCGGTTGTTGATGAAGTAGGTGCGATACACTTTCTTGCCGTCCTGGATGAACACGTTGTGGCCGTGCCATTCGTCGACGCCGAAATCCTTGTCGAAACTGTCGGTGATTGTGTACCAGGGCATCTCCCAACCCATCCGCTGCTTCAAGCTGGCAATGTCAGCCTGCGGCGCGCGGGAGGCATAGGCAAGCGTGGTGTTGCGGGCGTTGAGATGGGCGAGATGGCCGACCTGGTCGGCGCCGAGCGAACAGCCGCGGCAGGCATGTTCGGGCCAGCCGTGGACGCCGGGTTCGTAGAAGGCGCGGTAGACGATCAACTGGCGCCGGCCCTCGAACAAATCGAGCAGGCTCGCTTTGCCGTTGGGACCTTCAAACACATAGGCCTTGTCTACTTCCATCCATGGCATGCGCCGGCGCTCGGCCGACAGCGCGTCCCTGGCGCGCATCGTTGCCTTTTCCTTCACCAGCATCTTTTCGCGCTCGGCTTCCCATTCTTGCCTTGAAACGACCGGTGGGGTCTTCATTGCCACGTGCTTGGTCATTGCTTGTTTCCTTTGCCAGTTGTTGAGCCGTTGTGGCTTGTCGTTGCCTGTTGATCGTGAGGCAGGCTAGGGCCGCGAGGCGGCGAGGGCGGAGTTACAAATGTGACGGCATTTGCAGGCGGGCCACCGCAGCAGGGGTGGCGAGGCCGCACGGTGGGCTCGAGGTCCTCGGAAGCAGGCATGGTCGGTTTTTCCTTATTGAGAAGCTTAACGCGACTGTCTGAGATGCTCAGGCTAGCGAATGCGAATATTGCCGTCAACGCAGGCCTGGGCGTCTTCAACCAGTCCAGATGGCTAGGTCGCCGTCCGCAGCTTGCTGCTTGGCGGTGGTGACTTAAGTTAGGGCCGGTAAGGGGAGCGGTGGGAGTTACAAATGTGACGGGATTTGCATGGACTCGCTGATCACCGCGGCAGGGCTGGCGCTGGCGGCGGGCAACCCGCTGGCGGCACTCGACCGCGTCGCCTTGCGCGAGGATGCCCCGGCGCTGGCGTTGCGCGGCATTGCCATGGCGCAGCTCGGCGATTTCCATCGCGCCAAAGTACTGTTGCGTAGGGCCGGCCGTGCCTTCGGTCCAAAGGAGGCGGTGGCGCGCGCCAGGTGCGTTGTCGCCGAAGCCGAGATCGCGCTTGTTTCGCGTGATCTCGGCTGGCCGTCCAAGGCGCTCGACGCGGCGCGGTCGACATTGGAAAAGCATGGCGACCGGCTGAACGCGGCGCATGCCGGGCATCTCAAAGTACGCCGCCTGCTGCTGATCGGCCGCCTCGACGAAGCTGAAGACGTGCTGGCTGGGCTCGATCCGTCGCCGCTTCCGCCGGCCTCACGCGCCGCGCATGAACTCGCGGTTGCCGGCATCGCCATGCGGCGCCTGAAGACGAAGGCCGCGCGCGCAGCCCTTGAGTGGGCGCGCCATGCCGCCCGCCGGGCCGGCATTCCGGGTCTCATGGCGGAGGTCGACAGCGGCTTCCTGGCGCTGGAGACGCCGGCGGCGCGGCTGATCGCAGGCGGCGAGGAGCATCCGCTGTTGCTCGAAGAGGTCGAGGCGCTGCAGGCGTCGCCGGCGCTGGTTGTCGATACGTTCCGCTATATCGTGCACAAGCAGGAAACAACGATCTCGCTGGCAACGCGGCCGGTGCTGTTTGCGCTGGCGCGCGCGCTTGCCGAAGCCTGGCCGACGGATGTGCCGAGGGCGACGCTGATTGCCCACGCCTTTGGCGGCCGGCATGCCGATGAATCGCATCGCGCCAGGCTGCGGGTCGAGATCGGCCGCCTGCGCGCCGAATTGCGCCCACTGGCCGGCATCGGCGCGACCAGCCAGGGCTTTGCGCTGAAGCCGCGCGAAGCAGGCTCCGTGGCGGTTCTGGCGCGGCCGATCGAGGAGCGGCACGCCGCGGTGCTGGCCTTCCTGGCCGATGGTGAATCCTGGGCCAGCTCGGCGTTGGCGCTGGCGCTAGGCGCCGGACAGCGCAGCGTACAGCGGGCGCTCGAGCAGTTGGCCGAGACCGGCAAGGTGCAGTCCTTCGGTCACGGCCGGGCGCGGCGCTGGATGACGCCGCCGGTCGCTGGTTTCACGACCACCTTGTTACTCCCGTCGCCGCTGCCGAACGGCTAGGAAAGGTGACCATGATCGAGGACCAGGACATGAAACATTCAGCAGCGGAAATCCTGCGTGAATACGGGCCCTTTCCTGATGTCGACACCGTGCATGGCGTGAGCTTCGACGGACAGAATGTCTGGTTTGCCGCGGGCGAGCGGCTGACCGCCTTCGATCCGGCAAGCGGTGAGACGCTGCGCTCGATCGATGTCGCCGCCCATGCCGGCACCGCCTATGACGGCCGACATCTGTTTCAGCTCGCCGGGGACCGCATCCAGAAGATCGACCCGGATACCGGCAAGGTGCTCTCCACCATCCCGGCGCCCGGCGGCGGCCGCGATTCCGGCATGACCTGGGCCGAGGGCACGCTCTGGGTGGGGCAAAACCGGGAGCGCAAGATCCACCAGATCGATCCCGAGACCGGGAAAATCCTGCGCACCATCGACTCAAACCGCTTCGTCACCGGAGTGACCTGGGTCGATGGCGAGCTCTGGCACGGCACCTGGGAAGGCGACCAGAGCGATGTCCGGCGCGTCGATCCGCAAACTGGCAAGGTGCTGGAACGGCTCGACATGCCGGCGGGGGTGGGCGTTTCCGGGCTCGAATCCGACGGCGGCGACCGCTTCTTTTGCGGCAGCGGCCCCGGCGGCATGGTGCGATCGGTGCGTCGGCCGAAGTAAGGCCGTCAAGTATTGGGCCGGCAGCGTATTTCCTACGGTCATCCCGCCGAGATCATATCCCGGAGCCGTCGAGCAGCGGGACGTCTTCGCCTTGCCACGGACTTGGCATTGAAGCCCGGCTCAGATTGGCCGTCGGCAGCGGCATCCAGCATTTCAACTCCGGTTCGGGGTATTCGATCACCCGTCCTGGCGACGAATCGGAAGAGCGCCAGCCCTCCGTGCCGAACTGGTCGGCGCGCGACCAGTAAGCGAGGTCGACCTCGGCCGGCCCCTGTTCCGATGGCCTGACCGTGACCAGGATGCGGCTGCCGTCCTTGGGGGCGCTCGCCATGTGCCGCCAGCGATCGGGTTCGTCCATTCTCATGTCCTCCTGCACGTTGCAGGGATAGTCGCCGCGCGCTTGGCAGCGGTCAACCCGAACTTTGCCCAAGCACGAGATCTGTTTAGTACTCCCGCGCCGTCGGCCGAAACAAGATCTGGTTCATGTCGACCTCGTCGGGCTGGCTCACGGCGAACCCCCCCATGGCGAAAGAGTCCGGATGCCGGGCCGCAACAGGAAAATCGAAACCGGCATGTGAACGGGCTCACATGCCGCCACTGCAAGGAACGCTATGGGACGTCGGCCATGACAGGGGTTTCGGATGACACTTGCTGATCTGTCTTTTTATCTTTTCACTATTTTCAATGGCTTGCGGGTGGTGTCCTACCTGCCGCAGATCATGCGGGTGGCCCGGGACAGGCACGGGGCGTCGGCGATTTCCTACGCGACCTGGCTGTTGTGGACAGGCGCCAACGCCACGACGGGACTCTACGCCCACATCAATCTGAACGATCCCGCTCTGGCGGCGATCAACTGGCTGAACGCCGTATGCTGCGTGCTGGTCATCGCGCTCACCGCCTACAAGCGCCATCGCGCACGGCTTCCGGTTGAGGAAGCCGCAAGCCGGTCGGAAGCGACCGCTCTGATGGTCGACAATGTCTGCTGAAGATCACCGCGGCAGATTGCGCTTTTCGAGGCCGCTCTCAGACATGCACGGTGCCATGCGAAAGCTCGCCCTCGTCGCGTGAGATGAGGAAAGCGGCTGCGAGTAGGCCGACATAGAACAGCCCGACCATGCACACGACATAGATGCCTGGAACCGGGCCGAGCTGCGCCACGCGCGCGGCGTCGAGAAATGACGCGCCCAAGCCTATCGGCGACCCTTCGCGCTGCAGACTGGGCGTCGTGATCTTCAGCACCCACGCCAGCATCAGGATCGTGTACATGAAAATGTAGTTGCGGCGCAGCCGGCGCACCAACGCCGCGCGTTGCGAGATCAGGAAGCGCGGCGAACGCAGGCCTTCGCCGACGATGGCCAGCCAGTTGGAGGCGTAGTCGGGCTGCGGCGAGAAGATCTGCGCGAAATAATAGCGCTCGAACTGGCGCACCCTGGCCCGGTAGACGTCGAAGAAACGATAGCGCCGCGCCTCGATCCATAGCAGCAGCGTGGTCAGCAGCATGGCAAAGAGCAGCACCCCGTGATGGGCGCTGGGCGTCGAGAGTGAGACTGAGAGCATGGCGGCGACGACAGTAATCGCCCAGTTGCTGGTACGGTCCAGCCGGTCGCGCCAGCCGGCCATGCGGGCTATTTCGGCGCGGTGGAAATGCGACATGGTGGCCACGAATTCCGATGAGGTGAGCTTCAGCGCGAACGCATCAGAGGCCCGCGGCGCTGCAGCCGCTTCGTCGGTTTTCACGGTCTTGACCTGGGACATCCCTTGCCACGCGCCTCCCAACGCCATGGCCGGCCGAAACGACGCCGGTCATCCCCATCCGCGCAACGCGCAATCGGTTGAAAATGTTCCGTCGCCGGCCCGGGTCTCGGCGGTTTATCCGCAGTCAGATAGGCCCGTTATGCGATTCAGGTAAGGAGGAACCTGCGGCGCGCCAAGGGAGCGTGGCGTGCAACCGATCTCGCCCTCAAAACGTTATACCGGGCACAATGAGGGGGTGCATGTCCTTCGTGGTCAACCGGCGCCGGTCGGTCGCGCTTGCCGCGGCAGCTTTCGCATTCATGCCGGCCGCATCGTTGGCAGCCGAAAAGACCGGCATGTCCAGCGAGGGCATTTTCGTTCTCGAAATCCTCCTTCTGCTTCTCGTCGGCCGCGGCATCGGCGAGTTGCTGGAGCGTCTCGGCCAGCCGGCGGTGATGGGTCAGCTCATCGGCGGCATCCTGCTCGGGCCATCGCTGCTCGGCTGGCTATGGCCGGAAGCAGAACGCGTGATCTTTTCAAGCGACGCCACCCAAAAGAGCATGATCAGCGCCATCGCCCAGCTCGGCGTGTTGATGCTTCTGTTGCTCACCGGGATGGAGACGGATCTGCGGCTGGTGCGCAGGGTCGGCCGTGCGTGCTTTTCCATCTCCGCCGCGGGCGTCGCCGTGCCTTTCGCGCTCGGCTTCACCGCCGCGCAGTTCATGCCGGCCTCGCTGCTGGCCGACGGAACCGAGCGCATTGTCGCCGGTCTCTTCCTCGGCACGGCGCTGTCGATCTCCTCGGTCAAGATCGTCGCCATGGTGGTGCGCGAGATGAACTTCATGCGCCGCGATCTCGGTCAGACCATCGTCTCGTCGGCCATCATCGAGGACACGATCGGCTGGGTGATCATCGCCATCACCATCGGCATCGCCACCAAGGGGCGCATCGAGCTCGGCAGCCTTGCTTTCACCATTGTCGGCGTCGCCGCCTTCATGGGGTTTTCCTTCACGATTGGCCGCCGCATCGTCTTCGACGCCATCCGCTGGACCAACGATACGTTCCGCAGCGAATACGCCGTCGTCACCGTCATTCTCGCCATCATGGGCGCAATGGCGCTGATCACCGATCTGATCGGCGTCCACACCGTGCTCGGCGCCTTCGTCGCCGGCATACTGGTTGGGGAATCGCCGATCCTGTCGCGTCATATCGAAGGGCAATTGCGCGGCGTCATCATGGCGCTGTTCATGCCGGTTTTCTTCGGCGTCGCCGGCCTTTCGGCGGATCTCACCGTGCTTGTCGACCACGAGCTTGCGCTACTCACGGCCGCTTTGGTGCTGATCGCCAGCTTCGGCAAATTCGCCGGCGCCTTCATCGGCGCCGAGCTTGCCGGCATGAGCCGCAAGGAAGGCATCGCCGTCGGTTGCGGCATGAACGCGCGCGGCTCGACCGAAGTCATCGTCGCCTCTATTGGCCTGTCGATCGGCGTTCTGTCGCACAATCTTTTCACCATGATCGTGACCATGGCCGTCATCACCACGCTCGCCATGCCGCCGACCTTGCGTTGGGCACTCGGCCGCTTGCCGATGGGCGAGAACGAGAAGAAGCGTCTGGAGCGCGAGGAGATCGACCAACGCGGCTTCATCGCCAATCTGGAACGACTGCTGGTGGTGACCGATGAGGGCGTTGTCGGCCGCTTTGCCGCTTACCTCGCAGGAGTCGTGGGCGCCGGCAGGCCGACGACGGTGCTGCATGCCCGAGGCGAGGGGGAGGAGGCCGAGCCCGGCACGGATGCGAAGCTCGAGCCGATCGAAAAGGGTGCCGAGGACAGCCGCGAGGCCGCCAGGAGTTCGGACGAGGAGCTGGCCCGCGCGGCGCCTGTCACGCGGCGCCACGAGGCCGAGCTTTCGGCCGAAACGGTTGCCAAGGAGGCGCGCAAAGGCTATGGGCTGCTGCTGATCGGGCTCGGCCGCGCGGTCACGTCGAAAGGTGGGTTTGCCCGCCGCATCAACGAGATCGCCGGCGCCTTCGAGGGCCCGCTATGCCTGGTGCTGAAGGCGACCGGCGCCGGCCGCCAGATGCCAAGGCTAGGACCTGAAGGCGGGAAGATTCTGGTTCCGGTCAACGGCACCGCGATCGCCCGCCGGGGTGCCGAAATGGCGCTGGCGATTGCAGCGGTCACGGGTGCGCGGGTCAAGATACTTTATGTCGCGCGCGTCGGCCGCGACGAACCGCGCGACACTGTCTCGCATCGCCGCAGGGAGGCGGTGCTGAAGGATACCGTCGCACTAGCCGACCGCTATGGCGTCGAGATCGAGACGGCCATCCGCAGCCGGGCCGCCGCCGCCGATGCCATTGCCCGCCAGGCCGGCAGGGGGGCGGCGCTGATCGTCATGGGCGTGGCGCGGCGCCCTGGCGAGGAACTCTTCTTCGGCGAGACGACCACCGGCGTGCTGCAGCGCTGCCAATGCCCGGTGGTGCTGATCTCGGACGCCAGGCTCAGCCGCGACGACGAGGGCAGAGAAGAGCTGCGCTCGGGAACGGGGACAGGGTGATGAGTATTTCCCCTCGAGGGGAAATTTCGCTCATGCCGCCTGCAGCCTCTCTCGGCCGGGCTGCGGCGGGAAGGCGATGGCGATGCCGGCAGCACCGAGGCCGATCAGCGCCGAGCCGATGAACAGCCAGGAATAGCTGGCATAGGCGTCGAAGATCATGCCGCCGGCGAGCGGGCCGAACGACATGCCGAGGCTGGACAACAGGGTCGCGGCGCCAAGTATCGTGCCGATGATGCGTGGCCCGAAATAGTCGCGCGCCAGAACCGCATAGAGCGGCATGACGCCGCCATATGTGGCGCCGAAGATGATCGCCAGGAGATAGAACTGCTCGAGATTGCCGACGGCGAGATAGGCGGCGATCACCACCGCCTGGATGGCGAGGCCCACGATCAGCACCGGCTTGGCGCCCAGCCTGTCGCCGAGCACGCCGTAGAGCACGCGCCCGCCAAGGCCGGCAAGGCCCTCGACGCTGTAGATCGACACGGCTGCCATCGGCGCCACGCCGCACGACATGGCATAGCTCACCATGTGGAAGATCGGCCCCGAATGCGCCGCGCAACAGGCGAAGAAGGTCATGCCCAGCACCAGGAATTGCGGCGAGCGCAACGCCTGGCCGACTGACATGCCGGGGGCCGCGGCAGGTGCGGGCGCGCTGCCATCCGCTGCCGCGACCGCCGCCGACGGCTGGAGCACCAGGAAGACGGCCGGCAGCAACAGCACCCAAGCCATGATCCCGATGTCGAACATGGCGGTACGCCAGTCATAGGCCGTGATCAGCCAGCGTGCGAAGGGCGAAATGGTCATCGGCGCCACGCCCATGCCGGCCGAGACCAGCGACACGGCCAGGCTGCGATGGGTCTCGAACCAGGCGGTGGTCAGCGCGATCATCGGCGCGAAGAAGGCGCTGGCCGCCAGCCCGACGATGACGCCATAGCTCAGCTGGAAGACCAGCAGCGATTGGGCTCGGCTTGCCACCACCAGCGACAGACCGAGCAGCACCGCGCCGGCAAAAACCACCGGGCGGGCGCCGACACGGTCATAGATGGCGCCCCAGGCGAAACCGCCTGCGCCCATCACCAAGAAATTCAGCGTCATGGCGCTGGAAATGCCGGTTCGCGACCAGTTGGTGTCGAGCGCCATCGGCTCGAGAAAGATCGCCAGCGAAAACATCGCGCCGAGCGCCACACAGGTCATCAGCGCGCCGCACGCGACGATCACCCAACGGTAGGAACTGTTCATGCTCTTCTCCCGAGATCGGTTTCGATGCGGCGCCACTCGCTCCAGCTCCGTTGCGCCGCTTGCGTCCGAAGGACGTTGGCGGGATTTCGAATCCGACGATCCGATTGCATTTTTTATCCGGTCTGCGTGGAAGTCCATCCGGATATGACAAAAGCAGGGGCGTAAGGCTGCCAAGCGCGCCGACAAGATAGACTGCCGAATTGACGAGCCGCTCCGCGGCACTAGCTTTGTGGTCTCGCGACGGGAGATATCGCTCATGGAACTGCATCGCGGCCGCCTCATCGACCACGTCCAGCTGGTGGTCAGGGACCTCAAGGCGAGCCGGCGCTTCTATGAAGCCGTCTTCAAGGTGCTCGGCATTCCGATCGGCGGCGAGGCCGAGGACTATTTCTGGGCCGACGAGCTGTTCATCTCAAGCCTCGACAGCCGGGCGGCGAGGGGACAGCTGACCGGGCGCCATCATCTGGCCTTCCAGGCCAGGGACAAGGCCATGGTCGATGCGTTCTACAAGGCTGGCCTCGATGCCGGCGGGGCCGACAATGGCGCGCCGGGTGAGCGGCCCTACCACCCCGGCTACTACGCCGCCTTCCTGCTCGACCCCGACGGCAACAACATCGAGGCGGTGTTTCACGGGCCGGCAAAGCGAAGTGCCGCTTCGGTCGAGATCAATTTCTAGCGCAGGTTCACGAGGAGCGGGTTGCGGTGATCCGTCCGGAGTTCTCGCAAAAACAAAGAGTTGAAGCGGTCCACGGATTCAATCTCTGAACTGCTTCACATTGCCGGCGCGTAGCGGTTCACCACCATTCCGCAGGCATAGGCTTTAGAGCCGAGCAGGCGCAATTTCAGGAAGCCGCCACAGTCGAAAATCCGCTCGCCGTCGCCCAGCGCGGCCGGATTGATGAACAGCTGGAACTCATCGACCAGTCCCGCTGCAATCAGCGCCGAGGCAAAGCCGGCGCCGCCGAATACCGCCATGTCGCCTTCACCTTCAGCTTTCAGCGCCTTGACCTCGCGCGGCAGGTCGCCGCTGGCAAGCGTCGTGCGCTCCCACCGCGATGCCGCGAGCTTGTCGCTCAGCACCACCTTGCGCGCCTCGACGATGCGCTGCGCAAAGGCGTAGAAGGGATCGCGCGGATAGTTTTTTGCCGCATTGCCCCAATGGGTTAGATAGCCTTCTTCGGCCATCTTGCGGCTGAGCAGAATGGTATCGATGCCGGCGAACACCGCGTTGAAATCCTGCTTCAAGTCGTCGTCCCACGGGCAGTTGGCGCCCCATTCCCAGAGCTGCCAGTGCTCATCGCCGGCCGCGCCGACAAAACCGTCGACCGACATCTGCATCTGCAGGATCAGTTTTCTCATCGTTGTTCTCCTGATTGAGCTCTGGTGTCACCAGCGCCAGGTCAGGCGGCGTTGGTGATTGCTTTACTTTCGGAACCATTGACACGAGAGAAAAATGATGTCAATAGTAAAGTGATTTAGAAATGGAAGCATTGAGAATGTCGACCAGGGAAAGATCCGGCTGCCCCATCAGCCTGTCGCTCGAATTGCTCGGTGACCGCTGGACGCTGCTGATCATCCGCGACATGATTTTCGCGGGAAAAAGGCACTTCCGGGAGTTTCTGCTATCAGGCGAAGGCATCTCGTCGCGCACGCTGGCCGAGCGGCTGCAGACCTTGCAGGATGAGGGCATTGTCACCAGAAGCGACGACCCCACGCACAAGCTCAAGGCGATCTATAAGCTGACCGAGGCGGGCATCGACCTGTTGCCGGTGCTGGCGACGCTCGGCGCCTGGGGCAGCAAATACCGCAACGCCGATGACAAGCTGGCAAGGATCGCCGATGAACTGGCGACGGGCGGCGAGGCAGGCCTGGAGCAGATAAAGAAGAAGCTGCGCGCCGAGCATATCGGCTAGGGAGCAACGCCAGCCCTCCCGTCGCGGCCGGGATGCTGCGCAACGGGTGACTTGTCCCGCCTGCGCCTCTGCACATAACCTCTGCCAACCCGGCGGGAGGAGAATCGCTTGGACACCACTGTCGTTATTGTCGGCGCCGGGCCTGCCGGCCTTGCGGTCGGTGCCTGCCTGAAGCGGGCAGGAGTGGATTTCATCCTGCTCGAAAGATCGCAGGAGATCGCGCCCGCCTGGCGGCGGCACTATCGGCGACTGCATCTGCATACAGTCAAGTCGTTCTCGTCGCTGCCGTTCCTGCCCTTTCCCAAAAACTATCCGCGCTACGTGCCGCGCGAACTGGTGGTCCGTTACCTCGACGACTATGCGGAAAAATTCGATCTGCGCCCGCGCTTCGGCATAACGGTGAAAGCCATTCGCCGTACCGACAGCGGTTTTCTGGTCGAGACAGGTTCGGACAACCTGAAGGCGCGCCATGTCGTCATCGCCAGCGGTAACAATGCCGAGCCGATCGTCCCCCGGCTCCCTGCCATCGAGGCTTTCAAGGGCGAGGTGCTGCACAGCGCCGACTATACGCAAGCGGCGCCCTTTGCTGGCCGCTCGGTGCTGATCGTCGGCATGGGCAACACCGGCGCCGAGATCGCGCTCGACTTGGCGGAAAGTGGCGCGCGTCCGACCATTTCGGTGCGCAAGGGCGTCCACATCGTGCCGCGCCAGCTGTTTGGCGTGCCGATCCAGATGGTCGGCATCGCCAGCCGGCCAATGCCGCAGGCGCTGAACGAGTGGATGTTTCCGATCATCCTCGATTTCGCGCTGGGCAAGCTCGAGAGATACGGCATCGTCAGGCCGAAGCAGGGCATCCTGCAACAGATCGACGAAGTCGGCCGCATCCCGGTCATCGACGTCGGCACGGTCGACGCCATCACCAAAGGCGCCATCAAGATCGCACCCGACATAGCGGGCTTCACCGAGCGCGGCGCTGCGTTCACCGACGGCAGGCTGGAAAATTTCGACGCCGTCATCCTCGCCACCGGCTATCGCCCGGGCTACGAAAAGTTTCTGCCCGTGGAATTGCAGCCGGAGCGCAGTGGCGTCAACGCCCGCGCCTCGCAACTCGGCCTCTACCTCGTCGGCTTCTACAATCCGGTCACCGGTCTGCTCAGGGAAATTGGACGCGAGGCGAAGGCAGTGGCGGCCGACATTGCTCGGCGAGGCTGAAAGGGGCGGCGTCGGCCAAGCTGCGGATCTCCCGCCTTGCGGGGAGATCGGCTATCTATCACAGCCGCGCCGCATCGCCCTCATCCAGCAGCCATTGCCGCACGGCTTGCGTCGGTTCTGGGTGCCGTTGCTTGCGCGGCATCACGACATAGAAATCGTGCGTCCCACGCATCTCCGCGTTGATCGGCTGCACCAGCCGGCCGGCGGCAATGTCGGCAGCGACGAGGAAACGGCTGGCCAGTGCGATGCCTTGGCCGGCAATGGCGGCGTCGATGGCTAGGCCTGTCTGGTTGAAGCGCATGCGTTTGGCCCCGGTGGCCATCCTCAGGCCGAGCGCTCTCTCCATGAATTCCGGCCACAGATTGTGCGCGTCGTGCAACAGGACATGATGCTGGATATCGGCCGTCGCGATCTCGTTCGCCTCGGTAGGCAGCAGGGCAGGGCTGCAGATGGCGACGATCTGCTGTGGGAACAACAGGTCGACCATCAGCCCGGCGCCGAAGGGCGGGCGGCCTTGCCTGACCGCAATGTCGACGCCGTCGGCCTGAAAACTCGACAGGTTTTCGCTGGCCAGGATTCGCAGATCGACGAGCGGGTTGTGCGCGACGAACTCCGGCAGTTTCGGGATCAGCCATTTGGTGGCAAAGCTCGGCGTGACGCTGATCGTCAGCCGCGCCGGTTCGGGCCGCAGCAGCAAGGTGGCCTCCGAGATCAGCTCGAAGGCGCGGCGGATGTTCGGCATATAGGCGCGGCCCTCGTCGGTGAGCGCCAGGCCGCGCGGCAGCCGGTCGAACAGCTTTGCGCCGAGATCCGCTTCCAGCCCGCGTATATGCTGCGCCACCGCCCCTTGAGTCACGTTCAGCTCCTGCGCCGCGATACGGAAGTTGAGGTGACGCGCGGCGGCTTCGAAGGCACGCAGCGCATTCAACGGCGGCAGGCTCAGGAAGGCTTCAGGCATGCAGGAGTTTTTCTACAGCTTGATTTCAGGCTTTCTGGTTCGAACCAGATGGCAAAACCGTTTATAGCAC
This sequence comes from Mesorhizobium sp. L103C131B0, assembly GCF_000502275.1. Classification (NCBI taxonomy): domain Bacteria; kingdom Pseudomonadati; phylum Pseudomonadota; class Alphaproteobacteria; order Hyphomicrobiales; family Phyllobacteriaceae; genus Mesorhizobium; species Mesorhizobium sp. L103C131B0. The sequence continues at coordinate 23,331 of NZ_AYXC01000019.1, read as the reverse complement.
TGGTCGAACCTCGGAAACATGGATTTTAGAGTCCCGCCAACCCGCACGAAGGAAAATCGAGATGAGTGTAGAAAAAGTAGCAGTCGTCGTCGCGGGCGGCAGCGGCATGGGTGCGGCGGCGGCCAAGCGGCTGGCGGCGGACGGGTTCAAGGTCGCGATCCTGTCGTCCTCCGGCAAGGGCGAGGCTCTGGCCAAGGAGCTTGGCGGCCTCGGCGTCACCGGCTCCAACCAGTCGAATGACGATCTGCAGCGGCTCGCGGATCTGACGCTCGAGCGCTTTGGCCGCATCGACGTGCTGGTCAACAGCGGTGGCCACGGGCCACGCGCGCCGATCCTCGAAATCACCGACGAGCAGTGGCACACCGGTCTCGACGTCTATCTGATGAACGTCATCCGGCCGGTGCGCATCGTGGCGCCGCAGATGGTCAAGCAGAGGGCTGGCGCCATCATCAACATCTCGACCGCCTGGGTGGTCGAGCCGAGCCCGATGTTCCCGACATCCGCCGTGTTCCGCGCCGGGCTTGCCGCCTACACCAAGATCTTCGCCAACACCTACGCCGCCGACAATGTGCGCATGAACAATGTGCTGCCCGGCTGGATCGACAGCCTGCCGGCCACCGAGGAGCGCCGCGACAGCGTGCCGATGCAGCGCTACGGCACGTCGGAGGAGATCGCCGCGACCATCGCCTTCCTCGCTTCCGAAGGTGCGGGCTACATCACCGGCCAGAACATCCGCGTCGACGGCGGCATCATCGGCGCGATCTGACCGCGCCGGTCGCCTTGCGTGAGCCGGCGCGTCACTCCTTCACCGCGCCGGTCATCGACGAGACATAGTGCTCGACGAAGAACGAATAGAGCACCACCACCGGCAGCGAGCCGATCAGCGCTCCCGCCATCAGCGCCCCCCATTCGTAGACGTCGGAGCGCACCAACTCGGTCAGCACACCCACCGGCACGGTCTTGTTTTCCGAGGACTGGATGAATGTCAGCGCATAGATGAACTCGTTCCATGACAGGGTGAAGGCGAATATGCCGGCGGAGATCAGGCCCGGCACCGACAGCGGCAGCACGATCTTGGTGAGGATCTGCCACCGGCTCGCTCCGTCTATCAGCGCGCATTCTTCCAGTTCGAACGGGATGGAGCGGAAGTAGCCCATCAACAGCCACGTGCAGAACGGCACCAGGAAGGTCGGATAGGTAAGGATGAGCGCGAAGGGCGTGTCGTAGAGCCCGAGGTTGAACACCATCACCGACAGCGGAATGAACAGGATCGAGGGCGGCACCAGATAGGCGAGGAAGATGCCGAGGCCGACCTGCCGCGCCCCGGAAAAGCGCAACCGCTCGATCGCATAGGCGGCGAACACCGACGCCAGCAGCGACAGGAACGTAGCGGCGGTCGAGATGATGATCGTGTTGAGCAGCCAGCCCGGATAGGAGGTCTCGAACAGGAGATAGCGGATGTGCTCCAATGTCGGATGCACCACCCAGAACGGATTGAACTGCGCATAGTCGGTCATTTCGAGATTGGGTTTAACCGCCGTGATCGTCATCCAGTAAAACGGAAACAAAAGCACGAAGACGAACACCAGCAGCGGCAGATAGACCGTCACCACGCGACGCGGCAGGCTCTGCAGGTAGCCCATGCCGCCTTCGTCGATATCCCCACGTTTCGCCTTCCTTGTCGCGGCCGTCTTGACCATGTCAGTCTCCGCCGCCTTGTTGCCATTTGCGGCGTTGCAGGCCGAAATAGCTGAACAGGATCGCCGCCAGCAGGAACGGGATCATGGCCACCGCGATGGCCGCGCCCTCGCCAAGCTGGCCGCCGGAAATGCCGCGCTGGAAAGACAATGTCGCCATCAGATGCGTGGCATTCACCGGTCCGCCCCGGGTCAGCACGTAGATCAGCTGGAAATCGGTGAAAGTGAACAGCACCGAGAAGGTCATGGTGATGGCGATGATCGGCGTCAGCAGCGGCAGAGTCACATAACGAAACAACTGCCAGCGACTGGCGCCGTCGAGCGTGGCCGCCTCGTAGAGCGACTGCGGAATGGTCTGCAGGCCGGCGAGCAGCGTGATGGCGACGAAAGGAATGCCGCGCCAGACGTTGGCGGCGATAACCGAAGCGCGCGCATTCTCCGGATCGCCGAGGAAATTGATGCGGTGGTCGATCAGGCCCATTTGCTGCAGCGCCCAGGACAGGATGGAGAACTGCGAATCGTAGATCCACCAGAAGGCGATGGCTGACAGTACAGTGGGCACCACCCAGGGCAGCAGGACTATCGCGCGGAAGAACGATTTGAACGGCAGGTTTTCATTGAGGATGAGCGCCAGCCACAGGCCGAGCACGAACTTCAGGATCGAGGCGCTGACCGTGTAGAGCAGCGTGTTGAAGACGGAGAGCCAGAAGACGTTGTCATTCCAAAGGTACTGATAATTCTCGACGCCGATGAAGATGCCGGGGCGGCCGATCCGGGCATCGGTGAAACCGAGCCAGACGCCCAGCCCGAGCGGATAGGTCAGGAAGACCAGCAGCAGCGCCGCCGCCGGCAGCATGAAGCCGAAGCCCAGCGCGTTGCGGCTTTCGGAGATCCGCGAAAGCATCGACGGACGCGGCTGGGCGGCAACGGACGGCACGGCCATGGAGGGCTCCTCATCGGGGAATCAGGTCACGGCGTCAACGGCCGCCATGGGATTGTGCGACGGGCCGGGCAGCGCACTAGACGCTGCCCGGCGGTGCCGTGATCAAACGCGGTAGTAGCGGTTGGCGCGCTTCTCCGCCTCCTCCATCGCCTCCTGCGGCGTCGCCTGGCCGGTCACCGCCTTGGCAAACATGTCGACCAGGACATAGTCGGCCATGGTCGCCGCCGAGGCATAGCCGAGCGGCCCGGCATAGCCGTTGGGGCGCAGCGTCGCCGAGGCCTTGGCATAGGCGGCATTGTTCGGGTCGGCCGTCCACACTGGATTGTTGTCGAAGGCCTTCAGCGTCTGGCAGCAATAGCCCGCCGAGGAGGTGATCCAGTCGGTCATCTGCGGATCCTCGAACATGAACTGCAGATAGGCCTTGGCCGCATTGGGGTAGGGCGTGTAGTTGAAGATGACTGCGGTGGTCACCTGGAACAGTTCGACCGATTTCCCGACGGGACCGATCGGCAGGTTGGTGGTGCGGATGTCCTTGGCGATCTCAGCCAGCTTCGGATCGTTGTCCTTGTTGATCTTGGCCGTATTGTAGGCGGAAATGCCGTTGGCGATGACGCCGAGTTCGCCGGCCAGGAAGGCGCGGTTGTTATTGACGTCGAGCCAGCTTTCGGTCCCGGGAATGAAGGTCTTGTAGAGTTCCTGCGCGTATCCGATCGCCTTTAGCGTCTCGGGGCTGTTGATCGCCACCTTGCCGCTCTCGTCGACCATCTGGCCGCCATGGCTCCACAGCAGCCAGTGCGCGTAATTGTTGCCGTCGCCGACGCCGTGGCCGTGCGTGAAGCCAGCCGGATGTCCCTTCGCCTGCAACGCCTTGCAAAGCTCGAGGAAGCCTGCCGTGTCCTTCGGAAATTCGGAGAAGCCGGCCTCCTTCACCCAGCTTTCGCGATAGACGATGGCATTGCCGATCGTGGCCAGCGGCAGGCCGACGAACTTGCCGTCCCGCGTCGCATATTGCTTTGGTCCGTCGTGCCAGCCGCCATATTTCGAGCCCAGATACTCGCCGAGCTCGGTCACGTCGTGCAGCTTGTCGGGATATTGATGCGGGTCGTCGAACCAGACGAACATGAGGTCCGGGCCGGAACCGACATTGGCGGCGACCGCTGCCTTGGGGCGAATGTCCTCCCAGCTTTCCTTGTCGACACGAACCTCGACACCTGTCGCCTCGGTGAAGCGCTTGGTGTTGGCCAGCCATTGATCCTCATCGCCCTTGACGAAGGGCGACCAGCGCAGCAGCCGCAGCTTTGCGCCTTCCTCGGGCTTGTATTTCAAGCCCTCCTGGGCAAAAGCCGGCGAGCCGACGAACCGGCTTCCCAGAGCTCCCGCCGCGGCACCTGCGGTCGTGCGGATTACATCGCGTCTCGTGAATTTCATGGTCGTCTCCTCCGGTTTATCTTCCTTGCTATGCGGTCCTTACCATCCGTTACGCGTTTCAAATCGTGTTCCGGTCTTGCCGTCAAAGAGATGAATCAGGCCAGGCGCGGCAGAGAGCCGTATGGATTCGCCCGGTGTTAAGGCATGGCGTTCGCGGAAATTGGCGACGATCTCGTCGCCGCCGGCGGTGCGGCCGATGATCTGCACTTCCGACCCGGTCGGCTCGACCACCGCGACGGTGACTGGAATGCCTTGGTCTGACGATAGCCGCAAATGCTCGGGCCGTATTCCCAGCACCACCGGATGACCGTTGCCAACGGCCGGCGCGCCGGCCAGCGGCACGGAAATTCCCCCGGCGCCGCGAAAGGACGGAGACCCGTCGGTGACGATCTCGCCCTTGATCAGGTTCATGGCGGGCGAGCCGATGAAACTGGCGACGAAGAGATTGTTTGGCCTGTCGTAGAGCTCCAGCGGCGGTCCGATCTGTTCGACGATGCCGTCATGCATGACCACGATCTTGTCGGCCATGGTCATGGCCTCGATCTGGTCGTGGGTGACATAGACTGTGGTCGTCTTGAGCCGCTGGTGCAGTTCCTTGATCTCGGCGCGCATCTGCACCCTGAGCTTGGCGTCGAGATTGGAGAGCGGTTCGTCGAACAGGAAAACCTGTGGATCGCGCACGATCGCCCGGCCCATGGCGACGCGCTGGCGCTGGCCGCCGGAAAGCTGGCGCGGATATCGCGTCAGCAATGGCACCAGCCCGAGGATTTCGGCGGCGCGCTGAATGCTGGTAGCGCAATCGGCCTTCGAAACACCTTTGAGCATGAGCGAGAACGCCATGTTCTCGGCGACCGTCATGTGCGGGTAGAGCGCGTAGTTCTGGAACACCATGGCAACGTCGCGCTCTTTCGGCGCAACGTTGTTGACGACCCGATCCCCGATCGCGATCTCGCCCCGAGAAATCTTTTCCAGGCCGGCGATCATCCTGAGAAGGGTCGATTTTCCACAACCCGACGGGCCGACCAGCGTGACGAATTCGCCGTCGTCGATATCCACACTGACGCCATGCAGGACCTCGACGGTCCCGAACGATTTGTAAACATCGCCGATCGCGACAGACGCCATCGATCTCCTCCCGAATGCTTCTTGCGACGCCCCGAAGGAAACCGCTCCTCTCCTGCCTCGCGACCGTCTCCCATTCCCCAACAGGTCGCGTGACGATCAGACGGTAGCGCTACCAAGCCTGCCTGTAAAGCGGCCATGCGGCCGGTGCTCTTGTCGTTCGGAACACCGGCGCAATGACCGGTTCGCCGGCAAACTACCCCCCATTCACAAAAGCCAGCACCAGCTTCTGCAGGTTTCCGCCGGGGCCGAATTCGACCCGGTCGAAGTCGCGGCTCGCCTGCCGCTGAGCCAGCGAGATCTGGGCGAGTTGCCTCGTCAGCTCGGTTCTGATCTTGCTGCAGGCGGGGTCATCAGTAACGGTCAGGCCGACGCTCACCGCCTCGATCTTGCGCACCATCTCGGCGATGGCTGCGCCATGCACTCTCTCGTGGGCGGCGAGCCCGGCGATGAACACCGTCCAGTTCTTCTGGACGGAAGCCGGCAACGGTTCGGCCGGCTTCGGCAAGGTGTAGGTGATGATCAGTTTCGGGCGCGCCGATTTGAGCACGCAGGCGTCGCCTTGCGGCCTGTAGTCCCTGGTCCAGGTCAGCTTGAAATTGGTGTGCGCAATGACCCGACCCTTGCCGAGCAAGGGGCCGGCTTCGCCGATCGCGGCATAGAGTTCCGGGCCGGTCCGCCCTGCGATGGCGTAGGTCTCGACCTTTTCGACCGGCTTCCAGTCGGCGCGTGCCGGCGACGCCAGCAGGGAGGCCGCGAACAGGAGAAAGAACATGGCTGGTTTCATGGAAACGTCAGAGACACTGGGCTGAGGCAAAGATCAACCCGGCGCAATGCACTCAGGTCCCACGGCAGGCCGCGTCATAGTCGGCCAGCACCTGATCGACAGCTTCGAGAAGGATAGCCTCGGGATTGCCCGCCGGCCCGAGTTCGGCCGGCAGCGCCGGCAGGAATTGCCGCATCAGCGTTTCGGGAATGGCAACGTCGTCCAGCGCCTTGCGCAGGCGCTCGACGGCCGCGACAGCGGTGGGGTTGCTCCAATAATAGCGGATGCGGTCGCTGTAGCTGTAATGCCGCTGCACATAGAGCTCTGCTTCATTGCCATGATAGTGGCTGTGCCAATGGCCGGGGGCTGCCAGCATCGCGCTTTCCATGGTCCGGGCGAGCGACCGGTCGCCATAGTCCCTGGCCATTTCGGAGGCGATCAGGTCGAGCCCGTAAAGCGCCTCGCGCAAGGCGAAGGTCAGGCCGGGGCCGACCTTGAGGATGGGAAAGCCGTTTGCGACCAGCGCGGTCAAAGCCGCACGGCTCTGGTAGTCGGTCGAATGCGCCTCGTAGACGAGCGACGGCTGCTCATCGAGCAAGCCGGTCAGGCCCTTGGATTTCTCGGGCGCGTAGGCGACGACGTTCTGGCTGCCGAATTCCACGCCCGGCTGCACGACCACGGCGATGACGCGGCCGAAGGCCTCGGACAGGCCTTCGCGGGCAAAGATCTCCCGGTGAACCTCGATCGTGCGCCGCGCCGCCGCCGCCTCGGTCGGCTTCAACTCGCTGATCGCATGGTCGACTCCGCCGGGGGCGGGGACTTCGGTGCCGATGATGTAGACCGGCAAGGTGCTGCCTGCGGCGTGCGCGCCCGTTTCGGCCGCCTTTGCCAGCCGCGCCGCCCGGGTGGCGATGGTCTCGTCGTCAAGCGCCGCCGGCTCGCCGGCGCAGCCCATCGATGCGTCGAGATGGATCTTGGTGAAGCCGGCCGCGATATAGGCGCCGACCATGGCCTCGGCCTTGTCCATCGCCTGCGCCGCCGGCTCTGCGCGCCACGGGTTCGGTCCCAGATGGTCGCCGCCGAAGATGATGCGCGAGGCTTCCAGCCCTTCGCGGCAGGCAATCTCCAGCACGAAGGCGACGAACAGCGCCGGGGTCATTCCGGTATAGCCGCCGAACTGGTTGACCTGATTGCAGGTTGCCTCAATCAGCAGGTTTTTCTCCCTGTCGGCAACGGCGCGCCTGATCGCCGTCTGGATCACCAGCGGATGCGCGGAGCAGATCGAGGTGATGCCGTAGGGCGAGCCGTTTTTGCGCGCGCTGGCGAGGCCTGCAAGCGGGTTGGCGCTCATGTCCGTCTCGCTGTTCCCTTGATGAATTGGTCAAGCGCATCGAAGCCGGCGGTGCCTTCCATCGGGCCGCGCCGGGTGACGTTGCGGGCGCCGGCGGCATTGGCATAAAGCAGCGCCTTGCCGGGCTCCATCCCCTGGCGCCGGCAGGTCAGGTAAGTGGCGCCGAAACAATCGCCGGCGCCCGTCGGGTCGACTTCCTCGACCTGAAAACCGGCGCAGTCGGTCCTGGCGCCCTCGGCGCCGAACCAGGAAGATCCGTCAGCACCGCGCTTCAGCACGATCTCGCCGACGCCCCTGGCAAACAGCGCCGCCACCGCCTGATGCTCGTCATCGACGCCCGCCGTAGCGAGCAATTCGTCGCCGGACGGCAGCAGCAGGTCGGCATCGTCGATGAGTGCGGAAAACAGTGCGCCGTCGGAGCCGTCGATCAGCTCCTTGCGCACATTCGGGTCGAATGAGGTCGAGCCGCCGCGGGCACGAACCGCCTGCACTGCGTGGCTGACGATCTCCTTCAGCCCTGCCACCGACAGCGTCGATCCCATGATATGCAGATGGCCGGCCCTGTCCGCCAGCAGGCGCGCAGCAGTGGTCAGGTGGATCTGCCCGGCGGCGGATTCGGCGATGTTGTAGACGAAGTCCCTGATACCATCGGGCCGGTAGCGCACGAAGGCGCATCCCGTCGGGAAGCGGTCGCTGATATCGACGGCTGAGACGTCGACGCCGTCGAGCTCCAGCCTGTCCAGGTTGAGCGTGCCGAAATCGTCGCGGCCGACGCAGCCGATAATGCCGGCGCCGCCCCCCAGCCGCGCAACCTGATCGATGAAGATCGCCGGCGCACCGCTGGGGAATGGCCCGACGAGCGTTTGCGGCTCGAGGAAGCCGAAACCCCGTTCCGTCGCCATGATCTCGACCAGGATTTCGCCGGCGACGATCGTTGGCCCCACGGCCTCGGCGGCGATCTCGCTGCGGCGCGAAAGGCTCATGCTTGCGATTCCTCTCACACGCAGACTGATTGCTTGCCCGCGCAGTTATCCGACGCAAGTGTTTATCGGGTAAATCGCACATATAGCGAAGTCAATAAAACTTTACATGCGTATAGTTTATCTGTTTTCGCGCGTACACATTGCAGGATTCGGGTGGCTGGTATCGTGGCACCGTGCAAATCAGGCGTCGACCCCAGCGAAAGGACAGCCATGCTCACGCTTCATGATTATTTGCCGTCGCAAAACGGTTGGAAGGCGAGGGTCGTCCTCGGCCTGCTTAACATTCCCTATGAAAGCCGCCTGGTGTCGATTTTCGAGGGCGAGAGCCACACCGACGCCTTCCTGAAGCTCAACCCGGCCGGCGCCGTTCCTGTGCTCGAACTCGAGGATGGCCGTGCGATCGCCGAATCGAATGCGATCCTCATTTATCTCGCCGAAGGCACGCCCTTGCTGCCGGCGGATCGCTATGTCAGCGCGAAAATTATGCAATGGCTGTTCTTCGAACAGTACCATGTCGAGCCGGTCATCGGCTCCCTGCGCTTCTGGACGCTGGCCGGAAGGCTGGAGCGCAACCAGGCGATGGTTCCGGCCAAGCGCGAAGCCGGCGCCAGCACGCTGGCAGCGCTGGAGCGCAGCCTGAACGACACGCCGTTCCTTGTCGGCGACACGCTCACCATCGCCGACATTGCTGTTTATGCCTGCGGCCACCGTGCCGAAGATTGCGGCTTTGCGCTGGCGGCTTACCCGGCGGTCCTCGCCTGGACGGACCGGGTGCGCGACGCCATCGGTCCCGGCTATTCCGTGCATCTCTACAGCATCGATCCGCACTCGACTGCTTGACGGCAAAAGGCGCGCGCGTTCACCTTGCTTAGTCGAAAAGAAGACCCAGATTCTGCTTTGTCGGCGGTTTTTACTCGCAATCCGTTGGCTGGATGGCCGGGTCTCGGCGTCATCTCGACGACCGGCCGGCACTTAGCATGGAGGTGACCATGACACGCAACGACATCATTTCGGTGTTGGGGCCGGTAGACGAGGCAGTCATAGCCGACATCGCGCTGACCGGCGCCACCCTTGAAGAACTGCGCGAGGCGTTCGCCTGGCTCGGTGCCGACGAGGCGCTGGTCAACGAGGGCCGCCCCTTGCCGGGAACGAAGGTGGCGCGGCTGATCGAAATTCTCGATATGCCGGACGACGAGGACGGCCGGCAAGCGGCGGCGCAGTAGGCTGTAGGCGTAGGGTATCGGTCTGCGCCACCTTTTTCCCTATTCCCTACGGCCTATTCCCTCCCCTTACGCCCTCGACAGCAGCCGGCGCATGATCAGCGAGGCGTGGCCGCCAACGCCGTGCGCGGCCGTGCGGCGCTCGACCACTTCGAAACCGTGCTTGCGATAGAAGGCGATCGCCCGGTCGTTGCCCTCGATCACTTCCAGCGCAATGCTGGGGATGCCGGCATGCGCGACAAGCACCGCGTGCAGCAGGTCGGTGGCGAGCCCGCTGCCGAACTCTGTCTTGTCGATGTGCAGCCGGTCGAGCAGGACATCGCCACGATCGTCCATCGCCGCCATCGCGTAGCCGGCGATCGAACCGTCCGGCCGTTCGGCCACGAACGACATCTTGTTGTCGTCCGCAAGTTCCTCGGCCAGCCGCTCGGGCGCATGCTTGTCGTCCGAGAGCCGCGCGGTATTTTCAGGTCCCAGGATCGACGAATAGGTGCGCCGCCAAGACTCTCCCAGCAGCCGCGATACCGACGCTACATCGTTCTCTGTCATCGCCCTGATCTGAACCATGGCCGATCCCTTACCGCCTTACCCGCGACTTCAGCCAACGATCGAAGGCCACGGCCAGGATCAGGATCAGGCCGATGACGATGCTTTGTGTGTAGGAAGAGACATTGTTGAACTGTAGCCCGTTCTGCAGCACGCCGATGAGTGCTGCGCCCACCACCGTGCCGCCGACCGAGCCGATGCCGCCGAATAGCGAGGTGCCGCCGATGACCACGGCCGAAATCACCGTAAGCTCGTAGCCGATGCCGGCCACGGCTTCGGAGGAGTTGAGCCGTGCTGACAAAACGAAGGCGGCCAGCCCGGCGAAGAAGCCGACGATGACATAGACCGAGATCAGAATGCGGTCGACGCGCAGGCCCGACAGGCGTGCGGCCTCGGCATTGCCGCCGACGGCATAGACGGCGCGGCCATAGCGCGTATAGCGCAGCACGATGTGGCACAGGATGGCCGCCGCCGCGAAGATGATCGCCGGCACCGGCACCGGTCCGATGAGCCCGGTGCCGAACCAGCGCATCGAGGCGTCGAAACCGGAGATCGGTCCGCCATTGGAGATGGTCAGCGTCAGGCCGCGAAACACGGTGAGCCCACCCAGCGTGACGACGAAGGGCGGTACTTTCAGCCGGGTGATGGCAAAGCCCTGGACGCCGCCGGCCAGCGCCCCGACGATGACGGCGGCAAGCAAGGCGGCGAACCAGCCATAGCCTTGCGAGCCCGTGGTCGACAGCGACAGCGTGTTGGCGGTGCCGCCCTTGGCCACCACCGCGGCCACCATGCCGCAGAAGGCGAGCAGTGAGCCGACCGACAGGTCGATGCCGGCAGTGAGGATGACGAAAGTCATGCCGAGCGCGATCAGCCCGGTGATCGAGATCTGCCTCAAAATGTTGAACAGGTTGATTGGATCGATGAAGCTCGGCTTCAGCACGGTGAAGATGACGATCAACACCGCCAGGAACATCAGCGGCCCAAAACTCATCAGAAGCCGCGCGATGTTGATGCCGCTGCGCTGGGTCTGTTCGGTGGTGCTGGTCATTGCGTTGCGTCCTGCTTGCGGTCGAGCGCCATCAGTTCCATCAGTTTTTCCTCGGTCGCTTCGATGCCCGGCATTTCGCCGGTGATACGGCCGCGCCGCATCGTAACGATGCGATCCGACACTGCCAGCACCTCCGGCAGCTCCGACGAGATCATCATGATGGCGATGCCGCGTGCGGCAAGCTGCACCAGGATCTGGTGCACTTCGGCCTTGGCGCCGACATCGACGCCGCGCGTCGGCTCGTCGACGATAAGTACTTTCGGGTCGCGCGCCAGCCAGCGGGCCAGGATCACCTTTTGCTGATTGCCGCCGGACAGGCCCTCGATCGCCTGCTCGGGCGAGGCCATGCGGATCGACAGTGCCTTGCGATAGCCGGCCAGCGCCTCGCGCTCGCGCCGTTCGGCCATGAAGCCGGCCCCATTGCTGTAGCGGCCGAGCGAGGCGATGGAGAAATTGTTGAGAATGCCAAGTGCTGCAAAGATCGCCTGGTGCTTGCGGTCTTCCGGCACCAGCCCGATGCCGAGTTTGATGGCGTCGGCGGGGGAGGCCGGGGCGATCGGCTTGCCGTCCAGCGTGATGTTACCCGCCGCGATGCGGTCGGCGCCGAAAATGGCGCGGGCAAGCTCGGTGCGGCCGGAACCGACGAGACCGGCAACGCCGAGGATTTCGCCGGCCTTCAGATCGAGGTTGACACCTTCGAGCACGATGGCGTGCGGCGCCAGCGGATCGCGCACCGTTCGCAAGCCTCGCACCGAGAGCCGGACCTCGCCGGCGACGTCGCGCTGCGTCGGCCGCGCGTAGAGTTCGGAGGCGGCGCGGCCGACCATCTTCTCGATGATCTTCGGAATCTGGATCGGCTGCCCATCGCGGTCGAGATGACCGGCCAGCCTGCCGTCCCGCAGCACGGTCATGCGGTCGCAAATGGCGGACGCTTCTTCCAGCCGGTGGGTGACGAACATGATGGCGACACCGTCCTTGCGCAGCCTGTCCATGATCGACATCAGTTTCTGCACCTCGGTCTCGGTCAGCGCCGAGGTCGGCTCGTCCATGATGATCAGGCGGCTTTCCAGCGACAGAGCGCGGGCGATCTCGACCAGCTGCTGTTCGGCTACCGACAGCGAGGACACCGGCGTTGCCGGATCGATGTCGAGACCGACGCGGGCGATGATCGCGCGCGAGGCGTCCTCCATCCTGCGCCAGCTGACCAGCCCGAGCGGACCGATCGGCGCGCGGCCGATGAAGATGTTTTCCGCCACCGTCAGTGTCGGGATCAGGCTGAGCTCCTGGTAGATGGTGACGATGCCGTGCCGCTTGGCGTCCTGCGGGCTTGACGGCGCGTAGTCAGCGCCGTCGAAGACGATGCTGCCGCTCGACGGCGGCATCACGCCGGACAGGATTTTCAGCAGCGTCGACTTGCCGGCGCCGTTCTCGCCGAGCAGGCCGAGGATCTCGCCGGACCGCACCTCGAGCGAGACATCGCTGAGTGCGGTGACGCCGGAGAAATGCTTGGTCACGCCTTCGACGGAAAGGAGCGGGGGCGATGATGCGGTGGGTTCAACGGCGGACAAGCATTGCTCCCGGATTGCGATAGGCAGCGGGACAGCGCCCCCCTCTGTCCTGCCGGACATCTCCCCCACACGGGGGGAGATCAGCAGTTTTGCCGGCAGCACTATTTCTATAACGTTGGCGATTGGCGAAAGCAGACGTGACGGCCAATCTCCCCCCAAGTGGGGGCGATGTCCGGCAGGACAGAGGGGGGCGCGACAGAGCGCGACCTCCACCCGTCATGGGCCCTACTCTCACTTCGTCTCGTTCAACCTCTCCGCCTTGTCGAGATTGTCCTTGCCGATGACGATCGGCGTCAACAGCACCAGCTTCTCCTTCGGCTCGGTCTTGTCCCTGGCGAAGGCGACCGCGATCTGCACCGCCTTGCGCGACTGTTCGCCGGGGAACTGCTCGACCGTGCCGGCGAGCTTGCCGTCGCGCACGGCGACCAGCGCTTCCGGCAGCGCGTCGAAGCCGTAGATCTTGACGTCGGTGAAGTTGCGCGCGGCACAGGCTTCGAGCGCGCCGAGCGCCATGTCGTCATTGGCGCAGATGATGGCGTCCGGCTTGCCGTTGGCGGCAAGCCCGGCCTCGGTCACCGACAGCGCTTCGGCGCGGGCGAAATTAGCGGTCTGCTCGAAGATGATCTGGTACTTGTCCTTGAGCGGATCGAGCACATTGTGGACGCCTTTGTTGCGGTCGATCGCGGGCCCGGCACCCGGCTGGCCCTGCAAATGGAACAGCTTGGCGCCGTTGGGGAACGCCGCCACCATGGCTTGCGCCTCGGCCTCGCCGCCCTTGACATTGTCGGCGCCGACATGGGCCAGAATGCCCTCGACGCCGTCAACGCGGCGGTCGATGGTGACCACGGGAACCCCGGCCTTGACCGCTTCCTCGATCGCCGGCGCCAGCGCGTTGACGTCAAGCGGCGAAATCACGATCGCGTTGACCTTCTGCACAAGTGCGGCCTCGATGTCGGCGGTCTGCTTCGGCGCCGAGTTCTGGCCGTCGCTCTCGGTCAGATTGACGCCTTGCGCCTGCGCCTCCGCCTTGATCTCGTTCAGCATGTGCACAAAGAACGGAAAGCCGAGATTGGGCACCGAGCCCAATATGGTCAGTTTGTCGGCGGCAAAGGCCATGGGCGCGGCCAGCGCCATGGCGCCGGTCGCCACGGTCGACAACAGGAATTCGCGTCTGTTCATCAGATATCCTCCACATGAACGCAGGAGCCCGAAACCGGGAGCGGCTCGGGACGGTCCTTGCGTCAATTCAAAAATGGAGTGTCCTGTGAACGCCCCGAGGGGACGCGAGGCGCTCCAGCCGGTCCGCCGCAACGTTCTCCTCCGCACGGCGCCGACCCGAGGATGCTAGCCAAGGAAAATCGATTACGCAAGGTGAGGCGAGGGGCTGAAACTGCTAATCTCCCCCCTTGTGGGGGAGATGTCCGGCAGGACAGAGGGGGGCGCTGTCCCGCCGACATTGGCCAATTTCACTTACATCTTTGAGCTAACCTCTACGCAGAATACTTGATGCGGGCGATCCTTCGCGCCCCCTCTGCCTTGCCAGGCATCTCCCCCACGAGGGGGGAGATTGGCAGCTTAGACGCCTCTACCTGTCGATCGTCGTCATCACCCGCTCATTGTAGCGCGGCCCTGAGACCTTGCCCGGCGCAAGGGCTGCATCGAGCGCCGCTATCTCGGCCGCGTCGAGCGTGATCGCGGCCGCAGCAACATTTTCTTCGAGATACTTGCGCCGCTTTGTCCCCGGGATCGGCACGATGTCAATGCCGAAACCGTCGCCCTTGCCGAGCACCCAGGCCAGCGCGATCTGTGCGGGCTTTGCCCCTTTGGCCGCGGCCACCTCCTGCACCGCAGCCGCAGCCGCGATATTAGCGTCGTAGTTGGCGCCCTGGTAGCGGGGGTCGCCGCGGCGGAAATCGCCTTCCGGATAATCCTCGGCGCGCTTGACGTCGCCGGCGAGGAAACCGCGGCCGAGCGGCGCGAACGGCACCAGGCCGATGCCGAGCTTTTTGAGCAGCGGGATGATCTCCGGCTCCAGATTGCGCTCCCAAAGCGAATACTCGCTCTGCAGCGCCGAGACAGGGTGCACGGCATGCGCACGGCCGATATTCGCCGCGCCCGCTTCCGACAGGCCGAAGAAGCGCACCTTGCCATCGGCAACCAGCCGGCCGACCGTGCCGGCGACGTCTTCCATCGGCACCGCCGGATCGACGCGATGCTGGTAGTAAAGGTCGATATGGTCGGTGCCGAGCCGCTTCAGCGAGCCCTCCAGCGCCTCGCGGATATGGTCGGGCCGGCTGTCACGCTCCGTGCCGACCTGTCTGCCGTTTTCGATGCGGAAGCCGAATTTGGTGGCAAGGGTCACCTCATCGCGCCGGCCCTTCAGCGCCCGCCCGAGCAGTTCTTCATTGGCATAGGCGCCGTAGACTTCCGCCGTGTCGAGGAAGGTACAGCCGAGTTCGATGGCTCGGTGCAGGGTGGCGATCGATTCCGCCTCGTCGGCAGGGCCGTAGGACTGGCTCATGCCCATGCAGCCGAGGCCGATCACCGAGACCTGCAGCCCCTGGCTGCCGAGTTTGCGGGTGCTGAGGGTCATTGCCGTTCTCCTTGGGGCTGAGGAAAACTATAGCGGCCGCTCCTCCAGTTTCCATAGCTGTTCGGCGGAAGAACAGCGCTTCCCTTGACAAAACCCAGCCGCAAGCGCCTTTGCCGGCGGCCATTGGGGGCCATGGGATACCAATGAAGAAGATCTACGAGAAGCCGACGCTGAACCGGCGTCAGCAGCTCTCGCGCGTCACCGCGCTCATAATTCCTTCGGACCACTAACCGAATATTGTCGTCGCCATTGCAAAGTCCGCTGCCGAGGCGCAGCGGTTTTTTGCTGCCGTCGGATCGTAGCGCTGCCAGAAGCAGGCGGTCAAAATTGACAGAGCGGCCGATCTCCAGCATCCTTATGCCGCCGCCATGTCTTGCGGTCTTGTGTATGAGTGAGCCATGGCCAGTTCCGTCACCAGCCAGAATTCCAAGCGCGCCGCGGTGCGCAAGGCGCTCGACCGCCACAAGGTCTACGTCACCGCGCAAAGCTTTTCCGGCGGCGTCTACTCGGCCCGCGTGCTGGTCGACGGCGAGGCCTACTGGGTCGACGAGTTCCGGCTGAGCCAGCTCCAGCAAGGGCTGTCCCCGGCCGAGCTAGACCTGACGCCGGCCACCGACGATTGAGTGTGAACGCCGTTCCTTCGCACCGCGCTGGGAAATTTGAAATGTTGGCGGGACAGCACTGTGCAGGAACGCTGCGCAGGGAAGGTTCGTCCGCCGCCGCCGCTCCCGCCTGACCCATGCCAACCCCGCCAACACTCAAGGCCTATCGCGCCAAGCGCGAATTTACGAAGACGCCGGAACCGGCGGGCGGGGTCATTTCAGGCGACGGCAACCGCTTCGTCGTCCACAAGCATCACGCCACCGCCGACCATTACGATTTGCGCCTGCAGGTCGGCGGCGTGCTGAAAAGCTGGGCGGTGCCGCGCGGGCCCTCGCTCAACCCGGCCGACAAGCGGCTCGCAGTCGAGACCGAGGACCATCCGCTCGAATATATCGACTTCGAGGGCGTCATTCCCGAAGGCGAATATGGCGGCGGGCCGATGATCGTCTGGGACACCGGCACCTGGGCACCGATGGACGATGTCGACAAGAGCCTGCGCACCGGCGCCTTCAAGTTCCGGCTGGCCGGCGACAAGTTGAATGGCGGCTGGATGCTGACCCGTCTGAAGCCCAAGCCCGGCGAAGACAGCGAGAAGAAAAACTGGCTGCTGTTCAAGGAGCGCGATCTCGCCGCCGATACCGGCCTCGACATCCTGGAAGCGCGGCCGGAAAGCGTGAAGTCCGGCAAGCGGATCGAGGAGCTGGTGGCGCCGCCGAGGAAGCGGGCCCGCCTGCCGCCCAAGCCCGGCGCGCTGAAACCCGGCGCGTTGTCCGGTGCGGTCAGGGGCGATCCGCCGTCGCGCATCGAGCCGCAGCTCGCCACGCAGGTGCCGAAACCGCCGGGCGGGCCGGTGGAAGACACAGGTGAACTCTGGCTGCATGAAATAAAATTCGACGGCTATCGTACCATGGCGCATGTCGGAGATGGCGAGGTCAGGTTGATCACCCGCGGCGGCATCGACTGGACGAAGCGTTACGGCGACCTGCCGCAAGCCTTTTCCCGGCTACCGCTCAGCCAGGCGATCATCGACGGCGAGATCATGGTGCTGGACGAGAAGGGCATCTCGCGTTTCGCGCTGCTGCAGGATGCGCTGTCGGCGGGTGCGGGCAGCAAGCTCCATTTCTATGCCTTCGACCTGCTGCATCTCGACGGCTGGGACCTCCGCAAGGCGCCGCTCGCAAGACGCAAGGCCTTGCTCGCCGAACTGCTAGCCGGGCAGGGCGCCAACTCCGCCATCCAGCTGAGCGACCATGTCGAAGGCGACGGGCAGGGGCTTTACGATCAGGCCTCGATCCTTGGGCTGGAAGGCGTCGTCTCCAAGCGCGCCAACGCCATCTACCAGAGCGGCCGCACGAAGACCTGGACCAAGGTCAAGGCGCTGGAGACCGGCGATTTCATCATCGCCGGCTACACCGTTTCCGACGCGGCCGAAGGACTGGCGGCAATCGGCATGGCTGAATTCGCGGATGGTGAACTGCACTATCGCGGCAAGGTTGGCACCGGCTTCGATGCCGCGACGGCGGGCGACTTGCTGGCCCGGCTGCAGCCGCTGCGCGACGGCGCGACAGCACCCGAGGGTGTGCCGCGCGAGATCATGCGCGAGATGAAATGGGTGCGGCCGATGCTGTCGGCCCGCATCCACTACGCCAACCGAACGGCGGACAATTCGCTGCGCCACGGTGTGTTTCGGGGCTTGCGCGATGTCGGCCTGTCGACGCCGGTGTCGCCGAAGCGCAAGCGGCTGATCGCCGAAGCCGATCTCGCCACCATCTGGGTGACCAATCCGGAGCGGCGGCTGTTCGGCAAGACCGGACCGACCAAACTCGACATCGCCGTCTATTACGCGCTGGTCGGCGATTTCATGCTGCCGCATATCATGGGCCGCCCGGTGTCGCTGGTGCGCTGCCCGACGGGCCTGCCGAAGGACTGTTTCTTCCAGCGCCACGCCTTCACCGGCATGCCGCCGTCGGTGGTCACTTTTGACGCCACCAACTCCGAAGGTGAAACCAAATCCTATCTGTCGGTCGAGGGAGCAAAAGGCTATCTGGCACTCGCGCAGTTCGGCGTCGTTGAGTTCCACACCTGGGGCACGCATCGCTTGAGCCTCGACAAGCCCGACCAGATCGTTTTCGATCTCGATCCGGGTGAGGGCATCGCCTGGCGCGAAGTGGTCGAGGCCGCCGTCCACATCAAGGGCGAATTGGAGCGGTTCGGCCTGGTGCCGTTCGCCAAGACATCCGGCGGCAGCGGCATCCACATAACCGTGCCGGTGACGCAAAAGCAGAACTGGAAGAAGCTGCACCAGGCGACCAGCGCCATCTCCACGCACTTGGCGGCCACCGCGCCAGACACTTTCACCACCACAATGGGCAAGGAAAACCGCAAGCGCCGCATCTTCATCGACTACCACCGCAACGCCCGCGGCCACACCTCCGCCGCCCCCTATTCGCTGCGCGCCCGCACCAACCTGCCGGCGTCGACGCCGGTGAGTTGGGCAGACCTTGAGACGATCGATGCGCCGCAGGATCTGAACTATTCCTCGCTGCCGGGGTTGTTGGCGACCTCGGGCGACCCCTGGGCGGACATGGAGGATTTCGCGAGGGATTTGCCGGCCTTCAAATAAGGTTTTTCTCCCCATTTCATGGGGGCGAGGAACCCAAGTCCATCGACGCTTCGGACAATTTGAATTATTCTCGGCCTTGGACCTTCAGGGCGACTGGAAGATTTCGCTAGGGATTTGCCTTTATCGTGCCCGGTCGGTGTAGGATTTCCGCAGCACCATTCGTCCTTTGGACGAAGCGCTGCAGTAAGCATGATCCCGAAAAGTGGCAACCGGTTGTCGGTAAGATCATGCTCAGTCTGAAATGTCAGTGCGTGGCCGCGTAGGAGAGTATCATGGCGCCCAGGGCAAGTTGGAAAGGTTACCTCAAGCTCAGCCTCGTCAGCTGTCCGGTCCGGCTCTATCCGGCAACGACGACCAGCGAGCGCATATCGTTCAACCAATTGCACAAGAAGACCCACAACCGCATCAACATGAAGCCGGTCGACCCTGAACTCGGCCTCGTCGAGCGCGCGGACTTGGTCAAGGGTTACGAATACGAGGACAAGCAGTACATCATCATCGATGAGGCCGACCTCGAAGCAGTGCGCATCGAATCCAATCACACGATGAACATCGAGGCCTTCGTCGACGAAGACGAGGTCGACGTCATTTATCAGGATGCGCCGTACTACATGGCGCCGGATGGCGCCATGGCGGAGGAAACCTTCGCCGTGCTGCGCGAGGCAATGCGCAAATCCGGCAAGCTGGCCATTGCCCGCCTTGTCCTGTCCAGCCGCGAGCGCGTGGTGACGATCGGCGCGCGCGAGAACGGCATGTTCGTGTGTACGTTGAGGAACCCGAACGAAGTGCGCGGCACGGCTGAATATTTCGGCAACATCCCGGCTGGCAAGCCGGATCCCGAAATGCTGCAATTGGCCGAAGCGCTGATCAAGCAGAAGGAAACCACCTTCGATCCGAAGAATTATGAGGACCGCTACGAGATCGCGCTGATGACGATGATCCGCGAGAAACTGAAGGGCCATAAGCCGATCATTGCGGCGGCGCCCGAGCGTGGCAATGTCATCAACCTCATGGACGCGTTGAAGGCGAGCCTGTCGCAATCAGCCAAGCCGCCGGCCAAGTCGAAGAGCAAGGCCAACGACGCTGAAAAACCTGCCGCCAAGGGTAAGGCGGGTGCGGCCAAGGAAAACCCGTTGAAGGCCAATCTGCTCAAGGCCGTCGGCAAGAGCAAGGGGTGACGGCGCCGACCGGTATAATCCCGGGCGCCGTCTTCGGCGCCATCGGCGCGCTGGCGGCATTTCCGCTGCGGCTCGCGGCCCGTGAGGTGGAGCGTCAGCACGGCCAGTTGCGGCGCGGCGTCACCAGGCGCACCAGCCATGTTGTGTTCGGCCGAACGCTGATCGCCAAGGCCGGCACGGCGAAGGGCGGCGATGCCGAGATTGAACGCCGTGTTGCCGCCGAGCGTGCCGCCAACCGAACGCTCCTTAGCGAAAATGGCTTCCTGCGCCTGCTTGGTCTGATGAAGGCGCCGGAGGCGTCTTCGCTGTCCAGGCAGTCTCTCGTCGACCAGTCCAGACTGTCCGGTGCCGACCTCGACCTGCTCAGCCTGTTTGACGCCTTCGAGCACGATTGTGAACCCTACTCGTTCCGCGATCTGATCCTTGCCCGCAAATATGCCGGGCTGGTCGCCGGCGGTGCATCCTGGGGCGCGATCGCGCGCTCCGTGCATCGCTCCGGTCCGGTCGCTTCGCTCACCGCCAAATCGCTCAATGTCGGCTCGCAGCATGGCCGGCCCGATCAGATCTATCTCGAGGATGGCCAGAGCGAACTCGACGGCCAGCTGCTGTTCGATCTCGGCAGCGCAAGCGCAGCCGGCGACGACACGCTGGAAGAATTGTTCGCCGAGGCTGAAAGCGCGGAAGAGGAGGGCCGGCACGACGATGCCGCGGCGCTCTACCAACGCTGCCTCAGCATCGATCCGAGCGACGCCATCGCCGCGTTCAACCGCGCCAATTGCTTGCGTGGCGCCGGTCGCGTGGCCGACGCGGCGCATGACTATGCAAGAGCGATCAAGCTCGATCCGGCGTTCGTCGAGGCCTGGTTCAACCTCGCCGGGCTGATGAGCGACGAAGGCAAGATCGCCTCGGCGCGCCGGCATCTGGTCAAGGCCATCGCGCTCGACAAGAGCTACGCCGATCCGGTGTTCAACCTTGCCCGGCTGGAGTTCGACGCCGGCAATCTGACCGAAGCCCGCCGCCACTGGGTGCGCTATCTCGAACTCGATGCTGACAGCGAATGGGCGCGCACTGCGCAAAAGGGGATACAGTTCGTCGATCTGCAGCTGGCGCGGACGGCGGGGTGAGGCTGCCGTGGATAATCTTGTTCAGATTTCGAGTATGGGATTAACCGCGTGCTTCATCGTTTTGGCGGTGCAGGAGGCCCGCGAGCTGCTCTTCTACTGGAGCAATGGCTGGAATTTTTTCGAAGACAGCAAAATCAATTGGGCCACATATTACAACCGCAGAACTTGGCCATTTCCCCAGCGCCCCGAGGACCGTATGTCGAACAAGCAGCGCGTTTGCTTCGGCCGGCCATTCTTCATCGTGCTCGTGGGGTTTTTTGCAGCCATTTTCACCCATGTTACCCTGCATCCGGAGCAGTGGCGTAAGGAAGTTTACGGGTCCAAAACCACCTACCACTATATCGGGGTCCCGCAGCCTGATGCCCACTAGCTTCCTCTTCGACGGCTTCGACACCGCTCCCGTCACCATCCTGCTGGCGCATGGCGCCGGCGCATCGATGGATTCGCCTTCGATGACCGCCACCGCCAAGGCGCTCGCCACAGCCGGCTTCCAGGTTGCGCGCTTCGAATTCCACTATATGGCGGCGCGACGCTATGGCCAGCGCAAGCCGCCGCCGCGCGCCGAGACGGTCAACCCGGAATACATCAAGGCCATCGCCGATCTGAGGGCGAGGGGCGTCGCTGGTCCGCTCATCATCGGCGGCAAGTCGATGGGCGGGCGCGTCGCCTCGATGGTCGCCGACGAGATGTTCGCCAAGGGCGAGATTTCGGGCCTCGTCTGCCTCGGCTATCCCTTTCATCCGCCGGCCAAGCACGAGCAACTCAGGACAAAACATCTCGCCGACCTCAAGACGCCGACGCTGATCTTCCAGGGCACCCGCGACGAGTTCGGCACGAAAGAAGAGGTCGCGACCTACGGCCTTTCCAAAGCCATCGAGGTGATCTGGCTGGAGGATGGCGACCACGACCTGAAGCCGCGCAAGAGCGTGTCGGGGTTTTCGACCGCCGATCATTTGAAGACGCTGGCCGGGACGGTGAAGGCGTGGACAGGGCGGATCGTTTCCTGATCGCCAAATGAAAATCGCCACCTTCAATATCAACAACATCAACAGCCGGCTGCAAAACCTGCTGGCGTGGCTGGCGGCAGCCAAGCCCGATGTCGTCTGCCTGCAGGAGCTGAAGGCGCGCGACCTGCAGTTTCCGCGCACGGCACTGGCCGACGCCGGCTATGGCGCGGTGTGGAAGGGCGAGCCGACCTGGAACGGCGTAGCCATACTGGCGCGAGGAGCCGAGCCGGTGCTGACCCGTGACGAACTGCCCGGCGATACCGCCGACAAGCAGAGCCGCTACATCGAGGCGGCGGTGTCGGGCGTCGTCATCGCCTGTCTCTACGCGCCCAACGGTAACCCGCAGCCGGGGCCGAAATTCCAGTACAAGCTGGCGTGGCACGCGCGGCTGGAGGCGCATGCCGCAGAACTGTTCGACACCGGCCTGCCGGTGGCGCTGGTCGGCGACTACAACATCGTGCCCGAGCCGCGCGACATCTACGCCACCCGCTCCTATGACGACAACGCGCTGGTGCAGCCGGAAAGCCGGGCGTCATTCCAGCGTCTGCTCGAGCAGGGCTGGACCGATGCGCTGCGCAAGAAGCATCCGAAGGAAACGCTCTACACATTCTGGGACTACCGCCGCAACCGCTGGCCGCGCGATGCCGGGCTGCGGCTCGACCACATCTTGCTGTCGAAGAAACTGGCGCGCCGCCTCACTGCTGCCGGCATCGACCGCGATGTCAGAGGTGAGGACGGCGCCAGCGACCACGCGCCGGTATGGGTCGAATTGAAGTGAATTTGGCTGCGTGATCGCGCCCACTTTCGTGGGCGCAGTTTTGCGCTATTTGTTTCGCTGCGGCGGCCGCATGATGAGCAAGGTGCGGCACCGGAGGGGAGTCCGATGGACAGGTTGGCCGAAAGGCTGTTTGCGCTTCCGCTGCTGGCGGCCGCTTTGGCTTGTCTGGTGCGGGCGTATCTGCTGCTCGGCGACAGAGATTTCAGCTGGAGCGGGATCGACCACATGCTGCACGGCCCAGCCACGCTGCGACCGGTGGTGTTCCTGACCGTCGGCGGGCTTTGCCTGCTTGGCGCCCTGTTGTTCTGGGCCGGACTGCTGCCGGGTCGGCGAAGCCAGCCTGCTGGAACGCCGCTTTTTGGCCGCGACGCCGAGATGGAATCCAAGGGTCGCCCAGGCTGGCGGCGCGCCTTCCTCATGTTGCCGGTGCTCGCCGTGTTGGCGCTGCTGGCCGACCACTTCCCTTGGGCGCGTGACGCCGGCCCGGGCGCTGAGGTCGTCGCCCCGAGGGAGCCCAAAGCCGAGCCGAAGGGCCAGGATATCGCCGGCGTCCCACCGGACCTGGCGACGCCGGCGGTTCCACCGAGTTCGCCGCCGCTCGCCACGCCTCCCGAGCCAACCCCGCCTGAGCAGGCTGCCAAACCGCCGGAACCGGCGCAGCCTACGCCTCCGGCTGCTCCCCCTCGGCCGCCACAAGTCGCAGTCGCTCCGGCGACACCGCCACCGGAGACTGCTCCACCGCCGGCTCCGGCG
>NZ_AYXC01000018.1:0-105625 GCF_000502275.1 Mesorhizobium sp. L103C131B0 | reverse complement strand
GCTGGACGTCAAGGCCGGCGACCGCATCCTGTTCGGCAAGTGGTCGGGCACCGAAGTCAAGCTCAATGGCGAAGACCTTCTGATCATGAAGGAATCCGACATTATGGGCATCATCGGCTGATTATCGGCCTCACCGTCAACTGAATTTCGGGCTTGATCGCAAGCCCCTGCCAGGAGCTAAAAAATGGCTGCCAAAGACGTAAAATTCTCCCGCGACGCGCGCGAGCGCATGCTTCACGGCATCAACATCCTCGCCGACGCGGTGAAGGTGACCCTCGGTCCCAAGGGCCGCAACGTCGTCATCGACAAGTCGTTCGGCGCACCGCGCATCACCAAGGACGGCGTCACCGTCGCCAAGGAAATCGAGCTTGAAGACAAGTTCGAAAACATGGGCGCGCAGATGGTCCGCGAAGTTGCTTCGAAGACCAACGACATCGCCGGCGACGGCACCACGACCGCGACCGTTCTGGCGCAGTCGATCGTCCAGGAAGGCCACAAGGCCGTTGCCGCCGGCATGAACCCGATGGATCTGAAGCGCGGCATCGATCTGGCCGTCACCGAAGTCGTTGCGGCTCTCGGCAAGGCTGCCAAGAAGATCAAGACCTCCGAGGAAGTTGCCCAGGTCGGCACGATCTCGGCCAATGGCGACGAGTCGGTCGGCGCCATGATCGCCGAAGCGATGCAGAAGGTCGGCAATGAAGGCGTCATCACGGTTGANGGCAATGGCGACGAGTCGGTCGGCGCCATGATCGCCGAAGCGATGCAGAAGGTCGGCAATGAAGGCGTCATCACGGTTGAGGAAGCCAAGACCGCCGAGACCGAGCTGGAAGTCGTCGAAGGCATGCAGTTCGACCGCGGCTATCTCTCGCCCTACTTCGTCACCAACGCCGACAAGATGGTTGCCGAGCTCGAGGACGTCTACATCCTCCTGCACGAGAAGAAGCTGTCCAACCTCCAGGCCATGCTGCCGGTTCTCGAAGCCGTCGTGCAGACCTCCAAGCCGCTGCTCATCATCTCGGAAGACGTCGAAGGCGAGGCTCTGGCCACGCTGGTCGTCAACAAGCTGCGCGGTGGCCTGAAGATCGCCGCCGTCAAAGCGCCGGGCTTCGGTGATCGCCGCAAGGCCATGCTGGAAGACATCGCCATCCTCACCGGTGGCCAGGTCATTTCGGAAGACCTCGGCATCAAGCTCGAGAACGTCGGCCTCAACATGCTCGGCCGCGCCAAGAAGGTGTCGATCTCCAAGGAGAACACCACCATTGTCGACGGCGCCGGCAAGAAGGACGAGATCCAGGGCCGCGTTGCCCAGATCAAGCAGCAGATCGAAGAGACCACGTCGGACTACGACAAGGAGANCGAGAAGAAGCTGTCCAACCTCCAGGCCATGCTGCCGGTTCTCGAAGCCGTCGTGCAGACCTCCAAGCCGCTTCTTATCATCTCGGAAGACGTCGAAGGCGAGGCTCTGGCCACGCTGGTCGTCAACAAGCTGCGCGGCGGCCTGAAGATCGCCGCCGTCAAGGCGCCGGGCTTCGGTGATCGCCGCAAGGCCATGCTGGAAGACATCGCCATCCTGACCGGTGGCCAGGTCATCTCGGAAGACCTCGGCATCAAGCTCGAGAATGTCGGCCTCAACATGCTCGGCCGCGCCAAGAAGGTGTCGATCTCCAAGGAGAACACCACCATCGTCGACGGCGCCGGCAAGAAGGCCGAGATCCAGGGCCGCGTTGCCCAGATCAAGCAGCAGATCGAAGAGACCACGTCGGACTACGACAAGGAGAAGCTGCAGGAACGTCTGGCGAAGCTCGCCGGCGGCGTTGCGGTGATCCGTGTCGGCGGCGCGACGGAAGTCGAAGTCAAGGAAAAGAAGGACCGCGTCGATGACGCCCTCAACGCGACCCGCGCGGCCGTGGAAGAAGGCATCGTTGCAGGCGGCGGCGTCGCACTGCTGCGCGCTTCGGCCAACATCAAGGTCACCGGCGTCAATGCCGACCAGGCTGCCGGCATCAACATCGTTCGTCGNACGAGATCCAGGGCCGCGTTGCCCAGATCAAGCAGCAGATCGAAGAGACCACGTCGGACTACGACAAGGAGAAGCTGCAGGAACGTCTGGCGAAGCTCGCCGGCGGCGTCGCGGTGATCCGCGTCGGCGGCGCGACGGAAGTCGAAGTCAAGGAAAAGAAGGACCGCGTCGACGACGCCCTCAACGCGACCCGCGCGGCCGTGGAAGAAGGCATCGTTGCAGGCGGCGGCGTCGCTCTCCTGCGCGCTTCGGCCAACATCAAGGTCACCGGCGTCAATGCCGACCAGGCTGCCGGCATCAACATCGTTCGTCGTGCACTGCAGGCTCCGGCCCGTCAGATCGCTTCGAACGCAGGTGCTGAAGCTTCGATCGTTGCCGGCAAGATCCTCGACAACAAGGGCGCGACCTACGGCTACAACGCCCAGACCGGCGAGTATGGCGACATGATCGCCATGGGCATCGTCGACCCGGTCAAGGTCGTTCGCACCGCTCTCCAGGACGCGGCTTCGGTCGCCGGCCTGCTCGTCACCACCGAAGCCATGATCGCGGAGGCCCCCAAGAAGGAGTCTGCTGGCGGCGGCATGCCTGGCGGCATGGGCGGCGGCGGCATGGGCGGCATGGGCGGCATGGATTTCTAATCCAAGCTATCTGGCTTATGCATACGGAAAGGGCGCCGAGAGGCGCCCTTTTTGTTTTGGAAAGCGGATGGTTAGGCGGCGCTGTCCGCCTGCCGCGCAACCTTGCCTGCAAGCACCGCCTGCTCGACAAGCGCCGCGACCTCGTCGGCCACCACCAGCACCGGGCCACGATCGCGGGTGGCCCTCGCAATCACCATCAGCCCTTCCAGCGAGGATTCGACCAGCAGTGCCAGGGCATGCGCCCGGCGTTCGGGCACTCCTGCCCTGACAAAGGCCTGTCGCAGCAAGCCGATCCATTGCTCGAAAGCCGATCGGCAGAGTTCCGCCATTTCCGGCACATCGGTGGGTGAATCCAGCACCACCGGCGCGATGGGGCAACCCAGCGAAAAATCATTGTCCTCCAGCATGCGCCCGACCGACTGGTAGATGTGATGGACGGCCACTGCAGGATCGCTCTCGGCTGCCAGTGCTTCGCCCAGCCTTTTCGTGACGTCGGCAACGCTGTTGCGCGTCACCTCGATGACCAGTTGGTCCTTGCCGCCTGGGAAATGAAAATAGAGCGAGCCGCGCGGCGCCCCGCTGGCGCCCAGAATGTCGTTGAGCGAGGTGCCGTGATAGCCGCGCTGCCTGAGCAACAGGCCTGTGGTCTCGAGTATGCGGGTGCGGGTGTCGTTGGCCATGTCAACCTCTGTCAGCAGTGACGCATTATAGGCCTTGCCAAGAATATGACAATCGGTCTATATAATATGTGGATCAGTCTATATACTATTAAGGAGAGTGACATGCGCAGCTACCGTCTCGAAGGGTTTGGTGGAACCGAATCCCTGGCGATGCGCGACGAGGCGCGGACGGAACCGAAACCGCATGAGATCGTGGTGCGAGTCCGCGCCGCCTCGCTCAATCGGCGCGACACGATGATCCTTGGCGGCACCTATCCCTTGCCGGCGCGGCAAGGCATCGTGCCGCTGAGCGACGGAGCCGGTGACGTCGTCGCAATCGGCGATGCCGTCACCCGTTTTGCCGTCGGCGACCGCGTCACCGGCAGCTACTTCGCCCGCTGGATCGATGGCCGCATCAATGCCGGTCTGATCGACCAGCTCGGCTGTACGCTTGACGGCATGCTGACTGAGTTTGCCGTGCTCGACGAACAATGGGCGGCGCGACTGCCCGATCATCTGAGCTGGCACGAAGCGGCGACGCTGACCTGCGCCGGCGTGACGGCCTGGAACGCGGTGACCGGGACCCGGATTCCGAAGCCTGGTCAATGGGTTCTCACCATCGGTTCGGGTGGCGTTTCGCTGTTTGCTCTGCAGTTCGCCAAGTTGCTCGGCTGCCGGGTTGTCGCCATCACATCGCGCGCGGAGAAGGCCGACAGGCTGCGGGCGCTGGGCGCCGACCTCGTTGTCTCCAGCACCGACATACCGGAATGGGGCGGCTGGGCGCGCGAGCAGACAGGCGGAGTCGACCTCGTCGTCGAAACCGGCGGCCCGGCCACCTTCGCGCAGTCGCTGATTGCCAGCACGCTTTATGGACACATCGTGCTGCTGACGCTGCAGGACGCCAGTGGCAGATCGATCGAGATGCCGGCAGCGCTTTATCAGCGCAGCCTCGCCACCATCAGCCGCCTGTTCGTCGGCAGCCGCAGCAATCTTGAGGCCATGCTGCGCGCCGTGTCGCAGCATCGCCTCAAGCCCGTTGTCGACAGGGTCTTCCCCTTTGCCGAAGCCCCCGAAGCGTACCGCCACTTCCAGCAGGGCGACGTGTTCGGGAAGGTTGTCATCGACTGCGCCTGACCCAATTGCCCGCTTTTCAACCCCGAATCAGGAGAACGACCATGACCATCCGTGAAGCTTCCGCAGAATGGCAAGGCACGCTGAAGGAAGGCGGCGGCCGTCTGCGGCTTGGCAGCGGCGTCTTCGAAGGCGCCTATTCCTTTCCGTCGCGGTTCGAGGACGGTCCGGGCACCAATCCCGAAGAGCTGATCGGGGCAGCACATGCCGGCTGCTTCTCGATGGCGCTGACCTTCATCCTCGGCCAGGAAGGCCACGTCGCCCGCACCATCCGCACCGTCGCCAAGGTGCATCTCGGCGCGACCGCCGCCGGGCCGACGATCACCCGCATCGAGCTCGAAACGGAAGCAGAGATTCCCGGCCTTCAGCCTGCCGAATTCCAGCGTATGGCGGAGACGGCGAAGACGACCTGCCTTGTCTCTCGCGCTTTGGCCGGCGTTACAACCATCACCCTCAAGGCCGAGCTGGCCGCCACCACTGCCACGGAACAATGAAAACCAGGAGGTATGAGATGAGCCAGGACAGCATCACGAGCATTCATCCGGGCGACCACTCTAGCCAGACGGCCGAGATCATGCGTCGCTTCAACGATGTGTTCCAGTTGCACGATCCGTCCGCGCTTGCCGAGTTGGTGGCGCAGGATTGCGTTATCGAAAACACCGTGCCGGCGCCGGACGGCGCCCGCCATGCCGGCAAAGAGGCATGCATTGACCTATGGTCGGCGATCGCCACCCAGCCCGGCACGCGCTTCGACCTCGAGGAAACCTTCGTCGCCGGTGAACGGGCGACGATCCGCTGGCGCTACTTCATGGCCGACGGCAACTCCATCCGCGGCGTCAACCTGATGCGTGTCGCGGACGAGCTGATCGTCGAGGCGATGGGTTACGTCAAAGGATAGAAGCGTTGCCCGGCACTCCCGTTCCCAGCCCGGAATCTCGCTCAAGTCGAGTTTCCGGGCCGGTTTTCTGGTCACTGGATGACGCGGTGCAGCTTCACCGTGGTGCTGGGACTGTTCTGGATGGTCTGGAAGATCACGCAATAGCGATCCGTGAGTTCGAGCAGTTGGTCGAGCTGACTTTGGGGAGCGTCGGTGTCGATGTCGAAGCGCAAGCGGATTTCCTTGAAGCCGACTGGAACACCCGCAGTCACGCCGAGCGTGCCGCGAAGATCGACGTCACCTTCCGCGGAAACTTCGGCGGACCTGATCGGAATTTCGAGCACGGCCGCCGCCGCGCGCATCGAGACACCGGCGCATGCGATCAGCGCCTCCAGCAGCATGTCGCCGGAGCACAGTTCCTGGCCGCTGCCCCCGGCCATCGGATGAATGCCGGCAAGCGCCAGCCCGCGTCCGGTCTCGACCTTGCAGGTCACGGTGGACGCGTCGGCGACGCCTTTGGCCTTCAAGGTGAGGAACGCGGCCTTCGCATCCCTGCGATAGAGATCCTTGATCGGCTCCTGCGTGGCGCGAAATGTTGCGATTTCCATGAACAATCTCCTGTCTTGAATTGTCGTTGTCAAAAATGGCGAGCAGTGGCCGGGCCTTATTCCGGCACCGCGATGCCGGAGCCGCCGAGCTCAGCCGGAAAGTCCCTGAGCTTGGGCAGCCCATCCTTCATCGGCAGCACGGTCTCAGCGTAGTTGACGTGAACCCCAGGCGTGAATTTCACGCCTGGTATGGTTGCCGCATAGACATCGACCAGGCCGAGCGGCGGATGAACGGTCATCAGATGACCACCGCATTTCGTGCAGAACTGGCGATCGCTCATTTCGGTCTTCTCGAACCCGGACAGGAACTCCGCGCCCCTGGTGACCTTGACGTTCTGAGGCTTCCACAGCGTGAAGGCGTTCACGGGAGACGCCGACCACGATCGACACGAACCGCAATGGCAATAGCCCATTGCCTCGGCGGCTCCGTGCACTTCGATTTCCACGGCGCCGCAAAAACACCCGCCCTTATGTACCGTCATGACATTTGTCCCTGGTTGGTTTCGACAGCACTCAGCGCCCTCTCTCGGCAGCGCTTGAGCACCGGTGCAGGTTTAGGAGTTCTGGCCGCGAACTGAATGATACGGCGTCCGCCTCGCTTGACAGCGCGTCCGGAACTCGAAAGGGATGGCTGACCGGCTAGCCGGGTGCGGGACGAAACGGAATGGCCGGGGATGCTCTGTCTGACCTGTTGAGGACGGTACGCCTTACCGGCGCGACGTTTTTTGACATTGAGGGCCACGAGCCGTGGGCCGTCTGCTCGCCGGCGCCATCGTCCATCCTGCCGAAGATCCTGCCCGGTGCGGACCATCTGATCTCCTACCATGTGGTAACGGCCGGTCGCTGCTTCGCGCGCATCGTCGGCCAGGAAGCGATCGCGCTGGAGGCCGGCGAAGTCGTCGTCTTCACCAGGAGCGACCCGCATATTATGTCCAGCAATCCGGCGCTGCGCGCCGATCCGCCGACAGCCGACGTTCTCGACATCGCAACAGCCGGCCGGATGCCGTTTTACATCAACTGCGCCGGCGACGGCGCGACCTCGGCCAGGCTGGTTTGCGGCTATCTCGCCTGTGATGCACAGCCTTTCAATCCACTGCTCGAGGCTTTGCCGCCGGTGATCAAGGCCGGAGCTGCCAAAGGCGATGGCGGCTGGCTCAGCCAGTTCATCAACCTGGCTGTCACGGAGGTGGCGCAAAAGCGCGCAGGCAGTGAAACGGTGCTCACCAAACTGAGCGAACTGATGTTTGTCGACGTGTTGCGCCGTTACTTGGAATCGCTGCCGCCACAAACCACGGGATGGCTGGCTGGCCTGCGCGATCCGCACCTGGCGAGGGCACTGGCGCTGATCCACGACCGGCCGGCGCATAACTGGACGGTGGAGGCGCTGGCGAAGGACTCCGCGCTGTCGCGCAGCGTGCTCGCCGAACGCTTCACCAGGCTGGTCGGCATGCCGCCAATGCATTATCTCGCCAAATGGCGCATGCAGATCGCCTCGGAGCTGCTCAGCGCCGGCTCCAGCAACATGGCCAGCATCGCCGCTGAAATCGGATACGAATCCGAGGCAGCGTTCAGCCGCGCCTTCAAGAAGATGATCGGCCTTCCGCCCTCCGCCTGGCGTCTAGGCATCCGGACCGGATCCGGAACCGACGAAGAGTAGGCCGATGCCTGCCAGATCCTGTTCTATCGATCAGCAAGCGCCAGCTTGGCCCCAAGCATGACAAAGGCGCCGGCGAAGGTGCGGCGCATCCAGGTCAGCACCATCGGCCGCGACACGACATGGCTGCGGATCGAGGCGGCAAAGATGCCGTAAGCGACGAAGACGACGAAGGTCAGCAGCATGAAGACGCTCGAGAGCTCCAGCATCTTGGCAAATGCGTTCGGTTCGGTCGTGCTGACGAATTGCGGCAGGAAGGCAAAGAAGAAGATCGACAGCTTCGGGTTCAGGATGTTGATCAGGATGCCGGAGGTGATGACCTTGGCTGCCGAGCGGGGTGCCGCGTTTTCATCGACGCTCAGGCCGCCCTTCTCCTTCAGCGTGTTCCAGGCCATGTAGAGGAGATAGGCGACGCCGAGATATTTCAGCGTCTCGAAGGCGACAGCACTTGTGTGCAGCAGCGCCGCCAGGCCGGTGATGGCGGCGGCCATATGCGGGATGATGCCAAGCGTGCAGCCGAATGCAGCAGTGATCGAGGCGCGCGCGCCTCGCGAAAGCCCGGCGCTCAGCGTGTAGAGAACGCCGGTGCCGGGCGAAGCCACGACGATCAGCGACGTCAACAGGAATTCGATGCTCATGGTTCCTCCAACGCCCTGCCCGTGGTGGAAGCTATCGGGGGATGTGGGATGAGGCAAGGTGGGCGTCGGCTAGATCGTTGGCATCCCGTGCGCCTTGCGCGCCATCAGGCAATCGTCGCCGCCAGGCATGCAGGCGTGGCAGACGTCCGGGCGGATCTCGTAGATGCCGCAGGCTGTGTGCTTGCCGATCTCGCCCGTAAGCGCCGAACAGCGCACGCCCTCGCAGCGCATCCCGGACAGGTCGGCGGACACGAACTTTTCCGGAATCCGGTCAAGTTGCGCATCGTCCTCGGTCGAGAAGCGCGGCCATTCGGCCGAGTAGGAACAGCAGGCGCCGCAGCTCTGGCAATCGAAAACCGGCTGGTCGTCCTGTTTTGACGACCGGATATCCCTGGCGGCCAACGCGACCAGCCCAGGTGCTGCGAGATTGCGATCGGCTTGGTGCGGCAAGGCGCTATTTCTTCTTGCCTGCCTTGCCCTTGGGCGTGGCGGCTGGCGCCTCGAACAGATCGGTTGCCGACGGTTCGGCGGCCTTCGGCGCGGCAGCGGGCTTGGCCTGCTTTGCAGTGGCAGCAGCCGGCGCTGCCGGCTGGTCCTTGGTGGAAAACTTTATGGCCATGTCAGTCCTCGTCGGAAAAGCGGGATGATGGTGCGCGCGGATTGCGCAAGCGGCCGATCAGCGCCGAGACCGCTGTGATGTTCATTTCCTCGGGCGACCAGTTCCTCGCCTCGGCAATGTGGTGCGCCGCCAGTTCGCGATGCGTGCTGCCGCTATAGGCGGCATCCTGGTAGGTCACGCGCTCCTGGGTCTTTTTGTCCTCGCGGACATATTCGACCAGATAGTTCGGGGCTTCGGCACGGCCGCGCACGCCGACGCGCACCTGGGCATCGCCATGCGCGCGCTTGCAGCGCTCGAGCTTTTCCAGCACACGGCGGACATATTCGACCGGCTTGTCCAGGCCCGGGACCATGGACGCTATGGTCGCATCGGCATCGATCGGCGTGGGCGGTACGCGCTTGGTGGCCATCAGCGTTTGCCTGCCCGCTTTGGCAGCGCCGCAAGGACTGCGGCCGCTGCCATGTCGTCGGCTTCCTTTTCCTTGCGCAGTTCGCGCAAGCGCGCGGTCTTGGCTTCGCGCGCCTCGCTGACGGCATCACGCTCGGACAGGATGCGGTTGAGTGACATCGACTGGGTTTGCGTCTTGCTGAACAGCGAGCCGGCCTGGTCGGCGGTCTTGGATTGAGTGGTCAAAACTTTCTCCTGTCGGGAGCCTGGTGCCGATAGAGCGAGAGCGGTCTTCGATTACGACCAAAGCAATACGGCAGCGGGGCAGTATGGGCGGTTCAGATTGCTGGAGCGTCCCTTAGCACGTTCCGGCCGGCGTGCGGCGCACTTTTAGCGGCACGACGCACAAAATGAAAAAGGCCAGGCACCGCCTGACCTTCCATGAAAGCGCCGCGCATCCAGTTGGATGCGCAAGGCGCTCCTTTCAGCCTTTCATCGGTGCCAGTACATCCGTGGTCACCGGAAGGCCGAATTCCTTATCAGGCCGCCTTCAACTGGTCGGCGGACATCTTGCCCGACTTGTTGTCGCGGGTCATCTCGTAGCCGAGCTTCTGACCCTCGACGATGTCACGCATGCCGGCGCGCTCTACGGCCGAGATGTGGACAAAAACGTCGGCGGAGCCGTCGTCAGGCTGAATAAAACCAAAACCTTTGGTGGCGTTGAACCATTTCACTGTGCCGGTGGCCATGAAGAACCCTTTCCCTGGCAAACATTCGTTCACCATCGTGCGACTGCACAACAGCGTTTTGTCTCGATTTTTGATGGGGAAGTTCGTCAAAGGCGCGCATCATGCGCGGATAACAAAAGTCGGTCAAACAAATATCGACATGTTTCTTATAGACTTCTTTTAGCGCCCAGTCAATTTCTGGTTTGGCCGGAGCCCAAATTCAACCTGAGGGTGCCTGAGGCATAAGCCTCAACTGACGAGGTGGCGGAGCGCAAGGCGTTCCAAAAAATATTCCACGCCCCGGAACCAATCGCAAGCCGGCGCATTTCCGTGATGTCAGCAATTCAGAGAACAATCTCGGTAATGCTGGCAAAAGAACGCCTCCCGCACATTAAACGGTGCGAGAGGCGTTCTTGTATGTGCCGTTGTCTGACACAATTCCCAAGTGGAAAACCGTTTCACATCCATAAACTTACGCTCGCCTACAGGATCGCGCTGATCAGCGGCAGGATCTCGTAGTGGAAACCGCGGCCGAAGCTCGACACCGGATCGCCGTCGGTGACCGCTCTTGCCTCGGCTTCGCTGCCGACACGCAGGATCAGCAGACCCCAAGGGCCGGCCGGGTCGGCGACCGGCCCGGCCAGGATCATGGTGCCCTCGGCAAGCTTGCCGCGCAGATAGTCGGCATGCCGGCCCATCAACTCCCTCTCCTCCTCCGTCAGGGTGAAGGCGAAGTCCGGCCGAGGCGGGATCAGCCGGCAGTGGAAGATTGTTGGCGCGGTAGTCTCACGCGGTCCATCATTGCTGGCCATCGGTCACTCACCGTGATGTCACTAGTGGTCCTATTCGTCCGGGCCGGGTTCCGGCCAAGTCTCCTTCGCCGCTTCCGCGTACCAGTGCCGCATCGCCGGCGTTGCCAACACGGCGTCGACATAGGCGCGCGTGTCGGGCGCGAGTTCGCCGCCATAGGTGTCGAAGCGGGTGACGACAGGTGCATACATGGCATCGGCCGCGGTGAAATGACCGAACAGGAAGGGGCCGCCCTTGCCGTATTGTTCCCGGCACTGGCGCCAGATCGTTTCGATGCGCGCGCGCTGCATTTCGCCTTCGGCGTCGAGCGGCTTGTGGGCCTTCGGCCGGCGCAAATTCATCGGCCAGCCATAGCGCACCTCGCGAAAGCCGGAATGCATCTCGGTCGCCACCGAGCGAGCCAAGGCGCGGGCGCCGATATCCTGCGGCCAAAGTTTTTTCTCAGGAAACAGGTCGGCCAGATATTCAAGGATGGCAAGGGTTTCCCAGACGATCCTGCCATTGTGATTCAACACTGGCACAAGGCCGGTCGGCGACACTTTCGCCAGATTGGCAAAAGTCTCGGGCGTGCGCAGGCGCACGAAACCTTCCTCGAACGGGATCTCCAGATGCTTCATCGCCACCCATGGCCTCAGCGACCAGGACGAAAAGCACTTGTTGGCGATGATGAGCGTAAATTCAGCCAAGGCGGTCTCCCCAAAATTTCGACACACTAGTCACACGATACGACGCGGCAAAGCGTTTCGGCGACCATATAAGCGACCAGATGCGACGATGATCGCCGCCCAGGGAACCTAAGCCAAGCCGGCCCGTTTGCCTCCTGCGAATGAATCCCCGGAATCCCAGGAGATGCAAAGATGGTGAACAAGGATCAGGTTGCCGGCGTGGCCAAGCAGGTCAAGGGCTCGGTCAAGGAGGCCGGCGGCAAGGCGACCGGCAACAGGCAGACCCAGGCCGAAGGCACGGCCGACAAGACCGCCGGCAAGGTGCAGAAGGTCTATGGCGACGTGAAGGACAAGATCAAAAAGGCGCTCTGACCCGATCTTGCAGGCAATGAGGAAGGCGGCTCAAGGCCGCCTTTTTCTTGTCAGAGGCTGAGGCTCTTGCTGAAGGCGCTGGTGAACTTGACCCCGCCCCGGTCGCCCGCCGCCTCGCCCAGCACCACGTCCATGCCGTCCCCGGTTACCCTCACCAGCGCGAAGCCACCCATATAGGCAGCCTTCGGCTTGAACAGGTCGAGGCCATCGCTTTTGTAGATCATAGGCACTTCGTGCTGATGGCCATGGAAGATGGCGATGACATTGTAGCCCTTCAGCGCCGCCAGCAGCGCCTGGCGGTCGGCCTCGCTCCACCAATGCGGCGCGCCTGCGCCGTCATCGTCATAGGTGCGCTTGGCCGGGTCCCAGCGCTCGACCGAGAAAGTGTCCCAGCCATAGTGCTGGAACAGGATGACGGGACGGCCATCCGCAGCGTAGGTCGTCAGATCCTGCTTCAGCCACGGCAGGCTGCTCACCGCGCCGTGGCCGGTGTCGCCGGCAAACCGGTGGGTCTGGACGAGATGCAGGCCGCCCCAGTCCCAGGAATAGCAGTCGGTGTCGACATCGTATTCGGTGGCCGGCACCGGGGGCTTGAAGAACACGCCGGGGCGATGGTTGACCTCGACATAGTCGCGCAATTCGCGCCGGTACCAGTCGACGTGCGGCGGCGAGCCGTTCTGGTCGAGATCGTGATTGCCGAGGCCGACATAGACCGGCATGTGCACGCGATCGGGACCGACGCCCTGTTGATAGCGCTGGCTGAACTGCAACAGTTGCGTGCCTTCGCTGGGCTCGGTGATCTGGCCGCCGCCATCGTCGGTGATGTCGCCGCCGACAACGAGGCCGAGCGGCGCATCGATGCGGCCGCCGGCCGAACGCAGGCGGGTTGCAACGCCATCGATCTCGACTGGCCATTGCCGGCCGGCCAAGCCATTGAGGACAGCGACATTGCGCAACAGCGCGGCATCGGTCTTGCCTTCCTCCAGGCAGTTGGGGCTGAGGCCGCTCGACATGCGGCAGGCATGGACATCGGCGATGAACAGAAAGGTGGCGTCGATGGGCTGGATGCGCTTGCCGGTCTGGCCAAGCGCGGCGCGCGGCAGCATGCCAGCCATGGCAAGGCCGGCTGCCTGTGCGAGGAAATTGCGACGGGAGAGGACGAGCTTGCGATTCATGACCTGAAATTCAGCACAGCCGGCGCCCCACCGTCCAGTTGCCAGGAATGGCAGGTCGACACGGCACTGAGGCTCTGGCATTTCTTGGGTCATGCTGGCGCGCAGCAAATACAAGCAGAGGGGAGGATTTCATGAGAGCCGTTTCGATAGGCGTGGTGCTGGCTGGGTTGCTGCCGGCGGCTGCGGTGCATGCCGCCGATTGTGTCGACGCAAAATCGGCCAAGGCCGGCTTCGTTCTGGAAATGCCCGGCGTCCGCAGCGAGTTTCGGCCGGTGGCCGGCGGCATGGTCTCCGTTGCCAACACCTACGAATCGCAATCGCCGCAGACACAGTTCCTGTTTGCCGGCCTGGTCGAAGTGTTTCGCGACAGCGATACCGGACGGGTGGCGACGATCCCGTTTTCCGATCTGCGAAAACTGTTTCCGCTGAAGACGGGAGCCAAGAGCACGATCGAATTCGTCGAGCTGTCGCCGAACAAGCAGCCGAAGAGCACCAAGACGTTGAGCCTGGTCGTCAAGGGCAAGGAGACGTTCAGTGTCGGCGGCTGCAAATACAACGTGCTGGCGGTCACGGAGACCTTCAAGAACGGCGCCGGCGAAACGCTGGACACATTTACCGCGCTTTATGCGCCTGATCTGCAAGCGTCCCTCGCCCGGCGCTACGACGAAGGGACCAGCGCGGAATCGGTGAACGGTTACGAGACGATCAAGCCGCTTTCCAACTAGAACAGCGCAGTTCCGGCCTCAAGGTTTTCCCGGCCGCAGCAGGATCCTGCTACGCCGCTTCGCTCTGCTCGGGAATGGCGGCGTTGAGCTACCCTGAAGTTCGGCCAGGCAATCGCGCAGCACGCTGGCATCCTGTGCCGCCTTGGCCATCGACATGGCGCCGGAATAGGCGGCGATGGCGAGTGCCGCAAAGCGCTCGGGGTCGGTGCCCTGCTCCCTCCCCGACTGCTGGTCGGCTCGCACCTTGTCGGCAACCGCCTGACGCCATCCGGCAAAGATATCGTCCAGAGCGGCGCGGAAATCCGGGTCAGCGAGCGACAGTTCATGCGCCAGATTGTTGAGCGGACAGCCGCGCACGAAGCCTTGCTGCTCAAGCTCGGTCGCCACCGCCTCGAACACCGCGCGCACGCCTTCGCGCGCCGAGCCTGCCGCCCGTACAGGGTTGATCCAGGTTTCATCGAGGGCCGCTGCCACGCGCTCCTCGATCACCGCCAGAGCGAGCGCCTTCTTGGTCGGGAAATGATGATGCAGCGCGCCGCCGCTGACGCCTGCGGTCGTCATCAACTCGCCAAGAGCTGATGCATGATAGCCACGCGCCTGGAACGACGCTTCGGCGATATCGAGCACCTTGTTGCGCAGCCCTTCGGGATCGTTGGTGCGTTTTCGCGGCGGCCCTTTCGGAGCCCGAGCAATCTCTGCTGACATTTGCCAACGATAGCAGATTGACAAAACAGGACAACCGGTCTGTTTATAAACCGGATGATCATCCTGTTTTTTGGAGACGACACAATGACCGTACCCCTGAATGCGCCTGCGACGGCAAGCCTGCTCGCTTCGCCTGTCGTCGAGTTGCGGCAGTACACGCTGAAGCCGGGCCGGCGCGAGACGCTGATCG
Organism: Mesorhizobium sp. L103C131B0; assembly: GCF_000502275.1. Lineage (NCBI taxonomy): Bacteria > Pseudomonadati > Pseudomonadota > Alphaproteobacteria > Hyphomicrobiales > Phyllobacteriaceae > Mesorhizobium > Mesorhizobium sp. L103C131B0. Next base: position 91,024 of record NZ_AYXC01000018.1, on the reverse strand, counting down.
ACATCTTCGACAGTCGGTTCATCGAAGGCCAGGAACACGCCGGCATGACCATCATCGGACAGTTCCGCGACCTCGACCGCCCCGACATATTCGTCTGGCTGCGCGGCTTCGATGGCATGGAAGCGCGGAAGCAGGCGCTCACCGCCTTCTATGACGGGCCGGTGTGGACGGCGCACCGCGACGCCGCCAATGCGACGATGATCGATTCCGACGATGTGCTGCTCTTGAAGCCGGCATGGCCAGGCGCCGGCTTCGATCTGTCAGGCGCGCAGCGAGGCGCCATGCCGCCGGATGGAAAGCTGAGCGCAGACAATCGCTTGACCGCTATCGTTGCCATCCAGATTCATCATCTGCGGTCTGGCGCCGAAGCCGATTTCGCCGGCAATTTCGAAACGGATGCCGTTCCGGTCCTTATCGGCGTCGGCGGACGGTTGCTTGGCGCCTTCATCACCGAGCACGCCGAAAACAGCTTTCCCCGCCTGCCGGTGCGCTTGAGCGAAAACGTCTTTATCGCGGTGACGGGTTTCAACAGTCCCGAGGCGCATGCCAGTTACGAAGCCGCAGTTGCCGCTTCGCCCCAATGGCAAGCGGCCGATGTGACCTGGCGGACCGAAACCTTGCGCCTGACGCCGACGTCGCAGTCGCTGCTGCGGTAACCGGATCGGCACGCGGCCAACCGAAGTTCATACTGAGCGATAGGCCGCCGGCTTGACCGCCCTCGCCGATCGGCATTGCCTTCGTGACGCGGGCAACAGCGAGAGCATTCGATGCGACTTGGCCTTCAATGAGACTTTCTGGCAAGCGAGCACTGGTGACCGGCGGTTCGGACGGCATCGGCCTGGCGATATCGGAAGCTTTCTTGCGCGAGGGCGCCGACGTGCTGATCGTCGGTCGCGACACCAGCAAGCTCGAGACCGCCCGCGAGACACTTGCGGCGGCGGGCAACGTCGGCACCCAGTCGGCCGATCTCTCGACCTCGTCCGGCATCGATGCCGTGGTCGATCGCGCGAAAGCAACCGGCCCGCTCGACATCCTCGTCAACAATGCCGGCGTCGCTTATCTGGTGCCTTTCGAGACCGTCACCGAGCACCAATTCCAGCAATCCTTCGCGCTCAATGTGACGGCGGCGTTCTTCCTTACCCAGCGGCTGCTGCCGCATCTCGGCGCCAACGCCTCCGTCATCAATATCTCGTCCTACTTCGCCGACAAGATGATCCCGAAGCGGCCGTCGAGCCTGTATTCCTTGTCCAAGGGCGCGCTGAATTCGCTGACCAAGTCGCTGGCCTTCGAGCTTGGTCCGCGCGGCATCAGGGTCAATGCGATTGCGCCCGGCACGGTCGACACCGCCATGCGGCGCAAGTCGATCGACAACCTGCCGGCGGCAGCGCAAGCCGAGCTGAAAACCTATGTCGAGCGCAGCTACCCGCTCGGCCGCATCGGCCAGACCAGCGATCTTGCCGGCATCGCCGTCTATCTCGCCAGCGACGAGGCGGCGTGGACCAGCGGCGGCATTTTCGCGATCGATGGCGGGTATACGGCGGGGTGACCGTTTGGACGGCCCTCGGCCTCGAACAAGCGGAGCACTTGACCAAACTTCCGATACCGCGTCTGTCTGCAGATTGAGCAATGCTTCAGACATTCGTGGTGCCATGCCGTCTATCGATCCACTGATCCTCTTCTACACAACGTTCTTCAGCAAACCCGTCGATATCGCGTCGATACAGTGCGAAATGCCCGGGCGGTGGACACTGGACAAACGACGGATTTCCGAGGCCGCGGCAGTCGTCTTCCATATTCCGAACTTTCGCGAAGTTGGCGATGGCTACAAATACCCTGGTCAATATTGGGTCGCCTGGTCGATGGAATGCGGCCAAAACTACAAGCGACTTGCCGACCCCAAAATCATGCGGCACTTCGATATCATCATGACGCATGAATCCCGGTCCGATGTCTGGGTGCCCTACCTTCCGCGTGCGGTGTGGTGGAAAGATGCGCTGGCCAGACCAATCGTACCGAAAACGGAAGAAGCGCCGGTCGCACTCTTCCAGTCGGCCGGCCTGAATTATAGCGGCCGTGTCGATTTGGCGAACGAACTGGCGCGCCACATCAAGATCGATTCTTATGGCCGATATCGCAACAACCGATCGGTCTCTGGCCCCGATCTGGGCTCGAAGACCAAGATCGAAACCATTGCGCGGCACAAATTCTGCCTGGCCATGGAGAACTCGATCGAGGCCGACTATGTCACCGAGAAAATCTATGACGCGTTCATGGCCGGCACGGTGCCGATCTACCTTGGCGCTCCCAATGTGGACGAGTTCGTTCCGGAGCACTCCTTTATTGACGCCAGTGCCTTCGCCAGCGCCAGCGATCTTGCAGCCTATCTCCAGCACCTGATCGCAACGCCGCAAGACTACGAGGCTTATTTCGACTGGCGCTCAAAGCCATTGCCCGACAATCTCGTCAAACGGGTGCAATCATTGGAAACACCCGCGTTCAGCAGACTGATGAGCGTCGTGCGCCAGCGTCTGGAGGCGCGGACAAGCACGCCTTCCGGACGGCGAACACTTCCGTTCGGCTATAGATCCTATCTCAGGACAAAGCTGCGCCGTTGGAGGAAAAAGGTTCCGAGCTGACGGTCCGCGATCAGGCGCGCTTTCAGCAAAATACGGAGGGCAAAGAGCGTCACTTGCGACGTCGAGACGGCTTCGACCTTGCCGCCATGCATCTTGGAAAACTCCGAGGCCATGTGGAGGCGCTCCCAGGGTGGACTTGAAATTCTCGGCTTCGCGATCCGAAGCTCGATCCGGATGCGATGCCGGATTTTGGACGGAAACTGAACAGAAGGACAAGTGCATAAGCTACCTCATCGCTGCTGTTGCCAGTGAGACGCCGGCACGGATGGTAGTTTGTGTGGCAGAGTCGCTCGTAGGTAGACGTGAATTGCGCATTGCTGATCCTGGGGGAAGTTTGCGTAGAGCAATCCGCCAGCTCGACATGATCTCATCGAGCTAAATCCGCAAGTTTCCGTCCACTTTATGGGATCAAGCCGCACTGAGGAGCAATTTCCTTCACAAGAAAGTGGAGGGTGCAGGATCCCGAAGGCCGGCGCTACCGCTTCAACCGATTTACTGCCTGCCGGCCGCAATCTCTGCTTGAAGGCCATTGTGCAACGCGATACGCCGTTGCCGAATTCGATCGTCGGAGAGACAAGTGACCGCTGCCAGGACCAGAACCGAAACCGACACGTTCGGCCCCATCGAGGTTGCAGCCGACCGTTACTGGGGCGCGCAGGCGCAGCGTTCCCTCGGCAATTTCAGGATAGGCTGGGAAAAGCAGCCGGCCTCGATCGTGCGTGCGCTCGGCATCGTCAAGCGAGCGGCGGCGGAAGCCAATATGGAGTTGAAGCGGCTCGATCCGGCAGTCGGCAAGGCGATCATCGAGGCGGCGCAAGAGGTGATCGACGGCAAGCTGAACGATCATTTCCCGCTGGTCGTCTGGCAGACCGGCTCGGGCACGCAGTCCAACATGAACGCCAACGAGGTGATCTCCAACCGGGCGATCGAACTTCTGGGCGGCGTCATGGGCTCGAAGAAGCCGGTGCACCCTAACGACCACGTCAATATGAGCCAGTCGTCGAACGACACCTACCCGACAGCCATGCACATCGCGTGCGCCGAGCGCATCGTGCACGATCTGCTGCCGGCGCTGAAGCATCTGCACGCTGCGCTCGAGGTCAAGACGAAGGCCTTCGCCCACATCATCAAGATCGGCCGCACCCATACGCAGGACGCGACACCCCTCACGCTGGGCCAGGAATTTTCCGGCTACGCCGCGCAGGTGGCCTCTTCGATCAAGCGCATCGAGATGACGCTGCCCGGCCTGCAGGAACTGGCGCAGGGCGGCACCGCCGTCGGCACCGGCCTCAACGCGCCGGTCGGCTTTGCGGAAAAGGTGGCGGCGCGCATCGCCGAAATCACCGGCATTGCCTTCGTCACCGCGCCGAACAAGTTCGAGGCGCTCGCCGCGCACGATTCCATGGTGTTCTCGCATGGCGCCATCAACGCGGCGGCCGCCGCCCTCTTCAAGATCGCCAACGACATCCGCTTCCTCGGCTCCGGCCCGCGCTCGGGCCTCGGCGAACTGTCGCTGCCGGAAAACGAGCCGGGTTCCTCGATCATGCCTGGCAAGGTCAACCCGACGCAGTGCGAGGCTCTGACGCAGGTCTGCGTGCAGGTGTTCGGCAACAACGCCTCGCTGACCTTCGCCGGCAGCCAAGGTCATTTCGAGCTCAACGTCTACAACCCGCTGATGGCCTACAACTTCCTGCAGTCGGTGCAGTTGCTGGCCGACGCCTCGATCTCCTTCACCGACAATTGCGTCGTCGGTATCGAGGCTCGCGAAGACAACATCAAAGCCGCGCTTGACCGCTCGCTGATGCTGGTGACGGCGCTGGCGCCGACGATCGGGTACGACAATGCCGCCAAGATCGCCAAGACCGCGCACAAGAAGGGCACCACCTTGCGCGAGGAAGCACTGGCTACTGGGCTGGTCAGCGAGGCAGACTACGACCGCCTGGTACGGCCCGAAGACATGACGCATCCGGGTTAAAGCGATTCCAGGGAAAGTGCCTTGCGTTTCCTCGGGAAGCGCGCAGCCCTTCCTCTTGGGAATTGCGTCAACTAGAAATCCGAATCGTGTGGCGGGACAATTTGCTCCCGCCGCTGCTGGCAGCGACAAGAATTTTGCGTCGGTCGAACGATCCCGAAATGTACGTGCTGTGAACAATGTGTCGCCGGACTGGCGGCTTTGGTGAACAGTCGGCTTGGTCTATCTGACGAGGCATCAACCCTTTTTCGGAGAGCCACCATGTCCATCAACACTTCCGCTGCCGGCGCCGGCATCGCGTCCAACAGCTCCACCACCGTCCTGCTCGGCCGCATCCTGCTCGCCGCCATCTTCCTGCTTTCCGGCTTCGGCAAGCTCACCGCCATTTCCGGCACCGCCGGCTATTTCGGCGCCATGGGCCTGCCGGTGCCGACCATAACGGCCATTGTCGTCGGCGTGATCGAATTGCTCGGCGGCCTTGCCGTGCTCGTTGGCTTTCAGACCCGCATCGCCGCCTGGGTGCTCGCGGTCTTCACCATCGCCTCGGCCTTTGTCGCCCATACCGGCTGGGCCGACCAGAACCAGATGATCCATTTCCTGAAGAACGTCGCCATCACCGGCGGCTTCCTGCTGCTGGCTTCCTCAGGCCCTGGCACCTACTCGATCGACGCCAAGCGCGGCTGAGCTTTCCCTTCCCAAGCCTGAAAAAAGCGGCGTGGAATTTTCCACGCCGCTTTTTCGTTGTCTGCCCAAGCGCACGCTCGACCCATCCCTGCTAGGATCGGTCTCGAAACAGCCGGCGGACAGACAACGGAGATGACCATGCCCCGCGATGCATTGCTTCTGATTTCCCGGCTGCTGCTCGCCGTCCTGCTCGTTCCCTCCGGCTACCACGCGCTCGCCGACATTGCCGGGACGACCGGCTATTTCGCCGGCCTCGGCATGCCATTGCCGATGCTTGCCGCCTGGGGCACCGGGCTGTTCGAGTTGATTGCCGGTCTCTTGATACTGGTCGGCTTTCAGACGCCGGTCGTTGCGATACTTCTTGCCGCTTTCTGCATCGTTGCAGGCTCCATCGGCCACTACGGCCAGGGCGGCGATGACCCGATGCTCACCTTCCTGCACCAGCAGATGCTGATGAAGGATATTGCTATCGCCGGTGGATTCCTGGCGCTAGCCATGGCCGGCGCCGGGGCCTTGTCGATCGACGGGCGCCGCGCCGCGGTCTGATATCGTCAAATATCGTCCCAGGTTGATCCCTCGCCGAGGCAGGTCGACCCCCACTCCGTCTCGGCTCCGCCGAGCCACCTCTCCCCCGATCGACGGGGTAGAGGAAGGGCTCGAGCCTATTGCCGCCAACGCTTTCCAACGAGGCTCCCTTCCTTTCCCTCCGGAGGGGGAGGTGGCGGTGCGAAGCAGCGACGGATTGAGGAAGCCGGTCCTCGAACGCGAGGCCGACGACGACATGGTTTTGCTGTCAGGCCGCGCCTACTTCACCGACACGCTCTGCCCACCCTCGACCGCCAGCACCAGCCGGCGGTTGGTGATCCGCGCCAGTTGCGCCAGCCGTCCGGCCGGGCGTTCGCCGTAAAGATCGGAAAGTGAGGCCGGCAGCACCAGCGCCAACGTGCCATTGCCGCGGTTTTCCCATTTCAGCCGCGGCATGACGCCGGGCATGGCCGCAGTCAGCAGATAGACGACGCGCAGCACCGCCGCCAGGATGCGGGCTCGCTCGAGATAGCGCGGCGTCGCCAGGCCGCGGATTTCCGGCGCCGCATCGTTGAACACGCCTTCGTGGCGGAACAGGCCGACCAGCGCCAGGAAGGCACGGCCGGGGTGATCGACGCCAATGAAGGAGGCGTGGGCAATGATGTTGAGCGACTGCTTGCCGCGATATTCCGGGTGTGCGCGCCAGCCTATATCGGCCAGCAGACAGGCAGCGTGGCGATAGCGCGCCTCATCCTCCGTCTCGTCGATGCCGAAGGCGGCAAAGGTCTTGTCCGTCCATTCGACAAGCTCATGCGCATGGGTGACCGAGCGCGACCGCAGCCGCGCTAGTTCCTCCGAAGCGGAGACCAGCGGATCGGCCTTCTGCTCGGCAGGGTCGAGCAGCGAATAGAGAAAGCCTTCGCGCACTCCCAATGCCGAGACGATGATCTTCGACGGCTGCATCGCCGCCATGATCTCCTGCAGCACGACCGCGCCATAGGGCAGCAGTGAACGGCGGTTCTTCGACACGCCTTCGATGCCCTTGACCTTCTCGATCTCGCCTTTCGCCACCTGCTTCAGGAAATTGGCGGCGCTGTCGACACCGATCTCATAGTGGTGCATGACGCCAAGCGGGTAGTTGGTCATTTCCATGTGCAGCCGGGCAAGGTTTCGCCAGGTGCCGCCAACGGCGTAGAAGGGCCGTCCCTGCCCGCCCTTCAACATTTTGGCGCGCGCCAGTTCGTCGCGGGTGATCTTTGCCGCCTGGGCGAGCGAATTCCTGGCCATGTCCTGCAGCCGCAGGCCACCCAACGGCAGCGTGATGCCGTCGCCGATCGCCTCGCCATTGATGTCGATAAGCTCCAGGCTGCCGCCGCCAAGATCGCCGGCAATGCCATCGGCGGGGTGGAAGCCCGAAATGACGCCAAGCGCCGAATAATGGGCCTCCTGCCGGCCAGTGAGCACGCGGATCTCGGTCTTGAGCACATCCTGGGCGCGATGGATGAAGTCGGGTCCGTTGATCGCTTCGCGGGCCGCGGCCGTTGCCAGCACAAACATGTGCTCCGCACCCGCCTGGTCGGAGAGCGCGCGGAAACGGCGGAACTCCTCCATCGAGCGCGTCACCGCCTCGGGGTCGAGCTTGCCGGTCGAAACGATGCCGCGGCCGAGGCCGGCCAGCATCTTTTCGTTGAACAGCAAGGTCGGCGAGCGCGCCAACCCTTCATAGACGACAAGGCGGATCGAGTTCGAGCCGATGTCGATGATGGACAGCGGCCGGCGATCCTGCAGCCGGCCTTGGGACGTTGAAATCATCAGCCGGTGTTCTTCTTGCGACGCTTGAACTGCGCGATGCGCTTGGGCGCATGCGACTTCAGCGCGTCACCCCGTCCCGACAGGCTCGGATTGGTCATGAAATATTCCTGCGCGTTGAACGGTTCCTCACCCTCCTCCAGCACGACGCGCCGGGAGGTTCCGTCAGCCAATACGTCGAAACTTTGCTGGTTGTCCATGATGTTGCCCAGCATGATCTGGCCAAGGATCTGTTCATGCACCGTTGGATTGGTGATCGGCACCATGGTCTCGACGCGGCGGTCGAGATTACGTGGCATCAAGTCGGCCGAGGCGATGTAGACGATCGCCTCGTCCGACGGCAGGCCATGGCCGTTGCCGAAGCAATAGATGCGGCTGTGTTCGAGGAAGCGGCCGACGATCGACTTGACCCTGATGTTTTCCGACAGGCCGGGCACATGCGGCCGCAGGCAGCAGATGCCGCGCACGACGAGATCGATCTCGACGCCGGCACGGCTGGCGTCATAGAGCGCGTCGATGATGTTGGGGTCGACGAGCGCGTTCATCTTCATCCAGATGCGCGCCGGACGGCCAGCCAGCGCGTAGGCGACCTCGTCGGCAATGTGCTTGAGGATACGGCTGCGCAGCGTAAACGGCGAGATGGCGATCCGCATCTCATCCGTCGGCTCGGCATAGCCGGTGATGAAGTTGAACAGCTGGGCGACATCGCGCGCGATCGTCGGATCGGTGGTGAAGAAGGACAGGTCGGTGTAGATGCGCGCGGTCACCGGATGGTAGTTGCCGGTGCCGAGATGGACATAGTTGCGCAGCTTGCCGTCCTCGCGCCGCACCACAAGCGACATTTTCGCATGGGTTTTGAGTTCGAGGAAGCCGAACACGACCTGGACGCCGGCGCGTTCGAGGTCGCGCGCCCAGCGGATGTTGGCTTCCTCGTCAAAGCGCGCCTTGAGCTCGACCAGGGCGGTTACCGATTTGCCGGCCTCGGCCGCGTCGACCAAGGCGCGCACGATCGGGCTGTCGTTGGAGGTGCGGTAGAGCGTCTGCTTGATCGCCACCACCTCCGGGTCGGCCATCGCCTGGCGCAGGAACTGGACCACCACGTCAAAGGATTCATAGGGGTGGTGGACGACGATGTCCTTCTCGCGGATGGCCGCGAAACAGTCGCCGCCATGCTCGCGAATGCGCTCGGGAAAGCGTGGATTGTAGGGGGTGAACTTCAGGTCGTCGCGCGGCACGGCGACGATCTCGGAAATCTGGCTGAGCGCCAGCGGGCCGGTCAGAACGCTGATGCGGCTCGAAGAGACGCCAAGCTCGCCGGCGACGAACTCGCGCAATTCGCCGGGCATCGACTTGTCGAATTCGATGCGGATGACCGAACCGCGGCGGCGCCGCTTCAGCGCCGTCTCGAACAGGCGCACGAGATCTTCCGACTCTTCCTCGACCTCGATATCGCTGTCCCGGATGATGCGGAACGTGCCGGAACCCTTGACCTCATAGCCGGGGAACAGCTTGCCGATATAGAGGCCGACAGCCTCCTCCAACGGAATGAAGCGAACGTGCTGCTTGCGGTCGGGCAGACGGATGAAGCGCTTCAGCGCCACCGGCAGGCGCAGAAGCGCGCTCATCTCCTCGCCATTCTTGCGATGGCGCAATTGCAGCGCCATCGAGAAGCCGAGATTGGGAATGAACGGAAACGGATGCGCCGGGTCGATCGACAGTGGAGTCAGCACCGGGAAAACCTGGTCCTGGAAATGGTCTTCCAGCCAGACTTTTTCATCCTTGGTCAGTGCGTCGCGGGTGATGCTCTCAATGCCTTCCTTGTTGAGCAGCAACATCAGCGCCGAAAGGCTGTTCTGCTGGTCCTCCTGCAGCCGCTCGACCTCGCGCAGCAATTGTTCCAGCTGCTGCTCCGGCGTGCGGCCGTCGGGGCTCTTGAGCGCAATGCCTTCGCGCACCTGGCCCGCAAGGCCGGCGACGCGGACCATGAAGAATTCATCGAGATTGGCGGCCGAAATCGACAGGAAACGGACGCGTTCGAGCAGCGGATGGTGCTCGTTCTGCGATTCCTCGAGCACACGCCGGTTGAACTGCAGCCAGGAGAACTCACGGTTGACGAACCTATCGGGGTTGCCGCCGTCGGGGCTCGCCACCTCGACATTGATGAATTCGCTCTGCACCGGCTTCAGTTCGTTCATGGTTCCTGCTCTTCCCCGCCAACCGTCCCTTGGAGCGCCGCTGGACGTGCCATGCCTCTAACACGCTTTTGTAACGCATGACCCTTCGGCGAAAACCATTCCGATTTCAGGGACATGCACTTAACCGGCTCACCGTATCCTCTGACAGGCTTTTGCGACAGTTTCATTTCATCGATCTTGCAAACATGCCTGTTATGTTCCAGATGCTTTTCGACGAGATCAAGGAGACGACGATGGCAGGCGGTTCCATTCCCCATTTCCAGAACGATGCGGGCCATCCGGCAATCGACATCGGCGTCAAGGAATTCATGTGCACCGGCGCCAACCCGCCCTTCGACCACCCACATGTGTTCCTCGACATGGGCGACGACAATGAAAAGGTCTGCCCGTATTGCTCGACGCTCTACCGCTATTCGGCGAAGCTGAGGGCGACGGAAACGCTGCCGGCTGGTTGCCTTTATATCGACCAGGCCGCCTGATCCTTCCGCGACAAGCCCGATGGAAGACATAAGGTCCCGGCAGGTCATAATCGCCGGGGCCGGCATCGCCGGGCTGACCGCCGCCCTTGCCTTCGCCGGACGGGGTTATCCGGTAAAGCTTATCGAACAGGCACAGCACCTAGAAGCGGCCGGCGCCGGCATCCAGCTTTCGCCCAACGCAACACGCATTCTTCGAAAACTCGGCGCGCTCGACCGGCTGTTGCCGGCAGCGTTGCGGTCGGAAGCGGTCGTGCTCAAGGACGCCCGGACGCTGCGCGAACTGGCGCGGGTACCGCTCGGGCACGCCGCCGAAGCGCGCTGGCAGGCGCCCTATCTTGTCGCCCATCGCGCAGATGTGCAGGCAGCGCTGTTGGCGCAAATGGCTGAACGGCCGCAGATTGAGCTCATCACCGGCGCCCGCGTGACCGGCATCGTCAAAGACGCGCAATATGTCGCCGTGACCGCCGAAGTGGACGGCCGCGAGATCGAGGCACGCGGCAAACTGCTGGTCGGCGCCGACGGCGTCTGGTCGGCGGTCAGGGCGCAACTCGCAGGCGAGGACTTCGTCAAAAGCCGTTTTTCGGGCGAACTCGCCTGGCGAGTCACGATCGCGGCCGAGAGCGCCGCCGGCGAAGCCTTTGTCGCGATCGGCGCCGCCGACTGCGTCACCACGTTCCTGCATCCAGGCTTCCACATGGTCGCCTACCCCGTCAGCAAAGGCCGGGCCTTCAATCTCGCCGCCTTCACCAAGGGTGAGCGCATGGCCGAAGGTTGGTCGGGCCATGCCGATCCTGCGATCCTCACGGCTGCCCTGCGCGGCACCGCGCCGGGCCTGACGAAGCTTGTGGCACTGGCCGGCCCATGGACGGCCTTTCCGATCCACACCGTCGAACAGAAGCGGTGGACGAGCCCGCAGGGCATCGCGCTGATCGGCGACGCCGCGCACGCGATGACGCCGTTTGCGGCGCAAGGTGCCGCGATGGCGATCGAAGATGCCATCACGCTTGCCGAGGCTATCGCCGATTTCCCTGGCGATCTGCCCAGAAGTTTTCGAATCTGGGAAAATCTTCGGCGGCCGCGTGTCGCCAAGGCCGCGCGTCGTGGGGCCGTAAACCGCCTCGCCTGGCATGCTGCCGGCCCGGTGGCGATCGCCCGCAATCTGTTCCTGGCCATGCGCTCGCCCGACAAGCTCGCCGCCGACCTCGACTGGCTCTATGGATGGCGAGCGGACACTCGGCAGTCTAGATCGTCGACGTAGCGATCCTTCCCACCCCTCTGTCCTGCCGGACATCTCCCCCGCAAGGGGGGAGATTGGATGTCGCCGTCGCCTTCGCCAAAATCGCCGGCGTTGCAGCACGAGCGCCGCGGGCAAAACGGCTGATCTCCCCCCTTGCGGGGGAGATGGCCGGCAGGCCAGAGGGGGGTGCTGTCCCGCTGACTTCAAAAGATCCAACACTGTCGCGGTGCGATGAAGGACTGCTAGTTATAAAACCGCATCGACAAGCCCAGCGAGGCCGGCAGCGGGTTCCACCAGCCGGTGCGCAGGCCGGCGGTGCGCAGGCCGGCGGCTGTCCAGGTGTTACAGCCGACAAGCGCGTTGAAATGGCCGTTCGCCTCGAAGAAGCGGTCGAAGCTGGAATAGGCGGCGTTCTCGATGACGACCGGACCATGCGGCCCTTGCTGGAAACTCGCGTCGATATAGTTGAGCAGCGCTGCAAAACGTTCCTCATCGATGTCGAAACCGGTGACAGCAGGGTGCGGCTCGGCGATGGTCCCGGCGATATCGACATGCATGACCGAGGCGTCCAGTGTCAGCGCCTTGAGGACGGGCACTGCTTTCAGCTGCGACCAGCTCGGCGTCTCCAGATAGAAGGCCCGGCCGCCCCAGCCAAAGACGATGTAGCGCACTTCCGGGGCGTCGACAGGGATGCCGGCAGCGACCAGGAAATGGAAGCGCCGGCGCACCTCGTCATCGACTGGAATGGCGATGTCGGTGTGGATCGGATTCTCCAGCACCAGAATATGGCGCGTGCCCTCACCCGCCGCTGACGCCGGCCACAGCGGACGCGGCACCAGCGTGCCGAGCGCGGCAGCGAGCGCGACCACGATAATCAGCATGGCCACGAAACGCAGGGCTTTTCTCATGCGGCGGCGGCTTTGTGTTTCAATGGAGAAGATCAACCCCCCAGATAGCAAAAGAGCCCGGCCGCATTACGGCCGGGCTCTTTTGGTTCGCATGAAAATGCTCAGTGCAGGATCTGCGACAGAAACAGCTTCGTGCGCTCGTGGCGCGGATGGTCGAAGAACTCGGCCGGCGTGTTCTGTTCGACGATCTGGCCCTGATCCATGAAGATCACCCGGTTGGCGACTTTGCGGGCAAAGCCCATTTCGTGAGTGACGCACAGCATGGTCATGCCTTCCTCGGCCAGGCCCACCATCGTCTCCAGCACTTCCTTGATCATTTCGGGATCGAGCGCCGAGGTCGGCTCATCGAACAGCATGATGCGCGGGTTCATGCACAGCGAACGCGCTATCGCCACGCGCTGCTGCTGGCCGCCCGACAGCTGGCCCGGATATTTGTTGGCCTGTTCGGGGATCTTGACGCGCTTGAGGAAGTGCATGGCGATTTCCTCGGCCTGCTTCTTCGGCGTCTTGCGCACCCAGATCGGCGCCAGCGTGCAGTTCTCCAGGATGGTCAGATGCGGAAACAGGTTGAAGTGCTGGAACACCATGCCGACCTCGCGGCGCACCTCGTCGATCTTCTTGAGATCGTTGGTGAGTTCCTTGCCGTCGACGATGATCTTGCCCTTCTGGTGCTCTTCCAGCCGGTTGATGCAGCGGATCATGGTCGACTTGCCCGAGCCCGAAGGACCGCAGATGACGATGCGCTCGCCGCGCATCACCTTGAGGTTGATGTCCTTCAGCACATGGAACTCGCCATACCATTTGTGCATGCCGATGATGTCGATTGCGACATCGGTGGTCGAAATGTGCATCTTCTTGGCATCGACCTTGATCTCTTCGGCGCTGACGGCGTTTTCTATGACCATGGCAGGTTCCCCTTTTTGTTCTGTCTTTTAGCTATGATGCATGTCGTTGTCCCAAAACCGCTAAACACTTTTGGGCGACATGCATCAACGTTTGTGGCCGGTGTCGAGCCGGCGTTCCGTGTACATCGAATACCGCGACATGCCGAAGCAGAACAGCCAGAAGACGAAGGCTGCAAAGATGAGACCGGATCTCGCGGTCTGTGGGGTCGCCCAATTGGCGTCCGAGAAGTTCTGCTTGACGACGCCAAGCAGGTCAAACATCGAGATGATGATGACGAGGCTTGTGTCCTTGAACATACCGATGAAGGTATTGACGATGCCGGGGATGACCAGCTTCAGTGCCTGCGGCAGCACGATCAGCACCATCTTCTGCCAGTAGCCCAGGCCAAGCGAATCCGCACCCTCATACTGGCCCTTGGGGATCGCCTGCAGGCCGCCGCGCACCACTTCGGCCATATAGGCGGCGGCAAACAGCGAGACGCCGATCAGCGCCCTGAGATATTTGTCGAACGAAACCCCGGCGGGCAGAAACAGCGGCAGCATGACGCTGGCAAAGAACAAAACGGTGATCAGCGGGATGCCGCGAACGAACTCGATAAAGACCACGCACAGTGTCTTGACGATCGGCATCTTGGAGCGCCGGCCAAGCGCCAGCACGATGCCCATCGGCAGCGACACGGCAATGCCGACAAAGGACAGGCTCAGCGTCACCAGCAGCCCGCCCCATAGCTGGGTCTCCACATGCGGCAGGCCGAAGATGCCGCCGACCAGGAGCACGAACGCGATGATCGGCAATGCCAGGAATAGAAGAATGGCGTTCAACCCCTTGCGCGGCACGCGTGGCATCAGCAACGGCACCAGCAGCGCCACGAACAGGACGGCGACCAGGATCGGCCGCCAGCGCTCTTCCAGAGGATAGCGGCCAAGCATCAACTGGCCGAACTTCGCGTTGACGAAGGCCCAGCAGGCGCCTGACCAGCCGTCCGGCTGGATGCCGCCTTGCGCCACCGTGGCGCATACAGTCCGGTCCGGCCCCGTCCACTGGGCGTTGATGAAGGCCCAGTTGACGACGGGCGGCACGATCATCACCACCAGCGCAATAGCCACTACAGTCAGGATGACGTCGCCCACCGAACCGATCAGGTTCTTGCGAACCCAGGCCAAAGGCCCCCGCACGCCGGCCGGGGCTTGTTGAGCGAGTGCCATTTCGGTCCGCACCCAGGAGGTATCATGTTCCTGCATGGTCTTACCTCTCCACCAGCGCCATCCTGGCGTTGACCACATTCATCACCGCCGACGTCACCAGGCTGATGATGAGATAGACGACCATCATGATCAGCACACCCTCGACCGCTTGACCGGTCTGATTCAGCACTGTGCCGGCGATCGCCGTCAGGTCGGGGTAACCGATGGCAATGGCCAGCGACGAGTTCTTTGTCAGGTTGAGATACTGGCTGGTCAGCGGCGGGATGACGATCCGCATGGCTTGGGGAACGACGACAAGCCGCAGGATAGATCCCGGCCGCAGCCCCAGGGCGCCAGCCGCTTCGGTCTGACCCTTGCTGACGCCGAGAATGCCGGCGCGCACGATCTCGGCGATGAAGGAGGCCGTGTAACAGGACAGCGCCAAATAGAGAGACAGGAACTCCGGCCCGATCTGAAAGCCTCCGGTCAGGTTGAAGGTCGATTGCTTTGGAAAGTCGAAGCTCAAGGGAAAGCCGCTCAGCGCATAGGCCAGGAGCGGAAGGCCGACGATCAGCGCCGCCGAAGTCCAGAATACGGGAAACTGCTGGCCGGTTGCCATTTGCCGCTGGCGTGCCGTGCGCGCGACAAAAAAAGCCATGGCGATGCCGACAAGCAAGGCGACAAACATCAGCCAGGAGCCGTCGCCCCAGATAGCGCGCGGAAAATAGAAACCGCGTTGGTTGAGGAAAGAGCCGAACGGCAAATTGAAACTGTCGCGAGGCGCCGGCAGTACCGCGAGCACGCCTGAATACCAGAAGAAGATCACCAGCAGCGGCGGGATGTTGCGGAACACCTCGACATAGACCGTGCAAATCTTGCGAACCAGCCAGTTGCGCGATAACCGGCCGACGCCGACAATGAAGCCAATGATGGTCGCGGTGATAATGCCGGCAACGGCGACGATAATGGTGTTGATAAGCCCGACGACAATGGCCTGGCCATAGGTCGAATCGGAATCATAAGCGATGGGCCTGACTGGAATGTCAAAGCCTGCTCGGTTGTTCAGGAAGCCAAAACCGGAAGTAATATGCAGGCGCTGCAGGTTGACGATGACGTTGTGGACGATCCACCAGACGCCCGCCACCAGCAAGATGACAACCACCGCCTGGAAGAAAAACCCGCGGACTTTCGGATCGTTGATGAAGGAACCGCGGCTCGGCTCCTCGCGAAGAACTTCCTGCGATGCCATTGCTCATCCCCTGGAAAGAGAAACCGGAAGGCAGATGATCTGCCTTCCGGATCACATTTCGATCAGCGGATCGGCGGTGCGTATTGCAGGCCGCCCTTGGTCCACAGCGCATTGATGCCGCGCGCGATCTTCAGCGGGCTGCCGGTGCCGACATTGCGCTCGAACATCTCACCGTAATTGCCGACTGCCTTGACGATGTTGACGACCCAGTCATTGCTCACGCCAAGGTCGGTTCCGATCTTGGTTTCGGCTTCCTGACCGAGCACGCGCTTGATCTCCGGATTATCCGAGGTCTTCATCTCTTCGACATTGGCCTGGGTGATGCCCAGTTCCTCTGCCTGCAACAGGGCGAAGTAGGTCCACTTGACGATGTGGTACCACTGGTCGTCCCCCTGGCGTACGGCGGGGCCGAGCGGCTCTTTGGAGATGATCTCGGGCAGCACGACATGGTCGGCCGGCGCACTCAGCGTCAGGCGGATGCCATAGAGGCCGGATTGGTCGGTGGTGTAGACGTCGCAGCGGCCGGCGTCATAGGCAGCGTTGACCTCTTCCAGCTTTTCGAAGACGACCGGGTTGTACTCCATCTTGTTCGCCTTGAAGTAGTCGGCGAGGTTGAGCTCGGTGGTGGTGCCGCTCTGCACGCAGACTGCCGCACCTGAAAGCTGCAGCGCCGAATTGACGCCAGGCAGTTTCTTGGCGTTGATCATGAAACCCTGGCCGTCATAATAGGTGACGCCGATGAAGTTCAGGCCAAGCGCGGTATCGCGATTGATGGTCCATGTGGTGTTGCGCGACAGGAGATCGATCTCGCCCGACTGCAACGCGGTGAAGCGCTCCTTGGCGCTGAGCGGCGTGAACTTGACCTTGGAGGCATCGCCGAAGACTGCACCAGCAACAGCGCGGCAGAAATCCGCGTCGATGCCTTTCCAATCGCCTTTGTCGTCAGGCGCCGAGAAGCCGGCCAGGCCCGTCGAGACACCGCACTGGATGAAGCCCTTCGCCTTGACGGTATCGAGCGTTGTCGCCGACGCGGCCGAAGCCATCCATCCAAGCGCAGCGGCACCGAGAATGCCAATTGCAATATGTTTCATAACCCACAGACCCTTTTCTGTTTTCAGGTAAACCCTGATCCTCAGGCAAATCCTGATCTTTTCCCGCGTGAACCCGGCTCCCATCCGGCTCATTCCGGAACCTCGCGTCGTAACCGACGCCCGGCCCCTCCCATTCACGAACTGCATCGAAGGCGATTATCTCTGTGAGGTCAAGGGAAATGACCGTTTCACGACAGCTTTGAAAACCAATTGCCGCAAATGCCTGAATTGCGGACAACACCCTCAGGAAAGCAGCAAGCCCCGCAAACAAAAACGGCAAAGTCCGTCGACGCTAATCCACATCCACTCATGAAATCCGCGGCTCTGGATTGCCGCGCGTTCCAGACTATTCATAAGGGAATTGGCCTATGCAAAGGGCACCGCCTGGCGGGCGCCCACTGTTGCACGGCCAATGCCGCCGCTCTATGGCTAGCGCTTTCACCACGAGGCGAAGAGCAATGGCGACTGACGGCAACGAAATGGGTATCAACACGCGGCTTGCCCATTCGGGCAACAATCCGCACGACTATTTCGGCTTCGTCAATCCGCCGATCGTGCATGCCTCGACCGTGCTCTATCCCAATGCGTCGGCGATGGCGGCGCGCAGCCAGAAATACACCTATGGCACACGCGGCACGCCGACCACCGATGCGTTGGCGCATGCGATCGACGCGCTGGAAGGCTCCGCCGGCACCATAATCGTGCCGTCGGGCCTGGCGGCGGTGACCGTCCCGTTGCTGGCGTTTCTCTCGGCAGGCGATCACATCCTGATTGTCGATTCCGTCTACCATCCGACCCGCAATTTCGCCGACACGATGCTGAAGCGGCTGGGTGTCGAGGTCGAGTATTACGATCCGCATGCCGGCGCCGGCATCGCCAGCTTGATCAAGCCGAACACCAAAGTCGTGTTTACGGAATCACCGGCCTCCAACACCTTCGAGGTGCAGGACGTTCCGGCGATCGCCAAGGCGGCGCATGAAACGGGCGCCATCGTCATGATGGACAACACCTGGGCAACGCCGCTCTATTTCCGTCCGCTCGACCACGGCGTCGATATCTCGATCCATGCGGCGACGAAATATCCGGCCGGGCATTCGGATGTGCTGCTGGGCACAGTGTCTGCCAATGCCAACTGCTGGAAGCAGCTTTGCGAGACGTTCTACACGATGGGCTGCTGCGCCGGCCCCGACGACGTCTACCAAGTCCTGCGCGGCCTGCGCACGATGGGCGTTCGGCTGGATCACCATCAAAAGAGCGCGCTTGCCATTGCCGTCTGGCTTGAAGGCCAGCCCGGCGTGGCCCGCGTGCTGCACCCGGCGCTCCCCAGCCACCCCGACCACGCGGTGTGGAAGCGTGATTTTTCCGGCTCGAGCGGCATCTTTTCCATCGTGCTCAAAGGCGGCGGCCAGAGACAGCAGCATGCCTTCCTCGATGCGTTGAAAATCTTTGGTCTCGGCTATTCCTGGGGCGGCTATGAGAGCCTTGCCGTGCCGGTCTTCCTCGGCGACCGTACCGTCGCCAAGGGCCCCTATGACGGCCCGCTGATCCGGCTGCAGATCGGGCTTGAGGATGTCGAGGACCTCAAGGCCGATATCCTGCGCGGGCTGGAAGCGGCCGCTGCGGCATGACACCAGCAAACTTGCGAAGCTGATTCCGCTGGTCCGCCCAACCCGTTGAAAGGATTGGCGAGCGACTTTCGCAGGCGATCGACGTCGCAAAGCCGCTCATGGGTCGACCAAGCGCAATGTTATTTCCCCAATGCGCGCTTTTTCGGATCGGTTTGACTTTCAAAATCGTCGGTCCAACGCCATTGCAGGCGCTGCGCGCACAATTCCAGCCGGACTGAGCTTGCCATGGCCTTTCGTCTCTTTGTCCCCATTCTCGCCGGCGCGACGCTGCGCGAGCGCCTCATCGCCTGCATCGGGGCGATGATCGGCATTGCGCTGACCGGCGCGATCGGCGCGCTGGTGCTTGGCAATGGCCCGCATGTGCCGCTGCTGGTGGCGCCGATGGGGGCGTCGGCGGTGCTGCTGTTTGCGGTGCCTGCAAGCCCGCTGGCGCAGCCATGGTCGATCATCGGCGGCAATACAATATCGGCGCTGGTCGGCGTGATCGTGGCCCATTTCGTCCATCAGCCCGTTCTCGCCACGGGCATTGCCGTGGCGATGGCGATCGCCGCCATGTCGTTCTCACGCTGCCTGCATCCGCCGGGCGGCGCCGCCGCACTGACCGCCGTGCTCGGCGGGCCGGCCGTGATCGGTGCCGGCTTCCTATTTCCGTTCGTGCCGGTGGCGCTGAACTCCATGATGCTGGTCGCGCTCGGCTATGCTTTCCACAGGCTGTCGCGACGCAGCTACCCGCATGTGCCGGCCCCTGCCCCGAAAAGCACGCACGGAACCATCGATCCGCCGGCTCAGGAGCGCATCGGCTTCCGGGCCGAGGACATCGATGCCGCGCTGGCTGCACTCGACGAGACCTTCGACATCGACCGCAACGATCTCGAACAGCTGCTGCGACAGGTCGAACTGCAAGCGACGATGCGCGCACACCGAACCATGTTGTGCGAGGACATCATGTCCCGCGACGTGATTTCGGTCGATGAACACGCGTCCGCCGATCGGGCGCGTCATCTGCTGCTCGACCACAATATCCGCACGCTGCCGGTTGTAGACAAGGACGCCAGGCTGGTCGGCACCGTTGGATTGAGGGAATTGGCGCGAGCCGACGAAGCCGTCGGAAGCGTTACGTCGACAGCGTCGACCGCCGCCGCCTGTACGCCCGCCATGGCCCTGCTACCGGTGCTCACCGACGGCCGCACCCATGCAGTCATCATCTTGGACGGGGACAGCCGCATCCTTGGCCTGATCACGCAGACCGACCTGCTTGCGGCCACGGCGCGAGTGCAGGCTGCTGACAAGCCGCTGGCGGAAGCAGTATTCTAGGCGCCGCCGGAGCCGGGCGAAAATGGCCGGGAACCTTTTGCCGGCGATGTCATCCAATGTCTTGATCGAGGTTTCGGACGGGGATCGGATCGAGGAACTGGCCATGCCTGCTATGTCTCTACCAATGCCCACTGCTGCTTCAAGCGAGATGCTTCTCGTGCGCCGCGCGCTGGCAAGCGAAGGCAACGCCTTCCGCATCATCATGAAGACCCATAATCAGCGGCTCTATCGCATCGCTCGCGGGGTGGTGCGCAACGATGCTGAAGCCGAGGACATCGTCCAGGAGGCCTATGTCAGAGCCTTTGCCCATCTCGATGCCTTTCGCGGGGAGTCCTCATTGGCCACCTGGCTGTCGCGCATCGTCATCAACGAGGCGCTCGGCCGTCTGCGCAAAAGGCGGCGGACGGTGGCGAAAAACCCGCAAGCCGAAATCATCCAGTTCCCCCTCAATCCCAGCGACGATCCGGAGCGGACGATGGCGCAGCGGCAGATCCTCGAGTTGGTGGAACGGGCGACCGACAGCCTACCCGATGTTTATCGGACGGTGTTCGTGGCGCGGGTTATCGAGGGGCTCAGTATCGAGGAGACCGCCGAGCTGCTTGGCGTGCGGCCGGAAACCGTCAAGACAAGGCTACACCGCGCCCGCGCCCTGGTACGCAAGGCACTCGACGACCAGATCGGGCCGGTGCTGCTCGACGCCTTCCCGTTTGCCGGCCGGCGCTGCGACAGGCTGACCAGCGCCGTCATGCAGCGGCTCGGCCTGGAGAGCTGATCATCGGCTGATTTGGCCGATTTCCCCGGGAACGTTTGCCGCCGCTGCGCATCCAATGACCGTCAACTCAAAAACATGGCCCGGCGCGATCCCGCGTCCGGGCGAAGGAGATGCCATGCTTACCCGACACACCGCCGCCCTCGCTGCCTTGCTGCTGCTTGGCGCTGCCCCGCTCGCGCAAGCCGCCGACAAGCCGACGGACCCGCAGATCGCCCACATCGCCTACACGGCAGGCGTCATCGATGTGGAAGCCGCCAAGCAGGCGATCAAGAAATCGAAGACCAAGGAGGTCGTGGATTTCGCCAACGACATGGTGCGTGACCACGAAGCGGTCAACGCGCAGGCACTGGAACTGGTAAAGAAGCTGAAGGTGACGCCGGAAGACAACGCAACCAGCCAGGCGCTGACCAAGGCTGCGGCCGAGGAGCGGGCGAAGCTCGCCAAACTCGACGGCGCAGCCTTTGACAAAGCCTATGTCGACAACGAGATCGCCTACCACAAACAGGTCGACGGCGCGCTTGAAACCCTTTTGATCCCATCGGCCAGTAATACCGAGTTGAAGAGCCTGCTGGAGACCGGCCTGAAGATTTTCCAGGGCCATGAACAGCACGCCGAGCATGTTGCAGGTATGCTGAAGTAAGGACCAGGCTATGTCGAAACGGCAGCTGTGGATTGCACTGGCGCTGGTCTTCGGGACCTCACCCGTGCAGGCCGAAACCATCCAGGTCACCATCGACAAACTTGTCTTTTCGCCGGCCACCGTCGACGCGAAGGTCGGCGACACGATCAAGTGGGTGAACAAGGACGTGTTCGCACATACGGCTACCGTCAAGGGTGGCTGGGAAGTGATGATCCCGCCGAAGGCAACAGCGAGCCTGACCCTGCGGAAGGCGGAAGCGGTCGAATATTTCTGCCGCTTCCACCCCAACATGAAAGGTCATGTGGCCGTGACGGCGCCTTGATCCCGGTCCGCAAGCCCGTCCTGCTGCGTTGAGGCTCGCCTGGCTTCATCCGGACGGGTGATGTGTGTCCACGAGCCGTCACAGCCCGACTGGCGCCGTGCGATCCAGGCATCCAGCCCTTCGCGCAGATCAGCGGTCGGAGCCATGCGGGCGAACTGCTCGGCCTCGACAGCCAAGCCTTCCGCGATGCTCTGGTTCAGGCCCCGCGCCACTGCTGTGAGGATTGAGGCAATTGCTGCAGGAGAATGCCTGGTCATGCGCCGGGCAAGATCAATTGCGGTGGACATCAGCTCCTCATGCGGCACCACCTGGTTGACGAGGCCGAGTTCGACGGCGCGCGGCGGCGGGAACCAATCGCCGGTCAACAGCAGCTCGAGCGCCCTCTTGCGCCCTGCCAGTCTCGGAAGCCGCTGCGTGCCGCCGAAAGTAGGCGGCATTGCAAGGTTGATCTCAGGCTTGGCGAACAAGGCGCGGTCGCTGGCGATAGCGAGCGGCACGGCTTCGGTGATCTCGCAGCCGCCGCCGAAGGCGATGCCGTTGACGGCGGCGATGACGGGCTTGCGGAATGCCTCCAGCCTTGCCGTCAGCCGCTGTCCGCGCATAACGAAGTCGCGCAGGGCAACGTCGACGCCGATGGCCACGCTGCCTGAGAATTCATGGATGTCGCCGCCGGCGGAGAAGGCGCGCTCTCCTGCTCCAGTGAGGATGACGGCGCGGATGGCATCGTCGGTCTCGGCCGCATCGAGGAGCGCAAGCAGGCTATCAATCAGCGCATAGTTCAAGGCGTTGAGCTTTTCCGGCCGATTAAGCGTGAGGATGGCGATCCCGTTGCGGGCCTCGGTGAGCACAAGCTCGGTCATGTCTTTTCCTTCCCTGTGTTTGTCGACGGAGAGGATCAGGCTTTCGGTTGTATGTATATTCACTAGTCGGTATACTTGCGTATGAGCGAAGTACCAAGCCCTACCCGCAAACGCATTGTCGATGCCGCAACGAAGCTGTTCTATGCCGAGGGGATCGGCCGCGTCAGCGTCGATGCAGTGGCGGAAAAAGCCGGGCTGACCAAGCGCACGCTCTACTATCATTTCAAGAGCAAGGACGATTTGATCGCGGCCTATCTCGACGGTCGCGACCAGCCGAACCTCAAGCAGATGGCCGGCTGGTTCGAGACGGCCGAAGGCGATGTCGAGCGCAAGGTCGAGGCGATTTTCACCAATCTGGCGCGCGTGGCGAAGCACCCGAAATGGAGAGGCTGCGGCTTTCTGCGCACGGCAGCCGAACTCGCTTCCATGCCCGGACACCCCGCCGTTAAAGCTGGGGCGCGGCATAAGCAGAATTTCGAGACCTGGTTGGCCGGCGAACTCTCAGGCCACGGCGTCGACGAGCCGCGGACCCTGGCGCGCGAAATCGTGCTTTTGATGGACGGCGCGTTCTCGATCATGCTGATCCACCGCAACCCCGACTATGTCGAGGCGGCCGGACATGCCGCTGCAACGCTGGTTCGGGCAAGGTTAGGATCGGCGACTATCCGCTAGAGCGTTTCACCGTCTAATGGAGACGGCGAAACACTCTATCTCTTTGTTTTGACGCAATCCGGACGGAAAACCGCTTCACACTTTTTCCTGAAATTGCTCTAGAATCCAGCCGCCAGCCATGCCGTCCCAACGGCAAGGGTCAGCAGCGTCAGTGGCAGGCCGACCTTGAAGAAGGCTGAGAAGGACAGCTGCGTGCCGGCCGCCCGCGCCTGTTCGGCGACGATCAGGTTGGCGACTGAGCCAAGCAAGGTGAAGTTGCCGGCCAGCGTCGAGCTCATCGCCACCACCAGCCAGGCACGCCCGGGGTTTTCAAGGCCGGGTACGAATGGCCGCAGCGCCAGCACGGCCGGAACATTGCTCATGATGTTGGAGAGCACCGCGGTGAAGCCCGATAGCCGCCAGACGTCGTCCAGCCCGAGGTTCTTGGCCGAGGCGATGATGTCGGGCGTCAGCAGCGTCTTTTCGGCGCCGGCGACAACGATGAACAGGCCGGCGAACATGAACAGCAGCGGGCCGTCGATCTCGCGGTAGATGCGTGCCGGCTTGATGGCGCGGGTGAGCAACAGGATGGCGCCGCCGATGAGCGCTGCCTTGGCAACCGGAACGCCGGCGAAGAAGGCGATGGCCAGGCCGATGCAGACAACCACCGCCTTCAGCACCTGTCCCGGCAGCATGCGGCCGCGATAGACCTCCGGGTTGAGATCGGCGGTGCGGGCGAATTCGGCGCGGTAGACGATGCGCACGATTACGATGACCGCGACGAGGCCGAAGAGGGCAACCGGCGCCAGGGCGGCCGAAAAGGCTGGGTAGGAAATTCCCGACAGCGCGCCGATGACCATGTTCTGCGGGTTGCCGGTGATGGTGGCGACGCTGCCGCAGTTGGACGCGGTGGCGGTGGCGATCAGATAGGGAATGGGATTGCGATTGATGACACGGGTGACGTGGACGACGATCGGCGCCATGACCAGGCAGATGGCGTCGTTGACCAGGAACGCCGACAACACGCCGGTCAACAGCGTCACCATCACCAGCAGCACGAAAGGCGCGTGCGCATGCTCGATAGCGTAGGCGCCAAGCGCCCGGAAGGCGCCCGACACCTTCAGATGCGCCACCACGATCATCATGCCGAGCAGCAGCGTAATGGTGTCGAAATTGATGGCGCGATAGGCATCTTCCATACTGAGTGCGCCGATGGCGATCATCGCCGCCCCCCCCAGCAAGGCGATCCCTGCCCGGTCGAGACGGAGGCCTGGAATACGCCCGATTGCGACGCCGGCATAAGTCAGGACAAGGATCAAAAGTGCCGCTGCGCCCATCAATGTCATTGGCAGACATCCTTGTCCAAACGAACCGACGCAGGAACGGACTGTTCCCGCCCAGGCATTTGCCGGGCAGCTTTAACGCCGCTCCAGCAAAGCGAAAGCCTATAACGATCCGAATGCGAAAATCGGTGGGCAAAATCGCGGGTCGACCGATGCCGGGAGCAACCGGAGCTTGACTTTGAGACGGCCGAAATTGGGAACGAGACACGCGCGGCGGACTGCCGGTGGCCTGAGATCGCCATCCGCGAAACTTCCCCCTCGGAAGGCTCGTGATCTATGTGATTAAATTCTAATTTAGGCTTTCCGGGTATGGATAGCTTAGCCGTATTTCGGCCTTGGGGTTTCAGATGGTCCAGGTTCTTGAGAGGGAATGCCGTGTCTCGGAGAACGAGGCTCTGCTGGCGCGTCCGATAGAATGTCCACAATGCCACGGAACCCGCAAGGTGTTTGTCTGTGCCCGGTGGGCGAGCTCGAACGGCCATTGCTGCCCTGGAGGAACACACCGGCTCAGGTGCCCCGGTCACAGCGTCACGTGCATGGAGTGCGAAGAGAACCTTGAGCGTATCTGAAAGCGATCGCGACCATTTCCTGTTCGGAAAACGCAAAAAGCCCGCTCCGGCGAACCGGAGCGGGCTTTGCAACAATACGCCAAGAGTACCCTGCTGAGACCAGTACCCTGCCGAGAGCCGACCCGCTTTGCGTTTCCGCCACTGCAATAAATTGGTAGCGGCACTTCCAGAAAAAGCGATTGTTGGCTAACCGCCGTCGGATTACTCGCCCGACTGGCCGTCGCCAGTCACACTGCTGCCCAGAATTCCAAAGTCCTGAGACTTTGTTCCTTGTCCCGCAGTCAGGAATCCATCCGCATCCAGGCCGCGCCGCAGCAGTTCCCGCACTGCCGCGGACCGGCTTGGCATGCGCTTTTCGAAGCGCCAGTTTTCCAAGGCAGCCAATTCCTCGGCTGTCAGCATGATCTGCAGTCGCTCGGGTCGTTCCAGCTCGGCCATTCGCGCCTCCAACCGTCAAGACCAAAAATATGGTGAGTTAGTATGTGTCTCAATTGCAGTATAGCTAGGGGTCCCCGTGCAGCGCGTCAAGAGAGGCTGATGGGTGACTCACATACAAGACCAACGATGAGGAAGACACGCCGATAGCACAACCCTCGCAGTCTGCTAACTACTTGATTTACTTGAGAATATTTTATATTCTTCTTGCCATCTGAAGGTCGTTGGCGCATCTTGATCACGACGGGACAACCGGCTCCTGAAAGGAAGGTTTCCATGCGCTACGGATATTCGGCTCGGCTACGGGAGGATCTCAATTCACGGGTCCTGGGCGCGCTGCGCTCGCGCGGAATGGTCAATATTGCGGTGGTTGCCGAGGACATACGATTGCGTAACCTGGACGAGAACGTCGCCCTTGAAGACGTCGAGCGGCTTGTGATGCAGACGGCCCAACTCTACGGCGCGGTGATGGAATTGGACGGACTGACCTCCGTCGAGGCGGGGAGATTGACTTCGCTTGCCGACGATAAGCACGAACTGTCTGGCATCGGCAATTCCGACACCACAGGCGGCCAAACCGCTCCCCTGCTGGGATTGTCCTAAGCGCGACCCTCTCTTTCAATCGACAAAATCCGCGAGAGAGATTTGGACCGAACTCGGCGGCGCCTGGAGCGTCCAGACGACGCCTTGTCCCCAAATTCCAGTTGTCCGGTGCCGCTAAGCGCTTGTGGCGCAACCCGCTGGAGGACGACGGAGCCAAAACCGCGGCGCGTCGTCCCACTCATTCGGCGGCCTCGTTGTAGAACGTGATGCGGCCCCGTGTGTCGATGGTGTAGGCTGCAACGGGCAACGCTCCCAACAAACTGGCGGGCCCGACACCTGGGATTCCAATCCCCGCATGTTGGATGACGTATTTCCCTACCCCAAATTCCCCACCTGCTCGATTTGCCCGTTCCGCGGTAGCTGAGATGCACGTGCGAGGTTTCGGTTCCCGTCGTCCCCTTGGGACGGCAATTGTTCTCCTGCGAAAAGGCGATCACCCGCCGGGCGGCGCCGGATCTCAGGGCTCGCGCAAATGTCGACAACGAAGCGCAACTCAGGCCGTCTTTGTCGGAAGCTCGTCAACCCGAGGCGGTTCTCCCGTTAGCCCCGCCTGACGCCAGCAACAAGTTGCCTGGGACTGTGTCGCCGATGGCAAACGACAACCATTGCGGCAAACAGGCCCTGATCGGCATCCAGCTTCAAAGGCTGCGGAACGTTGTTTCGCGGCCTTTACGCTGCGCCGATGGCTTCGCATCGACAGGAACCAATCAAGGGCCAGAGCGTTTGCCGCTGCGTACTCTTCTCAGACGTAGCCAGACGGAGTGAGGGACATGGCTTCATCGGTACTTATCGGCATTCTAATCACTTTCCTGGTGATCATCCTGGTGCTCTATCTCATCCAGCGTCTGCCGCTCGATGGCCGCACGAGGCAGATCGCGCAGATCGTTGTCCTCATTATCGGCATCATTTCGCTGTTGAAATACCTGGCCGTATTTTAGGATAAGGATCGCCATGACATCCCAAACAATCGCATGGATCATTGGAACGGCGTTGTTTGCAGCAACAAGCACGGCCCACGCCCGACCCGACACGCGTTCGATGAGCTGCGAGGAGACGCAGCGCCTGATCCAGAGCCATCACTCGGCGGTGTTGACGACCGGCCAGAATACTTACGATCGCTATGTCCGCCAATACGGCAACGAGTGCGACTGGCCGGAGGTGCCGGTCGCTGCCTCCGTTCCGACACGTGATCGCCAGTGCCGTGTCTATTGGTGCCGGGAACCGGTGTTCGATTTCCCGAACTGACACATCCAGCAGCCTTGCGGCGGTCGTTGCCATGGCGCTCCCGGGTTCAGACGATGCTTTGCGCGAGGCGACATGGAACCCTTGCGCTGCGGGTGAATTGATTGTGCGCATGGCGCTGCAAGATGTAGTGGTGTGATGCCCAACCAGATGGAGGAGCGGTCATGCCCAATGATACAAGGCGGAGCGGCAGCTGCCTGTGCGGCGGCATCCAGTTTTCGGTGACGGGAGATCCCTTTCGGATTGGCCTTTGCCATTGCAAGGACTGCCGCAAGGCTAGCGGGTCGGCTTTTTCGGCGTTTGCAGTGTGGCCGCTCGAGGCGTTCGAAACGACGGGTATCGTCAGCAGCTACGGCGACAGAAGTTTTTGTCCCACCTGCGGCGGCCGGGTCCCTTTGGTTCGTGAGAATGAGGTGGAAGTGACGATTGGCAGCCTCGATGAGGTGCCCACCGAAGGGCTGGAGCCCAGCTATGAACTCTGGGTCAATCGCCGTGAGCACTGGTTGCAACGCTTGCCTGCCGCCCGGCAATTCGAGCACGACCGGGTCGATGACGAGCCGACAAACCGGACAGCCGAACCAATTTCTGACGGTGTCGAGACGCCGTCTAGCTTGCCGCAACGCAAGTCGGCCTAGCGCGAGCGGCGCAGACAGCCGGCAGGCAGGAAATCGTTCTCGAAACCGCCCGATGCCGAACGGAGCGTCCCCGGTCAGCTGGAATTCGTCTTGTGGTTGCAACGATGCTACGTTTGTTTGGAAACGAGAGCTTAAGACCACGCAATATCGTTACGTCAACTATGCTGCCCAAGCATCTCGTGGTGTGAACTGAAGGAATCTCCCTTTCTTGTACAAAAAGAAGCTTTGTTTATTTTCTTTCCGTCACATATTGTAGCGAATCTTGAAGCCGGATGGGGCGGCTTTCATGCAGCCAGCGCCTTCGCAGGATCGCGGTCCGCACGTGCAATATCCACTTCACGGCAATCTTCATGCAAGCATAGTCAGCGCAAAGTTCATGCGCAGACATTGGGGGGGCACCAATGGACCAGCCGAGCAAAATGGAGAACCTGCAGTTCGCGCAAGGGATGCTGCGGGAGCTTCGGCAGAAAGCCGAAGCCGACGGCCAGAAGCTTCTGACCTACCTCATCGACATGGCCTACCTTGAAGCCAGCGACCGCATCCGTGCACATTGGGTCGGCAATCACGAGCCCGAAAACCGCAGGGCCAAGGGGTAGTGTCAAGGGGTAAACCCAAAACGGGGCTATGGTTGCCCCCACGGGGCGTTTTTAACCAGACGCCTGGGGCCGGCGAGACCATTGGTCAGTTGGCGATACCGGCTGAGATGTCAGCCAGAGCCTCCCTCACCCGAGTTTCGCTGACGCCGCGCGTGTCCTTGACCCAGCTGGGCGTCGAAAGCGGCGGTTCGATAAAGCGAACATGGTTGTTTACGGGCCCATGCACATAGGGGCGATTCAGCCCGTAGATGAGCGCGCATGGGACGTTCAGGGCAGCGGCGGCGTGGGAAATCCCGCCATCAACCCCGAGGAACATGGTTGACGCAGCGATCTGGCACATCGCGTCAGCAATCGACGGGGTCGAGGTGAAGTCGATTGCCTCAGGAATGGCGGCGCGGATTTTTGCGGCACCGGCGTGCTCGCGCGGTCCGCCCACAATCCAGATTGCCCAGCCGCGATCATGATGGTCTCTGGCGATTGAAATGAAGCGCTCGACGGGCCATGAGCGGAAATTCTCAATGTCGGCAGTATAGAGCGCCAGTGCCGGTCGGTCGGCATCGATCTTCTTGTGCTGGCGCCATTCGTCCAGTTCGGCCGGATCGACCACAAGCCGGGGCGCCGGCCACTCTGCGCCCGCAGCCGGCTTTTCGCCAAGCGAGGCAATCGAGCAGACCTCCTCGAACAGCCGCGTCTTGCGGGGTCCGAAGGCCCATAGATGGGCCAACCAGCCGGCGGGGAAGCGATTGAGGAGGCCGAATTGCAACTCCTGCGGATAGCCGATGCGCTCCTCTATTCCGGCCATGAACGCCATCAGCGCCGCCTTGGTGCTGCTGGTCATCAGATAGGCCGTACGGTAATTTTCCTTGCGCAACTCGCCAACCAGGCGGCTGCGCTCGCCAAAACCGGGGCGCTGATGACGCTTGGCAAGCGCCCAGCCCTTCCTGACATGCGGCATCAGGCGCGCCAGCGGCGCTGCAACGGGCGAGGTGACGACATCTATGGGGCGATCAGGAAATCGCGCGGCAATGATCTGGATGGCGGAATGGCAACGGACGAAGTCGCCGACCGCGGGGAAGCCGACGAAGAGGATTGGATCGCCGGTCGTCAAGGAAGCGCTTCGCCGTCAAGGATGCGGGCATAGAGATCCAGATAGCCGCGCGCCGCTTTTTGGATGGGAAATCTCGTCGCGGCCGATTCGCGGCATTGCTGAGGCGTAAGGTCGGCGACGGCCTCGAAAGCGGCCGCAAATTCTTCATCGGTCTCAAAGAAGCGCCCGCTGTCGGCATCGACCGTCTCGGGCAATGCGCCTCGCGTCGTCGTCAGCACCGGAGTGCCGCACAACATGGCTTCGACCGGTGCGTTGCCGAACGGCTCCTCCCAGGCGATGGGGTTGAGGAAGGCTCGCGCTTCGCCGAGAAGGCGAAGCTTCGGCTCGCCGTCAACGATTCCGTGGAAACGGTATCGCCTGCCAAGGCTCTTGAAAAACAACCCTTCGCGGCGGGTCTGACTTCGGCCCAGCAGTTTCCAACGCGAGCCACCGGCGATATCGAGACCGAAATCGAATTTTTTGGCGAGATCGACGGCGCGGTTGAGGCCTTTGCTTGATCGTGCAATGCCGGCGAGAAATAGCAGGCGGTCGCCCTTTGCAGCCGACAAACGATAGGCGTCCACCGGAAAGCCATTGTAGACGAATGTCTCGCGCCCATGCTGGCGGGCATGATTGGCGCTGATAAAGCTCCAGTTCGCAACTGGCATGGGCTGGTCCGGCATAAAGCCGCGCTGCGTATTCAGCGTTGGAAATGGCACCTCGACGGGCCAACTATGGGTGTGGACGATTTGCGTGTCGCGCGGAATGGCTGCCCGGCATTCGGCATCGGTCGAAGCGTGCCGGACTTCGAAGAGCGGGTGGCTGGAGCCAGGGCCAGCGATCACCACGACTTCGTGTCCGAGACGAACCATCTCCGTGGCCAGCCATTCGACCTGACGCTGAATCCCACCGTAACCTCGGCAGGGTATTACGCCCTTCAAAACGAGCGTCACCCGCATTGACCTTGCCTCACAATGCTCTCAAAGACGGCCCAGTTGCGTCACGGGCTGGGCATTGTCAAGGTCGCGCCAGAAACGCAAAAAGCCGCGGCGGCCTCGATCGGGTTACGGAATCGTTAATCAGCGCTTGCTACTATACCGGATGACCAAGAATCTCGGCAATGCACCCAGGACCATCTCCAGGCAACAGCCAAAGACCTCCGCTCTTGGTGGGCTGACGCCCGCCCTGTTTCCCCTTGTGGTCGTCGCGCTCGGATACATGATCGGTCGGCAATTCTTCGGCTTCTAGGGCGACTCGTCTAGGCGCGCACGGTAAAGGCTCGCGCCACGCGGGGGACGCCGTCAATGTCCACCCAACCTCCAAAATCAACCGGCGGCACCGTACGCCGCTACCCACTGCCCCGCACGTAAGCAAATTTTGTGCAATCACGGGAACGTGATATTCACTGATCACCGGACAAAGGGGGCGCTGATGAGGTGTCTGGTGATCAATCTTGATCGTTCTCGCGATCGGCTGGCGCATGTCGCGTCCGAGTTCGGCCGGATCGGAGTACCATTTGAGCGTGTCTCCGCCATTGATTGCCCCGATTGCTGCTCTGTCGCCAAAAGCCCGCTAAGCGCTGCTGAGGTTTGCTGTTTCCTGAGCCACCGCTCGTGTTGGGAGATCGTTGCGAACGGCGCGGATCAATATGGCGCGGTTTTCGAGGACGACGTCGTTTTCGGCGCGGGCGCCGGCTCGCTGCTTGCTTCCGATCGATGGGTGCCGCGCGATGCCGATGTGATCAAGCTGGAAACGCATTTTGCCAAAGTGAGGGTCGGACGCAAGGAAGTCATGCCGGCGCTTTGCGCACAGCACCATTTTGTTTCGGGACGAGAGCGCTTTCCAAGCCTCGTGCGACGGCCCGGGAGGCGGCCAAAACCGTTTCTCGATCGAATTGTCGGAGAAGCGGTGCGAACCTTCGCCTATCTTCGAAACCAGAGCCTGACCGGAACAAAGAAGATCGAGGCCGTCGCGTTCTCAGGCTCTGAGGTCGACGGCAAACCCGTCCACGGCGCGTTCATCTATGGGCAGCCCGAGCACGGCCACCTCAACAAGGCGGCCGGCATACCGATCGCGCGGAAGAATAGTTCGACCGCCAGATAAGCAGACGATAGCGGCTGCGTTACGAAACAGCCTTTTCGCGGACCGGAAGCTTCCAGCCCGGCCTGACAAAGTGGCAGGTATAGCCGTTGGGGTATTTCTCGAGATAGTCCTGATGCTCTGGCTCCGCCTCCCAGAAATCGCCCACCGGCGCAAGCTCGGTGACGACCTTGCCCGGCCACAGTCCAGAGGCATCGACATCGGCGATGGTGTCTTCGGCGGCGCGCTTCTGCTCGTCGCTGGTGTAGAAGATCGCCGAGCGATAGCTCATTCCGACATCGTTGCCCTGGCGGTTCCTGGTGGTCGGATCGTGGATCTGGAAAAAGGATTCGAGCAATGTGCGAAAGCTGATCCTGGCCGGATCGAAAACGATCTCGATGGCTTCGGCATGGCTGCCGTGGTTGCGATACGTGGCGTTGGGCACATCGCCACCGCTATAGCCGACGCGGGTAGAGATCACGCCGGGATAGCGCCGGATCAAATCCTGCATGCCCCAGAAACAGCCGCCGGCAAGGACTGCACGTTCGGTGGACGTCGCCATATCATACCTCCATTGGATTGCTCCTTAGGTAGGCATTGTCGCTGGCTTCTTCCAGCATCTCAAGTGCATCACTCGTTGCCGGCCGAGCCGAACCGCCGCACGATGACCTCGAAGACGATGTCGGAAATCCACATGGCCGAGACGCCGATCAAAAAGGCGGCGGCGAGCGTCGTGGTGTCGTCGGCCGGATCGGGGATAGGCATGCCGGTTGCCCTGAACCAGGCGACGGCAGGCAGCGTCAGATACGCAGCCGCCAGCGCCCCGCAGATCGGCGAGGCAATCATCTCGCGCAGCTTGTAGCGATGGCGCGACAGTGCTCGCAGCACGCCGCCGGCTAGCCCGGCGGCGACGACCGGCCCCTTGATGCCGAGCATGTCGAAGAGGTCGTGCATCGGCTAAGGCCTCCATCCGCAGAGCTTTTGTCCCTTGCGGTTGTGCGCCAGGAGCGCTCTCGCCTCGGCGTCCGACAGGACGTCGACGGCTTCGGCCGACAGGCGCAGCGGGCTCGAAATCGCGCAGAAGCCGCCCGAAGCAGTCGTGCACCCGGCAAGCGCCACAAGCAGCGCAAGCATCAGTCCCTTGCCCATGATTTCAGCTCCTTTCGAACAGCGTCCGCCGGCAATGCGCCGACGTCGTTCTGCACCTGCTCAGCGACCGCGCGCGCCGCGGCCTCAGCGGCCGCCAGTTTGCCGCGCTCGGCCCTGGCGCCGGCCAGCCGCTGGTGAGCGCCCCAGCAAAGGGCGGCGATGACCGATGCCAGGAAGCCCAGCAGCGCTTTGTTGCCAAGCAGGACGGCGAGGAGCGCGCTCACAGCAGCCACCCGGCGACAAGCCCGGCGGCAAAGCCGATAGCATAGGGTTTCGCGGCTTCGAGATAGGCGATGAGCAGTTGTTGAAACCCTTCCATGTCAGTGCTCCCAGCCGGATTTGCGGGCCAGCCAGTGCCAGGTCTCGGTGACCGAGGCGATGGCGAGACCGGCGGCGATCTCCAGACCAGCTTGAATGTCGGGGTCGGAAGAAAATGCCGCCGCGTCGTCGGCGCCGAGCAGGCCACGCGCGACCAGAACACCGGCGCCGTAACGCAAGCCGATGCGGATGAAGACGGCGATCATGTCGAACTCCTTGCGAAAATCGATTTCAGGATTTGAAGCAGCGCACGCCAGAACGGCAGGCGTTCGACGGGGCTGACGGGCCCGCCGGTAGACACCGGCGGCATCGCACTGCCGGGCTTCGGCGAGAGCGCTGATGGCTGGGGCGGGGTGCCCGGCAAAGGTGCCGGAGCGGGCTGTAGTGCCGACATCAACAGCGCCTGGGAACGGACCGACCGGATGCGATCGCTCCAACCCTTGCCGAAAACCGGCCAGGTCGGCAGCCGCCGCAGGAATGCCAGGCGGGCATCGCAAAGATCGTCGATGACTGCGCCCGGTGGCCTGGCGCCGACAGCTTTGAGCGTGGCCGGGCCGATCCTGCCGTCCTGTGCGGTGCCAACTGCCGCCTGCAGATATTTAGCCGCCCTGCCCGGCCCACTGTTCACGGCGAAGTCGAAGACGGCATAGTCGACACCGCCGGGAAGCTCGGCGCCCGCAGCGGCATTCCAATAGAAGCGGCGATAGACCGTCGCCACCTGAGCATCCGTGATATGGCGAAGGTCGACCTTCGTCGCATCCGCCTTCACGTAGCGGCGGAAATTGGCCAGCGTCACGCCCTTCATGGTTGCGCCGCCGGGATCGGCCGGATTGTCGGACCAGCCGCCTTCCGATTTGAGGACGAGCGCAAGCGCCCGCGCGAAGTTGCGGTCCATTGGGGTTTTCCTTTCTGCCCGCGAAAGGCAGGTTGTCGATTTGCGAAGCTGCTTGCGGTTAGGCGTCGATCATCGAGACAACGTCGCTGGAGACCTTGGCGGGGCGGTATTTGGTGGCGTCGGCCGGAAAGGAGATCGGAACGGCGAATCGAGCGACGGCACCATTGCCGTCGTCGCCGCTGCGATGGTGATCGAAGATGCACCTCCGTATGCAGTGTTAGGAAGAATTCCGGCAAAGGTGATCAAGAAGCGCTTCGACGACGAAAATAGCCGAGGCTTATTGAGATTCGGTGGTGGATTGGGCAGACGCCATATCTCGGAAAGAGAGAGCGGCCTTTTGATCTTTCTTTTGAAGAATTCACTCGAATTTATGCTAGGCCCATGCCCTAATGACAAGCCGCCAGCTTGCATTGGTAATATTTAGAAATCCACCAGTGTCTTTGCGTGTAATCTGAACGGCACTAGAAGCCTGCGACCCAAATCTAACGACCATATTTGTAGCATCGGGAACGACACTTAGGCCTCGATTGGTGCTTGCTTCGTGCGATCCAATCGAGACAGGTTCTTCGTCTCCAATAGAATAGCCACCCTCAGCAGTGGTGCACTGTAAGAATGCAAGGTAATTTTTCGGCTTCACCCCCAGCCCATGAGCCAACGTCAGCGACCCGCCGGATGTGATCGTCTGTTGCGGGCTTTCATAAAACTTCTGAAGCAACGCCGTGGACGACTGGACATAGCGTGCATCCTGTTCGGCCTGCGACCATTGCAGCTTGATCCATCCTCCCCAGGCACCGCCAGCCTGCCTGCGCCGCCATAGCTTTTGGTCTGCCGCCGTAGTGTCGTTGACGAAATCATGCACCGTCTGCGTCCGGTAGCCAGTGCTTCCGTGCGCTTCCACAAACCCCAGGAACCAATTTACGCCGTCTGGCGCATTAGCCGCCGCCGAGGCCATATACCAGCCGTTGTCCAGGGCGTTGTTCCAATCGGTGATCGTCTGCGCGACGACACCAAGGTTGGGTCGGCTATCAAGTTTCAGATCAAACCCAGCCTTGACGAACCCCGTTGTAGCCAATTGCGTGGTATTCGTTCCAGGCGCTGCGGTCGGCCCCGTTGGCGTCCCGGTAAATGTCGGGCTGGCCTTCGGCGCCAGGCTGGACACCGCGATCCCACTATCCTTCCCCACCTTGCCCGTGGTGCCCGCGAAAGTGACAATATTGTCGGTTGCCGAAGACGCAGGCCCCAAAAAATCTCCTACTCCCGTCCCGTCGGCGCCTCTGTCGCCGGCACGGTCGAACATCAGCCAGATGCCGTTGGCCACCGTCGGCAAAGTGCCGGCGCCGCTGACATAGGCGAGCGTCAGTTTGCGGTAGCGCGTCGCGGCCATCAAATCGTCGCGCAGTTTCACCACCTTGCCGTCCTTTCGGTGAAAAAGCCTGAATTCCTCGAACCAGGGCAGCAGCGTCGAAAACACCTTGAAGCGGCCGGATTGCATGCGGTCGAGCATTTCCATCAGCCCCGCCTCGACCGAGACCGAGCCGTCGGCGAAGCGGGCGTGGCCCGACAGCATGTTCAGCCCGTGCGCGGCGTATTGTCTGGCAAGCGCGGTGCCCGCGCCTTCCAGCGTCTCGCGGCGGCCGTCGCGCGGCCAGGCCCAGGGCAGCCACTCGCCCCACGGCTTCAGGGCCAGTACCTGCATGGCCGGCGTCCGCTGCGAGGCCCGCGCCGCCTTGGAGATATAGACGACATCGGCCTCCGTATCCCAGGCCAGCTCGACCGCGGCCGACGGATGGTCCCAGCCGAAATCGAGGGCGCCGATCCGCGGCCAGTAGCGCGGCAGCCGGAACGGCTCGCAGGCAATCAGCTCCTCGGCAATCGGAAAGATGCGGCCGGAGCCCAGCACCGGAATGCCCTTGGCCCTCGCTTCGCGCTCATGTTCGGGATAGGCGGCGATGATCGCGGCACGCTCGTCCGGCGAATAGTGTTCGACGTCGTCTATGGTCATGAAGGTGACGTGACGGGTCATGCAAGCATGCTCCAATAGAGTGTGGCCATTGATACCAGCGCTCATCAATGCGAAGCTGACCCAAGACTTGGGGGAACACATGATTCGGATTGCAATCGTTGTCGGCATTGCCGCCAGTGCATCGGCATGCACCAGCCAGGCGAATGTTCCTTACGATACTAGTAAAAAAATCTGCAGAACCCGTACCGATCCAGGAACAGGGTTCAAACGCGAGGTCTGCGTCCCCGACACTCCCAATCAATCCTGTATGCTCTATATATATCAGTATACCGGTCGAGAGAAAATATTGTGCGGCCCATTAACGCGCAAATCGTCAACCGCCGAAGGTCGTGCCAGGCAACTTGCCGGCACCCAAATACCCCTGATTCGACTTATCAACTGGGTTTGATGCGGATCACCTTTGGCGCCTGCGCATCCATGAACATGTAGCACCTGCCAAGCAGCGCCTTTTTGCCGAGCTCATCGAACACATTCTGCCCCAGCGGCGTGATCAGCACCTCGCCCGTAGCCAGCCCATCCTGGTGGCGGGCCTCGATCTCTTGCCAATGCGCATTCGCAACGTCGGAAAGCACGACATTGAAGGCTGGATGATTGTAGCTGACCAGCACGTTGCCATCATCCATGTCAGACGGCTTCATGTCCGGGTGATAGTTGTAAATCATGGCAAGCGTCTGGATGGCGGCCATGGCTGCCGCCTCATCGGACAGGCCGGCTTCCGTCAGCACGCAGGTGCCGTTTCAAGGATGGCAAAGTCACGGCCTCTGTCGAAGTAATAGCCGAACCGTTCCTCGATGCGATCGATGGGTTGTGAAAACGAGGGTCGCCATTTGGGCACCTGGGGCTTTGATACCTCAGCACCACCCGCCGGCGACACGACAAGCGAAGACAAACCGCCTGTCAATACCTGCCGCCTGTTCATGGACTTGGTTCCTCGACAACCTGGCCACCAGTCTAGTCGCGGTTCGCAATTCCGCAACGCGCCGAAACGGGAAAGCTTCGCTCTCATCTTTTCCTTTATCGCTTTATGCGGTAGGTCTTGCCGTGCATCGGCGACATCGATGCGTCTGGGCTGGTGCATTCTGCGCGGCCTGTACTCTACGCGGGTGGGACAGCCACTCTTTGCCATGACAGATCTATTCGAGGCGATGCGCCTGTCCGCCGAGGACAGCGAGGTTGCTCATCTTTTTTTCAGCGAAGGCGGTAAGATCCTGCTGCCACTCGGCAAATCGACAAATGCCATGACAGGTCAGGAGATGCTGGAGCGGCTGCTGTCGTCCCCGCATGATGACGATGGCGCGCTTGCCAACGACCTTCTCGGCGAGCTCGGCAAGACGGTGCCGTTGGAAAGCCTTCGTCTCCTGCTGACATCTGCCAATGCTGAGACGCGAGCGGCGGGTGCGTTTATTGCCACCTTTCAAAACCAGAACATAAGTTCGATGGTGGGTGAGCTGGCCGCGCTGCTTGGGGACAGCAACCCGCGCACGCGCTTCGATGCCGTGGAGTCTATCTTGCGATGCAGTACGCGGAACGATGGTCAGCATCTCGCGCAGGCGTTGTTTGCCCTTGATGATTATCACGATGGTGTACGCATGGGAGCCGTCAAATTTGTGCGCTTTGCAAAAGACTGGCAGTTAAAGCTTGCGCGTCAGCACGCCGCGTTGCTCAGGCCGCAAACGCCGTTTTCGGCGATCGCCGATATCTCCGGGCAATGGCGAGGTGATGCATCAGGCATGATCCGTGCTATGCTCGACCATTCAGAGCCGGTAGTGCGCCGTTACGGCTTGGGGCTGGCCAGCCGGGCGAGGTTGGTCGTTGTTGACGCGTTCGTCGAATGGGCGCAGGCGTCCGCCGATCCTGAAATCAGCAAACTGGCAACCGATTGCATCGAGCACAACCAGATATCGCACCACGCCGTATGGCAATCATCGTTGCCGGCAATCGCCTGAGGCACCGCTGATCTCGGGGTCAAGATAGCGACGTGACAGGGCGTAGAGCCTGCCGAACTGATTCAAAGTAATGTCGTATGATGTTGTCCGCGCACGATATTTGCGCCGGGCGTGGCGGTTCTTACCTTCTCCCTTTGTGGGGTGAGAAGCGGTCCGCGTGGCGGACGAAAAGCCAATTGCTTGGCTTTTCGAGCTTCGAACGCCCTGAGCCTGCGAAGGGCCGGGTGGTGGCCGATCCAACCTGCCGGGTCCCCGCTGCTCCGCAGCGTCCCGGCGTTCGCCGGCCTTTCGTCGTGCCACTGGCACGACGAATTCGCTTCGCGAACCAGCTGCTCACCCCACAAGGGGGGAAGGGAGAACCTCCTGCGCCGTCAAGAACCGCAGCACCACGTCGCTCATGCCAAGCAGCGGCGTAAACGTCACCATGGTGATGCCGCCCGTCGCGTTGGTGCGGGTCAGGCCTTCGGAATAGATATCGAGCGGCGGCTCCTCGTCGAACCAGACGCCGTGCAGGGTTTCGCCCTGCCACTTTTCGCGGCCCTTCTCATAGCTCTTGAACGACAGCACCGATTCATCGGCCTGCACGTCGCCGCCGCCGCCCCAGCGCACCACGATGCTGTCGAGCGCGCCCGGCGCGCCGCGGCCCATCGTGGTCTGGCGGATGGCATCGGCGGGGATCATGCCGGTGCCCCATGCCGCCTGCTGCTGCGGCGGGCCGACCAGCACGCGCTGCGGGTTGTCTCGCGTGCCCTCGCCGGTCACGCCGGCAGCCCATAGCCTGACGGCGGCGTCGAAGGTCTTGCCCTGCCACCACGCGGGATAGCGGCCGGTGAGATGCATGGCCCATTCGGCGCCGCCGGCCCTGGTCTTGCCCAACTGGTTGCCGGCCATGAACAGACGTTCCCGGTTCTGCGCGCCGGCGGCGTGAAACTGCGCCTGCCTGGGATAAGGCCGGTAGGCGGCAAGCTGGTTAGTCCTGCGCCTGCGGTCCAGCTCCTGCAGCAGCGCCAGATAGTGGCGGCGCGTCTTCAGGCTGGTCGCCAAACGGCCCGAGGACGGCTTCGAGGCCACGGAT
The DNA here is from genome assembly GCF_000502275.1 of Mesorhizobium sp. L103C131B0. Taxonomy (NCBI): domain Bacteria; kingdom Pseudomonadati; phylum Pseudomonadota; class Alphaproteobacteria; order Hyphomicrobiales; family Phyllobacteriaceae; genus Mesorhizobium; species Mesorhizobium sp. L103C131B0. The sequence continues at coordinate 51,967 of NZ_AYXC01000018.1, read as the reverse complement.
GCGGCGGCGGATCTCGTCATCGCTCAGGGCTTCCAGATTGTCAGATGAAACATGCAAATCCTTGGCCAGATCCTTGGGTAGCACCGATTGCACGATCTTCAGATACTGGTCGGGCTTGTCGGCCCGGACCGCGGCAATGACGCCGGCGCCATGGGCGCTGAAATCGGCGCGAACCGCGTCGAGGAAATCATCGCCAAGCGTCTTCTTCGTCCGCTTCGGCTTGGCAGCGGCGGCAGTCGCCTTGCGGCCAGGGCGCGCACGCGGCGCCGTCCGGTCAGCCATGATCCGAGATCCCGGCGGGCTCGGCGGTAGGTGCCTGTTTCGCTGGCCGCTTGATCTTGCCGGACTTGATCTTGCCGGACTTGCGCCGTGCCGATTTTGGCCCTGACCGTGTTGGGGCGGCCTTGCGGGCTGCATCAGCGGCCGGCGCGTGGCGCTTTCCGGCAGACGCGGCTTTCAGGCTTGCCCTGGCGATCGCCCTTGCGTCGTGCGCGCCGCGCGGAAAGCCGAAGCCGCCGATGGCATCGACAGGACCACCGCGAACCATGCCGATCAGCACGCCCGGCACGACCGGCTCGATACGGCCGATGCGCGCCTGCGGGGCAGCGCCCTCGAACACGCCAATGGCGCTGACGACCTCGCGGCCGTCATCGTCGGTGATGATGGTGGCATAGCGGTTGGACAAGGGAGGCCTCGCGGATAAGGCAGAATGAACCGAGGATAGCGTTCCTTCACGCCCCCCTCTGTCCTGCCGGACATCTCCCCCTCAAGGGGGGAGATTGGCAGCTCCAGGGTCGCGACCAATTTGCAGCGCTGACGATTGGCGAAAGCAAGGCGGCAGTCCGATCTCCCCCCCGTGTGGGGGTTGAGGAGTGGTCCGCGCAGCGGACGGAAAGCCAATTGCTTGGCTTTCCGAACGACGAACGTCCGGCAGGCCAGAGGGGGGCTGTCCCGCCGACATCCGATATCCGCACGTTGTGGGCATCAGGAAAACAAAACCCGCCTCGTGGGCGGGTCGGTGGCGCAAATCAGCACCATGGACAAATCATAGCAAAGCTGCCCTCACCCGTCAATGCAGATAAGAAATAATTCCTACTCCGGTCAAAGCCTCGTCCTTGGCGGCGGCGCGCATTGCGCGAAGGGCCGCATCGATGGGATGCTGGGTCTCGTCGGAGAGCGAAATGAGCGATGTGACCAGTCACTATGGCAGCGGCGGCATTGTCGAGCGCATCCTGTCGGCTGTGCCGGACGCAAAGGCCGGCAGCCTCGCAGCCAAACAACTCTATCCGTTCGATCAGCTTCATGGCCGCGAGCTGATCGCCACGCAGGACCATGCTGCGCGTCTTGCGCCCTCCGCCGGCGATCGGGTTCTGGACATCGGCAGCGGCATTGGCGGCCCGGCCCGGTTCCTTGCCGAGACCTATGGGTGCAGCGTCGACGGCGTCGACCTGACGCAGGCGTTCGTCGAGGCATCCCGCCGATTGACCGAGCTCTGCGGCCTCGGCGACAAAGTGCGTTTCCATGAGGCCGATGCGACAAGGCTGCCTTTTGCGGACGACACATTCGACGCGGCGATCTGCTTCTATGTCGGCATGAATATCGCCGACAAGGCGGCGGTCATCGGGCAAGCGTGGCGCGTACTGAAGCCGAAGGCCAGGCTTGTCTGGACCGAGGCGGTGCTGGCGGACGGCGAGCCTCACTATCCCTTGCCTTGGGCGGTGTCGGCTGTGGCCAGCCATCTCGTCGACCGCGAAACCCTGAAGGCTCTGTTTGCTTCAGCCGGATTCCAGGTCGACGACGTCATCGACGAAACCGGCGATCACGTCGAGCTGGCGTTGAAACGGGCAAATTCCAGCATGGTTCCGTCGCCCGCCCAGCAGCAGGCCAATGAGATCGTGCTCGGCGCCGAGTTCGTGCATCGGCGAAAAAACTACATAAGCAGCCTGAGCGAGGGAAAACTCGCGTCACTGGCCATCATCGCTTCCAAGCCGGCCTGAAACAAAAAACCCGCCTCGGCGGCGGGTTGGTGGCGCAAATCAGCAACATCGACAAATCATAGCATAGCTGCCCTCACCGGTCAAGATATGTCAGGAAAGAATTCCTACATCGACATCGATCGGAGACTCGGCGATGCTAGCGCTACCACATCCGGCGTCAAGTCATATGCATATGTTCTAAAGTGCCATGCCGTCGGCGGATGTTGTCTGATAATTTGTCCTTTGGCATCAAGGGGGCAAAAGAAGCCATGTCTGAGGACAAAATCCGAAATATAAATCTGACCGCCGACATCGTCGCGGCATTCGTGCGCAACAATTCAGTGCCTCCGGATAGCCTGCCGGCGTTGATCGAGAGCGTCAATGCAGCGCTCGCGGCCGTGGACAATCCCGTTGCTCCGCCGCAACCTGCGCCTGAGCCCGCGGTCAACCGCAAGCGCTCGGTAACGCCGAATTTCATTTACTGCCTCGAGGATGGCAAGAAGTTCAGGTCGCTGCGGCGTCATCTCGGCTCCGCCCATGGCATGACGCCGGAAGCCTATCGCGCCAAATGGGACCTGCCCGGCGACTATCCGATGACGGCGCCCAGCTACGCCGCCAAGCGCTCGGAGCTGGCAAAGGAGTTCGGGCTCGGCATCAGGACACCCGAGGCCCCGGCCGCCAAGGCGCCGGCCAAGAGCAAGACCAAGGCGTAAAGGCACGCCCCCTCCGTGCCGTACGCCTGCTGGAGGACGATCGTGGTGGCCGGAGAGCCCAATGACGTTCGCGTGGAACGTGTGGACCGCCGCCAATGGGCGGTGCTGGTTGCCGAGAATGGCACGGTGACCCAGCATCTGTTCATGGCCCAGGAAGCGGCCGAGGAGTTTGCCGACGGCGAGCGGACAAGGCTCGGCCTTCCCGCCAGGCCGCCGGCGGCGGATCCGCTGGCCTGAACAGTCCTTCAACGGGCTGCAGGATACAAGACGCAGCCTTCGACAGGCCGTCTAGCGACTGGTCATTAGCTGGCTCTTATGGAATCATTCCACTCCAACTCGGGGGAGAGCGGGATGGACAAACCAGCCATGGCATCCGTGTTCAGGATGCGGCAAGCGCCAGCCACTGTTTCGGGCGTTCGCAGCGTCGGCCAAGGCCAGGCCGATCCGGTCATCGGCAGAAGGCCGCTCGGCGAGGCGATCCGCTTCGTCATCGACGCCCATCCCCATTACGACATCAGCTGCGTTTCGATCGCCTATGGCGACGGCTCGGCCCCGCGCCTCGGCAGCCGGGAGGTCAAGGCGCTGTGGGCCGAATATGGCCGCCGCTGGATGGAAGAGTAGCGCAGGCCATCGGCCGACGCCTATCGCTTGCATCCCCGTCCGGATCGTAACAGCGGCTCATGCGTTGAGCGTGAGCCAAATGGGAGCAACAGCCATGAACGTCGCCAATCTGCAACTCGAAGGCCTGCTGATGGCCGTCGCCTCGATCAATCAGGTGCTGGTGCGCAAGGGCCTGCTCACGGTGGAGGATATCGACATTGCGCTGCGCAAGGCCGAGGCCATCGAAACCGGCGAGGAGCGGTCCGACGGCATGTCGGAGTCCAACCGCGACGCCGTCAACTTTCCGATCCGACTGCTGGAACTGGCCAATCAATGCCAGCCGGAGGCGGACATGCCGTCCTTCTCGAAACTGGCCCGCATGGTCGGTCAGATGAAGGAACCCTACAACGACCAGATGTGAGGCGGTCTGCCGACGCGGGGCCTCACCCTCGGCCAATCTTCGAGGCCAGCACGCTGCCCGGTCCATGCACGGCGGCGAACAGCAGGCCGGCGGCGAACGGGAAATGGGACATGAAGGCGCCGAACTCGGCCTGGTTGCCGGTCCAGTGCGACGGACCGTGGAAGGCAAAGCCGAGGAAGACCACGTAGACGGCGGCGACCAGGGCGGCCGGCGTGAAGAACGCTCCGGTCAGCAAGGCGATCACCAGCAGCGTTTCGAGGATCGCGGCGCACCAGGCCAGAAACAGCGGGAACGGGAAGCCGGCGGCGGCGATGTAGCCGGCGGTCATGTTCATATCCATGAACTTGAAGGCTGCTCCCATCGCGAACATGGCGGCCAAGGTCAGGCGGGCGATGAGAATGGCCGCGGTCTGCCACGGCGATTGAACGGCTTCCATGATGTGCTCCAAAGGTTTGCAACGGGTTTCGCCCCAAGGACGGGCGCCACGCCGCCGATCCTACACCAGCCCGCGAAATTCTTTCGCGGCAAAGCCGGACCTCGCAAAAGGAGGCGCTTGCAATCCTCTTGCCGCGCGTGGCCGCTCAGAGCTTCGCCATCAGCTCCCGCCCCAACCGTTTCGGCGGCTCGGCGCGCAGCACCACATTGGTCGTCACCGCGCCGTAGCGGCCGATGGCATCGACGATGCTTTCGAGGTCGGGCGGCGACGGCACGACCACCTTGACCAGAAAACAATCCTCGCCGGTCACCCGCAGCACCTCGACCACTTCCGGCATGGCCGCGAATTTCTTCAGGCAGGTCTGGATGTGCTCATGCGTGGTGCGCAGGCGGATCATGGCCATGGTGCCGAGACCGAGGGCGGTGGGATCGATCGCGGCCCGGTAGCCGGCGATGATGCCGCGCTCCTCCAGCCGCTTCACCCGCTCCGACGTCGCGGGCTGGGACAGGCCGACGCGGCGGCCGAGTTCGGAAATGCCGATGCGGCCATCCTCCTGCATGATCTCGATGATTGCCATGTCGGTGGGGTCGAGCCGTGGCCGGTAATCGCCGTTTGCCATGAACACCTTCAATCCATCGGAATTCTTCATCGCTTTCCGATGATCTCTCATTCCGCGAACAAGGAGAAGCCCTAGGATTGGGACATCATCTGCGGCGAAGAAACAGGATTTTCCATGACCGACTTCATCATTCTGCCGGGCAGCGGCGGATCGGGCGAGGCCCACTGGCAGACACGCTGGCAACAGGCCGACCCGGCGATGCGCCGCTTCAGCCCGGCAAGCTGGGAGCTGCCGGATTTCGACGACTGGGTGGCGGCGCTGGACGTCGCGGTGTCACAGGCACAGACCCCGCCGGTGCTCGTCGCCCACAGTCTCAGCTGCCTGCTGGTCGCGCATTGGCAGGCGGTGTCGAGCCGTCGGATCGGCGGGGCGTTTCTGGTTGCGGTTCCCGACCCGGCCTCGCCGGTCTATCCCGCTTACGGAATTCCCTTCGCCGATACGCCGCGCGGGCCGCTTCGCTTCCCCTCGCTGATCGTGGCCAGCACCGACGATCCCTATGATCCGAACGGCTATGCCGGTGAGAAAGCCACACAATGGGGCAGCGAACTGCACATCGCCGGGCCGCTTGGTCACATCAACAGCAATAGCGGGCTGGGCGACTGGCCGGCGGGAATGGAGCTGCTGACGGCCTTCGTGAGAGACAGACAGGCCGACCACGCAATCGCACCGTAGGCGCCCGAAGCGTGCGCGCGGGCTTGCCCCGACTTGTCCCGCCAGCTATCTCTCGGGAGGGGCGTTTGTGAGGGAGCCTGCGAATGGTGTCCGTCCGATATCTGGTCCGCGATGTCGATCTGTCCATCGCGTTTTATACGAGCTATCTGGGCTTCGCGCTGAAGCAGCAATTCGGTCCGGCGATGGCCATCCTGACGCGCGGCGACCTCTCGCTCTGGCTCGCCGGTCCCTTGGCGTCGGCAGCCAGGCCGATGCCGGACGGCCGGACACCCGAGCCGGGCGGATGGAACCGCTTCGTGCTCGAGGTCGAGCAATTGCCGTCAATCGTGACTAAGATGGTCGAGGCCGGCGTGCGGTTCCGCAACCAGATCGTCGAAGGTCCGGGCGGGCGACAGATTCTTTGTGAAGACCCGTCCGGCAACGTGATCGAGCTGTTCGAGCCCAGCTAGACTTCGGCCGTCGCCTCGGATTCGGCGCCGGGCTTTGCCTGGCCTTCCCACTGCCGCTCCGCCTCTGCTTTACGCTTCGGACAATCCTCGTAGTCATGCTCTCGCGAACCGCAATAGGAGCAGCATTTTGCCGGCGTGTCGGTTCGAAGCATTGTGGCCATGCACAAGAATGCACGAAAATTCATCCGGTTGCAGCAGCGTCCGCGACGTCGCTGCTGGGATGCGTGACCGCCAGCCTGGCACCGCCCTCAATAGCCGCCGCCGAGGATCGGCAGAATCTCGGCGGCAGACATTGCGCGCGGCGCGTATTCGTCCGGCCTATATCAAAGTTAAATGCGGATGCTGGGCGTGAGGTGGTAGGTGATCGCGATGGGGGGACTCTCAACGCGCTCGAGGTGTCCCATGGACGTTCGAAATCTGATTGCCAAATTGTCAGCCGCGGTATTGCACCGCCGCGCCGCGTCTTCGCCGATACTGTTCAGGCCGATCCGCAACTCGCTCGCCGACATCCCGTTGAAGCCGGCGCCGCGGCCGCCTTATCGTCCGCATCGGCCGATCTGGCCGGCAAGCAACATGTAGCTCGCCGGGCTGCAACCAGTTTGTGATTTCCTCGTTTATGGCGATCCCGTTTTCAAGGAGGCAAGTGATGAGATCGATCCGGGCGAGGCGCGAATGGTTTGGATGGTGAGCGCATGAGCCGTTTTCTGCCCCTGACGATCAGATTCGTGGACGGCAGCGCGATGACGGTGTCGTCGATCGCCGACGCCAGGAGGGCGCTAGGCGGAACATGGAAGAACAAGCAGACGGCGGCCTACAAGGCGGCCGACAGGCTGGTGGATGACGCGTTGAACGGCATTTGCCGCCCGGACATCGCCTTTGCCGCTTTCCAGAATGCCGCCGCCCAACAGGGCTTGCTGAAGCCGGCGAAGCCAAGTGCCGCCCTTGCCATGCTCGACGAATTGGCGTCGCTGGATGGGCATCGTTGAAAGACCGGCTGACGGATTGCCTGCGATGTCATGGCGAACGCCGGATAGCCTATCTCGGCTCGCGGTTCATGCTGAGATAAGTCGGGTCGAACTCGGCGATTTCCACCAGCTGCTGCCAGTCCAGAATGGTCACCATGTAATTTGCCCAGCCGATCACACCGATCTTGCGCAGCGCGCCGATGACCCGGTTCATGTGGACGACCGAAAGCCCAAGCACATCGGCCAGTTCCGCCTGCGACAGGGGAAGCCGGAAACTCATGCCGTTGGTCTGCTTGACGACCTGGAGCCGCACGAACAGCTCGCACACAAGATGCGCCAGATGCGAAGTCTTGGACCGCCGGCCCATGGCCACGATCCATTCCCGATGGATGGCGCCATCGACGAGCGTGTCCAGCCAAAGCAAGCGGCTGAGATGAGGCGCCTGTTCGGTGATCGTCCTTAGCCGACTGTGGTCGGCGGCGATCACCCGGCATGGCGACAAAGCTATAATGCCATGGTCCATTGTCTTGAGCAGGAAGGCGTGCAAATCGACAAAATCGCCTGGCACCTGCAACGAGGTGAACTGGCGGCCGCCATCCTCCAGCACCTTGTAGCGCGCCGCCAGACCCTCGATGATGAGCGTGCTGTAGCCTGGCCTCGATCCCTCTGAAACGATGTCCTGACCGGTGGCAAAATCCATCTCGATGGTCATGGCGGCGGCCAGCAGCCCCTTTTCCTGCTCGGACAAAGCGTCATGCTGGCCAAGGTTGAGATAAAGCGGTTCTAGCATCGAGGATCCAGTTCGAGATTTCGTGGACATTCGTGGCCTAGCCAAACGCCGGAGATCGGGTGCGGTTGCAATCGGCCGGCACGGCGACGGCTCCTGGCAGGAAATCTGCTCAGGGCACAGTCGCATGGAACCATGGGTGCGGGTTGGGATTTAATCCATGTCGCTCAAAAATGGCCCCGATTTTGAGACAACGACATGCATAAAAACACAGACCTGAAGCGCGTCGCCTGCGTCCTTCAACCGCGATGCGCCTTAGCGTTCTCACGCAGGGATCCTTGCACACATGGAACGGTTCTACTTCGACTTGTACAACGCCGAGACCCAGATTGATGAAGAGGGGCAGCTTTTTCCCAGCCGGGAGCGTGCGGGAGCCGAAGCGCTGCGCATATTGCACGATGTGGCGCGCGACGAGATACCGGAGGGCGACCACCGGCGGATCACCGTCAAGATGCTGAACGAGAACAGGGAGCAGATATTCGAAGCGTCGCTGACCATGGCGTCGCTGTGGAGTTGAACTCGTCGACCCTGTCGAGGACTGTATGGAACCTCTTGCCCTCCCCTCTGTTTCCTAAGGAGGGGCCAGCGGCAGAAGCTGCACGGCTGATTGACTGGAGGCATCTATGTCCTTGCAAAAGCTTCATCCCGAGCAGGTCGACGACACACGCAGGCTTGCCTATTCGACCTTTGCCCCGGCGCTGATCGGTTCGCTCACCAAGCGTCTGGCGCGGTGTCAGGGCGTCAAGGAACTGGGCGCCCTGGAAAAGTCGCTCATCCGCCTGATCGAAGACTCTGATGTCGATGGGCCGCAAGCCGAGGCGATGAAAGAGTTCGCCATCGAGCTGGTGGTGTCGACGATATCGGAAGCCCGCGCTCACCCCGACACCAAGAGCGATGTCGAAGCCGTTGGCGAGCGCCGCGCCGAAGGCCGCTCCGAGAACCCGCAGACGCTCGAGGAGCAGTTGCAATCAGGCCTCGAAGACAGTTTTCCGGCCAGCGATCCGCCCGCCGTCCTCTCGACCGCCATTTCCGGCGGCTCGAAGGACCTTGTCGGCACCGACGAGGTGTTGCGCCGCAAGAAGGAGGCGGCGCAGCGAAAGCAGGAAAAGGCCGACGCCGGTTAGCCGGACAAGTCGCGCGAGCCCGAGGCGATGAGAAGCCGTCAGCCGAAGCGCTTTTCCGGCGACTGTCCGCTGGCCGGTGACTGTTCGCCGGCCCGCGCGACGATCGCCTCGAGCGGCTCCGGCCGGTGAAGCAGAAAACCCTGGCCATAGGCCACGCCCATGCCGCGCAGAATGTCGAGCGCTTCCTGCTGTTCGATCTTTTCGGCCACCACCGCGCAGCCGAGACTTTTGGCGATGCCCGCTATGGCCGAGACGATCTCGCGGTCGAAACGGCTTTCCGCGATATTCTCGATGAACGAGCCGTCGATCTTGATCTGATCGACCGGAAAGCGCCGCAAATATTCGAACGAGCTCATGCCGGCGCCGAAATCGTCGAGGCTGACGCGGCATTGCCGCTCGCGCGCCTTGCGCACGAACTGCTCGGCGGCGTCGAAATTGGTGACGGCCGCGGTCTCGGTGATCTCGAAACCGATGCCGGAATGCGGCGCCCCGGTCTCGGCGATGACGGCGTCGACGAAATCCCACAGCAGCGGATCGCTCAGCGTCTGCGCCGACAGATTGAAGCCGAGCATGATGGCGCCTGACCGCATCGCCGCGCCATGCTGCGAAAGCGCTGTCCTGATGATCCAGCGGTCCAGCCGCGAGGCAATGCCGAAGCGCTCGGCGACCGGAATGAATTCGTTGGGCGGGATCAGCTTGCCATTGCGCCCGGCAAGCCGCGCCAGCACCTCGACATGGCGGCTCTCCTGCCAGGGCTGGCCGAGCAGATGGATTTCCTGGCCGAACAGTTTCAGCCGCCCGTCATCCATGGCGTCGACCGTGTCGGCGGCGACACGCGCCGCGTTGAGGCCGCCGGAGCCCGACGCCGCATCGGCCGAAAACACCGCGAAGCGATTGCGCCCGGCCGCCTTGGCCGCATAGCAGGCGTCGTCGGCGCAGGCCAACGCATCGGCAACCGTGGTGGTGGTGTCCTCGACGAAGGCGATGCCGATGCTGGCCGCGAGCTTTCGCGAGGTCGCCGGCAGTCCGAGGTCGGCGTCACGGACCGCCGCAAGGATGGCGCCGGCCAGCGCCTCGGCCTTGGCCGATTGGCAATTGGGCACCAGCAGCGCGAACTCGTCGCCGCCGAGGCGCGCGGCACGTGCCGATGCCGGCAGGCAGCCCAGAATACCGGCGGCCACGCCCTTCAGCGCCAGGTCGCCGGCGGCGTGGCCGGCAAAGTCGTTGAGCGCCTTGAAGTAGTCGAGATCGACGTAAAACACCGCCAGCGGCAAAGCCCGCTCGGTGGCGATATGCACGGCCAGCAGCCGGTCGAAGGCGGCACGGTTCAACAGGCCGGTCAGCGCATCGTGGTGAGCGGCGTAGGCGAGTTCCCGCTCGCGTTTCTTGTCCTCGGTGATGTCGCGCACGGTGCCGAGAATCTGGCCCGCCGTCTCGGGCGCCGCGATGAAGCGCACCAGCGATTCGACATGGCGGATTTCGCCGTCGCGCCTGACGATGCGGTATTGCGCGGCGACGACGCCGTCGGTCGAAAGTGGCGCCAGATGGGCGCGCTCTGCGGCATCCTTGTCGTCGGGATGCAGATAGGAATGCCAAAGGTCGGCAGCCACCTCGTCGGTGTCGGCGACCAGGCCGAATATCTCCCTGGTGCGGGCGTCCCAATAGCTCTTGTTGGCGTCGATGTCGTGATGCCAGATGCCGGTGCCGCTGGCCGCCAGCGCCAGGCGAAAGCGCACATTGACCCGCTCGAGTTCGGCTTCCGCCTCTTTCTGCCGGCTGATGTCGGTCTGCACGCCCATCAGCCTGACCGGCTTGCCCGTCTCGTCACGCTCGACAATGCCGCCGCGGTCCAGCACCCAGATCCAGTGGCCGTCCTTGTGCTTGAGGCGCAGCTCGGTCTCGATCGAGGCGGTCAGGCCGGAAATGTGCCGCTCGCCGCTGGCCAGCGCCCGCTGGCGGTCGTCGGGATGCGTCAGCTTCAGCCAGAGGTCGTCGCTGTTGGCAAGCTCGCCATCCTCATAACCCAGCATGTGCGACCAGGTCGGCGAATAGAAGCAGTCGCCGCTCAAAATATTCCAGTCCCATACGCCGAGATGAGCGCGTTCGAGCGCAAGCGCCCAGAACTCACCGTTGCGTATTTTCTCTTCAGCCATGCCCTGGTTTCGCTCACTCCGTCGCCGCCACTATGCACGCAAGCAGAGAAGAAACCGTTACCGGGTGCGCCGCGCCCACAGTGCGGACAAGGCCTGCAATCGTGCCGGACCATGCCGTAAGGCATCATCATGCGATTGGGGCTCGTCATGCCATTGGCGCCCTGATTGGAACCGCCCTGCCCGGGCCTGGCTCGACGATCCTTATCGCGCGGCGGCGCGCATTGTCCTCGAGCAGGCCGCGCAGTTCCTCACGGCCGCGCGCGATGCGCGACATCAGCGTGCCGGCCGGCACGCCGAGCATCTCGGCGGCCTCGGCATAGGAGAAGCCCTCGATGGCGACCAAGGTCAGCGCGGCACGGCGGTCCGGGCTGATCGCCTGCAGCGCGTCGATGATCTCGCGCGCGGCGACGTTCTCCAGCTGGTCGGCGGGAGAGGCCTGCACCTCGCCGGCCTCCAGCGGCAGCATCGAGGCCTCGCCTCGCCGGTTCACCTTGCGCATCTGGTCGATGAACAGATGATGCATGATCGTGAACAGCCATTTTCGCGGGCTCTCTCCCGTCTGCCAGTTGTCCAGCCGCAGCAGCGCCCGCTCCAGGCAGTCCTGGACGAGATCGTCGGCGGAATCGCGGTCGCGCAGCAGCGAGCGCGCATAGCGGCGCAGGCGCGGGATTTCGTCGAGAATTGCTCTCTGCTTTTCGTCCATGACCTTTTGTCTTCGTTTCGGCATGCCGTTGCCGCAAAACCGCTGCGCCCCCGGGTGAGGACAGCTATGGCTGATCTGAAAAAATTCCTCTGTTCATGCCTGTCGTCGGCTCCAAAAACGCTGGGCACTTTTGGGCGACAGGCATGACGCGCTCAGCTCAGCGCGGCGTGGCGTCGATGGCGACCCGGTCGGGATAGAAGGCGCCGTGGGCGCGAATCTCGGCCATCTCGTCGAAGGGCTGCTCATAGGCCCACATCGCGTCGTTACCGGTTTCGCCCGCCGGCAGCACGTTCCAGTAGCTGGAGTCGCCCTTGTAGGGGCACAGCGTCGACCGCTCCGTCTTCCTGAGCTTGCGGAAGTCGATGTCCTCGAACGGGATGTAGAAGGAGAAGGGATGGGGCGGCTCGGTCACCATTTTGGCTTTTGCCGAGGAAGCGATGATGGTGCCGTTTGCAAACACGACGACACGCCCGTTGAAGGGCTCGACGGTGATCACCTTGCCCGGATTGCGCCTGAAGCCGGGTGACGGGTTCGCATGCTGATCCATGACTGCTCTCCTTGTCCGCTGGTGGCTCGATGCCGGTCGACGGCGTCAGCTCTCACTGGCCACTGATGGGCCGGCGACAGCGGTCACACGCGACAGCTTCTGGCGCTTTTCGAGCTGTGGCTTTTCATAGGTCTTCTTCATCGTTCTTCCTTTTCTGACGTCTGGCAGCCGGTCCGCGCGGCTGCCGGCCGTGGATCATGGCTCCAAGCGACAACAGGCGCATCTCCCGTCCGGCCGATGCGCCGCCGAAGGAAATCCGGGCCAGCGTGGCAAGAACGATTCGCATGTGTTTCGCCGCGATCCGACGGCGGTGGATTTATCTCAGCCGGGACGGCCATGCTTGGGCCGGGCGGAACACGGTTTTGGCGAATGCGGCCCTGTCAGCACGACCGCAAGGCTTGGACAGGCGCGAACAGCTACCGGCGCGGCTATGGCGATGGCTGCTTGGCGCCGGTGCACGCCGCGAAATATCGATAATAAAGGACGACAGGTGAGACTCTACAAAATCAAGATGATTTGCCAGATATTTTCGCCTTTTCGGCACGAGAAGCAAAATAAATTTTCGACAGACGAACTTTCACTTCGGAAAAATGTCCATTTCATCTCTGTTAACCAAATATTAACCAAAATTATCCGATACATACCGAAGTTATTCGCTGTCGTAATCCGAATCTAAGTTGTAATAATCATTGCACAGTTCGCTTCTGACATTACTGTATCGTTGATGTCTTGCGAAGCATGCAACGGAGGAGCTGTAGGAGTGAAATCCGGGTCAAGACTGTGTTGCGAGGAACGGTCTGCCCGACGGAGGAAACACGCATGAGATTGCTGAAATATGCGCTGCTGACGGGAGCGTCGCTGCTTCCCATCCTGCCCGCGATCGCCGCGACCGCGACGGGCAGCATGAATGTCCGCATCACGATTACCGACGAATGCAAGGTGCAGACGGCGAGCGATCTCGATTTCGGCTCGCACGGTGTCATTGATGCGAATGTCGACCAGACCAGCACCATCAACGTGCAATGCACGACCGGCAAGTCCTACAATGTTGGTCTGAGCGCCGGAGCGGGCGCGGGCGCAACGGTTGCTGTTCGCAAGATGACCGGGCCGGCGTCGGCGACGATCGACTACACCATCTACAGGGAAAGCACCCGGACGCAGCTTTGGGGCACCACGATCCCCACCGACACGGTCGGCGGAACCGGCAACGGCGCCATTCAGCCGCTGACCGTCTACGGGCGTGTTCCACCGCAGACGACACCGGCGGCGGGCCTCTACACCGACACCGTTGCGATCACCATAACGTACTGACAATCGATACCAACACGAGGACGATCATGCGATCCATGCTTTCATGCATCGGAGCCACGGCTGTTCTGTTGCTGTGCGCCGGTCTCTCACAAGCCGCTTCGCTCAGGGTGGCGCCGACAGGTCTCGAGCTGATCTCGCCCGACGCCTCGGCGGTTCTCAACCTCAGCAACGATGACCCCAAGCGGCCGATCAATGTGCAGATACGCGTCTTCGCCTGGAGCCAGGCTGGCGGGATCGAGACGCTGACGCCGACTACGGACGTCGTCAGCAGCCCGCCATCGACCAAACTCGGACCCAATGCCCAATACGTGGTTCGCGTCGTGCGCGTCAGCAAGGCGCCGGTGCGGGCCGAGGAAAGCTACCGCGTCATCGTCGACGAGTTACCCGACCCGTCGCGCAAGAAGGCCGGTACGGTCGCGCTCGCGCTGCGCTATTCGGTGCCGGTGTTTTTCCGCGACGCCGATGCGGCCGCGCCGGCAGTCGCCTGGAGTGTTTCGCGCAAGGGCGGCAGTCTTGTGCTGACAGCCAGCAATACCGGTGAAAGTCGTCTCCGCTTGTCCAACCTATCCCTGACCCAGAACGGCAAAAAGCTCGGCAACCGAAACGGGCTCGTCGGTTATGTCCTGGGCGGCGCGACCATGCAGTGGCCGATCGGCAGCGGCAAATCACTGTCAGCGGGCTCCGTGCTTTTGAAGGCACAGAGCGATCTTGGACCCTTCGATGCCAACGTTGCCGTCAAGGGCAAGTAGGATCGCGCTAGTCGTCGCGCTCGCGATTTTCACACCTTTCTCGGCGGTGAACGCGCAAGAATTGCCGGCCGTGACGAACCCTGAAGACCCTGGCCAGCAAGCCGGCCGCAGCCTTTATCTAGAGGTGTTCATCAACGACGTCTCGACCAAACTGATCGGCAGCTTCACCCAGATGCCGGATGGCGGCCTGGCATCGACGCCGCAAGAGCTGAAGGAAATCGGGCTGAAGCCGCCGCAGGGCGCTGTCGACACCGACGGCCTGGTCAGGCTCGACCAGCTGGCGGATGTGTCGTTTCAGATCGACGAAGCGGCGCAGCGCCTCTACGTCACCGCCGCCAATGACAGCCGCGAGGCGCGCATGGTCGATCTCGGCTTGCGCTTGCAGGACCGGCCGGCGCCGCAATCAGGCGTGGGCGCGGTTCTCAACTATTCGCTGTTTGCCAGCTCCAACACATTGTTCGACAAGGACGTCGAGCTGTTCCAAGGCGTTTCCGGCGGCTTCGATGCGCGCGTGTTCAGCTCCTATGGCACGCTCAGCCAGTCGTTCATCGCCGGCTATTCCGATGGCAAGCTGGGCGGCTTTACGCGGCTCAACACGACCTGGAGCTATTCCGACCCCGACCGGCTGATGACCTACCGCGCCGGCGACTTCGTCTCCGGCGGCTTGTCGTGGACGCGGCCGGTCTATCTCGGCGGCGTCCAGGCGCAACGCAACTTCCACCTGCGATCGGACCTGGTGACGCTGCCGCTGCCGTCCTTCGGCGGCACGGCGGCGGTGCCGTCGACGCTCGAGGTCTATACGCAAAACGTGCGTACCTATTCCGGCGACATCCAGCCCGGGCCATTCCAGGTCACCAATTTGCCGGTGTTCACCGGCGCCGGACAGGCCCAGGTGGTGCTGCGCGACAGCCTGGGGCGCGAGACCACCGCCACCTTGCCGTTCTATGCCTCCAGCATGATGCTGCGTCAGGGGCTGCTCGATTTTTCCGTCGAGGCGGGCATGGCGCGGCGCAATTTCGGCATCTCTTCCGACGACTATGATGGCCGCGTCATGGGCGTCGCCAGCGCGCGCTACGGCGTGACCGACCGGCTGACATTGGAAGCCCATGCCGAGGGCGGCGCCGAGCTGATCAATGGCGGCATAGGTGCTGCCTTCCCGCTCGGGCCTTATGGCGCGGCGTCGGTGGCGGTGGCCGGCAGCCATCATGAGGGGCGCACCGGCTCGCTGGTCGATGCCAGTGTCGAATTCGGCTATGGTGGCTGGGCGATCAACGCTCACATGCAGCGGGCCTTTGGCGGCTATGATGACATCGCCTCGGTGACGGCGCAGCCGGTTCTCGACCCCGACGACTTCACCCGTTTCAGCGCCGGCGTGCCGCGCGCGGTCGACCAGGTGACACTCAGCGTGCCGATGCCGATCGATTTCTCCAGCCTCAACCTGTCCTATACGCATTTGAAGAGCGCCAAGGGCGAAAGCAGCCAGATCGTCAGCCTGTCCTACAGCCAGGCATTCTTCAAGCGCAGCACGCTCTATGCCACGGCCTTCGCCGATCTCGATGACGACAGCAGCTATGGCGTGTTCGCCGGGATTTCGATCCCGTTCAACGACGACATCTCGGCCTCGACAGGCGTCGAGCAAGGCCCTGACGGCCTCAATGTCACTGCCGACCTCGCCAAGGCGGAGCGGGCCGAGGACGGCAGCATCGGCTGGCGGCTGCGCACCTCAGAAGGCGAGGTTCCCAACCGCTCGGCAGCGGTGAGCTACCGGGCGCCGTTTGCGCGCCTCGCGGCCGGCGCCCAGCAGTTCGACAATGATTTTCGCGTGACCGGGCAGATGGACGGCGCCATCGCCGTGGCCGGCGGCGGCGTGTTCGCGACCAATCGCATCGACGACGCCTTTGCCGTCGTCGATGTCGGCACGCCGGACGTGGAGGTGTTGCATCAGAACCGGCCGGTCGGGAAGACCGACAGCAAAGGCCGCATCCTGGTCACCGGGCTGAATTCCTATGAGCCGAACACGGTGTCGATAGACCCGAAGAACCTGCCCGTCGACGCCGATATTCCGACCACCAAGGAGACTGTCGTTCCGGCCGACCGCAACGGCGTCGTGCTGAAGTTCGGCGTGTCGGAGGCGGCGCAGGCCGCGCTGGTGACGCTGGTCAACCCGAGCGGCACGCCGCTCGAAGCCGGGCTTGCCGGCCGCGTCGACGGCGGCACGGAAGATTTCGTCGTCGGCTATGATGGGCAGGCCTACATCAAGGGCCTCGGCAAGCAGAATGCGGTGGTGGTCGGTCTGGCGGACGGCAGCTCGTGCCGAGCGGATTTCCCGTTCGAAGCGGTGCGAGGCCGGCAAGTGACGATCAAGGATGTGGTGTGCCAATGAAAATCCCAGGCCAAATGATGCGCGCTGCAGTCGTTATAATCCTCGTACTGCTCCCGTCGCTGGCCCGGGCGCAGAGCTGCACCGGTACCGTCACCGACATGAATTTCGGTCTCATCGACACGCTGTCGGCCACCGCAGCCACCGCGACGGCGACACTCAACATGAATTGCACCGGCGGCGTGGTGCGCATCCTGTTCTGTCCGCATATCGGCGCCGGCAGTGGGGGTGCTACCTCGGCGGCAGCCAGGCAGATGGCGAGCGGCGCCAACAGCCTTAACTACCAGCTCTATTCGGACCCCGGAATGAGCGTCGCGTGGGGTTCCTATACCTGGGCCTATGCATCGCGCCCGCCGCCGCAGGTGCTGGTGCCCATTCTCATCGGCAATGCATCCGGCAGCGCCACGATCTACGCTCGGGTGACCGGCGGCCAGTCAGCGGTTCCGCCGGGCACCTATCAGTCGATATTTTCGGGCATCCACGTCGAGTTTCGCTACCAGAACGACCTGCTCGGCAACAGCTGCAACACCGGCTTCGGTCTGACGGCGCCCGATCCGACCTTCACCATCAACGCCACGGTCGCGGCAAACTGCCTGGTCGCCACCCAGAACATCGATTTCGGCTCCAAGGGCGTGCTCGACGCCAATGCCGATGCCACCGGCCAGGTCTCGGTCACCTGCACGCCGTCGACCGCCTATACGGTTTCCCTGAATGGCGGCACGACAGGCGGCACGCCGACCAATCGCAAGATGTCGAAGGGCGGCGAGCGGGTCACCTACGGCCTCTACAAGGACGCCGCGCGCTCGCAGCCCTGGGGTGACGCCGGAACGCCGGGAAGCACGGTGGCCGGCACCGGAACCGGCTTGGCGCAACCGCTCATCGTCTACGGCCGCGTGCCGCCGCAGACGACGCCCTCGGCCGGCGTCTACACCGACACGGTGGTGGTGACCATCACCTATTGATCGCGGCCCGCCTCGCCGTTGGCCGGCGCCAGCCAGCGCGCGTAAATCTCGCCGACGATGCCGCGACGAAAGACCAGCACGCAGATCATGAAGATCAGGCCGGTGGCGATGGTCACCGGGAAGCCTGAGGTGGCGAGGGTGTTTTCCAGGCCGACGACGAGGCCGGCGCCGACGACAGGACCGACCATGGTGCCAATGCCGCCGAGCAGCGTCATCAGGATCACCTCGCCCGACATCTGCCAGGTGACGTCGGTCAGCGTCGCGAACTGGAAGACGATCGCCTTGGTCGCGCCGGCAAGCCCGGCAAGCGCTGCCGACATGACGAAGGCGGCGAGCTTGTAGCGGCCGACCGAATAGCCCAGCGAGATGGCGCGGTTCTCGTTCTCGCGGATCGAACGCAGGATCATGCCGAACGGCGAGTTGACGATGCGCCAGACGGCGAAGACGCCGATGAGGAAGACGGCAAGCACGACGAAATACATGTTGAGCGTGACGTTGAGATCGACGATGCCGAACAGATGCCTGCGCGGCACGCCTTGTATGCCGTCCTCGCCTTCGGTGAACGGCACCTGGACACAGAAGAAATAAAACATCTGCGCCAGCGCCAGCGTGATCATCGAGAAATAGATGCCTTGCCGGCGGATGGCGAGGAAGCCCATGACCAGGCCGAGCACGGCCGCTCCGGCGGTGCCGAGCAGGATGCCGGCCTCGGGCGGCCAGCCCCATGCCTTGACGGCGTAGGCGCAGAAATAGGCGGCGGCGCCGTAGAAGGTGGCGTGGCCGAACGACAACAGCCCGGTGTAGCCGAGCAGCAGGTTGAAGGCGCAGGCAAACAGCGCGAAGCACAGCATCTTCATCAGGAAGATCGGATAGACGAAGAAGGGCGCGGCTATCAGCGCCAGTATGGCCAATGCCAGCAATACCCGCTCAAGCCGCACGGAGGCGGCGGTGCGCTGGTCGTGAAGGGCTGCCTCGCTCATCTCAGGCGTCCCTTCCGAACAGGCCGGCGGGGCGCAGGAGCAGCACGATCGCCATGATGACGAAGACCACGAGGTTCGACGCCTCGGGATAGAACACCTTGGTCAGGCCCTCGGCGAGGCCGAGCATATAGCCGGTGACGATGGCCCCGAGAATCGAACCCATGCCGCCGACCACGACGACGGCAAAGACGACGATGATGATATCGGAGCCCATCAGCGGACTGACCTGGTAGACGGGCGCGGCGAGAATACCGGCAAGGCCGGCGAGCGCCGCGCCGAGCCCATAGGTGAGCGTCAGCAGCAGCGGCACGTTGACGCCGAAGGCCTGCACCAGCTCGGGATTTTCGGTCGCGGCGCGCAGATAGGAGCCGAGCCTGGTCTTCTCGATCAGGAGCCAGGTGCCGATGCAGATAATGAGCGAGGCCACCACCACCCAGCCGCGATAGTTGGGCAGGAACATGAAGCCGAGATTGGTGCCGCCGGCAAGCTGCGCCGGAACGGCATATGGGTTGCCTGACACACCGTAGTAGAAACGGAACACGCCTTCGATGACCAGCGCCAGTCCGAAGGTGAACAGCAGCCCGTAGAGCGGATCCAGGCGGTAGAGCCGCGACAGCGCCACGCGCTCGACCGCCATGCCGAAGACGCCGACGATGAGCGGAACCAGGAGCAGCGCCGGCCAGTAGCCGATGCCGAGATGGACGAGCAGCAGGTAACCGATGAAGGCGCCGAGCATATAGAGTGCGCCATGGGCGAAATTGATGATCCGCAGCAGGCCGAAGATGACGGCCAGGCCGAGGCTCAGCATGGCGTAGAAGGAGCCGTTGATCAGCCCGACCAGCATCTGGCCGAGCAAGGCCTGGACGGGGATGCCGAAGATCATGGTCATGGCGTCACCGAGGGTGTTGCAAGCGGGATGCGTCTGTGCGGCACGTACCCCCACCCGGACCTTCGGTCCGACCTCCCTACAAGGGGGAGGTAGGGCGGTGGCCCTCCACCCTCCCCCTTGTGGGGAGGGTCGCTGCGCAGCAGCGGGGTGGGGGTACTGCCGTGGGCTGTCGTCATCATACCCCCAACACCTCGTGCAGCTGTTGCGTGTGAGCGGCAAGCTCGCTTGCGGCAAAACCCTCCACCACCTTGCCATGCTCCATCAGATAGAAGCGGTCGGCGATGCGCGCGGCGAAGCGGAAATTCTGCTCGACGAGCAGGATGGTCATGCCGCGCTTTTTCAAGGTCGCCAGCAGTTCGCCGATGCGCTGGACGATGACCGGCGCCAGGCCCTCGGTCGGCTCGTCGAGCAGCAGCATCTGCACGCCCGTCCGCAGGATGCGGGCCATGGCCAGCATCTGCTGTTCGCCGCCGGAGAGTTTGGTGCCGGGGCTGTTGCGGCGCTCCTTGAGGTTGGGAAAGAGATCGAAGATTTCCTCGACGCTCATGCCGCCCTTGGCCACCACCGGCGGCAGGATCAGGTTTTCGTCGACGGTGAGCGTGGCGAAGATGCCGCGCTCCTCCGGCACGAAGCCGATGCCGCGATGGGCAACACGATGCAGCGGCAGGCGCATCAGGTCGCTGCCGTCGAACGCGACGCTGCCGCTGCGCTTGCGGACCAGCCCCATGATGGCGCGCAGCGTTGTGGTCTTGCCGACGCCGTTGCGGCCGAGCAGCGTCACGGTCTCACCGCGAAAAACGTCGAGGTTGACGCCATGCAGCGCATGGCCCTCGCCATACCAGGCATGGAGATCGCGCACGGCAAGCAGCGGCTCACTCATGCTCGGTCCCCCTGCTCGGTCCCCATGTAGGCGACCCTGACGCGCTCATCGTTGCTCACCGTCGCGTAGTCGCCGGCGGCGAGCACCTGGCCGCGCTGCATGACGGTGATCCAGTCGCAGAGGTCGGCGACGACGGTGAGATTGTGCTCGACCATCAGCACGGCGCGGTCCGTTGCCAGCGAGCGGATGATGCCGGAAATGACGCCGACATCCTCGTGCCCCATGCCGGCCATCGGCTCGTCGAGCAGCAGCACTTTCGGGTCGAGCGCCAGCGTGGTGGCGATCTCGAGCACGCGCTTCCTGCCATAGGAGAGATCGCCGGCCGGACGATGCGCGACATCGTCGAGACCGACGACGGCAAGCAGTTCGCGCGCCCGTGGAGTCAGTTGGTCAAGCGCGGCCAGCGAGCGCCAGAACTGGAAGCCGAGCCCGCTCGGCCGCTGCAAGGCGACNGATGCGGAAAGATCGCCGATATCTGGAACGAGCGGACGAGACCCATGCGCGCCACCCTGGCCGGCGCGGTGCGGGTGATGTCGTTGCCCAACAGTTTGATCCTACCGCTGCTCGGCTGCAGGAACTTGGTCAAGAGGTTGAAGATCGTCGTCTTGCCGGCGCCGTTCGGCCCGATCAGCGCATGGATCTGGCCGTGATGGACGTCGAGGTCGACATTGTTGACGGCGACGAAACCGGCAAAGTCGCGCCGCAGGCCGCGGGCGGAAAGCACCACCCGCGGCTGGATTTCGGCACCGTCCTGCTGGACGGCCACGGCTTGCACCATCGTCACTTGGTGACGAGCGGGCAGCCGCTGTCTTCGGCCTTGATGAAGGCCTTGTCGCCCGGAATGGTCGCAAGGTAGGTGTAGTAATCCCAGTCCTTCTTCGACTCCTCGGGCTTCTTGACCTGGTAGAGATACATGTCGTGCACCATCGAGCCGTCGGCCTGTACCTTGCCGTTGGCGTTGATGATGTCGTCGACGGGCATTTCATGGAGTTGCTTGGCGACCGCCTCGGTCTCGTCGGTGCCGGCCTTGTCGATGGCCTTGAGATATTGCAGCACCGCCGAATAGGTGCCGGCCTGGATCATGTTGGGCATGCGGTTGGTGCGCTTGAAGAAGCGCCCGGCGAAGTCGCGGCTCTTGTCGTCGCGGTCCCAGTAAAACCCTTCGGTGAGCACCACGCCCTGCGCCGCCTGCAGTCCGAGGCCGTGCACCTCGGCAAGCGTGAACAGAAGTGCTGCCAGCCGCTGGCCGCCGGCGACGATGCCGAACTCGGCCGCCTGCTTGATGGTATTGGAGGTGTCGAGGCCGGCATTGGCAAGGCCGATAACCTTGGCGCCGGAGGACTGCGCCTGCAGCAGGAAGGAGGAATAATCCGTCGATCCCAAGGGGTAACGCACCTCGCCCAGCACTTTGCCGCCGCTTGCCTCAACAACCTTTGAGGTCTGCTCCTTCAGCGAATATCCGAAGGCATAGTCGACGGTGATGAAATACCAGCTGTCGCCGCCCTGCTGCACCAGCGCGCCGCCGGTGCCGACCGCCTGCGAGTGGGTATCGTAAGCCCAGTGGAAACCGTAGGGCGAGCATTGCTTGCCGGTCAGGTCGGCCGATGCCGCTCCGGTGACGATGTCGATCTTCTTCTTTTCCTTGGACAACCCCTGGACGGCGAGCGCCACCGAGGATGTCGTCAGTTCCATGATCGCGTCGACCTGCTCGGTGTCGTACCACTGGCGCGCAATGTTGGAGGCAATGTCGGGCTTGTTCTGGTGATCGGCGTTGACGATCTCGATTGGCGCGCCCTGCACCTTGCCGCCAAAATCCTCGACCGCCATCCTGGCGGCCTCGACCGACCATTTGCCGCCGAAATCGGCATAGACGCCCGACTGGTCGTTGAGGATGCCGATCTTGACCTTGCCGTCGGAAATTTCGCCGGCCGCCGCCGGCATCGCAGTCGCCGCAAGCAGCGCGGCTGAGACGAGATAGGATGCTTTCACAGGTGGTTCCTCCCTTGTGGCCGACGCTGGAAAACGCGGCGGCCTTGCAATGGTTCAACAGCTCCGTCCGGTTCTCGCTGAAATCCGGGCCAGCGCCCGCCACTTCTCCTCTTGGCAACCCCTCCGCCCTGGGTGCGCCGGGAACCGTAGCATCACATTTCGCGAGGCGAGAATGCTATTTTCGTAGCATGGCGTGTGGGCGCTACCAGTCCGGCTCAATTGGAAGGTCTTCGGAAAAGCCGCTCGGGCCAGGAAGGGACAGCGTTGCGGCCGCGGCGTCTCGCAATGCCGCCGGAGGCCTTTTGAGATGTTCGCTGTCCAGCGGAAGGGCAAGATAGGCGGTGGCAATGCGTGCAGCCGCTTCCGCCTGTTCACGATCTCTCATTGCCTTGACCGCAGACCGATCAGGCAGCGTGGCCAGCCAAGCCTTGTGCAGAGCGAACATTCGAGGGTCGACCGTCGGCATGCTTACGGGATAGCCACGCTCATCGATCGCCACAGCCTCCACCTTCGGGGCGTTGATGAGCCATTGCAGCCCCTCCATGGGTGCGCTGTCGAGATCGTCGGCATGCTGTGTAATCGAGGTAGTGGCGTTGTCCTTGAGGACATGTCTTGCCTGCGGACGGATCAGGTCGACCAGATAGCCATCACGGTTCGCTGCCCTGAAGGCCCGGGGCTGGAGCGGCTTGAAGGACCTGTCCACTTTACGCAACACGCCTATCAGGCCGGACTGGCTTACCCTCTCGCCGGTCACGAAGCTGATGCGACGTCGCGAATCGAAGAGCAGGTCGATGTCGCCGGTTGCCGTGAGACCGCTGGTGATCTGGACGCCCGCCAGAGCCTCGTAAGCGAACAGCGCATTCGTGCCGACGACCAGCAACTGCTTGCCCAGCAGGTCTGTTTCGGCGCACCGCCGCAATATCCGTGCGGCGATGGCCGGTACCCTGCCCAACCCCATTGCCACATTGACTTTCGCCAGGCCGTTCAGGCGATCGGCCAGACCTGCCAGCAGATCCTTGTTCTGCACCCTGCCCTCGGAAAACGCAGCGAACGCCTTCTCCGTCTGGCTGCTTTTCGGCCCGAGTGAATTCTCGACCTGCCGGACCTTCCGCAGCAGGTATTCAGCACCGTTGCGCTCAACCCAGCGCATGCTGCCTGCAAAGCGCCTTTGGCGCTGGTCATCAGCACGCTGCCAGGCCTCGTAGACCTGTTGCGTATCTATGAGTTGGCGCCGCTGCTCGCCGGTCAACTCTCTCAGCATCGTTTTCCACTCTTAAGCCAGGATCAAGTTAACATAGTGGAAAACTCTTAATTAACAATATGTTGTTACGTTTTTCCACTATCGCAGCTATCATCCGCACGACGAGTGGAAAATACCGTAAAAACAATATGTTATGTCCGGGAAAGCGAGGCCAGAACCTCACAAGCGGGTTTTTAGCTGCGCGCACCATGGCACCCGCTTGCCGTCGCCTCACCGCTTCTGCGGATAGATCGTCTCGCCACGCTTCAGCATCTCGACAAAAGCCTCGATCTTCTTCCTGCGCCCCGCCTCCGTCTTCATGTTGTGCGTTCGAAACGCCAGCGCGAACCGGTTCTGGGCGGAAAGCTTTGCCAGCATCTCCTTCGCCTTCGGCTCGGCGTCGATGGCGGCCTGCAGATCGTCAGGGATCTTCATGTCCTTGCCTGAGGCATAGGCGCGGTCCCAGCGGCCGTCGGCCTTGGCCGCCTCGACCTGTTTCAGCCCGTGTTCGGTCACGCGGCCCTCCTCGACCAGGCGGGCGACATTGTCGATGTTGATCTTGCTCCAGATGCTCTTCTTGCCGCGCGGCGTGTAGCGCTGCAGAAAGCTCTTGTCGTCGAGCGGCTTGCGTATGGCGTCGATCCAGCCGAAGCACAGCGCCACGTCGATGGCCTGCTTCGGCGTGATCGAGGCGAGGCCCGAGCCGACCTTGTGGACTTTGATCCAGACCTCGCTCTCGCCGGCATGATTTTCGCGCAGCCAGGCGTAAAAACTGTCGGGATCGGGGAATTCATGAACCTTGTCGGGATCGACCTTGAACGGCGCCATCATCACCTCGTTGTTGCCGGGCCGGCTGTATCGGCTGTCGATGCCAGTTTCCGTCAGCGGCGTCGATACCCCCTAGCCTATTGCGAGCCGGCTTGCGCCCAAGCCGGCGCTCATGGCAGTTTCCCGGCTGGTCGAGCCGGGCAAGGCAGACTGCAATTCGGGGGAAATGCCATGCGATCGATGTTACTCGGCCTCATCCTTCTGCTGCCGGCCTCTGCGCTCGCCGAACCCATCGAAACCCAGAAGATCATCACCGCGCTGACCGGCGACTTCAATGGGGACGGCGCCGCCGATCTGGCGATGATCGTCGAGAGCGAGCCCGAAGACGATACCATGGACATGCATTTCTTCCTGAGGGACAAAAAGTACAATTTTCTGAAACCCGCCGGCGTCGTGCATGAGCAGGTCTACGGCGAATGGAACGACTACGACCAGCCGCATTATGAGGGCTCCGGCATCGAACCGGAGTTGACCTTGCTGCCCAACGGCTCGATCAAGATCTATCTGCCGGGGCTGATCGGCCCCGGCGAGCGGACCGACATGACGCTGACCATCGCCTGGCGCAACGAGGCCTTCGTCGTCGCCGGCGTTGCCTATGACCATTACAAATACCAGTCCGTTGTCGTCTACAGCAGCTGCGACTACGACGTGCTGACCGGCAAGGGCAAAAGTATGCAGACGCAGGATGATGACAGCAAGGTGAACAGTATCGTGTCTGTCGAAGGCCAGGTCGTGCCCTTCGCGGAGTGGGACACGGGGACGCCTTTTAGGGTATGCGGGGATTGAGGGGGCAGCCAATCTCCCCCCTCGTGGGGGAGATGGCCGGCAGGGGGGCCGCTGTCCCGCCAACGCACCGGCCAGTGTCAGCCACGTTTATCCCGCGATTCTCAGAAAACAGATCGAGAGGCCGCGATCCTTCGCGCCCCCCTCTGCCCTGCCGGGCATCTCCCCCACTTGGGGGGAGATTGGCCTTCACTGCAGATGCGGTTTCTTCAAAAAGCTGTTTCGGTCGGCGGATTTCACTCGCAGCCAAGTCTCACGACCGTCACGCACGACCCTGAGAGGAATCTCCGAACCCGCCGGATTCTGCCATAGCTTGCGGTAGAAATCGGCGAGACCGTCGACCTCGCCATCGCGCACGTCGGAGATGATGTCGCCCTGGCGCAGGCCGGCCTTGGCGGCGGGGCCGCCTTCGGCGACGCTCATCACCACGACCGCACCGTTCGACTCGGCCGAGAAGGCGCCGAGCCATGGGCGCGGCGGCTTCGCCACCTGGCCGCGCGTCAGCAGATCGTCGAGGATCGGGGTCAGAAGGTTGATCGGCACGACCATGTTGATGTCGGCGACCTCGCCGTTGCGGCTCATCTGCAAAAGCAGCGAACCGATGCCGAGCAGGCTGCCATCCTGGCCGATGAGTGCCGCGCCGCCCCAGGACGGGTGCGCCGGGGCAATGAAGATCGCCTCGTCAAGCAGATATTCCCAATAGCCGGCGAATTCCTGCTTGGTGACGATGTGTGCCTTGACCGAGCGGCCGGTTCCGTCGGCAAACACCACGGGGTCGCCGATCTTGGCCTTCGAGGCGTCGCCCAGCGCCACCGCCGGCAGGCCGAGCGGCGCCAGCGCCTGCACCAGTCCGAAGCCTGTCTCCTGGTCATAGGCCAGCGCATGTGCCGGCACGACGCGGCCGTCCTGGTCGGTCAGCCAGACCTCCTCGGCCTCGGTGATGAGATAGCCTATGGTGAGCACCAGCCCGTCGCCGCGGATGACGACGCCGCTGCCTTCCCGGCGCGTGCCCAGGGCATTGGCCGTGAAGGCATCGTCGGGAACCATGGCGCGCACGCCAACGACGGAGCGCAAGAGCGGGGAAACGGGATCGATCGGCATGCTTTCATCCTGGCAGATATGCGTGGGCAGTATCCTCTATAGGTATGCCGCGCTGCACAGGGCGCAAGGGCTTAGGCAACAAGGCAATCATTTCAGAGGCTGGCGCTGCTCCTCGTCCGCCTGCCGGCACCTTCTCCCCCCGTATAGCGACGGGGAGAAGGGAGATGGCCGCAACATCGGCGCTCTTGGCAACGCTGGCAATTGGCGAAATCAGTAGGCGACAGCGTCCTTCTCCCCGTCACTATACGGGGAGAAGTGCCCGGCAGGGCGATGAGGGGCGGCGCCGACATCGATAATAGTTCAACACAAGTTGAACCTTTCTGAATTGCACCTATGTGTTCCCGTATCTAGGTTCCGCCGACTTTTCCGCCATCAGTCTCGCGCCCTCGCGCAAGTCGTTTTCGCCCCGCCAAACCCAAGGAATTTCCCGCATGACCGAATACACCCCGCCGAAAGTCTGGAGCTGGAAGAAAGCCAATGGCGGCACGTTCGCCAGCATCAACCGGCCTATTGCCGGTCCGACGCATGACAAGGTGCTGCCGGTCGGCAAGCATCCGCTGCAGCTCTATTCGCTGGCGACGCCGAATGGGGTCAAAGTGACTGTCATGCTGGAGGAGCTTCTGGCGCTCGGCCACAAGGGCGCCGAATACGACGCCTGGCTGATCCGCATCAACGATGGCGACCAGTTCGGCTCGGGCTTTGTCGAGGTCAATCCCAACTCCAAGATCCCGGCGCTGCTCGACCGCAGCGGCAAGACGCCTGTCCGCGTCTTCGAGTCCGGCTCGATCCTGCTTTATCTCGCGGAAAAGTTCGGCGAATTCCTGCCGACCGAACAGCCGGCGCGCGCGGAAACCTTGTCCTGGCTGTTCTGGCAGATGGGCTCGGCGCCCTATCTCGGCGGCGGCTTCGGCCATTTCTACGCTTATGCGCCGGAAAAGTTCGAATACGCCATCGACCGCTTCGCCATGGAGACCAAGCGCCAGCTCGACGTGCTCGACCGGCGGCTGGCCGAGACCGAATATCTCGGCGGCGCCTTCTATTCGATCGCCGACATGGCGGTATGGCCCTGGTATGGCGGCCTTGCGCTCGGCCGCATGTACAATGATTCCGCCGAATTCCTGTCGGTGCAGGACTACGAGCACGTACAACGCTGGGCCAAGGCGATCGACGCCCGCCCGACCGTGCAACGCGGCCGCATGGTCAACCGCGCCTTCGGCGACCCGGCCATGCAACTGCACGAGCGCCACGACGCCAGCGATTTCGAAACGAAGACGCAGGATAAATTCGTGGTGGCGGAGTGAGCTAATCTCCCCCCTTGAGGGGGAGATGGCCGGCAGGCCAGAGGGGGTCGGCTCGACTGGGCGCGACCTCCTGCGACTGATGAAGGTTAGCGCTCCACGCGCGGCGACCCCCTCTGTCGCCTTCGGCGACATCTCCCCCTCGAGGGGGGAGATTAGCCCATCAATTTCGCCAGCCTCGGCACGCCTTCACCCACGGCGCGTTCATCTGCGAGCGTAAAGCTCATCCGCATCGTGTTGCGTCCCGAACCGTCGGCGTAGAATGCGTTGCCCGGCACGAAGGCCACGCGGGCTTCCTTGACCGAGCGGGCGAGCAGTGCCGTGGCGTCCGCACTTTCAGGCAGCGTCAGCCAAACGAACATGCCGCCTTCCGGCCGGCTCCAGCTGACGCCATCCGGCATTTCCGCTTCGAGTGCTGCAAGCAAGCCGTCGCGGCGCTGGCGGTAGGCGCCGATCAGCTTTTCCACCTGGCCGTCATACACGGCCTCGGAGACGCGGTGCATGACCAGCTGGTTGATCGACGGGCTGTGCAGGTCCGACGCCTGCTTCATCAGCACCAGCCGCTCGACTACACGGCGCGGCGCGCAGACCCAGCCGACGCGCATGCCCGGTGACAGAATCTTTGAGAACGAGCCGCAATAGAGCGTGCGGGCGTTTTCGATGCCGCCGGAGCGTTCGCAGTCGAGCGCCAGGATCGGCGGCTGGCCCTCGCCGTCATAGCGCAGCGCGCGATAGGCGGCGTCCTCGATGACGGCAATGTCGAGCTCGCCGGCGAGGTCGAGCACCGCCTCGCGCTGCTGGCGGTTCAGCGTCTCGCCGGTCGGGTTGGCGAAATCGGGCACCAGATAGGCGAATTTCACCTTGCCGCCCTCTTTTGCAAAAGTAGAGGGGGCAGCAGCCGCCGCCTGGTAGGCGGCCGGCGTCATGTTGCCGCCATCCGGCGTCAGGCGGTCGTAGCGCGGCTCATAGGCGTTGAAGGCCTGGAGCGCGCCGAGATAGGTCGGCCACGTCACGAGCGCTGTGTCGCCGGGCGACAGGAACAGCTTGCCCAGATAATCCAGCGCCTGCTGCGAGCCGGAGGTGATGAAGATGTTGTGCTCGTCGCAGGCAATGCCGAGCTTGCCCATCTGGCCGGCCAGCCATTTTCTGAGCGGCAGATAACCTTCGGAGACCTGATACTGAAGTGCTGCGCTCGCCTCCGCACCGCCCAGCACCGAGGCATAGGCATCGGCGATCGCCTGGGCCGGAAACAAGGCCGGATCGGGGATGCCGCCGGCAAAGGAGATGATGTCGGGCTGGTCGAGCAGTTTGAGCAGCTCGCGGATTTCTGACGCCTTCATGCGCGAGGCGCGCGACGCCAACAGGTCCATCAAACTCACGAGCCCACCTCCCGGGATACGGCATCTGGTCCAGCATGACCGTTCTGGCCATGCGATTTAGGTCAATCTGACTGACCTATTATCAGGCTCCCTCACCCGCTGGAATAGCCAAACCCTCATTCCGCGTGGCCCAGACGAAAAAGCAAACACATTTCTGCCCTGGACAGGGAAAATTGTTGCGCGCCGAGGGGCGCGGATGCAACCTCATTCCGAGCGGACCGGCATAAAAAGAAAAGCGGTCTCAACAAGGGGGGTTAAAATGACGCTTGAGCTCATCGGGGCCGGATTCGGCCGCACCGGCACATGGTCGACCTTTGCCGCGCTGAACAGGCTGGGCCTTCCCAGCTATCACATGCAGGAAGTCATCCTCAACAAGGCCAACAAGGGCCATCTCGACTTCTGGCGCAAGGTGGCCAACAGCCCGCCCGGCAGCCAGCACGACTGGACCAGAGTCTTTGCCAATTACAAGGCGACGGTCGACAATCCGGGATGCTGCGTGTGGCGCGAATTGATGGCCGCCTATCCCGACGCCAAGGTGCTGCTCACCCTGCATCCGCGCGGCGCCGAGGCCTGGTACGACAGCACCATCGACACCATCCACTTCACCGAGACATTGTGGCAGTTCAAGGTGCTGGAATGGCTGACGCCGTTCGGCCGCAAATTCGGCGACATGTCGCACAGACTGATCTGGGGCCGCACGCTTGCCGGCGTGATGGACGACCGCGCCAAGGCGGTGGCGCGCTACAACGCCTACACCGAGGAGGTGATAGCGGCCGTGCCGCCGGAGAAGCTTCTGGTGTTCAAGGTCAGCGATGGCTGGGCGCCGCTCTGCGGCTTCCTCGGCGTGGCGCTGCCCAACGAGCCCTTCCCCAACCTCAACGACCGCGAAAGCGTGAAGAAGATCATCCGCGACATCATCAAGGGCAGCTACATCATGCTGGGGCTGTCGGTGGCGGCGGTGCTTGCGGCGATCGCGGCGCTGTGGTGGTGGCTGGGGTAGCCGCCGGACCGTCAGGATATTGCTACTTGCGCGTGATCCAGCCGAGCAGATCCGGCTCGACGTCTTCGTGGTCGGTCAGGTCGCGAACCAGGGAAGCGGCGAGCGCGCGCCACCGCTTTTCCGGGACATTGTCTTCCATCACCGATTTGATGAAGGCGGCGCGCAGGATGGCGCAATCGAAGGCGGATACGTCGAAAAGCAGTTCTGCCATTTCGGTTTTCCCCGTTTCACATCGGGCGCGCGAGCCTGTCGAAGCCTCAGGCGCCAGCGCCCCATATACATGGTCGACGACAGCAGATTCATACTCTTGCCGAACCAAGGTTCAACACAATTCGATTGTACGGTTTTTACCAAGCGATTGCGGTTCGTTGCCCGCTTTTGCGCCGATGCTAGATTTGCCGGGCGGCCTCTCCCCAGATGGCCGCAAATGGCCGGCGCGGCTCTGGCAACATGCTTTCACCGGCATTCGCGTCGGCCATTTCCAGCCCGTGCCAGGCTCAGCCCAGCAGGCGTTCGTATTCGGCCTCGGCCTGGCCATAGAAACCGTCGGCGACGGCGATCAGGCCATCCCGGTCGCGAATGACGATCTCGCCGCGCCTCGACCGGATCAGGCCGCGCCCTTCCAGGATCTGCAGGCCGATGGTGACGCCCGGACGCCTGACGCCGAGCATGACGGACAGGAACTCATGCGTGATCTGGATCTGGTGGCCGACCACCCTGTCGTCACACATCAGGAGCCATCGGGCCAGCCGATCCTCGAGCTTGGCGCGGGCATTGCTCAGTGCCGTGGATTTGGTCTGGCCGTGCAGATAATGGGCATAGCGCAGCAGGAAGGCGCGAAGCGTCGGGCTTTTCTGCAGCGCTGCCTTGAACGGCTCGGAATCGATGCACACCGCCTCGCCCGGCATCTGCATGTAGCAATCATGGGGCGCCCAGTCGGCGCCCATCACCAAGGCGGAGCCCGACATGCCTTCGTGGCCGATGATGCCGACCTCGGTGTCCAGGCCCGGCCGGTTCCTCGCCACCACCGAGGCCAGGCCGCTTTCCAGGAAGCATACCGAGGCGACCGGCTCGCCCGCCATTTCGAGCGGGGCTTTGAGATCGAGCACACGATGATGCAAATGCGGCGCAAGCAGTGCGAAGTCGGCCGGGTTCATGCGGCGCAAAAGGCCGCTTTTCTCCTTGCTGACCGACTGGTCCATCGCTCTCTCCCCAGGGCAAGAGCACATGTCATCTCCCAGCCGTCGGCGCCCTGCCCAAATGCAAACGGTCATTGGACGATAGCTGACTCGGATTCAGCCATTGTACTTCGTACAAAACCGACAAATCAGGGGCGACGCCCCATGGATCAATCCAGCAGCTTTTTCCTGGATCAGCGCTTCGGGCGGTCAGCCGCAACCATGCGCGCTTCGCGCACGATGGACGAGCGATCGTTGCCGATCAGCGATGCGATCTCTTGTATCTGCTGCTCGGAGGCCCCGGTTTCCCGCGCCAAGGCCGCGAGCGCCTCGGCGCTCAGACCGGACTGTCTCGGTTGCTCCGCCATGTCTCCAATGCCTCCTGTCGGGGCAGGAGTGCGATGGTCGCTCCCAAGCGTCAGCGCCCATTGATGTGGCTGACGATGCTATACTGTACGCTTCCGAACAATCGATGGCGAGCGATATATTAGCGACGCTGGATGCGGCCCTAGAACGGCAGCCTTATCTCATCGATCGACCTCGACTCCGTCCAGCCAATGTCCTTCTGGATCTCCGTCGGCAGCGCGTTCAGTGCGCGGACGGTCTTCCTGTGCTTGCTGGCGCGCGCCAGGGCAGCGCGAATTCTGCTGAGACTTTCAAACATCGGTTACCTCCATGCAGCAGCAGAGCGCTGCCTTAGGCCCGCTCTTGCGCCACCTCTGTAACCGATCGATTGCGCGGCAACGGTGAAGCGCTTCACAAACCGATGCCGGCCAGAAACATTTGTATACAAATTAGTTGCACTCCCGCGGTGGCGTGATCCGACCTATGGCAGGGCGATCGCATATGGCGCTCCCTCGGGTTCGGCGACCCACCTACCCTTCGTCGGCGCAAGGCGATCACATATGAGTTCTTACGAAGAGGACCCCCACCCTAACCCTCCCAAAAAGGGCGAGGGAACGCTGCCGCAAGCCACCCATTCTGGCGTGGAACCTAGGCGATTTGCGGCGATCAGCGCCTACCAAGTCTCCCTCCCCCTTGTGGGGAGGGATTAAGGGTGGGGGTATTCGCTGGCGCCGCCTTATGCGATTGCCCTGCCCTCCTCCGCGCCATCGCCGGCATCGGCGTCCGCCAGCCTCGCCTATGGACGAATCCCATCATGCGCAATAAGGATGGGGTCTGCCGTGGCGCTTTCGCGCCGGGGCAGGCGACGTTCGATCAATGACGCTGCGCCGGGCGCCTTTGACGCCCCGCAAAAGTGTCGATACCGGGGGATCTGGTCATGACCGACAACAAGCCGACCGTAGACGTTACCAAGGACTGGCAGGCAACGCAGGGCCAGAAGTCCGGGGCCACGCGGCTGCGCCTGTTCGCCGTGCTGTCGTGGGTCATCGCCATTGGCGGCGAGATCGCCGGGATCGTACTGCTCTACAAGCACAAGTTCGACCAGGGAAACCTGCCGCTGCTGATCGGCATCCTGGTCGGGATCGCGATATTCGCCATCGCCGGCAGCCTGCTCTGGAAGGCGGCCAACCGGAAGGACCCGGCCCGCGAATCCGACACGTTCCGGTTCTTTGTCCAGAACCAGCTCGGCGCGATCATCACCCTGATTGCCTTCCTGCCGCTGGTTCTCTTGATCCTCAACGACAAGAACATGGACCCGAAGAGCAAGAAGGTGGCCGGCGGTATCGGCGCCGTGCTGGCCGTGCTGGCGACGCTGATCGGGGTCAGCTACCAGCCGCCATCGGTCGAGCAGTACACGCAGGACATGAACACCTGCGCGGAACAGATCAAGGCGGGGCAGCCGACCACGGCCTGTTCGCCCGAGGTCGCCGCCCAGGCGCAGGCGATCGCCACCGACTCCACCACGGTGGCCGCGGCGACGAAGGACGCGGCGCACCCCAATGGCCAGGATGTCGTCTACTGGATCGCGCCGGAAAACGGCGCCGCCAAGTCCGACACCGAGCATGTCTTCCACCTCTGCGCGGCCGTCAGCCCGCTGAAGGACAAGACCGTCAACAGCGGCACCGTGACGGAAGCCTACGCCCAGAACGCCATCCGCATCACCAAGCAGATCGAGATGGAACAGAAGCAGTGCGGGTTCACGACCACGCCGTGAATGAGGCTGCGGGCTGGCGTGGCCGATTGGGTGCGCCAAACTGGTGGTCCACATCATAGTTGTCCGTCAGTGGCGTGCGGTCCCTCGTGGCGCGAAGGCTTACATGGCGGGACTAGACGCAACGTAAGCGGCTGGGGCACGCCAAATCCCTGGCAGGGGCACGACGAAAATTGAATGTCGCATTTGGGCCGCTTCCTGCCTGTCCGGTTTCGGGTGGTAGCATTCGGAAAGCGGACACACTCGTTGACTGGCGCGACAGCTAAATCCCGTTTGCCGGACACGGCGAGGATGCCGAGGGCCTCTCGGATATCGATGTGATGAAGCCTTTCGCGTTCGTGTCGACAGGATTCAATGGATCTCGGCCGGCGGTGACAACCAGGGCGCACAACATGGCCATCGTGCGGAACTCCCGTCGCCAGTTATGTCGCCGAGCCGATGCGCCCCACGCCCGCCCTCTAGACCGAGGACAGCCCCGAGACCAAGACACGGAAGGCCGTACCCAACCCGCGGAATGAGAGTCTGATCAACCGTCGTCTCTGAGCTCCACCCCCCAGCCCTGTGCAGCTTCAGCCGATCCGACTGCATGGCAAACCTGCCAAGCAGGCGAGCCTTCTTGCCTTCAACCTTGACAGGGAACATGAGAGACTAGTCGCTCAGCTTTCCGCCACGGTGTCCCATCGTCATCTTGGATGCGTACATCGTCGGTGAACGCTTGCCTGGAAGGTTCGCCTCGAGGACGATCTGTTCGACAAAGCCCTGGTTCATCTCCAACTCCACGCATTCGTTGAGCTTATCGACGAGCCAAACCGCGTAGCCTTCAGGTTCCTTGGCGTCAAATTCCGAATCGTCCGCCGGAATCTTGGGTTCCGGAAACGCCGGGATGATCATTATCTTGGGCTTTGGCAAATCGTAGGTATGTCCCTCATAGGCATAACCGACAATTATCCCGCACGATGTTTTCTGTTCTGGAGATGATCCGAGCATGAAGGTACTGCCTACCGTTGAAAGGACCGCAGCGCCAAAATTCTTCAGGTCGATCTTGAAATGGTAGGAGACTCTGATTGGTATTTTTGGAAATGGGATATTTCCATTTATTATATCTTGGCGGCCTTTGTTGCTGTCATACTTCTTCAATACTTCAAGTGCGTTGACATGTTGCTCGTCGGTGATAGGTTCCCCAGGCGCGGTTTCGACATACATGCCGGTGTCACCAAAGGGTGCTGGCGCACCGGGCACGCTGAGTCCAATTTCCGCCCCCAAGCCATAGAGCCTAACCTGTGTTGCGTTGTAAGCGCCTGACGGAAAGGTTAGTGTCGGTCGGTGATAGTCGTCGCTCATTTTCCTCGCTCCTTTTTGCTGCATCCTTCAGTTCACAAGATCTCCCGCCAGCTGAAGTTCTCATCGAATTTTTCCGCGAGCATCGGCGCGACGCGATCGCTGGAGTCCACCACCAACGCCGCGGCCTTTTCGAACGACAGGTCGTCCGCATCGAGGCGTGGCCATGCCTGAGCAAGTGCGAGAGCCACCTCGTCCCTTGCTCTGATCAGCATGCTCTTGAACATGAAGGGCCGAGCGCGGAAGGCGCGGGACGTGAAATCCGAAATGCGCTGCATGTCGGATTGGTCGACATCCTTAATATCGATCCCCAGCAGCCGCTCGTCGGCCAACCCCTCGTGCACCAGTGCCGCGTGGTAGACGTGGACGATCGTGTCGAACACAGCCCCCGTGAATGGCCGTGACCTGTCATGGATTTCCGCCGTCACCTCCGACATGCGGCGTGCGTTGCTGGCGAGGCGGATCTGCCGATCGCCAGTCAGCTCGGCAATCCGGTTCAACTCATTGAGAACAAGCAGGTTGCCATTGCAGTGCCGCAGCAGCCGGTCCATGCCGCTGTCGAAATTCAGGAAGGACAAGAGCGAGACCAGATCCGAGCTGGCTTCGTGGAACGGTCCGAAATCGCCTTGAGTCAGGCCGCCAGTTGGTGTCCCGAACAGCGAAAACAAGATTGCGTGGCCGACCTCATGTGCGATCACATCGAAGTTGAGCGCATAGGGATAGTTGCCTCCGTCGATGCCGCGCTCTCGGCCGAGTTCCAGATAGCCATAGCCCGATTGCGCATTCTCCCAGTCGACGAAGGGGATGATTTCGAGCCGCTCGAACGTCTCGGCGAAATACCAGACAATCGGTTTGCCGAGGTAGCTTTCCCAGATGTCCAGCACGCGGCTGACCGAGGCGAAAGCGTGCGCAGAAAGGAACTGCCGCGAGGTCAAGGAAAGCTGATCGAAATGGCCGTCAAAGCCAGCCTGTGCAGGTGGAAAGGTTTCGCCGACAAACGGTGGCAGATAAGGGTAGTCATAAGGCTCCTTGTCGAGGAGCGGATCGCGAACGTAGATGCGGTGATCTTCCGGGCCGGAGCGGATCAGATCGGGTGGAGTAGAAATCCATACTGTTTCGGGTGTTCCGTAACCCGAAAGGTGAGGGACCTGCGGGTAGACCAGGAACCGCGTACCCAGCACACCTTGCGCAACGGCACGATCGACCGCGTCCAATTGCTTGGCCCCCTCTGACGATGCCACGCTATCACGGTGCTTACGTTACGTAAATCGTCGGCCGCCAAGAGGTCAGGGCCTATAGCGCCAGCCCCGCATCATCCATATCCTTGGAGAAGGCCGTGGTTAGCTGTAATTCCGGCACGGGGTATGCTTTTTCAAATGCTTGCTCTCGCAAAAGTTCGAGTGCCCGCAGGGCATCTTGCTTTTTTTGCTGGACGAAAGCGGCGCCGAGCTCCCTGCACAAGTTCTCGACGTCGTCCTTGCCGTCGTGCGCATCCCGGACCATCCGTGCCAGGGTGCGATCGCGAAAATTGACGGCCTGTGCCACACCCTCGAGCCTCGCCTGCTGTTCGGGTGAAATCACGCCGCGCCGGCAAGCAGCACGAAGGGTCCGGCGCAGGTCAATCAGCGCATGCGTCAATTGAGCGAAATTCACCTCGGCCGGTCCATGCAATACCGCTACTGCGTCGTCGGGTGCAAAGGCGCAGCGGCGATACCATCGGTAGATAAGCCCGACGCCTTGCATATGGGGGAACAGCTCGGCTGCTCGAAGGGCACCCATGCTGGCCGCGCCGACGACATGAATGCCGCGGCTGAGGGCCCACAGGATTTCCTTGTGCCGAACCGCCGGCTCGGTCTGAAAACCGCCATCTATGAGAAGGATCGCACTCGGGTCGAAATGCTGCACGGCCGAAACGATCGAGCCTTGCACGGCCGGGGGAAGGCATACCGCATCGACGACCTTCAACGCGTCGGAATGGGACACGGTAGGGCCAGTGAAGACGAGTTTCGGGCGCATAATCCCTACCCCTGCAAGAGCGGCTGCAAGGCAGGGATGACAATCCTGACAACCGACAGGGCGTCGAACGGTTTCGTTCCCACCCGGATTAGGTGAACCGCATCGAACCCTCTCTCTTCGAGAATTGCCAAGAGGACCGACAGCCCGTCCGACGCCGTGTTGAACTTCTGCTCGGCGAACGCGCCGAAATCCACGCTGCGCGGGCCGTCGCGGAGGAGCCGGCGATGCGCTGCAATCACCTGCCGATCGGGGTATTTCGGATAGGACGCGCGCGTCAGGTCATCGCGCGCGCCCGAGATCGCCGCCAGACGGGCCTGGGCCGCTTCGTAGATGGCGTGCACCGCCGCGCCGGCGGGACTGAAACCGGCAGCCGAGCCATCAGCCGGATGATCCAAAAGGACCGTTTCTGTCGGTTCGTCTTCCAGCAGATGGCACCACACCACCGGTATGCCCAACGGCGACAAAGCTTGCCAAAGGCCAACCAGCACGTTCTTGGCCGCCAAAGTTTTCAGGAGATCGCGGAGCGACGGATCATCGATCGTCTCGGGATCGATGCGTTGACGGTGGAAAAACCCGTGGGTCCGGTATGCCGTGGCGATCGCGTCGCGTTCGATGCATTCAAGCATGCCATGAACGATGGCATCCGGCTCCGCGAAGCCTGCTGCCAAACCGCTCGTCGATGCCGCGAAAATGCCGTCATGGGGCAGCGACGGCAACACATAGGCGGTGTGCACGAGCTCGAACGGGACCAGGTCGCGGCTGCCGGTAAGAAGATTGTCTGCGGCTACCCACGCGGTCTCCCTGCCGCGCCATCCCGGCGCGGTGCCCCCTTGGAGATACCTTTCGAAACGATCTGGCGGGATGCCCAATTGATCGGCGCAGCCGACGACTGGTTCGAAATTCGCCACCTGCTCTGCAAAGAAGCTCTCGGCCGATTCCAGCATGGCCGATATCCCGGCTTGCACCAGGGTGGCGCCCTTGCCTTGCGCGACCGCGTTGGAGAGCGAGAAAGGTCTTGTCACCTGCACGACCGGGATACCAAGCTGGTCGAGCCCGGTGATGTCGGCGATCCGCGTGATGCCCAGGCCTTCGCGCATCTTCATCAGCCTCGCCAGCGCCTCGTCGGGCGGCGGACCAAGGCGTTGATATCGCTCCAGCATCGCGGATGCTCTTGCAGGGCCCGCTAGTGCCGAACGGCCGATTCGGGATTGACGATCAGCGCGGCGCCCGGCTCGAGAGCGGATTTCGCACGTTCGACCCGATCGCGATAGCGCGACGACAGTTCAGGCGACAGGCCTGATGATTGAAGGGTCTCGTATGTACTGACGAGGAAAGGCACGGCACTTTGCTCCGCGGCTATGGCGATGCTCTTTTCGAGGGCAGCGATTACGTCCGCCTCCGCATCGCCCTGGAGAAGAAGTAGCTCCGCCCTTCGCCTGTAGAGCTCTGCCAGCCAGAAGCGGCTGCCGCCGGCCTCGGCCTGCGCCACAGCCGAGCCCAGCAACGCGAGCGCCTCATCGACCTCGGCAGTTCGTGTCAAAAGCTCTGCCAGCATGCCGCAATAGACCGGTTCGTCCTCAGGCGTCTGGAACTCGCCATGGAGGCCAAGGCCTTGCCGCATTTTCTCCCTGCCGCTCTCGACCTGGCCGGCGTTGCCGTCGCACCAGCCTTCGAAGATTTGCGCTGCGGCGGCGAGAGCGGGCATATAATGGCGCTCCGTCAAGTGGCGCAGATCCGCTATCACGCTTCGTAACCTCGAAAAATCTCGGCGATAGCAATGCAGCATCGCCTCGTTGAGATAGGCATGTGCGATGCTGCCGGCATGTCCGGTTTGCTGCGCCCAGCTCCTAGCTTCCGACATCGAATGGATCGCGCTTGCCGGCTTTCCGACAAACCAAAGCGACAAGGCGCGGTGGGCGAGCCCGCAGACCCTCGCGTCATGCCCGCCGAACAACGCAGCATTGGCTTTGCCCTGGCCGTGCTCATAGAGCGAAAGTCCTGCGTCGACTGCCGCGATGCAGCGGTCGTGGCGGCCAAGATTGAAGTCGATTGCCCACACGCAATGCCTGGCCTGGAGTTGCACTTCGGCATCCTCGACATCCCTGAGATCGCTGAGCACCACTTCCGCGCGCTCGCCGTCCATGACGGTATCCGTGAACCACCAGCCCCAGTAGATCGGGAACCACTTGGCCCGCTCGGCCACCGGCCGCCGCCGGGCTATCACCACGCCGTCCTCGTACAATTTGCGGGCGGGCCCCGAGTTCGGACCTTCGACAGCGGTCAGGATGGGACCGAGCACGATCATGGCCGATAGCCGCAGCGCGTCTCGCCTGTCGGCTGCCGCAACGTGCTCGCAGAGCGCCAATGCATGCTCGAGTATCTGCCTCGCTTCCGCCATTGCCGAGCGCGACGAGCTTTCCGTGCCTGCGATCACGAACTGAGCGATCGCGTCCTCCATAAGGCCTGCGCGCTCGGCGTGCTCGGCGACCTCGGCGGTGCTCAGCCACCCGGCCAGGTTTCGGTTGCGGCTCACCGCGGCAAACAGGTGGCGATGCAAGGCCTGCCGTTTCTTGCGCAGCGTTGCGTTGTAGATCGTCTCCTGGATAAGCGCATGGCGCACGCCATAGACCGGAACGCCAAAAGGCCGCACGCGGATCAGGAACCCGGCCTCGCTCAGTGAATCCAGCGCGTTTGCGATGAGTTCGTCGTCGAGCTCCGGCAACAACGCGCGCAACAATTCCTGATTGAAACGATTGCCCGCGACGGCCGCGGCGCGCGCGACTTCGCGTGCCGGCCCTAGCGTTTCGAGCCTGGCCTCGATCACGCTTTCAAACACCGAGGCATGACTACGCGTCGCGGTCTGCGCCAGCCGATCCGTTGCCGAGGCCGCGTTCTCGGCCATCCACTGGCAGATTTCTTCGATGAACAGCGGGACGCCTCCGGTCACGCGTTCCACCACGTCGAGCAATTCCGGGGAAGTTGAAGGCTTGCCTTGCGGCCACATGGCCGCGATCGCCAGCCGCGTTTGCTCGCGGTTGAGCGGCTTTAGCGAGATATGCCTTGGATTCGATGCTGCCAGCCAGCTCCCGGATTCAGGGCGCGTGGTCACGATGACAAGCGCCCGGAAGTGACGGGCCGACTGTGCAAGCTCAGCCAACAATTGTCTAGACGTCAGGTCGATCCAATGGATGTCCTCGACCACCAGGACGATCGGTCCGCTGGCGCACAGGGCTTCGAGCGAGTGGCGAACCGCCCAATTGGCTTTCGCGCGCATCGCCTCGGCGTCGATTTCCTTAAGCATCGGATCGGCTCCCGCAGCGCCGAGCAGGAACGAGAAGACGTCTATGATTTCAGGATCGCGGACGTCATGATCGCGGAATACTTCTGCCACAGCGGCAGCGCTCAGCTGTCCTTCGTTGCCGGCGAAATCGCCGCGTACGTTCTGTAGCAGCGGATGCAGCGCCGAGCGCAAGCCGCCGGGCGTGCACTGGAAGAGCAGCAGTTTCGCGCGCTGGTGACGCGTGCGCCGGCGCACTTCGTGAAGAATGCGCGACTTGCCGATCCCGGCCTCGCCCTCGATCACCACCACGCCGCCGTTTCCTGCAACGGCGCTGTCCCATGCTTCGGCGATCGTGGCAAGTTCGGCCTCGCGATCGACGAGCGGACTGCTCAGCCGCCCGAAGGCGAAGAAGCGGTCGACCTCGCGCTTGTGACTCAGCGCGCGCCAGACCAGCTCCGGCTCGGCAAAACCCTTGATCGTATGGCTGCCCCTAAAGCTGAACACATGCGACCGTCGCGCCAGGTTGCGTGTCGCCTCCGAGACTAACACCGTATCCGGCTGCGCGATGGCCTGGAGCCGCGTGGCCATCGCGAAGGCAGGGCCGGTGACATTGTCACGACCCGTCTCGGCGTCACCCTTCTGGATCAGGGTCATCGATGTCGCGATTCCGACCCGGACATGCAAATCGGCGCGGCCTTGGTTCGAACCGACGCGCCTGCAGGCGTCGATGATTTCGAGCCCGGCCCGGATCGCCAGCGATGCCGCATCCTTGGCGTCTATTTCGGCAGGAAACAAAGCAACGCCGCCATCGCCGACCTCGACCTCTACGGCACCCGAGCACGACGCGACCGCCTGTCTCGCCGCCCGCTGGAAGGCTGATATCAGTTCCTCGAACTCTTCAATGTCCAGGATGCCAAGAAGGTCAGTCGATCCGACCAGGTCGTAGCAGAGCGCGGTCAGGATCCGGCGCTCATGCCGGGCTTCCGACGCATTGTTACCGTTGCCGCCCAGAAAACCTGATGCCACCGACGCCGCCGGCAACGCGACCGGACTCTTCTCCGACATGCTGGGATTTCCTCGCCGAGCACAGTGACGGCAATATTAGCAAAGTGCGATGCTGTTCACAAAACACTTGATCAGTAGGGAGGGCAGGAAAAAGCCGATGCTGGGATCATTATGGAGAGAAATGCTCACGGCGCAAACTCCCCATGGCGTTGACACCAACTGTGACCGCTTTTGGCGGGCGGCCGGGATGACTTCGATGACCGAGATGAGGCGCGAAGCGGCCGTTCCCATACGTTGCCGCAATGCAACAAGGCCCCTCGGGGCCTTGCGCATCACCTCAATAGACGCGCTCTGCCCGCCCCTCACTTCCCCATCAGCTGCTTGGCATTCTCGGCCGTGATCGCGGTGGTCTCCACCGTCACCGTCTTGTCCACCTCGGTCGCGCAATCGAGCAGGATCTTTTTCGACATCTCGATCGCTTCCTTGGCGCCCGTCGGGTAGGTGAAGGTTGCGACCCAGTCGCCCTTGGCCACCGCCTCGATGCCGCCAGCCGGGCCCGGCAGGCCGTCTGTGCCGATGATCTTGACGTCCTTGCCCGCCCCCTTGGCGGCGAGCAGCGCGCCGGCGGCCATCATGTCGTTGGAGGCGTAGAGCACCTTGATGTCGGGGTGCGCCTGCAGCATGGCGGCGAAGGCGACTTGCGCCTTGTCCGGCACCCAGTCGGCGGCCTGCTCGGCGACGATCTGGACCTTCGGGTTGCCTTTCACGCCTTCCTTGAAGCCGTTGAGGCGCTCCACCGCCGGCGTCGAGCTCGGCAGGCCTTGCAGCACCGCCGCCTCGCCGCCATCGGGCAGCAGCGTCTTGGCGGTGTACTTTCCGGCTTCCTCGGCGATCTTGAAATTGTCGCCGCCGATGAAGGCGGTGTAGTCCTTGCCGGGGTCGCCGACCGTCTTGCGGTCAAGCTCGATGACCGGGATGCCGGCATCCATGGCGCGCTTCACCGCCGGCGTCAGCGGCGCTGCCTCGAAGGGCGAGATCAGCAGGACGTCGACCTTCTGGGTGATGAAATTGTCGACCTGCGAGGTCTGCGTGTTGACGTTGCCGGCGCCGTCGGCGATCTGCAGCGTGAAGCCAGGCACTTCCTTGGCCGCCGCCTCCAGCTCGTCATTGACGTGCTGGCGGTAGGGCTCGGCATTGTTGGCCTGCGAAAAGCCGATGACGAACTGGCCGTCCTTGGCGCAGGCTTTCACCAGCGGCTCGGCGGCGTAAGCGGAGCCTGCAATGCACAGGCCGGCGCCTGCCAGCAGCACGGCCTTGAGGGTCGATCCTCTTAGTGTCGTTTTCATAACTCACTCTCCTCCTCGTCCGGCCGGGGGCCAGACCTTGGTTTGACGTTCACGTGTTGCCGTCTCCTCCTTGTTTGTTTGTGCATGTCGTCATCGCAAAACCTTTTGCGCGACATGCACTAACGACCCAACCCCTCGCGGCGGCGAACGAGGGATTGAAGCACTGCCGCCAGGACGATGATCGCGGCGGTCGCGAGCAGCTGCATGGCGGGCGTGATATTGTTGAGCTGCAGGATGTTGGCTAGCGCGCCCAGCATGATGGTTCCGGCGACGGTGCCGACCATCGAGCCGGCGCCGCCAAACAGGCTGGTGCCGCCGATGACCACGGCGGCGATGGCCGTCAGCTCATAGCCCATGCCGTCATTGGCGCTGCCGAAATTGAACTGGCCGGCATGGACGATGCCGGCAAGGGCGGCGGCAAAGCCGGTGATGGCGTAGACCGAGATTTTCACCATCGACACCGGCACGCCGGATATGCGCGCGGCGCGCTCATTGCCGCCGACGGCAAAGACATAGCGGCCGAAGCGCGTGGTGTTGAGGACGATGGTGGCGATCGCGGCAAAGACGACGAACACAAGCGTCGCCACGGGCACGGTGTTGTTGAACAGCCGCTCGCCCAGCACGGCGAACACCGGCGGCGCCA
This sequence comes from Mesorhizobium sp. L103C131B0, assembly GCF_000502275.1. Taxonomy (NCBI): domain Bacteria; kingdom Pseudomonadati; phylum Pseudomonadota; class Alphaproteobacteria; order Hyphomicrobiales; family Phyllobacteriaceae; genus Mesorhizobium; species Mesorhizobium sp. L103C131B0. The sequence goes on along the minus strand of NZ_AYXC01000018.1, from coordinate 9,111 downwards.
GGCCCGGCCCTTCGCCATAGGAAATGTTGATGTACTGGTTGCCGGAGACGACCAGCGCCAGCCCGCGCGCGGCCTGCAGGCCGGCCAGCGTGACGATGAAGGGTTCCAGCCTGAAACGCGTCGAGATGGTGCCCTGTATGGCGCCGAAGACGATGCCCAAAGCGAGCACGGCGAGGATGGTGGGGATCAGGCCGAAGCCGCCGGAGATCATCATCGATGCGGTGACGACGCTGGACAGGCCAAGCACCGCGCCGACGGAGAGGTCGATGCCGGCGGTGATGATGACGAAGGTCATGCCGATGGCGATGATGCCGGTCTCCGACACCGCGCGCACGATGTTGGCGATGTTGTCGGGGTTGAGGAACAGGATCTCGCCGTGGCGGCGCGGCGAGAAGATGATGCCGCCGATCGCCACCAGCACCAGGCCGATCAGGCTCTGAAAGCGCACGATGAGCGCCAGCGGGTCGCGATGCTTTTGAGGCGCCGCCATCACCGGGCTAGCTGCCACTGGATTGTTGTCCTGAGACATCAGGCCTCCCTGCCGTTAGCCGCGGCCAGCACCGTGTGCTCGTCGACGCCGCCCAAAAATTCCGCCACATTGCGCCCCTGGCGCAGCACCACGATGCGGTCGCACAGACCGATCAGCTCCGGCATCTCGCTGGACGCCACCAGAATGCCCAGCCCCTGCGCGGCGAGTGCCCTGAGCCGCTGGTAGATCTCGCCCTTGGCGCCGACATCGACGCCGCGTGTCGGCTCGTCAAGCAGCAACAGGCGCGGGTTGCCGAGGATCTCCTTGGCCAGCACCACCTTCTGCTGGTTGCCGCCCGACAGCGCGCCGACGGCGATATCGGGGTTCTTCGGGCGGATATCGAACTGACCGAACGATTCCTTCACCGCCTCGGCCTGGCGGCGCGGCGAGACCAGCCAGTTCGGCGAGATCCTGGATATGACCGACATCACCAGGTTGAGGCCGACGGCCATGCGCAGCATCAGGCCCGACCCCCTGCGGTCGTCGGTGACGAAGGCGATGCCGGCGTGGCGGGCAGCGCTGATCGAATCCAGTTTTGCCGGCTTGCCCGATATGGCGACCTCGCCCTCCCAGCGGCCCGACAGGCCGGTGCCGTAGAGCGCGGACAAGAGTTCGGTGCGCCCTGCCCCCATGATGCCGGCAAGACCGACGATCTCGCCTTCATGGACATCGAGCGAAACGCCTTGCGGCGCCTGCCAGCCGGCGCTGTCGCGGGCGAGTTTGAAGCTGGCGTTCCTCAGGCTGAGCAGCGGCTTGCCCGCCGCTTTGGCGCGCTGAGGATAGAGCTCGTCCAGGGGACGTCCGACCAGCAGCCTGACTAGCTCGGCCTGCGGCGCGTGCGGCTCGGTGATGCCGGCGACACGGCCGTCGCGCATTACCGTCACCCGGTCGGCAATGCCGGGCACTTCCTCCAGCCGGTGCGAGATGTAGACGATGCCGACGCCGGTGGCGGCGAGCTTGCGCATGATATCGAACAGCCGCTCGACTTCGCCGACGGTGAGTGCGGCCGTCGGCTCGTCCATGATCAGCACGCGGGAGGCGTAAGACAGCGCCTTTACGATCGCCACCACCTGGCGCTGGCCGATCGACAGATCCGCGACCATGGCAGCCGGATCGATGGCGATCTCGATGGCTTCCAGCCGCTTCTTGGCCTCGCGGCGCATTGCCGGCACGTCGAGGAAGCCGCCCGGACGCATCAGTTCGCGGCCGAGGAACAGATTGGCGGCGACATCCAGCGACGGCACCAGGTCGAGCTCCTGGAAGATGGTGGCGATGCCGGCCGCTTGCGCCTCACGCGGGTTGTTGAAACGCACGGGTTTGCCGTCGATCTCGATCGTGCCTTCGTCCGGCGTGTAGACGCCCGACAACAGGTTCATCAGCGTCGACTTGCCGGCGCCGTTCTCGCCGAGCAGCGCGTGGATCTCGCCCGCCTTGAGGTCGAAGTCGACACCGCGCAGCGCCTGCACGCCGCCGAAGCGTTTGACGGCGCCGGTCATCACCAGCAGCGGCGCGGTCATGTTAGCCTCGTGTGGGTCGGCCTCCCGCAGGAGGCGCGCGCCCGCAGCGTCGCCTGCAGCCGCACCGAACGCGGCGCGGAACCGGTCGCCGCGATGCGGGCGCTGAGCAGGGCCGCGGCCTGCCTGCCTATCTCGGTGCAGGGCTGCGCGACCAGCGTCAGGCGCGGTTCGAAACAATCGGCCCATTCGAAATCGTCGAAGCCGGCCAGCGACAGATCGCCCGGAATGGTGAGGCCTTTTTCGCGGATGGCGCGGACGGCTCCGATCGTCGTCATGTTGTTGCCGGTGACCAGTGCGGTTGGTGGCGACGGCAGCGACAGGATGGCGTGGGTGGATGCGGTCGCCGCCGCCGTGTCGACATTCTCGGCCGAGAGATAGTGCGGCACGCTTTCAAGTCCATTGGCGGCGAGCGAAGCCTGGAACGCCTCGATGCGCTCGCGCGTCGTCGTCAGGCCGGGCTGTCCGGCGATATAGCCGATGCGCTTGTGGCCGAAGGAGGCGACATGGTCGATCAGCGCGCGCATCGACGTTTCGTTCTCGACGCCGATCTGATCGAAGCGCTCGTCGGCGAAACGGTCGATCAGAACGCATGGCATCTTCTTGTCGGCGAGATAGTCGATGGCCCGCTGCGGCGAGCCCGACGGCGCCAGGATGACGCCGTCGACGCGGCGCTGATGAAAAGCGCGCACCACCTGCAGTTCGCGGTCGGGATCTTCCTGGGTGTCCGACAGGAAGACCATCAGCCCGAGCCGCGCGCATTCGGCCTCGACCGCGCAGATGATGTCGGTGAAATAAGGGTTGGAGATCGCCGAGATCGCCAGGCCGACGCTGTTGGTGGTCGAGGCCTTCAGTGAGCGCGCCAGCTCGTTGGGCTGGTAGCCCATGGCGGCAATGGCGTCGTTGATCAGCCTCGCCTTTTCCAGCGAAACGAAGCGCGTGTTGTTGACGACATGCGAGACGGTCGACACCGACACACCGGCGCGCCGCGCCACTTCAGCCATTGTCGGCAAGACAAATAAGCGCCTGCAAGCGCTCCTCCCTATGCGTTTCCCGTCCGCTCTGATGGCGGATTTTGAGGGAGTTTAGGGCCATCGAAACGTTTGCGCAATCGATTCGATGCAAATTTTTAGCGGGGCTTATCTCCCCCCTCGAGGGGGAGATGTCGCCGAAGGCGACAGAGGGGGTCGCCGCGCGTGAAGCGCCAACCTTCCATCTGCAGCAAGGACGTCGAGCCCAGTCGCACCGACCCCCTCTGGCCTGCCGCCATCTCCCCTCAAGTGGGGAGACTCGCGGTTTCAGCAAACTCCGCCACCAGCCCCTCATATTCCTCAAAGGCCGGCAGCGCCTCATAACTGTGCACCGCAGGCGTCGTCGCCCAGGGCAGCTTCTCGCTGGTCCATGTCTCGATGAACGGCGTGAACCAGCCGGGCTCGTCGAGCATGGTCGGACGCAGATTGACGAACCAGTCGAGCCCTTCGGGGCGCGTGAACATCCAGCTCATGCAATGTGGGCAGAAGAAATGTTTCGAGGCGCCGTGCAGCCCGCCGATCACCGGCTCGCCTAGCGTGATCTCGAAGCCGTCGGAGCGAATGGCGGCGCTTAGCGAATAGGCGCTGGCCGACATGGTCTGGCAGCCGGTGCAATGACAAGCCATGGTCAAAAGCGGCTTTGCGGAAATCTTGAGCCGCACGCGTCCGCAGCGGCATCCGCCTTCGGCCGGCAATTTCAGGGTTGGCACGGCAGTCTCCCACTCTTCGAAGCGCGGTGCTTCAGTCGCCGGTCAGCGCCTTCGTCGTCACCAGCGTGACGCCGGCATCGGTGAAATCAGCATTGTACCGGGCGATGATCTCGGTCGCGGTTTCGCCTTCAGTGTCCAGCGTCGAGTGCGCATCGGAAACGACAGTGACGCCGAGGCCCTCGGCCAGGGCGCCCTTGACGGTGCCGGCGATGCAGAAATCGGTTTGCGCTCCGGCGAGCACGACTTCGCCGGCCCCCTGCCCGGCCACCCAGGCGCCAAGCTCGGCATTCGAGAATGCGTTGCGGACGGTCTTGGAGAATGTCGGCTCGTCCTTGGCCTGGCCGAGTTCCGGCCATACCGGCCAACCCGGCTCGCCCGGCGCCAGCGGATCGCCGGCCGGCCCGTCATGCCGCACGAACGCGATTTTTCGCCCGCTGCGCCGTGCCCAGTCGATCAATGAGCGGGTACGCTCGGCTATGCCCGGCGCATCATGGATCGGCGGCTCGACGCGCCCGTCGAACATGTTGGTCTGGAGATCGATGACGATGAGGGGAGCGAGGTTTGGCATGGCGAGAAGATAACGCGGGCGATGGGAGGGTCAAGACGGCGAAGCTGCTGATCTCCCCCTTGGGGAGATTACATGTACCTCACCCGATTCCACCCGCGACCACGTAAGCACCAGCCGTGCGTCCATCCTCCAGCCGTATGACGGCCGTAACGATCGAGCCGTAAGCGCCTCGCCACACACTGTGCATTCTTTCGTGCTCGCCGGCGGGCACCAGGATGCGACCGTGAAAGCTTGTGCCGCTGCGCCGCAGAGCGACCGGTTCGCCATTGACGTGAACCTTGACGCCAGCGGTCTCCGCATCGAGTTCAACCGTCACGGCGATCTCGGCCTGGTCTCCTCGCCGCGTCGTCTCGGCAACAAGCGTAAGCCTCGGCGCCGGCGCATCGCTGGCCCGCAATCCACCAGGCCGCCCCGCAAACACATCGTCCGGCAATTCCGGCGTGCGCGGCGGGCTGGTGCGGCGTTGGGTGGCGCGCTCGTAATCGCCGGCGAGCCGCAGCAACTCCGCATCAGCATAGGCCTTGCCCGCAAAGGTCAGCCCGACCGGCATGCCGATATCGGCCATCGTTCCCATAGGCACGGTGACGGTCGGAATGCCGAGATGACGCCACACCAGATTGCCGTTGGCAACCCAGGTGCCGTTGCGCCAGGCGATTGCTGCAGAGGTCTCGTTGACGTCGGCATCGGCCGGGCCGACATCGGCGACCGCCGGCAGCACGACGGCGTCGAGCCGGTTCGCGTCCAGCCAGTCCTCGAAGTCGATGCGCCGCGTCGCCTCCAATCCCTTCAGACCCTCCGCCAGCATTGGAATATCCAGCAATGGCGTCACGCCCTGTTTGGCGCGTGTGACATAGTCCGCCAGATCGAAACCGTCATCGCCATAGCGGTCCGGCAGCGCGCCCGGCGGCTGCGGGAAAATCTTTGGGCCGTCGACCGCAGCCAGGTCGGGGACCACCGGATCGGCATTTGCGCGCAGGAAATCGTCCCAGCCCCAGATGCAGAGATCCCAGATTTCGCGCTCTGCAAAGGCTTCCGGCACCAGCCCGCGTTCGACCATGGTTTTTGTGCCCGGACGGTCGCGCTCATAGTTCGAGACGACGGGGAAATCGACCTCGACCACCTCCGCGCCGAGCTTTTCCAGGTCACGCGCCGCCTGCCGCCAGAGGTCGAGCACCGGGGCGCGGGTCTCGATGGGTTTGGGCGCGCCGCCGTCGCGGCCGATATACATTTTCGGCACGCCGAGGCGTTTGCCTTTCAACGAGCCCTCCAAGGCGAGTGTAGTGTAGCTTGGCGGCCCGAGAGCAGCGCTTTTCGCGATCGAGACCCAGGGCTGCGCGCGCCAGAAATCGCCGCGCGTCTCGGTATCGTCGGCGACGATCACGTCGAGCAGTTCCAGCATGTCGGCGATGCCGCGCGTGTGCGGCACCACCACATCCATGGTCGGCACCAGCGGCCAGTTGCCCCTGACCGAAATGACGCCGCGCGACGGCGTGTAGGCGACAAGTGCATTGTTGGACGCCGGCGCGCGGCCGGAAGACCATGTCTCCTCGCCCAGCCCGAAGGCGGCGAAGCTGGCGGCGGTGGCCGTGCCCGAGCCGTTGGACGAGCCGGAAGCGAAGGCGGCGGTCAAATAGTCGGCATTGTAGGGGCTCTCGGCGCGGCCATAGACGCCACGCTGCATGCCGCCATTGGCCATAGGCGGCATGTTGGTCAGCCCGATCAGCACAGCACCACCGGCCCTCAGCCTGGCAATGGTGAAAGCGTCCTCGTTGGCGACGAGATGCTCGAAGGCGGGCGAGCCGGCGGCCACCGTCAGGCCCTTCACCTTATAGCTGTCCTTGGCGGTGTAGGGGATGCCGTCGAGCGGCCCGAGGGTGGCACCATTGCGCCGCCGCAGGTCGGACGCCGCCGCCTCCTCGAACATTGCCGGGTTAAGCACCGGCACGGCATTGAGCGCGATGCCATGGCGGTCGTAATGCGCGATGCGCCTGAGATAAGCGCCCACCAGCTCGACGCTGGTGACGGTGCCGGCCTCCAGCGCCCGGCGCAGGTCGGCGATCGAGGCTTCGACGATGTGGAGGGGCATGGGATTCTCGAGATGCAGCAGCAAATGAGTCTTCGCATCGTGCGATGCGAGTGTCACGCCTCAAACGGAAGGTGTGACGGCGACGCTGCTGATCTCCCCCAAGTGGGGAGATGGCCGGCAGGCATAAGTGGCCTCCGAAATTGACTGATGAAAGACAGTTTTGGTATCCGCTGCCGATGTCCATTGTATGACACGACCTCACCGACATCATCGGCGTTGCCTGACCCTGAGCTCACAGCGTCTTGCTGTCGAACTGGCCTTTTTCCTTCATCATTTCGAGGAAGGTCCTGGCCTCGGCGTTTCCGTGGCTTGCCGATGTGGAAAACCACTTGGCAGATTCCGGATAGTTCGGCTTGCCGCCGATCCCGGTGTAATAAAGCTTGCCAAGGTTGAGTTCTGCTTCGACATTTCCCGCCTTGGCTGCCTCCAGCAACCAGAATTCGGCGGATTTTTCATCCTTGGCTATCCCTCTGCCGCGGGCATAGGCAACAGCCAGGTACAGTTCAGACGAAACGTCCCCCTGCTTTGCGGCCTTGAGCCACCACGAAACGGCATCAGCGTCGCTCTGAGTCAGTCCGGCGCCCGTCCAATATGCAAGGCCGAGGTTCGCCTGCGCATAGGCGTCTCCCCGGCTCGCCGCCTTCAGCCACCAGGACGATGCTTCGGCATCACTTGTGGCAATGCCCTTGCCCGTAGCATAGGCAAAGGCCAGCGCAGACTGCGCCCGGACATTGTCCTGTTCCGCCGCCTTGACCAACCAGGCGAACGACTGGGCGTCGTCCTTGCCGATGCCTTTTCCCAATTCATACGCATTTGCTAATGAGTATTGCGCTTCCGGCACACCGGCGATCGCGGCTTTCATCCACCATTCGAAGGCCAGGCGGTCATCCTGACCGACGCCGTGACCAAGCGAATACAGCGTGCCCAACAAAGACTGGGCATTCGGCTCACCCATGTCGACCGCCTTTCGCACCCACATCACGGCGAGCTGATCGTCCTTCTCGACGCCTTCACCGAGATAATAGGATCGACCGATGCAGTAGGCAGCTTCGGTACTGCCGCCATCGGCTGCCTTGCGCCACCAGGAGAGAGCTTGCTCATAGCTTTGCGGAACACCTTGGCCCTGCGCGTACAGGGTGCCGATGGCATAGTAACCATTCGCGTTGCTCTTGTCGGCCGACTGTGTGGCAAATTTTAACGCCAGTTGGTCGTTTCTTTCGACACCTCGGCCATGGGAATAGGCCTGAGCGAGCAAGGATGCCGCATCTGAATTTCCTTGCTCGGCTGCTTTGCCCCACCAGTAGGTCGCCTGCCTGTCATTTTGGGCAATACCCTGGCCACGCCAGTACAATAATCCCAGATTGTACTGTGCGTCAGCATTTCCCATGTCGGCCAGCACGGAGATCTGATCGAATTGCTCGCGATAATCCTTTGCCAGGACAGCCGCTTGAATCTTCTTAATGGCTGACCACTGCACATAGTAATTTCGGCCAGGACCGAGCAGCACAAAAGCCGCCAGCAACACCAGAACGACGGTAAGGACCCCTCGGCGACGCGACTTGGGCGGGCTGTAGACAGGTGTATCCACTTTGGGCGCCCAGTCGTTGTTGCTCACCGTCCCCAATCCATTTGCAGCCACCAGTAATCCATCGCGCAAGCCAGGCTGTTCTGGAATATCCAAAGCATTTGATGTCGCTACTGCGGTGCGCCGGCGAACAGGATTTCGCCATCGCCGCCAGCCGCCGGCCAATCCCTGATGGTGCGATCGTCGCCGCCGGTGAGCAGCGTGCCGTCGGTGGCGAAGGCAACGGCGTAGATCGGGCCGGTGCGGCTGTCGAACATGGCGGTCTGGCCGCCGGTGCCGACATCCCACAGCCGCGCCGTGCCGTCGAGCGAGCCGGAGGCCAAGCGCTTGCCGTCGGCCGACAGCGCCAGCGTATAGACGGTGCCTTCGTGACCCTCGAAGCGGCGCAATTCCCTAAACGTGTCGAGGTCCCAGAGCTTGATCGTGTAGTCGCCGCTGCCGGTGACGACATGATGGCCGTCGGCGGTGAAGACAGCGCCGTAAGTGCCCTGCTCGTGGCCGTGCCAGCTTCGCAATTGCTTGCCGCTTTCGACGTCCCAGAATTTCAGCGTGCCGTCGATGGAGCCGCTCAGCGCGCGCGTGCCGTCGGGCGAGATTGCGACCGTGCTGATCGGCCAGTCATGTCCGGTCATCACATGCAGCACCGATTTGTTGACGAGATCCCAGACGATGACGTTGCCGGTGTCGTGGCCACTGACGGCGCGCTTGCCGTCCGGGCTGATCGCCAGCTTACGCACGCCGCCATTCGCGCCCGACGAGAAGACATGCAGCACCGCGCCGTCGGCAAGCTTTCGCAGCACGATCTCGCCATCGTCGCCGGCGGTTAGCGCGGTTGCGCCGTCGGGCATGAACAGCGCCGTGCGCGCCATGTCCTTGTGTTCACCAAGGTTGCGGATCAGCCGCTTGCCGGCGATGTCCCAGAGCTTGATCATATGGTCGGTGCTGGCGCTCATGATGTCGCGGCCATCGGCCGAGACGGCGAGCCAGACGACGGCGTCGCGATGGCCGTCGGGCTCGGTCGGCAGCGCCGGCGGAGGCGGCGGCAACGGCGCGACGGTTTGCGGTGGCGGTGTCGCCGGAGCCGGCGG
>NZ_AYXC01000017.1:0-110429 GCF_000502275.1 Mesorhizobium sp. L103C131B0 | reverse complement strand
TCGGCATTGCAACGCGCTGCTTGCAGCAGACCATTGCGTGCCATGTTGTGGGCAACGGTATCGCTTATCGGCCCTTGCGAGAGAGTGTTGGCAAGGAGTGTCAGAGATGTGAGACCGACCGCCCCGATAAGTGCCGTCATGCCGATCCAGAAATGAAGGAGGAAGCAAATGCCAAGATAAAACAGCATCCATGGCAGATCGAAGAACGCTGTCGGACCGTTTCCACCTAAGAAGCCGCGAACATTGTCGAGATCGCGAAGCGGCTGCAAGCCGTCGCCCGGCATGCGCGTTGAAAGCGGAAGGCGAACGATCGCATCGTGAACGCGTCCGGAAAACTGTCCATCGAAACGCTCGCCAATCCGCAGCAGCACGCGGGCGCGCAAAATGTCGAGCAGGCATTGGAACGCATAAAGCCCCGCAGCGAGCACGACGAGCCCCACCAGCGTGGATACGCTGCCACTTGCCAGAACGCGGTCATAGACCTGAAGCATGAACAGCGGCGAGATGAGCGCAAGCACGTTGACCACGCCGCTGATCAACACAATGCCCCAAATCGCGGAAGTCAGAGGGAAGGGTCTCAAAGCTGAATCCTTTAAGGAATGGTTGTCACGTAAGTCTCCGGAGGCTGGCGACCCAGCTCCCTATATTGCTCCCCGACCGGCAACCGACTGCATCCGCTCGCTGGTTCAGGATCAGTGCTCCCGCCGAATATGTTTGGTCCTGGCATTTAATGGAGCGGGTCAACAACACCGTCCGGCTGAAGGTTTGGAAGGGATTCATCGTGGTCGGCCGCAAGGGCCCGAACAGGCTTCCGCTCCACACCTTCAGGCGCGTTCATATTCGTCATCGGACAATTGCAGAAATCGATTGCTTGGATAGGCACACATTTACGAAATGGATTCACTCTCGTTCGCTTCGCCCTTCTGCTGAGCAGTTGCGGGGTCGCAGGCGGCGGGGGATCGCCATCCATGCCTCCTCTCATAGTCGAGGGGGGGGCAGTTTCTCAATTTGGGGACAACTGAGACGTCCGGTGCTCTTAGGCAGAGGAATCATACGAGATCCCTCCTGCAACATCATTTCCCGCATCCACAGGCTTGCCGGATCACTATTGTGGAGCGCAGGCCATTGAACGGCCTCCGTGAATGCGGGAGGAAGTGGCGGCGGAAGTTTGACAATCCGCAGGGGTGTTGTTTTTGCGAAATGCTGCGCCAGCCGTAAGGGCATGGTCCCGATGCGGCTGGTGCCTGATACAACGGGCGGGATCAGGCTAAAGCCGTGTACGACAACTTCGATACGTCTCTCGAAACCGTGCTCGAGCAAATACCATTCCTCCATGGAGAGCTGCCGGGTGTCCCCGAATTTGAACACAACCTGCCCCATCGATAAGTATCGCTCCAATGTAAGTGGCTCTGACAGCTGCTTGTTCGTGCCGCAGCCTACGCACACGAGCATATCTTCGAACAGGGCTGCGCGAGGATGTTTCGACATGAATACTTCCGGCATGATCAGAAAATCAACGTCGCCGCGCCGGAGAAGCTCCTCGGGGTCGTCGGAAATAGGGAGACATTCAAAGCGGACGGCGGGAGCTTCCCGCGCAGCACGTTCTACGATCTTCTTAAAAAATACGAGCGTGATGTAATCGGAAAGGATAATCCGGAAGCGACGATCCGATTGGGCTGGGTTGAAGGCGTCCCAGGAAATAATCGATAGCTGGATGTGCAGCAATGCCTCCCTGACTGCTGGGGCGAGCCCCTCAGCGCGAGGTGTCAAAATGAGCTCGCGGCCGCTCATCGTAAATAGCTCATCGCTGAAATAGGCGCGTAACCGAGCAACGGCGGCGCTCATTGCCGGCTGGCTCAGGTTAATACTGCGGGCCGCCGCGGTGACTTTACGTTCCCTGACCAGAGCGTCCAACACAACGAGGAGATTCAGATCGAGTCCCTTAAAACGCATGTCTTGATCTAGGCGGCGTGTGAATGGGTTGCGACCAAACATTCAATTCGAATGGTGAGTAGCGTCAACGCATCAGCCTTCGACGAAAAAGAGCAATCGAAAAGAAGAAGGGCAAAACTGTGTATATGCAAAGCGCGCCGATATGCAGGCCCATTTTGTCAATCGGACGGCCAAGCATCGCTGGACGAATGAGGTCGATTGCATGTGCGAGCGGTAATAAGGAGGCAGCATACTGAAAAGCGCCGGGCAATTGGTTGATCGGAAACATCGCGCCGCAAAGGAACAGCATGGGTGTAATAACAAGCGTATTATAAAATATGAAATATTCATAACTGGGCGCAAGCGCCGTGACGACCATCGCTAGACTCGCGAAGGCGAGGCCATTGAGAGCGATGACTGGCAGCAAGCAGAGGATGGATGGCCACGATGCGTAGCCGAGCGTGGTGGCAACAATAGTGATTGCTGTGCCCGCCATGAGGGCCTTCGTGGCTGCCCACGCCAATTCGCCGAGTAAGATATCGCCGAGCGTCAGCTGAGTGCATAGCATTCCTTCCCAGGTGCGCTGGTCGCCCATGCGGCCGAAACTCCCGTAGACCGTTTCAGCGGTCGCCGATGCCATCACGCTTGTGGCAACCATGCCAGCCGCGAGAAACGCAATGTACGAAGTGCCCTCAACAGGACCTATCATTGTTCCGATGCCAAAGCCGAGACCGAACAGATAGATCATCGGATCGGCGAGGTTGCCGAGAACCGATGCAAGCCCGATTTTCTTCCATCCAAGATAGTTGCGGCGCCAAACCGCGACCCAATTCCACGCATTGGCGGGCATGCCCGCCGCATAACGTTCGCCCATTGTTCAGTCCTCCATCTCGCGCCCGGTTAACCGCAAAAACACATCCTCGAGATTGGGGGGACGCTGCAGAAGGCGTAGACCCGTGCGCCCGCGTAGCTGCGCCAGCACCTGCTCCGGATCGGGTGCATAGCAAAAAAGCGTCTCACCGCTCACCTCGATGCGCTGTGCGTACGGCCGGATCAGCGCACCCAGTTCATGCGGATTGCCGCCGTAGACCTCGACCACGTCACAGCCGATCTGCTCGTCAATGAGTTCGGACGGGCGACCTTCGGCGATCTTGCGCCCCTCCTCCATAACGCACAGCCGATCGCACAGCCGCTCGGCCTCTTCCATGAAATGGGTAGTCAAAAGAATAGTCTTGCCCCGCGCCAGCAGCGATCGCAGCCGATCCCAGATCAGGTGGCGGGCCTGCGGATCGAGGCCGGTGGTCGGCTCGTCCATCACCAGCAAGTGCGGGTCATTGATGAGCGCACGCGCGAGCGTCAGGCGCCGCTTCATGCCGCCGGACAGTTCGGCGACGCGCGCATCCGCTTTGTTCTCGAGGCGGGCGAACTCAAGCAGCGATGGTATGACCGCATCGATCTGGCGTCTGCTCATCCGGAAGTAGCGCCCGAACACCAGCAGGTTCTCGCGTACAGTGAACGCGGCATCAAGATTGTCGAACTGCGGGACCACGCCGATGCGCATACGCGCCAAACGCGCGCGCGCCGGCACTGGAGCGCCGAGCACAGTAATCTTCCCCGCATCAGGCGATGTCATGCCGAGGACCATACGCGCAATCGTGCTTTTGCCCGCGCCGTTCGGTCCCAAGAGCCCGAAGCATTCCCCCGCCGCAACGCGGAACGACAGCCTGTCGACAACGAGCTTGTCATAAGTTTTGCTTACGTCAGTAAGGTCGATCGCTATCATGGACATGGGTTCATTTTACCGAGAGGGACGACAAAACTGGCGGTTGCTTGGTTCCCTGCCGACCTGAAACTGTGACTCGTCTTCGCCATCCCCGCCGTCGATAACGAACTGATCGACATCACAAGGATCTAGCCGCTGCTCAGCTAAAGCGGCGACAATTGCGTCGAGATTATCGATGGATTGGTAACGCGGATCGTTGTGCCGCTTTTCCTGGTCATCGCAGAAGACGAGCCGTCCATCCTCGACCAGGGCGATCGCCCCATCATGGGTCAGCTTGGTACCACAGATGCGCATAGTGTCTCCACGTTAACGGCGATAGATTCGAGATTCATCAGGAAGCGGAAATCGGGTTCCGGAAACGGACGAGCAAGCAGTCTTCGTTGACGGACTCGCCCCGACACTCAAGCCGCTCTACCTCGATCAACGTTTCGTTCAGCATGGCGATGACCGGCTCAGCACCAGCGGCGTGACCCCAGCGACGGCAATTAGCATCCCTTGCCGATCCGAAGATCAGATGCCCGCCTGGCGCAAGCACCCGCACCAGGTTTTTGACGGCCGCGCGCATCTCGGCTATGTCTCCGAGGTAGTAGAGGACCTCCGCCACAACGATCACGTCAAACAACTCGTCGGTCGAAAACTGTTGAACATCGCAGACTATCCAGTTGATGCGCGACGGCTCCTTTATCCGTTGACGTGCTCGAGCAATCGCTTGCGCCACGACATCGATGACGGTGAGCCCTTGGCAGTAGGGGACTAGTTTTTCCGTGAATGCGCCGGCAGCGCACCCGACTTCGAGGGCATTTGTAATGGAGCCTTGGGCAAGCGCCAGCTGGAGCATTTGCGTGTGGCGCTTCCGCTCGAATGGATTGCCGTCGAGGCGCCACGGATCGTCGGCGGCCAATTCCCGATCAAGCAACTGATGATTCACGTTCTGGGTCAAACTCGTGCACCTCTCGTCCGTTAGGTATTTGCGGTCAGTCGTCGCCGCAAATGTTGTCCGACAGGACTAATTCCGAAGAATCCCGCGCAAGATTGAGCCTGCGAAGCGGAGCCGAATGGGGCGAGAGTTCTGCCCTGCTGGAACCAGTGATCGGAGCTTGGGTGGGGGCCTGTTTTCCCCCAGTGTTCGATGTAGCGACAGCAGAGCTTCGCGACAGCCAATCGCTATTGCTCAAGGTACACAGCGCGTAGGCCTTCAACGGAAGCAAGAGAAAGACGTTGATGAACGTGTGCAGCGAAAAGCCAAGAAATCGAAATTGTCGAGCACGAAATGCTACCACGCTGCATCGGAGCATGGTCATGGACACAATCATCAGTCCTGTCCACCAAGGCACAGTGCCTGTCAGTGCGAAATGTGCGAGGCCCGTTAATACCGATAGGGCGAGGAGTAGCGCGCCGAGATTCTGTCCGACCACGTCCAACGTGAGATAGCTATTTAGGCTAGGCAGCAAGCGCAGCCCAAGCAGCGTGTCCCGGAATGTGCTTCGTGCCCAACGGAGTTGTTGGCGCAGATACGGTCCGAGTCTGTTCGGAACGACTGTGGCCGCGATGGCGCTCGGAACGTATTCGGTTCGAAAGCCTGCTTTCAGCATCAGGATAGTAAGATGGCGATCCTCACCGAAGTCGCTTGGCTTGCCCCGAAAAAATTGCGACTCGTACTGGTCCAGTAACAAAAGGAGCGCAGACCGGCGGTACATGGCACATGGGCCGCAACAGCACATAACGGCACCGAAGCGAGCCTGTGCCGCGCGCTCCTCGTTGCAAGCCAGCCAGTACTCCATGTCTATCAGCCTGGTCAGCCAACTCTCGGTTCGGTTACTGGCCGTCAACTGACCCATGACTGCGCCGACCGCTGAATCTCGCATCTTCGGTACAAGCTTGGAAATGACGTCGGGCGCGAGTACCGTGTCTGAATCAACGTTAAGCACCAGATCCCCTGATGAGCGTCGTATCGCGGCGATCTGCGCCTTGCGCTTTCCAACATTCTCGGGAAGCAAAATGATGTCGAACCTGGGGTCGCGCGCGTAGTCTTCGTGGACAGTTCCTAAGGCTTCGCGATTTCCAGAACCGTCATCAACCAAATAGACCCGAAGTCTTCCGGCGTATTCTTGGTCTGCAATGGAAGCCAGGCACTCTGAAAGCGTGCGCGGATCCTCGTTGAAGCAGGGGACGATGACATCGACGCTGGGCAGTTTGTCGGAGCCGGCGAGAACCTCCAACGCCGACGAATCCTTTGTCGGCATAGCATAAAGCCCTTGCATGCTCTTATAGGCAGTCGAGAGCAGTGCATAAAGCGAAATGGCCACAGTGCTGGTTGTACCAAGAAGAGTCATGGGATCTCGTTGTTCAGTGATGTTGAGGAAGTGAGCGGATTACAAATCCGCGCTCACGCAGTGCTGGAATCAGCCGGGACAGCGCCGTGACCGTCTGGTCGCGCATGCCGGCGTGAGCGCCCTGGCTCAACTCGCCGGGAGGGCATCCGTCGTGCAAGAGTACAATTGCGCCCGGCCGGACGGAGGCGAGCACTTTATCGAGAATCGCCTCGACTCCAGGGCGAGACCAATCTCGAGGGTCGACGGACCAATGAAGGGCCGCCAGCCCGGCGATCTGTGATGCTGTGCAGACTTCTTCGCTCCAGGCGCCGTAGGGCGCGCGAACAAAGCGGACCGAGGCCTGCGGGCACGCTCTCATGATGGCGTCGTTCGCTTCAAAGACCTCACGTTGCACTTCGCCGAAACCGCATTGGTACAGATCCGGATGAGACATCGTGTGGTTGCCTACCTCGTGCCCTTCTGCGATCATCCGTTGGATTAGATATGGGTGCTCTAAGGCGTAGGCGCCGATGACGAAGAAAGTCGCCGGCACCCGCTGCTCTGCCAGCACGTCGAGAATCTCCGGTGTGAAAAGTGGATTGGGACCGTCGTCAAAGGTCAGATAAACGCTTCGACGGCCGGTGCCGTCAGAGCACTCACGGCGCACTTCGTACAAGCAATCGGACCGGCTCATAGCTCTGGTCCGTTCCGATCTATCATCGTGCCCGTGGGCCATTCGCTGATCGGCCGTCCAACTGGCAGAACAATTGTGAGTGCGTCATCGATGCGTGTGGGCGGCAGGTCGAGGCGGGCCTCTGGTCGGGTGGAGCGCACGCGAATTCCCGACAAAACGGCCATAGGGCTGTATCGCCGTCCAAACCTCTCAACATGATTCCGCAGCGCGTCCCTGACCGTTCCGAAAGCGAATGGAACGCCAAGCTCCTGCAGTATTGGAAGCATGACATGGATTGAATGGGCGATTCCCAGACCCTCAAGGTCCGGACGTACCCCGTACAGGCCCAGTTCAGCCACCAACAGGTCGACCGCGTCGACCTTGATGAAACGGCGCAGTATGCCCATGTGAGCCGCTACACCGCTTGAATCATAGGCGATTACGCGGAGTTCAGGCCTGGCTCCGGCCCAGCTTCGACTACCTTCGAACGGTTCTGCGTTGGACGCCCCAGTCGGCCCGTACGTATCACGAAAGAACTCGGCGAGCTTAACGTGATCGGAGAGCTGCAACTCGTTTTCCCAGCACAACTTCCACTGCACCTGATGGCGCATTCAGGACCTCTCTTCATATTGGTTTTTGCGGCCGCATTACTCGACCAAAGCGGCGTTGTTGGCTGCACTCAGCCGTTGTCGTTGGCGAAGGTGAGCCAGACACTCTCTCGAGTTCCGGCCCGTGTCGTCGATTTGAGCTTGACGTCGCTCACTTTCCGTTCCTCTAATGCATGGCTCGTAAATTCGTAAAATTGATTGTTTGAATGATACGCATCCACACGTTGGATAGAACATGACATGCGTTTTAAAGGGCTGGATCTAAATCTCCTCGTTGTGCTGGACGCTCTGATGAGGGAGCGTAAAGTCACTGCCGCGGCTCGCAGTATCAACCTGAGCCAGCCGGCCATGAGCGCCGCCGTTGCTCGGCTACGCGCCTATTTCAACGATGAGCTATTTACGATGAACGGCCGCGAGCTCATTTTGACGCCGCGCGCCGACGGGCTCGCCCCAGCAGTCCGGGACGCATTGCTGCACATCCAGCTATCGATTATTTCCCCCGACGCCTTCAACCCGGCCCAATCGGATCGTCTCTTCCGAATCATGCTTTCCGATTACATCACGCTCGTATTTTTTAGGAAGATAGTAGAGCGCGCTGCGCGGGAAGCTCCCGCCGTTCGCTTTGAATGTCTGCCTATTTGCGACGACCCCGAGGAGCTTCTCCGGCGCGGCGACGTTGATTTTCTGATTATGCCGGAAGTGTTCATGTCGAAACATCCTCGCGCAGCCCTGTTCGAAGATAAGCTCGTAGGCGTAGGCTGCGGCACGAACAAGCAGCTGTCGGAGCCACTTACATTCGAGCGATACTTGTGCATGGGGCATGTTGTGCTCAAATTCAGGCACACCCGGCAGCCCACCATGGAGGAATGGTATTTGCTCGAGCACGGTTTCGAGAGACGTATCGAAGTTGTCGTACAGGGCTTTAGCCTGATCCCGCCCGTCCTGTCAGGCACCAGCCGCATCGGGACTATGCCCTTACGGCTGGCGCAGCATTTCGCAAAAACAACACCCCTGCGGATTGTCCAACTTCCGCCGCCACTTCCTCCTCCTGCATTCACGGAAGCCGTCCAATGGCCTGAGCTTCACAATAGTGATCCGGCAAGCATGTGGATGCGGGAAATGATGTTGCAGGAGGCATCTCGCCTGGCGCCTTTGCCTGAAATCATTGAGCGTCTCGGGCACGCCGATCCGACCTTTCGTTTCTTGGTACCGACTGCCACCTCGAAATCGCGTGCGAAGTCCCGGAAGATGTTGAGCCCCACTTAATCACCGCCTGTAAGACAGGCTGATCAGCATGTTCGACAAGCGCCGGCGCGGCGCGTGTTACCTACGTTCTGGGGCTGATCTCAGGCGAGTTGCTCGTCGAGGATGTGTGGCAGAGTGATGCCAGCTGCCTTGATTGCCCGCTTTGGCCGTAGGTGGTGACGACGCGAGCATTCTTTTCGATGGCGGCTTCTGGAGGCGGACGCGATCGCGTAGGAGCGGTTGCCCTTCGGGCGTCGGGCCTTTGGCCCGGCAGAGCGGCGCAGTTCCTTGCTAAGTGCGAGGGGCCGGAACGAGCAGAACACACGCCCGGGCTGCTACTGAATTGACTGCCGCCTCGATTTGCGTGCGAAGTCCCAGAAGATGGTTAGCCCGGTTAAATTCCTACCTTGCCGGCTGTGCCGCGGCTTTTCACGTGCAGCCAGGCGAGGAGATGGCGGTCGACGAGGTCGACCCCAAATGGACTGTGCTGGCCTCGCTCGGCTCTTGCCGTGCGGGATCATTGACCACACCCCCTGCACGAGAACGTGGGGCATGTTGGCAAGTGAAGCCGGTGGAGGTTGACCCTGCGGATCTAGGCAATCTACCTCGCGCTTCCGCCCTCATATATTTTCCGGCAGATGGATGTCGAACGGCAGAAATGTCTGTCCGGGTGTTTCAGCGGTGCCGGTCTCGATAGCCCGTGTCATCAGCGTTATCAGCTCCTGGCAAAGCCGGCGCATTGGCGTGGCGACCGCCATCGTGACGATGTTATCTGCAAGCGCTGCCCGAGACTCAGGTGTGATTTCATTCACGATCGCGACGAGATCCCGACTTTTGCCCTCTTCTCGGAGCGCGGAGATCGCGCCCTCCATGCCGCCGCCGGCGACATAGAAGCCGACGAGCTCGGGCTCCCGCTGCATGAGATCAAGCGTTGCCTCGTAGGTGATCTGCCGCTTCTCGAGGTTCATGACCGGATCCAGCACCTCGAACGTGGGCGCGTTCTCACGGCAATAGGAGCGAAAGCCGACGTCACGGAGCTCGTGCCCCTGGAAACGATGGCTGCCGACAAACACCGCCACTTTGCCGGGCCGTTTTGCGACCTTGGACACCATCCAAGCGGCCGTGCGCCCCACCTTGCGGTTGTTGAGGCCGATATACCCCTGTCGCACGCCGGCGGCGAAGTCGGAAAGCAGCGAGAAAACCGGAATGCCCTTGGCCTTGAGGTCCTCAACCGCTGCTGTGATTTTCGGGTGGTCCGGTGCCACCATCGCGATTGCATGGCAGCGTGCGCCCAACTCCTTGAGCGGCGCGATCAGGTCGCTCGGCATATGTGACGGGGCGAATTCGACGAGCGGAATGCCGTGGAAGGACTGGGCCAAATTGACCGATGCTTCGACCTCGCGCGCAAAATCTTGGTAGAAATGCTGGGCCGGTTTTCTCAAGATGAAGCCCAGACGGTAGTGCGGTAGGTCTCGCCGCAACCGCTGCTTGATTAGCCCGGCAGCATGATAGCCGATCGCCTGGGCGGCGTCGTGGACCCGCCGCGCGGTCTCCTCGCGCACCGGATGGCGGGCGTTCAGAACCCGATCGATCGTTGCTACGCTGACTCGGGCTTCGCGGGCGAGATCGGCAATTGTGGGGCGCTTGGTCATAGGTCCTATTCTGATCGGTTTTTGACGCGGGCCGGCTCTCTGTCCGCCTAACGCGTTTCGGTTTCGGGTGGCAAAGTGAAGACGTCCCCATACGAATGGGCACAGCGTGTTGGACGAACATCATTGCAGACGTAAACCGGCCGGGTATACTGAAAGGCTCATTCGCTTAAAGGGCGGTGACGATTTGCACTCACACATTTAGCGCTTCTGATACATGGTCCGTGAGGAGCCGTTTAGAGGCTGCGGGTCGGTCGTTCAGTTATGTGACCAGCTAAGCGACTTCACAGGTCGTGGGCCGCCCACCTTACTTGCAGGAGGGTAGCCGGTTTGATGCCTCGGTAAGCTGATGACCGCTGAAGGCAGCTTTCATCTGTGCTCGGTCCAACTCTCCTTCCCAGCGTGCGACGACGAGGGATGCCACTGCGTTGCCGACGCAATTCGTCAGCGCCCGGCATTCGGACATGAATCGGTCGATGCCGAGTATCAGTGCCATCCCAGCAACGGGAACACTCGGAACTACCGCGAGCGTAGCCGCCAGGGTGATGAAGCCCGCACCTGTCACACCTGCAGCGCCCTTGGAGGAAAGCATTGCTACGAGCAGCAGCAGCACCTGATCGCCGATGGACAGATCCGTGTTCGTCGCCTGTGCGATGAAGAGAGCCGCTAGCGTCATGTAGATATTCGTGCCGTCCAGATTGAACGAATATCCGGCCGGGATGACGAGACCCACAACCGAACGCCTGGCGCCCGCCTTTTCCATTTTCTCCATCAGCGACGGGAGCGCCGCCTCCGAGGAGGACGTTGCGAGGACAAGCAGCAGCTCTTCCTTGATGTAACGAATGAGAGAACAAATCGAAAAGCCGTTGTAACGGCAGACTGCGCCGAGAACCCCGAACACGAAGAGGAAGGCGGTGAAATAGAACGTCGCGACCAGCATCGCGAGGTTGACTACCGAACCGATGCCATATCTGCCGATGGTGAAGGCCATCGCGCCAAAAGCGCCGATCGGCGCGGCCTTCATCAGAATTCCGACGAGCTTGAAGACAGGCACAATGAGCGCCTGGAGGAAGGAAACGACAGGCTTGCCCGTCTCTCCGGCCATCGCAAGCGCCATGCCGAACAGAACCGAGAAGAACAGCACCTGCAGGATGTCGCCTTCCGCGAAGGCACCGACGATCGTTGGCGGGATAATGTTCATCAGGAAGCCGGTGACCGACTGCGCTTTGGCTTTTGCGGCATAGGTATTCACGGCCTGGACATCGAGCGAGGCCGGATCGATGTTCAGGCCGTCGCCAGGCTGGACGACATTGGCGACGATGAGGCCGACGATCAGCGCGAGCGTTGAGAAGGTGAGGAAATAAACCATTGCCTTGCCGGCGACCCGGCCGACCTTATGAAGATCGTTCATGCCGGCAATGCCGGTCGCAATTGTCAGGAAGATGACAGGCGCGATGATCATCTTGACCAGCTTGATGAAGGCATCACCCAGCGGCTTCAGGCTCTCGCCGGTCTCCGGATAAAAATAGCCAATTGCGACGCCGAGCGCGATGGCGGCAAGCACCTGGGCGTAGAGCTTGGTGTAGAAGGGTTTGCGGGGCGCGGGACTCGCGCCGCGGACTTGTGCAGCTGACACTGTTTCTCTCTCCCTGACCGGATCGAGGTGGCGTGACTTCTCCCGGGCTTCTCCCTATCGCGGCGCTCCGGTCGAACGCTGCACCAACGCCGCCGCAATACCCATGCCAGATGAATCCGATCACCTGAACTGATGTGGGCTCGCCAATGATGGAGGAATGCGGTGTCAGACCAGCGGGCAAGGCCGCGGTCCCAACGCCCTTGATGGTCTGTGGCAGAGTGCTGCCGGTCGATCCCTCTGGCTAGCGGTTTTGCTGCACAGAGCGTGGTGGGTTCCTCGTTAGCCGGCTTTGGACCGGGCCCCATCGTTGGCGCCAGCGGGTACCAATAAGTCGCCTGTTCAAGGCCGTCCAGATGACAGGCTAACTTACCCCTTTTCGGAAGCGCTCGTTTCTAGACAGCCTACGACCATGCAGCCACTGCAATCACAGAATAAATTCGGACGGCCTTTTGGACGACCCATTTTGCAAATCAACGCCCGCAGCACGGGCAGCCGTTTTCAAGCGGTCGCATCGTAATCTGTTCAGACTTTTCGATACGCTCATTGAGTGTGCCGATTTCGGCCCCAGGCCGGTGATGGTGCTGACCACGACGATGCGATTCAGAAGTTGCGAGCACCGCCTACGAAGTCGTACTCGACGCCAGCTTCGCGCCTTCACACGCGACATCGCCGCCGCCTGATCAACTCGAGAAAGATGGCGCTTGCGGCAACGGACCAGTGCCGTTGGCTGTTATTATCGCTCCCGCCCCTCCTTCGCGGGCGCTGGTGAATGGCACGGCCCCGCATTTACACACCGCGCGGTCAGCCGCTCGGGCAAGGCATGGCCGGCCCAGGTATTTCTGCTTCAACGCAAAGATAGAACTGATGAATCCTATCATAAGCCGCGAGGTTTCCTTTCACAGATGAAAGAAAGCTCGATTGACTATGCCGCCTCGCTCCAGTCTTTTGAAAACAACGTGTGTTTGCCCGGGGCAAGCCAATAACATGGCCAAGCCTCGTGAGGGAGTAGCCAAGCGATGCGTCAGGGCTAGACCCGCTTTGCACTCGACCACACGGCGGCGGCACGAGTTCACGTCGGAGCATTTTCGCCCGTGCCCGCGACGTCGCGGGCGCACATGCCGCCAGCCTAGATTTGATGGCGCGAGATCGAGGATCACATGCACCACAACATTAGCAAGTCAGAACAGAATGCCCGCGACTGCGGCATATCGCTGCCGAATGCGATAAAGGGTTGTCCAAAGCCCGACACGAATCCTGCGAATGTGGCATTGCACGAGCGCGCGCTAACCGGCATCTTCGAAATATCGAAAGTACTCGCCGATGCCGCCCGGCTCGAACTCAAGTTGGCCAAGGTAGTCGATCTCCTGCACTCGTTTGTGCAGATGCGGCACGGCATCATCGCTCTCTGCGATGCCGAGGGCGGACTGGACATCACAGTGGCCAGCGGCTGCGGCACGAACGGCAATGAGCCCTCCCGCTCGCGCCTGCCGCGCAACGCCATCGACCAGATTGTGACGACCGACACGCCGCTTGTCGCCGACGACATAGTGATGCATCCGACCTTCACTGCCGCTGATATCGAGGTGCTTGGGGCCTCCGACACCGTGTCGTTCATCGGCGTTCCCATTCGTGTTGATGGGAACGCCATAGGCGCGCTGACTTTGGACCGGGTTTTGGAAAGCAGGTCAAGCTATCGGCTCGACGATGATGTCCGGCTGCTTACCATGATTGCCAACATGGTGGGACAGACAGTCAAGTTGCATCGCTTCTCCGCGGTCGACCGCGAGCGAACGCCGGAGCTGGAACATCGGCTGCAAACGAAATTTTCTGATGTTAAGCACCCTGCACCCCGGCGCAAAAAGGTCCACGTCGAGGGGATGATTGGTGACAGTCCGGCTATAAGCGCCCTGCTGGAGAAGATCGCGGTCGTAGCGAAGGCAAAAACCACAGTTCTGTTGCGAGGTGAGTCCGGTACCGGGAAGGAGCTGGCTGCCAAGGCAATTCACGAGTTGTCGCCGCGCGCCAAGCGGCCCTTCGTTAAACTCAATTGTGCAGCGCTCCCAGAGACAGTCCTGGAATCCGAATTGTTCGGTCATGAGAAGGGTGCCTTCACAAGCGCATTCAATTCCCGCAAGGGGCGTTTTGAGCTCGCTGACAAGGGGACGTTGTTTCTGGATGAGATCGGCGAGATCTCGGCCTCGTTCCAGGCAAAGCTACTGCGCGTGCTGCAGGAGCAGGAGTTTGAGCGCGTCGGCAGCAATCAGACCATCAAGGTCGATGTTCGCGTGATTGCCGCCACGAACAGGAACCTGGAAGAGGCGGTTGCAAGGAATGAGTTCCGCGCCGACCTATACTACCGCATCAACGTGGTTCCCTTGCTGGTACCAGCATTGCGCCAAAGGCGCAGCGATATTCCGCTCCTCGCAGCTGAGTTTCTCAAGAAGTTCAACGACGAGAACGGCCGTACGCTCACCTTCGATCCGCGTGCGATTGAAGTGCTGATGAAATGTGAGTTTCCCGGCAACATTCGCGAGCTTGAAAATTGCGTGCACCGGACAGCGATCCTGGCCGAGGGACTGTCAATCGGGAGAAACGACTTTGCCTGCTCCCAAGGCCAATGCTTTGCCGAGGCGCTGTGGAAGTGCAGATCGGGCAAGGCCGCGCTGCAACCACCGCCGATCCTGTCGGAGTCAGCGAATTTGGCCACGCCGCCGGACGCGGCCGCCAGTTCGGCCGCGACTAACCCACTTGCCGGCGCATCCCACCCAATTGGCGCGAGGACGCCCGATATAGAGCGCGTCATTGCTGCCATGGAAAGATGTGGCTGGGTGCAGGCAAAGGCAGCGCGCTTGCTTGGGCTGACCCCGCGCCAGATTGGCTACGTGCTGAGGAAATACGGCGTCGAGATCAAGCGTCTTTGAAAGCATGACCCTGGGCATGAGCTGAGCAGCTTAGCGCCTTGGCGCCGCGCAGCGATGCAGATCCGCGTGCGCGTCAACTCGATTCGACCGAGGACAGCTGGCTGAATTCCCATGTCAGCCGGCGCTGCGACCATTGTGTGAAAGGCAACCCTGCCATCGTCCAATCCCGTCCGCCATGTTGCTCTCGTTGCGAGCTCATGCGGATGCCCCTGTGTGACTGAAACGGAGTTAAATATGTCCGACGCAAAACTGCAAACTGTGCTTTCGGCTCTTTCGCAAGTGACACGACAGTTGGATGCTCTGCCGTCCAACGGACCAGCGCCGGACGCAAATTTTATCAAGCTGAATACGAATGAGAACCCGTTTCCGTTGCCGCCAATCATAATGCAAAGTGCAGTGGCGGCCCTCAAGCGCCAGTATCTATATCCGGATGACGATAACTTCAGACTGAGGGAAGCAGCGTCCAGCGCCTATGGCGTTTCCAGGGATCAGGTCATCGCTGGCAACGGGTCGTCTGAACTGCTCGGACTGATCTACAGAGCTTTCCTCGCACCCGGCGACAAGGTTGCGATGATGTCGCCAGGGTTTTCGTTCAACCGCAAACTTGCCATGCTCGAGGGCGCTGAGTTCCTCGAAATCGGATGTCAAGCTCATTCCCTGCCAATGGAGCAATTGCTTTCTGGTCCGGCAAAAGACGCCAAGTTTATTATGTTGGCCAATCCAAACAATCCGACCGGAACATTCCTCCCGATAAGCGATATCGAACGCCTCGTAGCACAATCGGACCGCTTGATTGTCCTCGATGAGGCCTACGTCGACTTTGCACCCGATCACGGACTGCGCCTCATCAACCGGTATTCGAACCTTCTGGTCTTGAGGTCATTCTCGAAAAGCTATGCCGCCGCCGGCATTCGCGTCGGTTTCGGTTTCGGTCACCCTGAAATTATTGGAAGGCTGCGAAACATCCAGAACGTCTTCAACATGAACGTGATCGGGCATGCCGTTGGTATCAGCGTGCTTGAACATCGCGGCGCCTACGCAGACAACCACAAGCACATCAAGGATGAACGAGAGCGAGTGACAGTTGCACTATCGCAACTCGGATTTTCCGTAACACCCTCCCGCGCAAATTTCTTGCTGGCCCGTGTGCCCGCGGGACAGGACGGCTCATGGTGGCAAGCAGCATTGGAGAGGCAAAAGATACTTGTCGCGTTTTTTCCGGACAAAGGCTTGGAACACTGTATCCGCGTCAGCATCGGCACAAAAGAGCAGATGGATGAATTTCTTGCTGCCGCTGGCGACATTGCTGGAAGCTTAACGGTGCCAAGCTCCAGAGGCAGGGAAGCGTCAGGCTCTGCTTCTTCGTTACGCTGACGCTAATCGGCGATCACACACATCTCTTCCGACTTGCTGGTGATCCCAGCAAGAAAACAGCCTGCTTTTAAAATCGGGGACTTAAAGAGTGACAAACGTCTTTCCTTCAAACCTGGCTTTCGGCATCTTCGATCATTTGGATGAGGATGGCCGCGATATAGGCCGGCAGTACGAAGATCGCCTGATATTAGCAGAGGCGTGCGATCAGCTAGGGTTCTATGCCTATCATCTCGCAGAACACCACTGTACTCCCCATGGGAGAGGCCCATCGCCGAATCTGTTCTTATCGAGCGTCGCCCAGCGCACCCGGCGCTTGCGTCTCGGACCCTTGGTGATGCTGCTTGCGCTTTATCATCCGCTGCGTGCGTTCGAAGAGATCTGTATGCTGGACCAGTTGAGCGGTGGCAGGCTCGAACTGGGCATAGGGCGCGGTGCTCTCCCGACCGAATTGGGCTACTTCGGGATTGGTGCGGACGCGGTGCCGGGCCGTTATGCCGAAGCCAGCGAAATTCTTATGCAAATACTTGTGAATTCGAGGGAGGTCGGCACGCTATGCTATCAAGGCCGCCATTTTGATCTCAATGACGTTCCTTTGACGCTGAGACCTCATCAGCGTCCACATCCGCCCACATGGGTCGCTGCCAATCGACCCGAGTCCACAGCTTGGGCCGCTGCGAATGGAACAAATATCGCGTGTGTAGGACCTTCCTCTTCTGTTCGCAAAACTACTGATGCGTTCCGCGCCTATCGAGAGGACAACGCAGGCGGGGGGGATCAAGGGAGATTTGTCGGATTGCTCCGCATGGTCGTGATTGGGCGTTGTGACACACATGCCTATTCGCTCGCGGCACCTGCTTACGCACGCTGGCTCAAGAGCTTCCAATTCCTTTACGAGCTTAACGCTATCCCCACTCCACCAAACTTGCCGCTAACCTTCGATGCGGCAGTCGAGAGTGAATTGTGCGTGGTAGGATCAGCAGAGTCTGTGCGAAAAGCTCTGCTAGATCAGTTGGAAGAGGCAGGTGCCAACTACCTGCTTTGTCAAATGGCATTTGGAAATCTGCCGCTAGATGCTTCCCTTTACACCGCGAGGACCATTCAGTCCGAAATCATGGCTCGACTTGGCTGACCATGTGCTCGAGCTTGCACGTGGTGGGGCGGGCAATCGGGAGGAGGCCAAACTGACGACGAGCAGGCGGCACAGAATACCAGCTTGTGCGTTGGCTGGCGTCTGGGCCATCGTGTGAACATGCACGATCCTAAGGAGAGGGTAGCCGAGCGCGTCACGATGCCGGCACGCGTCTGCTCGTCGCGCTGGCGCTAGTCGTTGCCCATAGCCAGCCGCAGGAGGTTCTTCTCGCCCGGGGCGGCGTCGGTGCGGCGCCCACTAATCCAGCTTCATCAGCGGCCCGTCGGTGGCAAAGCCGTCACTCGCTACGGCGCTATTGAGGGCGCGCTCGCGAGCGGCTTTGCGACGCCCAGCCAACACCTCCAGCGAGCTCGCCCGATGATGGTGGTGCACCGCGGTCGGATACGATGCTGGAGGAAATCGTTCGCAGCCGGTCTTCACGAATTGCGAGGAGTGCTCGTTCTTGAGTGCTGGCTGCTGGCCGGATGCGGTGGCCTGAGTGGTCTGCCGACACGCCCGAAAGTCAACGCCACTACCACAAGGCCGCCAAGATGTCAGGTCTGAGAGCCAGCTTGGACGGTGGTATCGTGTTCGGGAAGGTCGTCGAAGGAGGCGTAGTTGAGATAGTAGAGTTTGGAATACAGGCCGCCCATGGCTATTAACTCATCGTGGTTGCCAGTCGCAATAACTTGGCCATTCTGAAGCACGATGATGCGGTCGGCCCCCCGGACCGTGGCGAGACGGTGGGCGATGACGAGGCCAGTCCGCCCTTCAAGCAGCTTGATCAGAGCCTTCTGAATCTGCAATTCCGTGTAGCTGTCGATATTGGCGGTAGCTTCGTCGAGCACGAGGATCTTGGCGTCAGCGACGAGGGCGCGGGCGAAACTGATAAGCTGGCGCTGGCCGAGAGATAAGTTGTCGCCGCGTTCGCCAAGTTGGGTCTCATACCCGTCGGCGAGGCTCATGACGAAGTCATGCGCGCCGACAGCCTTGGCCGCCTCGATCACCTTGTCGCGCGTGGCTTCCGTCTTCTGGTATCGAATGTTCTCGAAGACCGTCCCGGTGAACAGGAATGGCTCCTGCAGCACCATGGCGACCTGGCGGCCGAGCGATTCCTGGGTGAGGTCGCGTACATCATGTCCGCCGACCAGCACCTGACCCTGCTGAACATCATAGAAGCGGTGGACCAGGGCCATCGCACTCGATTTGCCAGAACCGCTCGGTCCGACTAGTGCGACCGTCTCGCCCGGATTGACCTTGAACGAGACATTTTTCAGAACCGAACGGTTCGGATCGTAGCCGAAGGTGACGTCCCTAAACTCGACCGAGCCGTCCATTTCGGGCGAAAGCACCTCGGCATTGGGTTTGTCCTTAACATCGATCTTGACGTCGAGCACATCCGTCAGGCGCTTGCCTGAGGCCATGGCGCGCTGCATGACCGAATATTGCAGGGTGAGTGAGCGGATCGGGTCAAAGAAGCGCTGGATGTAAAATAGGTAGGCTACCAACACGCCCACATCTATACGGCTATTCATGACCATCGAGCCGCCGACCACAATAACGGCGGCCAAGGCGAGGCCGGTGATGCCATCGACGATGGGCACCATGACCAGTGCATATCTGGCAGCGATCAGGTGGGTCCTGAGGTTGGCATGGGCCCGATCGTCAAAAAGACTGAAATTCACCTGCTGGCGGTCCATTGACTGTATGGTCCGCACGCCGTGAATGGCTTCGGCCAGCGCGCCATTGACGACGGAATTGGTTTCGTGTGCAGCCATGAAGGCGTCGCGGGCACGCGGCAACCAGACAATGCGGACGATCACCAGGATCGGCAGAACCGATAGCGTCAGGAGGCCGAGGCGAAAGTCGAGCCACAGCATTACGAAAACGATGCCGAAGAGAAGCGCAACATCGCCTAGGGAATATACCGAGGTTTCCAGGAACTCCTGTATGGAGTTAACGTCGCCTTGCAGGCGCGACATCAGGCGTCCGACCTCGGTCTTGTCCATGAAAGAGAGCGAAACCTTTTGCAGATGGCCAAACATGGCGCGGCGGATGTCGAACAGGACAGTTTCGGCCATTTTCCCATCCAAGGCTTCCTGCATGTAGCCGGCGGCGAAATTGACCAAAATCGCCGAAAGGAACGCGCCGACGGCCGCAAGCTGGGCTGAGCGATCGGGCCTTGCGGGGTTCATGCCGAGGTCGATCGCGTAGCGGATGATCAAGGGGATGAGAAGCTGCGTCCCGGTGAAGATCAGCATCGCGACAATCGTGACAACTACCTTTGCCCGGTAGGGATGGACGAAGCCCCAGATGCGACGGAGGATGCTCTTGTCGAAAGCCCGGCCGAACATCTCCTCCTCGATCCGGTGCGAGCCGACGACCGCGCGCGGAGGGCGTCTCCCGTCGTCAGGTTCGGCTTCGAGTTCGCCGCGGCCCTGGTCCATCAGCGGGCGCCCCCATCCTGGCTAATAATGCTATCACCCGGGCACGTCTGGAGATCGTAAAGGGCCCTGTAGCGTCCCCGCTTCGCCAGAAGCTCTTCATGCGTGCCGCGTTCTACGATTTCGCCGTTATCGACAAAAAGGATTTGATCGGCATGCTTAAGCGCACTCAGCCGGTGCGCGATGATGATCGTCACCCGATCCTTTGCGAAGCGCCGCATCGCCGCGCGAATGCGCAGCTCGGTGCCGGCATCGATCGCGGCCATCGAGTCGTCGAAAATGATGACGGAGGGGCGCAGCATCATGGTGCGAGCAATCGTGAGACGCTGGCGCTGGCCGCCAGAGAGAGAAACGCCGCGTTCGCCCACGACCGTCTCATACCCTGCCGGGAGCCCGAGGATGTAGTCGTGGAGCTGGGCGAATTCTCCAGCGCGTTCAATTCGCTGTCTCTTCGCCCAGGGATCGCCATAAGCGATGTTGTTCTCGATCGTTGTGGTGAATAGGAACGCATCCTGCTGTACAACCGCGACCGCCTTGCGAAGGCTCTCGAGGGTGACATTGCGTATGTCCTGGCCGTCCAACGTGATGGCGCCACCGGTCACGTCGTAAAAGCGGGGGACCAGATGAGCCATCGTCGATTTGCCGGAACCCGGCGGACCGACGATCGCGATCGTCTCGCCTCTCCGGGCCTCAAAGCTGAGGTTCTTCAGAATGGCGCGGTTTTCGGCGTTGGGGTAGGCAAATGAGACATTGTGGAAGCGCAGAGTGCCGTCACTTATCTCAAGCGGTCTGGCCTCGAGAGCATCCCTGATGGTGATCTCCTGATCGAGGAGACCGAAAAGCCGCGAACCGCAGCTAGAAGCGCGGGCAAACGCATTGACCATGAGACCGATCTGGCGGACTGGCATTTGCAGCATGGTCATGAAGGTCAGGAAGGTCGCCATGGTTCCGACGCTGATCTCGCCAGCGACGAGCTTGTTGCCACCGATCCCAAGCACCAATCCCATTGCGAAAAAGTAGGACAAGGTCATCGCCGACGTGTTGGGTACGTAGATGTCAACGAGATCGTTGGCGAGGTCGAGCGCGTTCTTGGAAGCGCCGTCGAACTTCAGCATCTCATAGGATTGAGCCGCAAAAGCGCGGACCACACGGATACCTGCGAGATTTTCCTTCATCACGCGGCTTAGTACCGAAAGGCGCTCATAGAGGTCGAGCCAGGTGGCGCGCAGCCTAAGCTGTGTGGTCGATGAGCGCCAAGCGACAAAAGGCACGAAGCTGAGCGCGGCCAAGCCGAGCACGGGATCGGTCGAGATCATCATGTAAGCGCCAATCCCGATCAGCATCGTCAGCAGGAGCACCCGCATGAGCCCGGTGGAAAAATACATCCGCACGCCTTCGAGATCGAGCATTCCGGCGGTTATCAGATCGCCTGAATGGGCCCGGTCGTGAAAGGAAAAGCTTAGACGCTGGATCTTGTCGTAGTAGGCGAGCCGCAATTCGTACGCGACATGATGCCCGACGGCTTCGGCAAAATAGTTCTGCGCCATCGTGAAAACGCCGCGTAGCGCGCTGACGGCGAGCAGCAGGAGAGCCGGGGCCCAGAGTGCTTGTCCTGCCGCAGCCCCCGCGACACCGCCCCCGATAGCTGTCTGGGTCTGGTCGACAGCCCGGCCGAGAAGCTGGGGAATGAGCAACTGGAGGATTGCCGCCATGATCGTCGAGCCCATAGCGAGGGCGACCTGCCACGGATGGCGCAGATTCATACGCGTGATGCGCAACAGCGTACTCAAATCCCGGCCCCAGCGCGCCGCTTCAACATGGGCCAACGAATTCAGTGCGTTCGTTGCGCCGCTGACAGCTTCACTGTTCACGGGTGTATTCCCGACTGCATTTTGCGCCTTCGAGGAAAGCCGAAGCAGACATCATCAAAGGCATCCGCCATTGTTAATCCCGTCCTCAACCTGCAGCCGTGCCCGTTCCCACAAGCCGAGCCGCCGCTTGACTTAGTGGCATGTCGATCACCGTGATTCCGCTTGCCGCAAGAAAACGCGCTTCGTTTCTGGTCAGGGTTTCCGCGTCCATTACGGTGCAATAGGGACCGCGGGAGCGCTTCATGATCTGTCTGGCGTAGGTGCGCAGCATCTGATCGTTGAAGCGGCAGCCAACGAAGAAAAATCCACGGGTGATGCGCCGTTCCTTCACAGCGTCTGGGATCGGTGTCTGGATATCAATTTCGGACAGGACTTCGACGTAGTCGGAATCTGCGACGAGAAAGTTTTGCGCGGGCGTAATACTCCCGTGAGGTGAATAGAGAACCGTCTTGGCCCCCAATCGGGGGTCGAGCTCCCTCCCGGACAAATCGTAGGTTTTCGTCCAAATGTTGCCGATTTCATTCGCGCGCGTGACGCCTTGTATCTCAACGACGTCCGTTCGGCCGGTCTCTACCAGAGCCGTGCGCATCGCGCTGTCATACCAGCTGTCGATGATGAGGGAGAGTGGCAGCCTTGCGAGCCAGGCGTGGAAGGGGGTCGGCCCCACCGGCGCTGCGAATATGTCGGTCATCCAAGCTTGAAGCGTCCGGCGATGCCGGCGCTGTTCGATGAACTGTGCAACCGACCACATATTGGTGCGGATCCTGGAAGGGGCTGGAGCCCGTGCATTGAGTGCCGCGGCAACAACCTCCGGGGTATGCGGCACAGGCGGTTCCACACAGTTCAACTCAAGAAGACCCGGACCGAGATAGGGGATCACCTCATCGGCGGCGAGCGCTTCCTTCGCCAGGTCAAGCAGCTTTTCAGCAAAACTGTCCCGCACAATGACGAGGTGGCCCCATGTCAGGATCGTGTTCATCTCGTTTCCTCGCGACGCACCTAGGGGCAGCATCAGCCCTCTTCGGAAATCTTCCTTGCCTCGACGGTGATCGGCAGACGCGTATCATGTGGGAGATCGGGTAGGAGGAGCCGCCACCCGTTCCTGAGCGTGACCGTTCCGCCCCACAACTCTTCCTTCTCGAGTTTGATGATCGGCTCTTCGAGGTCCTTTTTGGGGACATACGCTGACAAACCAGCATCGGTCCTGCGGATCATGACTTTCATCTGGCCGTCCCTTCATTGGTATTGCTTTCAGCACTGCAGGGCGCCTCGGCCTCGTCGAGGCTCATCAGTTCACGCGCTCGCATACCGACTACGGTGCCACGGTCGATCCACTCGACCGCATAGATGAAGAACTGCTGGAGAAAGGTGCCAATGTCGCGCACATATCCCTCGTCCCCCTTCCGCACGAGATTTTCGCCGATCTCCCTGCCAGGATAGGTGCCGTCATTCTTTATGTGGCGAGTGGCACGTACCCGCTCTCCCGGCATGAATCGTGGAGGCCTGCGGATTTCGATCTCCTCTTCGCGTCCGAGCGACATGTCCGTTCCCTGATTTCTCTTGCGGCTGAGATTGCGAACAAGGCGTTCCAGGCGTCCTGCGTAGGCAGCCCCCAACCATGTCGGCAGTCCAATGTCCGTTACGCAGGAACGCAGGTCTTCGGCACCGGACATACCGAGGCACATTGCTGCGCATCGAAGACCCCCTCGCATTCGGTGCACTTCTGTGACTCGATCACGTAGCTCTCGCCTTTGAACTTGATCGCGCCGGAAGGACATTCGAATTCGCAGGCGCCGCATTGGGTGCATTGGGATGCGATGATCTTGAAAGCCATTTTAACTCCTGGTCCGAATGAATGAGACAGCTCAGGCCGTCGCCGCGAGTGTGGGGATCCCAGATGCGGCGATGTAAATCGCGCTGATTGCTGTCTCGATATAGTCATGGGCACAGGCGTCGGTGGCTCTGATTCCAGCCTCCGCGAGCTGATCCTGCGGGCAATTTCCAATCTTGGCGCACAGCACGATATCTATGCCTTGAAGCGCTGCGATGACGCCATCGAGGGCGGCTTCTGCGCCCCAGCCGCCAAGGCAATACTTGTCCACCTTCCGATGCCCGACGAAGCTGATCCCTTTCAGCGAGGCTTGATAAACCTGGAATTCCTTCGCATGGCCGAAATGCTCATTGACGCGGCCGCCGCCCTTGGTCGCCACCGCGAAGAGAAGGGACTTGCCGGGGCTCGCTGCCTTGACCAATCCGATCGCTTCTCTCCTAGCCTCGACGTGATCACGGCGCTCCTCCGCGACCAGCTCCCGATAGGCCTTGCGTTTGCTGGCATCGTAGGTGACCTCGCCGGGAATCCGGTCGACTGTGAATTCCTGGCCACGATCTTCTCCGAGCAGGCCCACGGCATCTGCCCGGCACTGCCGGCAGTGGCGCATCAACTGGGCGCCGTTTTCGACACGATCCTGAAGAGCCTTCATCTCCATTGCGTTTGGGCCGCGCTGCCCGCTCAGACCGTAGTGCGTGCCGTGGGCCGGGTCCGAAATCAGCGGCATAAGGTTGTGCAGGAACGCGCCTCGCTCCTTAATCCATCTATTCACCTCGATCAGATGCTCATCATTCACGCCCGGGATCACCACCGAGTTGATTTTGGTGAGGATGCCCCGCGCGGTCAGCATCTCCAGGCCCAACATCTGCCGCTGGTGCAGGATCCGGGTGGCTTCAATGCCGACGTAGCGGCGATGATCGTGAAAGATCCAAGGATAGATCTTTGCACCGACCTCAGGGTCGACCATGTTGATCGTGATCGTCACGTGATCGACATTCATGTCAGCAAGCTCATCGACATGGTCGGGCAGCGCCAGCCCATTCGTGGATATGCAAAACTTGATGTCTGGGATTTCCCTGGCGACCCTGGCGAAGGTCGCCTTCGTCTTCTTCCAGTCGTAGCAGGCGTCGCCCGGTCCGGCGATGCCGAGCACGGAAAGCTGCGGCACCTCATTGGCGACCAAGATCACCTTGCGTAGCGCCTGATCGGGCGTCAGCTTTTCAGAGGCCACCCCAGGCCGGCTTTCGTTGGCGCAGTCATATTTGCGATTGCAGTAGTTGCACTGGATGTTGCAGCCCGGCGCGACCGCGACGTGCATACGCGCGAAATAGTGATGCGCCTCTTCTGAAAAGCAGGGGTGATCCTTGATCTTCTCCCAGACAGCCGGATCCGTGTCGTCGGGCTTTGTCGACGAGCCGCAGGACGAAGACGCGCAGCCCCCGAGTTTCATGGTGCCAAGCAACTGGTCACCGAATGTCGTGCTGAGGCTCTCAAGCGAAATTGCCGGTGCAGACATGAACGGCTCCGTTGCTGCGTGATGTCGCAGTTCAAAGCGCAAGAGCTATGCCAGCCCAAAGAGCTGTTTCGGTTCACGAATAGGCTTCTCGTGTCAGATTCCTTCGGATTGCTCCGACACACCTTTGTCGGGCTTACGACAGTGGACAAGCAAATAGGGTCGCGAGGCTAGCAGCCTCGGGCGCGCAGAGTGTGAGCGAGACCACTCCGGGCTGCTTGCGCTTGACGTCATCGCGACGTCTGGAATTTCTTCACCCTGATACCATGCCGGCGCAGGGCGTAGCCGATTTGCCATGGCGTGAGGCCGAGGATACGAGCCGCCCAGGCAGAACCCAACCGGCCTTGTCAATCGCGTCGATCAGCCGGTTGCGTTCCGTCAGATGCGGGCGACAAGCGGCATGGTTCGGATGCGGCCGTAAGAGGAGATACCTTGATGCGGAGGCGCCGATGCGACTGGCCGGCAGCTGCAATTCGCTTGATCTGTTACGGCCTGTGATATGAGGCGGCGAGTGCCTGATTGAGGTGCGTGGGTATTGCCGGCAGTGCCGGCAATCTGCGGCTCTCCTTCAGCGTCCAGGACGACGATCGCTCAATTACCCGTCTGCAGAAAGCGGGCAGGACGTTCACGACAATTGGCCAGCGTATGGCGAGCGTAATCTCCAGCTCGCTCGGGGCGGTCGGCACCTTCACATATCGTAGAGTCCCTGAGCGGGTATCTGCTTAGGGCATGCTGGATGGGCGGTTCAGGGCCTCGTCGACCCGATCTGCGGCCCGGTGGCTCATAGAGACGACTTCAGCGGTTGTCGTCCAGAGTGAACCTGAATTTTTTATCTGAGGCTGAATTACGTATTCATGCAATGTCTCTTCATTTATTGGCTATTAAAGCAAAAAATGGCATGGCCGAGACTCAGCTGTACTGGATGATCGCCGCCTTAAGTGTGCGTGCGCCGGTCATCCGAATTTAAAGAGGATTCCGAAACCGCCGCGTGGATAGTTCCACTCGATCTCACCACTCGTCTCGCACAAAATCCGGCAGGTGCCGCACTCCATGCAGCCGTCGGCAGTG
The DNA here is from genome assembly GCF_000502275.1 of Mesorhizobium sp. L103C131B0. NCBI lineage: Bacteria > Pseudomonadati > Pseudomonadota > Alphaproteobacteria > Hyphomicrobiales > Phyllobacteriaceae > Mesorhizobium > Mesorhizobium sp. L103C131B0. The sequence continues at coordinate 84,443 of NZ_AYXC01000017.1, read as the reverse complement.
ATCTCCACTTGACCCTTGTCGTTCAACTCATAACATTTCGCCGGGCAGACGTGGGTCAGCGCGAGCAAATTCGCGCTCGGCTTCTGGTGCGGTCGCACTTTGATGTGCGGGCGGCCGGAATCCACCAAGTAGCGGTTCTGGTAAAGCTTGTCCTCGACACGTGACTTCGTCGCTGCGCTGGTCATATCGTCTCCCCTCAGCGCCACGCCAATGCAAGGCGGACCGCGTCGCTGACCAGCCCCCAGCGCGAGCGCGCCTTGATGAAGGCCGCCGTGGTCGCCTTTTCCTTCTCGATCTTCGGCGTGCCGTCGACACGCATGAAGTTCTGCGCAGCTTGCGACATCAACCGCGGATAAGTCGTGAAATAATTGCTGGAATTGGTGTGGAGCAAGGCCGGCATGTCTTTGTATTTCCTCAGGTCCTTGACCACGAAGGACTTGTCCAGCATGGCTTTGTAAAGGGCGAGATTCCGTTTGTTCATCGGACCGTTGCGGCTCTTGACCTCGACGATTGCCTCAGCCGCAATGCGGCCGGAGGTCATGGCGAGGTTCGAACCCTCGCGGTGAATCGCGTTGTTCAGTTGCGCGGCATCGCCGACCACGACCCAACCATCGCCAAAGAGCTGCGGAATAGCCTTGTAGCCGCCTTCGGGAATGAGGTGTGCGGAATATTCTTTCACTTCCGAGCCGGCGATCAGCGGCCGGATCGAAGGATGGCTCTTCAAGGCATCAAGGAGAACGTAGGGGCTCTCGACCATCGCGGCAAAATCGGAGACGAGGCAGCCAATGCCCAGTGAGATGGACTCCTTGTTGGTATAGAGGAAGCCGAGCCCGGCCATGCTGCGGGAGGTCGTGCCCACCGCCTCGATCACGCAGCCCTCATCGCCCTTTACGCCAAACCGCTGCTCAATGACCTCTTCGGGCAAGAAATGCATTTCCTTGACGGCGAGGGCCACGGTTTGCGGCTTTGGCATCTCGCGCAGGCCGGCTCGAGTGCCAAGCAGTCCGCAGACACCTTCTGCGAGAACGACCACGTCCGCGTAGATGGCCCCGCCCGCCCGGTCTGTGCGGACGCCGATCACCCTGTCCTTGGCATCACGGATGAGTTCCGTCACGGTCGTCTCGCACAGAACGGTCGCGCCGGCCGCGCGCACCTTACGCGAAAACCATTTATCGAACTGGGCACGGATGATCGTGTATCGGTTGGGCTTCGCCTCATTGAAGTCGTCCGACCTATAGTGAATCCCGGTATGGGATGTGTCGTCCATCACCCAAAGCCGCTGTTCAACCAAATGCCGCTCGAGAGGCGCATCATCCCGGAAATCCGGGATGATCTTCTCCAGCATGTTCGCGTACATGATGGCACCCTGGACATTCTTGGAGCCCGGGTATTCACCCCGCTCCAACTGCAGCACCTTCAGGCCATGGCTGGCCATGGTGTAAGCAGCTGCGTTTCCGGACATGCCTGCCCCAACAACAATGGCGTCGAAGTTTTCCTCGATCATGTCCATCCCCTTAGCTCGAAAGCTTATCGCGACTGTGGGGCGACAGCCGCCGGGTGAAGGCTTCCGTCAGTGCGGGCAGGAAGCGGATCGCGTCGGTGACGATTCCGAGGTGAGCGAAATCGAAAATCGGCGCGTTCGGGTCGGTGTTGATGGCCACGATGAGATCCGCCCCCTCCACGCCAACCCGATGCTGGACGGCGCCGGAAATCCCGGCCGCTATGTAAAGCTTCGGCCGGATCGTCTTGCCAGTTTGGCCGATCTGCCGATCAGCTGGCATCCAGCTCTTCTGGACTAACGGACGCGAACAGCCGTGCTCGGCGCCGATTGCTCGTGCGAGGTTCTTCACAAGCTGCAGGTTCTCCGCCGCGCCAAGACCAAGGCCTCCCGCAACCACGACGTCGGCATAGGCAAGGTTTGCCTTCGCCGACTGATTGTCCGGCAGGAAGCCGAGGACTTTGGTAGCGATCTCGTCCTCGGCAAGCGAAAGCTTGTGCCGGATGACACGCCCGACCGGTTTATCCGTCCGCTGCGGCATGGGCATGACCCTCGGCCGCACGGTCGCCATCTGCGGGCGGAAATTGAGCGTATAGATCGTGCACAACAAGGAACCGCCGAAAGTCGGACGCGTGGCGGCGAGCGAACTGTCGGTATCTACATCGAGTTCGGTGCAGTCGGCCGTGAGCCCCGTCTGCAAGGTCGTCGCCACGGAGCCGGCAAGATCCCTGCCCAGTGTGGTGGCACCGAGAAGAAGGATTTCGGGTTTGTGGGTATCGACCAGATCCGTCAACGCCTTGGTGAAAGGTTCATTCCGATAGTCGGCGAGCAGGGGCGCCTCGGCGATGTAGACAAGGTCAGCGCCATACGCGAATGCTTCGGCAACGGCGTTCCCCACGGCCTCTCCCGGCGGTCCAAGCACGACACCTGCAAGCTGGACCTGAAGCTTGTCTGCTAAGTTGCGGCCTTCGCCGAGCAGTTCGAACGATACCGGATGGACCTCGCCACGTTCGAGCTCGATGAAAACCCAAACGTGCCGGTAGTCCTTGAAATGGGCGGGCAACTCCTTCTTTATGCCGGCGCGGCCGGCGGCAGGGCGAGGGGTTTCTCCATTCGCGGTCGACATCGTTTTTGCTCCTTGCCGTCACGCGCCGCCGTTAAAGGCGAGCTCATGTTCCAGCGCCGGCTGGCGGGTGAAGATTGCGGTGATGAGTTCGTCAGCGACATCGCGCAAGGCCTTCTCGGCGGTGTCGATTTGTGCCGCCTTTTCAGCTCGAGCAGGAGGGGCGAAAACACGTTTGACGACCGTCGGTGAACCGCGCAGGCCGCATTTGGTGAGATCCTCAATGCCGGCGTCGGCCGCGCTCCATTTCAAGACCTGGCTGCGCGCGGCGCACAAGGCGTCCTGGATCGAGCCCCGGCGGATCTCGTTTGTGCCTTCCAGCATGGTGATGAGGCAAGGGAGCCTGCTCTTCAGCATCTGTGTGCCGCCTTCGGAACGGCGCTCGACCTTGATCTCGCGTGCAGCAAGGTCGACAGAAGGGATCTTCGCGACATAGGTCAGTTGCAGGAGTCCGAGGCGCTTGGCGATGCCGGGCCCGACCTGGGCGGTGTCGCCATCGATCGTCTGCTTGCCGGTGAAGACGAGGTCTGGCGTGCCGAACGTCTCGCCAATCTTCGCGATTGCTTGGGAAAGGGCGAACGAGGTTGCCAGCGTGTCGGAGCCGGCAAAATAGCGGTCGGTCAAGAGCACCGCTCGGTCGGCGCCGTAACCGAGCGCCTTGCGCAGCGCGTCCTCTGCCATGGGCGGACCCATGGTGAGCACAGTGACTTCGCCGCCATGTGCGTCGCGCAGTCTGAGCGCTTCTTCGAGGGCGAACAGGTCGTAAGGGTTGATGATGGTCGGAACACCCTGGCGCATGATCGTGTTCGTGACCGGATGGACCCTTATCTGTGCCGAGTCCGGCACCTGCTTGATGCAGATTACGATGTGCATTGGCGGTTTCTCTAGGCTCCTGTCCGGGTCCGGCATTGCGGTTATCTCCTTTGTCCGCATTATTCGTGCCAAGTCTCTTGCGCTCCCCCTTTCCTACAACTTCGGCTGGTTGCTTCTGACGGCGCTGTGGTGATGACCGCATTTGGCGGCTGCTCGACATTGTCGCGTCGCACCCTTGTCGCCGGTCATTCCCGTCCGAACCGCTTCAGTACCGAGTCGAACGGAACAAAGGTGTGACCCGGCGCGGCAGGTTTGTTCGGATCGTGGTCCTTGAGCACCTTGAAAATCCGATGCGTGAGCGGCGAGGAAATCGCAAAGTCCTCGTAAGCTCGTTCGAGCGTCGCGCGCACCCTCGCGGCAATCACCTGGTCGGGCAGACCGGAGAAATCTTCTTCGGCGAGGTATTGGCCCACACGCTTCATGATATGGAGCCGCGAGACATTCAGTACCTTCGGGTCATAGGCGACGCCTAGGACTGAGAAGAATTCCTCTGCAGCCGACAAGCGCTTCAGTCGTGCGAGGATGTCGGTGACATCCATGGGGCGGCTGTCAGCGGAACAATTCATTGCATTCTTCCTGGTCGCAAAACTGTGGCCTCTGTGCGCTCGCGCACGGCTGACTTGGACCCGCACAGCTCGATGAGGGATGCCTCGCTGCACATTCCATCGTAGAGCTCGACCAGTCGAGTTGCAGTGACGGTCGATTTGGTCTCGGCCGCCTCGCGTCGGACGCGGGCCACCATCGCGGCTGCCAGATCCGGGTCGAGATCGCGACCGCTTTCGCTCAGCACATGGGCAATCGCAGTGGCGCCGGAATGCTTGCCGATGACGATCCGCCTGCAGCGGCCCACGAGAGTCGGATCGAGCCCCTGATAAGTACGCGAGTCCTTCAGCAGCCCTGCGACGTGAATGCCGGATTCGTGGGTGAATACATCGGCGCCGACGACCGGCTTAGTGGCTGCGGTCTGCCGGCGGGCGGCCCAAGCCACCTGGGCGGCGAGGCCGGGCAATGCGGTCAGCTCAATGCCGGTGTCTGCGCCGTCGAAGACTGCCATTGCGGCGGCCACCTCCTCCAGCGCGGCATTGCCCGCACGCTCGCCGAGCCCCAGGACGGTGACGGAGGCATGGCGCGCGCCTGCGCGGATCGCCGCCAGCGTGTTGGCGCCAGCAAGTCCGAGATCGTTGTGCGCATGAAATTCAAGGTCGATTGGAGACTGCACCACGAGCTGGGCGACAAGTTCGAAGGTCGAAAACGGGTCGAGAACACCGACTGTGTCGGCCAGCCTCACGCGGCTTGCGCCGGCGCGAGCGGCCGTCTCGATGACGCGGGCGAGATGATCCCGATTGGCCCGCGAGGCATCCTCGCAGCCCACCGCGACGAAGAAGCCGGCATCGGCGGCGCGCCTGACCATATGATCGATGACCTGGAGCGCTCCCGCCTTGTCGAGGCCGAGCTTGGCGGCAAGTTGGATGTCCGACGCAGGCAGCGACAAATTGACCGCTTGGACGCCGCTCTCGATCGCTGCATCGAGATCCAACGACGTCATCCGGCACCAGGCCATGAGCCGAACCGGAAGACGCCGCGCTACCACGGCGCGAATTGTTTCCATCTCGTCGACGCCCATGACCGGCGTGCCGATCTCGATCTCTGTCACGCCAGCCGCCGCAAGAGACTCAGCGATCTCCAGCTTTTCCGTCGTGGTGAAGGCGACGCCCGGCGCCTGCTCGCCATCGCGCAAGGTCGTATCGTTGAGGGAGACATGACCGGTCATGACAGGCAGCCTGTTCTTCTGCGGCTCACGCATAGACCGGACTACCCGGCCCAGAACCGGAAAAGCTGCGCAGCTTCCCCACGATTCCCGGCATGACCTCGAGTACCCGGTCGATGTCCTCTTCGCTGTTGTCCCGCGCCAAGGAGAAGCGGACTGCCGCGTGTGGCGTTTTCATCGCGCTTAGGACATGGCTTGGTTCCAGAGAGCCGGAGGTGCAGGCCGAGCCAGAGGAACACGCGATGCCAATGCGGCTGAGGAGAAGTGGAATTCCATCACTTTCGACATGTTCGAAGGAGATGTTTGCGGTGTTGGGCAACCGTTGCAAGGGATCACCAGTGACACAGGTGCTTGGGATGCGCTGGAGGATCCCGCCCTCCAGGCGATCGCGGAGCGACTTTACCCGTGTGGTCTCGTCGTCCATGAATTTCAAGGCGAGTTCGGCCGCCGTGCCGAGCCCGGCTATGCCGGGCGTATTCTCGGTGCCAGCACGCCGGTTGTGTTCTTGGTGACCCCCCTTGATCAGCGAATGGAAATCGACGCCACGTTTTACGAAAAGCGCACCGATCCCTTTCGGCCCGTGCAGCTTGTGGCCGGAGAGCGACAGCATGTCGATTGCGGTCGACTTCAGGTCCATCGGAAGCTTGCCGACCGCCTGCACAGCATCGGTATGGAATAGGGCGCCCACTTCCTTGGCCAACTCGGAAAGCCTTGCCACGGGGAAGATCACACCAGTCTCGTTGTTCGCCCACATTATTGATACGATTGCAACCTGTGGGGTGAGGGCGGCCATATAGGCGTCGAGATCGAGCCGACCACGGCAATCCACCGGGATCCTGTGCACCTTGAGGCGGCGGGTCTTCTCAAGATGCGCGCAGAGCGTCAGCACGGCGGGATGCTCGACCGCGGACGTCACGATCTCGGTTCGGTTGGGCGCCGCCTCGAGCGCTGAAAGAAGCGCTGCATTGTCGCTTTCTGTCCCACCCGAGGTGAAAGTGATCTCATCCTCGAACTGCGCGCCGATCAGCGCTTGCAACTGCCTCCGCGCCTTTCTCACCGCCGCACTGACTGAGGCGCCAAGAGCGTGTGCCGACGAAGGGTTGCCGAATTGATCCCTAAAGAACGGCAACATCGCTTGCACGACCTCAGGATCGACCCGTGTGGTTGCGTTGTTGTCGAGGTAGACAGGCTTCATAGGTGCGATCCTCAGTTAAACAGAATGACGCGAGCGCTAGACCGACTCGTTGAGCCTCTGGCGCATGCCGTTGATGATCATTTGAACTGGCAGCGCGCGCAGGCGCCCGGAGTGTTTGACGTAAACCGGATCTCCGTCGATATGGACATGTTCGCAGTGGCCGTAGGTCAGCCCGCAGGTACGGACGCCCGAACGCGATAACGCTACCGATGAGCCGAATTTGGCGCAGCGGCGCGATTTGTCCGCAAGCAGCTCGGGTGCCACCAGGAACCGAGCTGCTTCGGGAGGCGACGTTCTTTGAATCCTACTGGGAGCGAATGGCGGTCCCGAGATCGGCTTTGACCTTGTCTTGTTTTTTAGGACGGGGACATCTGTTGTGCCGGCCATATAAGTCTCCTCTGCCGCAAAATCACTCTGTCGGCCGCACAGACGCTTCGGGCGTTTAACTGAAGGACTTGCCGCAGCCGCACTTTTCGCGCGCATTGGGGTTATCGAAGACAAAACCGGAAGATTGGAGCCCGGTGAGGAAGTCGACGGTCATGCCGGCTACATGGGGTTGGGAGCCCGCGTCCACGAACAGCTTGACCCCATCTGTGTCAGTGATCGCGTCGCCCTCGCGCGACACGCTCTCCAGGCCCATTAAGTATTTGAAGCCTGCGCAGCCGCCGGCCTCGACCATAATGCGAAAGCCTTCCGCCGGCTCGCTGGCACGGCAAAGAGCAGTCTTGAAGGCGGCAACAGCGTTGTCGGTGAGCGTAATCATGGCTCCATTCTCCTCAGTCCGCGACCTGCTTGCCCATCACGTTGCATGCACCGTGCCAAAGCCAAAAAACGTTTCAACACAGCGCGGCATCTCTCGCACTGGTGCCTCTTGATTGCTGATAAGGTGTCGGCCAATCGACACGTGCTGTCGGGTTTGTCAGGTCCGGCACGAGGGATGTTGGCCTGAGTTCTTGGGTGAACTCACATCACCAAGGACAGAACTTCTTCTGAGCTTGCCTCGGCGCAATTGGCACGGTTTTTGAAGCTCCGTTTGGCGAGACGGCAAGAGCATGCCGATCCACAACCATGCCGTGGGTGCCATCGCGATGGATGGGGCGAAGCAAGGGAGTAACATGTCAGGACCGTGGTCAGATACGCGTTGTTGGCAAAGCAGCGCCGCTCGTGGCATCCGAATGCCCGCTTGGCCGATTGCGACAACATCCATACTGGCTCACCACCGCCCAGTAGCCGCCGACCGGCTCGATGGGATGCCATCGGCATGTGGCTGCTCGCCGGTTTTCGCATCGGTGCGACGCCGTGCGCACGCTGTCCAGCGACACCTTGTTCATGGGCCAGCAGCAGATCAGGATCGAGCATTTCGGCGCGCCTTATCGGCTGAAGGTTCCCGGGCAGGGCAGATGATCCTCACACGTCGTAGAAACAGGGGTACGCATGGACCAACGCGAGAAACCGTCGCCCGACGAAATCCGGCGGGCGTGCAAAGACAATCCGAAGATCCGGGAGCATGATCTCGCCGCTCGATTGGGCATTTCGGAAGCCGAGTTGGTCGCGGCGCATTGTGGTCACGGCGCGGTGCGCATCGAGCCGCGCGTCGATGATCTGCTGACCGGCCTCGAAGCGGTCGGCGAGGTGATGGCGGTCACCAGCAACGAAAGTGCCGTGCACCAAAAGATTGGCGTCTACGGCAAAGTGGTCACCGGCAACCAGCATGCCATACTGCTCGGCGACGAGATCGACCTGCGCATCTTCCCGAAAGCGTGGGCGTATGGCTTCGCCGTCGAGAAGCGCGAGGGGGCCGAGATCCGCCGCAGCCTGCAATTCTTTGATGCCACCGGCGAGGCGATGCACAAAGCTCATCTCACGCCCGCCTCGAACCTGCAGGCCTATCAGGATCTGACGGCAGAGCTTGTATCCCCCGACCAGGAGCCGATCATATCGCTCGAGGCGAGCGGGGCGCGCGATAACGCAGTGAGTCCAGACCACGCCACCACGGTCGACGACCTACGCGAGCACTGGGGCCGGCTAAGCGACGTGCATCAGTTCTACCATATGTTGAAGACACTGAAGCTCAGCCGCTGCCAGGCGATGCGTATGGCCGACGAGGATGACGCCTGGCTACTCGACAATGATGCCATTGGCGCCCTGTTCCAACAGGCGGCCGAAGACGAGATGCCGATCATGTGCTTTGTCGGCAATCGTGGTTGCATTCAGATCCATTCCGGCCCGATCAGGTCGGTCAAGCAGATCGGGCCGCGGATCAATGTGCTCGAAGAGACCTTCCATCTGCATCTTAGGACCCATCGCATCCGCGAGGTCTGGGCCGTGCGCAAGCCGACGAGGGATGGTCACGTTACGTCCATTGAAGCCTATGGCGCGGACGGCAAGATGATCATCCAGTTCTTCGGCACGCGCAAGGAAGGCGAACGCGAGGGCAGCGACTGGCGGTTTCTGGCCGAGAGTCTGCCACGCGTTCCCGGTCCGACCTCCAGGGGTGTGTTGACTGCCGACAGGTCCTCGGATTGAATTGGCAGCGATAGGACTCAGCACCACGTTCCGACAGCGGCTCGCGAGCAAATCTAGGTCCATGAGCGGAAAAGATGCCGTCGTAGCGCATGCGCATGGTCAGGTGATGCACGCCGGAATGGACCGCATCTATACAGTCAAGCTGGTCGCCGGTCGGCACCGGTGCGCACGAGTGCATCGCCGTCTGCCGGAAAAGCCTTGCAGCGCCTGCGAGCGATAAAACGCATACGCCATCAGCGCCGAACCGAAGCGCGGCTTGACCTTTTTAATATTTCCGATCGTCTCGCGCAAGCGCCGTCGGGTCTTCTCGGACCGCACCCGATCCTTGCGCTGGATCGCGTCATTGCTCAATCCGGGCCGTGCGAGCGATCTACTCGCTCGTCGACCGGCAGGCTGTGCAGCAACAGCCAAGCCGAACAGCCCGATGTCGCGGGCTCGACAAAACCGACCACGGATGTCGGTTGTCGGACGTTGTCATAAGAATGATGGACAGGTGATCATCAGCGGCAGACCCAGCGCAGGCTGGCATTGCTTGGTGCACCGCCATGGCTACCCTATCCGGCACGCGACTTGCTTCGACAATTTGATCAGCAGGGCAGAGGTGATTGACCAGTCTCTCAACCCTAACGGGGAAGCGGCCGCTTTGCTTCATGACCGGAGCGCGGCGGAGATGCCCCTCTGATCGACTTCGCAACCCATCTCATCCGCGCTGGTGCAGGTGGGCTGTATCAGGCGACAGAATCTAGAAGGCGCCCGACAAGAGACGTGCCCATGCTGGAAATCGACTTTATGAACAGCGGTGCAATCTCAATTGAGCCATGAACGCCAATGTAGAGAAAACAAAATGGCGACCAACCCCGTTCCAGATCATGTCCCGCCCGAAATGGTGAGGGACTTCAGCCTGTTTACATCGCCAGGGATGCCACCAACACCCAACGGGGATCCACACGCAGCTGTCGCTTGCGTACATGACGGGCCTCCGATCTTTTACTCCCGCTACAACACGCAAGATGGCCGGGGTACCTGGGTCATCACCCGTGCCGCGGACCAGCGGAAGGTGCTGCAGGACGCAGAGACTTTTTCCAGCCATCGCAGCATCTTCTCCTCCATACTGGGTGAGAACTGGCCGACGATCCCGCTTGAGCTCGATCCACCGGCCCATGGCGTCTTTCGCTCACTGCTTAATCCGCTGCTTTCGCCAAAGCGGGTGTTGGCTTTGGAACCGGCTGTCCGCGAACGGGCGGTCGAGCTGATCGAAAGGATCGCCGCGTCGCGCACAAGCTGCGACGTGATGAAGGATTTTGCCTTTCCTTTCGCGGTGAGCACCTTTCTTCGCTTTCTGGGGTTGCCTGATGACCGACTCGATACATTCGTCGGCTGGGGGAAAGATCTGCTCCACGGCGACGATAAGGAACGACCTGTGGCTGCCCGGACGATCGTGGCATTCATCGACGAACTTGCAGCCATGCGCCGCGATGAGGCGGTTGACGATTTCATGACCTTTATAGTGCAGGCACAGGTCGAGGGCCGCCGGCTGACTGACACCCAAGTCCGCGGCATCGGCGTGCTTGTCTTCGTCGCTGGGCTCGACACGGTCGCAGCAGCTATAGGCTTTGACTTGGCGTACCTCGCACGCAACCTCAAAGATCAGCAATTGCTGCGGAGCGAACCGGACCGCATCCCGCTCGCAACCGAAGAATTGCTGCGGGCCTATCCGCCCATTCAGTTGATCCGCGTGGCCACGAAAGATATCGACTTCGAAGGCGCGCCGATCCGGAAGGGGGACTATGTTTCCTGCGCCACGATGATTGCCAATCGTGACCCGGCGGAATTCGAATGCCCCAACACGATTGATTTGGAGCGGGAGGACAACCGCCACGCAGCGTTTGGCTATGGTCCCCACCGTTGCCTTGGCTCACACCTTGCCCGGCGGGAGATTGTCATTGGCCTGGAGGAGTGGCTGGCGCGCATCCCGGCTTTCAGGATCAAGCAGGGTACGGCGCCGATAACTTCTGGCGGCCATGTGTTCGGGATCGAAAATTTGGTCCTGGACTGGTCTTAGGCCCGCCCCGAGCCGGGCACAGACAATGGAGGCAGCGCCATGCGCATCATCGTCCAAAAGGCCAAATGCCAGGGCCACGCGCGATGCGCGGCGCAAGCGCCGGACATCTTTAAACTCGATAATGACGGTTACATCCTGCCTGGTGACATTGAAGTTGCGGAAGGGGAGGAACTGCCTGCATCACGAGGCGCGCGATCCTGTCCTGAACGTGCGCTGGAACTCACTCGCTGACGCTCTGGATGAGACGGCATTCAACCGTGAGTCTGGCGGCTTGAACCATGTGGCCGCACTCAGCACGCGGCGTTGTCCTGCACGGTCCACGTCCAACTCTGCGGGGCATTTCCGGCGCCAGTGTTCCCGTGAGGCGCAAACGGCAGGGCAGGGGTTCGCGAACCTCTTCGAATCACAGAATTTGCGTCAGAGACGATGGACCAGACGAGAATTGCCGAACTACTCGACGCGAGGCGACCCGGAGTGCCGTACCGAAGAACTGCCCGACCCATGTTGCGGCAGGCCGGCTCTCTGCATGATTTGATAGGGCGAAACCAGGAGAACGCACCATATTTGCCCAACATTATGCCCGGCTCAGCACCGGCCAATGGCCGCAGCTGGAGAGAAGGTTCGACCAGCATGTGCTTGCCTGTGTGCTTTCACGTGCGCTCGAGGAGATCGAGGCCGGCGAGGCGACGGCGACGGAGGCAACCGGACTTTCGCGCGCCGAGTTGCGCGATGTCCTGTCCCGCTGTTTCCCTGCTTTTCCTATCAACGCGTTTGCCTTGGAAGAGGGGAGCGAGCCTGAGCCGGATCTGGAAGAAGAACTTCTGCGCGGACTGCTGCTGGCGCATGCCCGGCCCGACGACAAGGCAAGCGCCCGCTTCGCCAAGATCATCGCCCGGCGTGCCATGCGCAATGACCACCTCTGGCAAGACCTTGGCCTTTTTAGTCGAAGCGACCTCGGCCGCCTGCTCGCCTCGCATTTTCCGACGCTGGCGGCCGGCAACACCCAAAACATGAAATGGAAAAAATACTTTTATCGCAAGCTCTGCGAGGCCGAAGGCTTTTCGCTGTGCAGCGCGCCCAGTTGCCGGGAATGCAATGATGTCGAAAGCTGCTTCGGCCCGGAGGAAGGCGAAAGCCGCCTCACACGGATCAAGAACGGCATCGCCTCGGATTGAGAACCGCTTTCGTCTGTCGTACAGCCGCAGCGCTCGCGCCGCGCCATATGTCTCTTACGAACGTAGACTGACGCCTTCGGGGATTGAATGCTGTGCCTGCTGTCCGATTAGTCGCCATGCTCACTTCGGCGGGCGCCGTCATGATGGCGGTGCGGGATGCGGCCCGCACCATCGCCGCCGAGCAACTGGTGTTCTCCGGGCCGTTGCTGCTCGCCTGCCTGGCGGTTGCGGCGCCTGGGCGGCCGCGGTTCACCGCCGTCATTGTTCGCGCTGGTGCACAGTTTCGCCTCGATCACCCATTGGGGTGGCCAGATTGTCTCCGGCGTCGCCATCAATTTCGTTGCTGCGGCTCCGCCATCATTCTCGGCCAGTTTCCGGCGGCGCGCGCGCTGGGGTTCCTGGAAGCTTTTCGAACTTTCTGCCTTGCGCCTCCAGCTGAATTTCGCGCGCTCATGAAGGAAGTTGACGGCCCTGGACATACAGTGATGCAAGCATGATCGAACCGCTTATTCGGGGGTTCGAGTCGGGAGAGGGCTACCGCCAATACAGCGCTGTTGTAGAGATCGTCTGCTAACGGACCATTCGCGGTGAGTTTATGCGGTTTAGATCTGGTTTTGCTTCAACCGAGTCCCGGCGCTGGTATCAAAGGGACTCAGACGGCCGCACCGGCAGAATCGCGTATGTTCGCGCACTCTCTTCGACCTTTCTGAGTTGCACCCAAGCCCGGTAGCGCGGGTCAATACTAGCCCCGAATATTTTACGTTTAATTGGCTGCTTTGCGCCTCATCTGCCCACTCAGGATCAGCGCGTCGGTGAGCGACCACTCCCGGTCACTATCCTCCACCGCTCGGGCATAAGCCCGGCGGCGCATATGTACGCGGTAACTCGGCTCGGGATGATCCTCGGCAAGGGTCAAAATCTCCCGATAGGTTGCTTCGCCTGGGATCGCCGAAAGGAGATTGAACAAACTGTTACGGGCATCTTGGGCATCATCGCGCGTCGTGGGCGAATAGACGCGGCCGTTCGCACGATCGAGGTCTTCCCTCGATCGGATATGTTGGTGCATCAGCACATAGAGCGCTTTGAGAAATTGAGGACTTTTCCAGGCGCTAGTCGACAAGCCCGACTGATAACTGCCGCCTACGAGAGAGACGACGAACTCCTCGGCAAAGCGTGCGTCGTCGGGCGACGAGAGCGATTCGAGATGAGCGTCGAGGACCGGGATCGCTGCGTCGGGAGCGCAATCCACCCACATGGCGAGCCAACTGGCAAACTGGTTCGCGGGAGTAGTCGCGTCCTCAACACGACGACGGGCGAGGGCGGCGAGAGAGGCGGTCGAAAGTCCACCGCTGATCATGATCGTGCATCCATGGCGCAGGCAATCGCCATTCGCGGCACCATGCTCGGACAGCCAATCATGGATCGACGGTGCCAAGGCCGCGTGTAGCCAAGGCGCGTGGTAGACCAGGTCGTGGAGCATGTAATGCATCGGCTTGGCACCGCTATTGGCCAGTTCCCAGCGCGTCTCGCCCCAAATCAGATCGAAACCGGCTTCAGGATGGGCACGGTAGAGCGGTTCAAGCCAGTGCGGAAAACCATTCAACTCGGAGAAGACGTAATGCAGGGCATGCAACGCATCGTCGTTGCCGAGCTGGGTCAGGCCCCTCCCATCATCGCCGGACTCGATCTCGAGCCCTGCCATTGCGAAGATCAACGCATAGGGAATGGAGTTGCTACCGCCATTTTCTGAGCGCAGGGTTGGGCGATAGGCGCGCCAATGTAGCTGAGCACCATCGCGAAAAGCCACGGCGACCGCCTCGCCGAATTCGGGAATGAGCATCTGCCATTTGCTACCAGCGCCGCGGCTGATTCGCATCCCATCGCCCTCAACACTCTGCAGCAGATGAGCTTGGTCCCAACTCATCTGTCCGGGTTCTAGGCCAGCCGGCTCGCGCACGAGGTCGGGATTTGCCTTGAGTCGTGCGACGAGCGCCGCCCGGCCGGCCGCCTCATTCTCGTCGCGCCTGCGGCGACGTTGTGCCCATTTGCGCTCATTGGCGCGCCACCGCCTCCGCTCTGGCGACGCCATCGGGCGCATTAAGGTCTTGAGTTTGGATTCCAGAATAGGATCGCCGCCAACCGACCGCCACAGAAGCCGGCGCCAACTACGAGGACGCCGGTTCTGCGCATAGGTACGAAACGTCCGGGACAATGCCAGCGAACGATCATCAGCTAAGTCTCGCGTTCTGGTCCAACCAAGCGTGCGCGAGAAGCTTGGTTCGTCAAATGCCCAGAAGTGACCCATCCAACTGACGGTCCAGTCGTCGTCCACCGGCTTGTCAGTGTCCTCACGTGCTTCGCGTACCATCGCGACCGTGTGCCAGAACAGTGCATCATTCAGTGCCGTCCACCGCGGGACTAACTTGTTAAGCTTGGTCCGATGCTCGTGTTCTTCGCTGGCGCCCCAATGTCGCAGGGCAGGCGCCTGGCTCAGTACCGCCAGCGGGGCGGGGTCGAAGCAGGCTTGCGAGCGGCTGACGATTAGGCGTTCGACGGCATGCATTGCCGGCGCCATCAGCCAGCGGAGGGTTTCCGAGATCTTGCATTCGCGTCGTTGGATATGCGGTTCGCGCGCGAGGAAATCGGCCAATCCCTCGATGAGTCGAACTAATGGCCGCTCCGGGGCAGTGTCGCTGGTTAGCGGTAGCCGATCGATCAGACTGCGAATAGCCTGACTAAGGCCTGTGGTCTCGAATCGTTCGTGCGACTCGACCGTTTCTAGTGACGCGAGCAAAAGGTCGACCGAAGCGAGATCTGGTGGCGCCCCATCGACAAGTTCGCCCAAAAGCCGGCGCGGCAGCACTACACCGGATGCATTCAGCGCAGACCATAACTCCCTGCCAGCGTCAGCACCGCCGATCGTCGAGACCGCACGGGTCGAAACAATACGCGCGTAGATGCCACGGTCAGGATCACGCGCGACTGGGGACAGTCGTTCGGCGGCGACCGCCATAGCACCCTGCCACACCAACCGGCCGAGGAAGAAGATGACGTCATCATTGTCACCATAGGCGCCGAGCAACGCCAACGTCTCATCGGTAAGGTCGGGTTGTGCGATCCTGGCAATCGCGCTGTTGTCGCCACCGCGTGAGTCTCCAGTGGCTATGCGCTCGACAAGATCGCGCAAGATGCGCTTCCGAACCTCGATCGGCAGGCGGGCTGGATCGCCGCCTTCGGTGATGATCTCCGGTTGCAAAGCGAGAGCCCGATCTCGTACGCGCTCATCGAAGAGGATGAGCCATGGTAGCAGCGGACGCGTGCGCGGCACGACCACGGCTTCCCCGTAGACTTCGCGGAATAGCAAAGCCTCAATCTTGGCGCGAAGCTCGGGGTTCGCCAGCGCGCCGGCCAACTCCTGCGCCGCCAGCAGTTCGCGGCTCTCGCGATGGCGGAAGCGCACCATTTTGTAAATCGCGTCGGTGAACACTCCCCGGCCGAGCAGCTCAAGGATCTCGGCGATCGTCCAGTCATGCAGAACTGCGACGGCATCGATCCCCCCGCCAGAGGCCCCGGGCATCTGAATGTTGGCCTCGCCGGTGAGTGTCGTTGCAATCGCGATGCGGCGGGCGCCTTCCACCGCCTTTTCTAACGATAGTGTGACGAGCCTGCCGGCTGAAGGCGCAAGTCTGCGCCGGAGACCGCGTTCGAGTACCGCCAGGCGACTGTCAAGCGAGCCGGTCTCCCCCCAGACGGCGAGGATGTCTTCCAGATCGAACGGAAGCTGGGCGATGACGAATAGATCGGTGCGTTCGAGCGCCTCGATCAACGCGTCGGCATCGCTCACTCCCCGATGGCCGGCAAAGATGCGGATATCGTCGGGGTCAAGTGGAGCAAGTCGAAAGAGTTCAAGGCCCGGCTTGGCATCGTTCTTGGCCGCTGACACCTCGGGCTCGGCCTCATCGCCGGTCGCCTCGCGTACGGGCGGCTCATAGGGCAGCAGTTCTTCTATCAACGCACCGTCGATCCTAGATCGCCAAGCGTATGGCCGGCTCGAAATATAGACATGCGCGCGCTGCCGTGCATCGTGGATACGGCTGGCAAAGGCGCGAATGGCCGTCTCGAACGCGCGCGGCGCCTCGAGCCTGACCTCGTCCACGGAATCGAGGAAGAACCAAGCTTCGCCGGTTCCCGCTAGCCACGCCTCGAAAGCCTCCGGCTTGCCGACCTCGAACGCGGCCCCAAACGCCTCGTCGATATCCTCGATCCTGATGAAGAAGGCATTGCGGCCACGTGCCGCAAGACGCTCCGCCTCCGCCTTAAGCTCAAACGTCTTGCCCGCGCCGGCATCGGCAAGGATCACGCATCGATAAGCGTCGCGAAGCGATCCCCATTCAAGGCGCTTACCCCGATCGAGGATCGTCCAGATGTTTTCAAGATCGACATCTGCGTCCTGATATTGGCGGGAGATCGGCGTGAACCGTCGGATAAGGGGGACGGCGCCGCTCACGGCCCTGACCCTGCATCGAGCGGATAAAGCCTCGGAAACCAGCGCTCGGCTATATTGGCCGGAAAACCCAACCGAAGCGGTGCCCGACTGCTCGACGATGTCAGCATGCCCCGATCGATCAGCGCCGAACTGATGATCCGCGCCGCGCGTTCCTCGTAGCCAGTGAGAGACGGCACCCGGCCGCGCTCGACCTCGCCATTGAGCGCTGCCTCTCGGAGTACCACGAAACTACCTCGTGGCAGCCGCTTGGCACGGACTTCTTCCTCGATATGCAGTTCCATCCGGCGCAGTAACACGTCGGGCTCAAGCAACTCGCCCATGAAGGCGATCTGATCGAGCGCGCGTTCAAGAAAGAATCGTGAGAAGGCGACCAAACCGCGCTGTGTCAAGTTCCCGCGCCCGTCGCGGTCGCCTTCCCGAGGACCATCGGCCGCCATCAGCAACTGTTTGTAACGGGTCTCTTCACGCGCAAGGCCGCGCGCGACCGACCAAAGACTTGTGCCAATGCCAAGCCTTTTCAGGAGTGCGTGTGACATCAGTCGCGCAACACGCCCATTGCCGTCGAGAAAGGGATGGATCCAAAGGAAGCGATGATGGACAGCGCCAACAGACTGGACCTGACGTAGGCGCGATAGAGTTGGGGCCGTATAAGCCTGATCGAACCGGGCGAGGAATCGTGGCAGGTCACCGTGAAGCGGAGGTTCGTGACGCCCAACACGGACATCGCGGGTTCTTAACTGGCCAGGCACCACTCGGAGCCGTTCGCCCGTGTCAGGATTCTCGACCCAAAGGAACTCTTCTGGCAGCCGCTCACAAAATCGCTCATGCAGCCAGCGAGCGTAGGTTGCAGTCGCCGGCCAGATCTCCGGATCCTTTTGCTCATCGATCAACTGCTGCACGTAGATATGCGCAACAGCCTCCTGCTGGAGTTCGCGCTGCTTGGGTTCACTCGAAAAGTCATTTGCTAGCGCACGGTCGATGTCGCGCGGATGAGTATCGTGGCCCTCGATCAGGTTTGAATAGTAGCAATTCATCGAGCGCACGAGCGCACCAACAGTCTCCCGCACGATCGGGTGCATGCGGCCGGCAAGGCGGCCGGCATCCAACAGCAACTGCGCTGTCGTGTCCTCAAGATCGCGCACACCCTCTTCGGGTAGCATCGGTTCCATCGCGCTAGTGCCCATGCCGGAAATTATGCCGCATTTCATGCCGCTTGTATATGCCGGATTTCATGGGAAAAGATGCGAATCATACCGCTATCCATGCCGGTTATATTTCCGGTTAGCTCCGTGGACCACTGCATGGGCTGAGAGGAGTTTCGCAAATCGCCCTTTTCAGCGCACCAACACGCGTATCCCGCGTCCTCCTATGCGAGCGAGATCCCGTAAACCTCGCGTTTCAGAGGCAACTAAGGCTGGCAGCAGCGACTTTCTCAAGCCAAACTTTCTGAAGCTTTCAAGCTAACTGACGAATGAAGAACGCATGCTTCAAAGTAGCGGAGCTTGGCGGTCAAGCGGCAAGTTGATTTTACGCCAAACGTTTAGGTAAAGAGTTTCGCTACGTCGTTTTCCTCGTCGAGCGTCAGCTTCTTAACGCGACTCACGTGCGGCGATTGCAAACCAGCATACATTTGAGTGTCGTTGAAGATCAGAAAAGCCATCAGTCTTTTTGTATGACCCGCGATGCGCCGCCAACTGCGCCGATCGACAAAGGACGGTTCGGCTACTCCGCCTGGGTGTGTATGCCATTCGCCAACCCAATCGATCGTCTGCCCCGAGCGCACCCACTCTCGAAGGGCCCGAAGCTTGTGACCTTGCTCAGATCTCCGGAAGAGGGTTGGAGTGGCATAGTCCCACCGCCCCGGGAAGGTAGCGCTGTCGATCTGAATTGCATCGTTTTTGCGGTAGCCGAGGAGAAGACCGCCGCGTTCGCTTAGTCTCGGCCAGTTATTTTCGTGTTCGCGAATTTTATCCAAGACCGATTTCGGCACCAGTACCTGCGTCATGCTGACGTTCGTCTCGACGCACATGCGGGGCAGAATTCAGAAGGTCTCGGAAAACGTGGTCCTTGCACCCGCCCGCGGCGCAGATCGACCACAGCGGACCTGAGCCGCGGACCCGGATGGCCGTTAGCCCAATCGAGCGCCGCACGCGTTGTCAGACTGGCTGCCATCATCGGCGCGTCGATCGTGAAGGGGATGAATGAGCCGTCCCCACAAGTCGCAGGCTGCAAATTCAGTTCGTCCTTCTCGTCTCCGACCGGAAAGCGCCAAGGTCCATCGAAGACGGGCTTCAAACACCGGAAGCAACTGAACTCGTCTCTTAAATTGAGAAAGCTCTGCACGCCCGCGCCGTTCATAAACACCCAAGAGTGAAGAAGTGCGCTAGTCTGAATGGCGGAGTTATCTAGATACCATTCGTTGATGGCCGACTGTACGTTCCAGGACCCTGTCGCATCGATTATCAGATCATGTTTACCCAGCACGTCCAAATGTTCGAGCGCATCTTGCTCGTAGGCAGCTACATGCACCTGCGGGTGAAACCGCTCTAGCTCGGCCGCGACAGCTGAGGCTTTTGGTTTTCCGATCTCGGTAAAGCCAAGCAAATGTCTCCCGATGTTGCCTTGGGCCAAAACTTCGTTGTCGAAGAGGCTAAAAGGCTTGCAACTGCCCGCGCCTATCTGGACGAGCATGCGAGCAAGATTGCTACCGATCGTGCCGCAGCCAATGAGGGCTATCGATTTTTGCTGCAGGGTATTTTCGCTTTGATTGTTTCGATTTGTCACGTCAGTCAGACTCGACCATTGACCCGAATATCTGTCCAGAGTGATTTTGGTGGCTAGCGTTTCTGCGATACCAAGCAGCGCCTGTTGACGTATATTACCTTTCGACACTGCATGCTTGAGGTCTTGCGGAAAATTGACGGAAATGCCAAGCAGAGCGTTTGGCGCGGAGATAAAGAGACAGTTGTCCGCACATAGGAACTGCACAAGCCTTCGCCAATCGCGGTGCAGATCAGGATGTCCTACCAGCCACTTCTTGAGGTCTGCGAGCGTCCGCGGCGCCATCATGATACCTATAGGCCCAACGAGCTTTTCCGTTCGCCAGAACTCAACTGCACGGGGAAATGCTGACTCGTAGCCGCGTAGTTTCTCTTCACTTGAGATGCATAGAAATTCCACCTTGCCTTCACGCTTGGCAAGAAAGAGAGTTGCACGCCTGCCATCTGCAACCTCATCTCGCGGAAGCATGCAGCGCACTGTCAGGTCTGACTTCCAGTAAGATTGGTATTCGTCTATCAACTCGGCGGGGCCTTTCCCTCGGTAGGAAAGCTCCAGTGTCCTGCTCGCTTCTTCGAGCACTCGCAAAATCGCCTCGCCAGGCTGATATAGATCTAAAGGAAGCCCAGCCCCGGAGGCATAGCAAATCCCGGTCTCCTCTTCGACATGCGCGAGAGTTTCGACCGGAATCTGAGTGCGATCTTTGAGTGTGATCCGAGGGCGAGTTGCAAAGCGCATATCGGGGATCGATATGGAAACATCGACGGGCCTGCCATGCACTCTTATCTGGCCGTCATAATCGGCTGGCCCTACACCGGCAGGAGCGAAGCCGGCATTGCGCAAGGTCGCATCGACGATAGCCAGTGCGTCCCTTGAATTCATTAGCCCGAAGTCGAAGCAATAATACGCGGTGCGGGGACAACCGCGGCCGCCGCCTTTTGGATCGCTGAAATTTTTGGCGCCATTTTAATCGCGTCGGGCCGATAAGGGATGCGCGTGCCGAAACGGTTCCGCAGTTTCAGCACAACCTGTTCTGCGTCGCCCGTGCGTTCGAGGGCGGCTTCCATTTCACCTCGAAGCGCGACCGCGCCTCTTACGATCTCGTTGCGATCTTGGTCGCTCCAGTCATTGATGCAAAGATGCCACAGAACCGGGTTGACGATCGTTCCGTCGAATATACCGGGCAGGCGCTTCGCAATCTCCAGTATCAACTCATCGTCGCGATCGCCTCTCGGAAGGCCCGGGAGTTCCGAGAGAGCCATGTCGATTGCACGCATCAGGCAGATCGAGGAGAGCACCGACTTCTCCCAAGTGTAGTCGCGCCAGCCCTTGAAGAAACGGCAAAGACGTCGAAACGGCGGCCCGTATCTCTCCGATCGGCCGTCGACCCAATCGTGTATCATCTGCGGGTCGGACTGAACCCAACTCCCGTCTCGTTGAGCCAACATGATCTTATCTGAAGGTAGTTTCCAGCCACCTTTAACGGAACCGCGTGTTGCTACGGCTATATGCGCCTTTGCGAGACTTTCACGAAGTTGATTGAAGCGGTCCTGTGGGATTGAATAGATCGGAATGTCGATGTGAGCACCCGGCCACAATTTCACCCTTGCACAACAAGCTTTGGTCGTATCACGGACCCAGCCTCGCGCGTCGCAAAGCGGTATCAGCACTGAATCCACAAACTCGAACAAGCCTTTCGCGGCAAGTGCGGGTTCGCCGTTGGCGATGAACTGGACGGGCACGTACATGCCGTCGTCAAGGTCGATTTCTTGCTTGGGCTTTTGCGCGGGCTCGTTGAGCGTCCGGTAGGCGAAGCTGCCTTGGGTCATGAACTTGACTTGGATTTCGGGTCGTTGCCGCCAGTTGACTTTCTGACGATACGAATCCTGCCAGTAGTTGTCGGTCAGTTGGATTTGTGATGCCGCGGCCTTCAATGTCGCGCGAATTTCACTGCGCGCTTCCATCAGTTGTGCGCGTTCATCGTCGCTTACATCTAGGTTCGCCAGATAGCTCGGCTCGGCTTTGAGGCCGTAAAAAAGCGCGTGCGCATTTGCTAGAGTCATTCCCCACCTGGCCGATTCTTACTTTGATCTGAACATGGGCGAGGCACGCAGGGGTTTCAAGGAGTATAGGCGCGATATCTACAGGAGTCTGACGAAGGCTTGATTTTTTGCCGTTTTGGCTGTTTGTGCTAGACCTTGCGCCACTTTCAGATCCGATCGGGTCCAGGATGGCGCGCCAGGACAGGCTTGGTCTGAAAGTCGAATGGATTTCTACCATGCGCCTCTGGACCACCCCAGCTTCAGGTAACCAAAAAATTGGGCAGATCAGCTCGCACAAACACAATGTTGTAACGGTTTGCATTCGATTCCAAAAGCGCGCAGTTCAGCACCATGACGTCGGCCGCACCCAAAAAATTGATCAAGCAACTGGTGAGCCTTCTTGAGGAAGTCGACGTTCGCGCAGGGTCAGATTTCTCCGGAATTGGGTTGATAGTGGCGGAATCTCCTGAATACTTGCCGATCATTTCGCTGCGCCCGACAAGCAATCTCACCGATGATGCCGAAACTGCAACAGCGTTGGCGGCGATCTCGCATCCTTGGCATGAACTTCATGATGGCTTTCATGTTCTTAAGCCAAACCTCGAAGTGACCAGGGTTGCTCAATATTTTTCGCCACCTATCGTTCCTGCGGCACGCATTGACAGAAAGAAACGCTTCGGTGGGCGTTATCTCGCAGCGTTGTTTGGATCGACGCTCCCCGGGGTGCTGGCCACCGGCATTTCGAGTCGTGACTTCGGCTTGGCCGTGTTCCATCGAGGTAAAGAGGAGTTCTACCGTGCTGCACGCGATCGCGGCCGGGAGTGAGGGGGCTTTGCAATGATCTTCGCAATGAGTCGCAGTCTGATTCTGAGTACGCTCGTGCTGGTAATCGTGGCGTTCTGCGTGGGAATTCTCCATTTTGGCTATGCGGCAAGTCCCCGAGATCTTTTTGAATGGACTTCCAAAATTGCACTATTCATCAGTTGCGCGATCGTGCTGCTTAGTATCCGACCAATTTTGCGCGTTCTGCACTGGATAACTTTTGCGAAATACTGGTGGTTTCCATGGCTTGACGGGGAATGGCGTGCCGAAATTCGGTCCAACTGGCCCAAGGTGCAGCGCTTGTACTTGGCCGCTAAGCGCGAAGCTCCTTCCTTCGATGCTCTCGCCACGGGACTGACACAAGCCGATGAATTGGTTACCAAGGCGACTGTCACGATAGAATCGAGCCTGTTCGACATTTCGATCGAAATTACGCCGGACGGAACAAAAAAAGTGAGCCGCACTCGCTTCGTTCGTCCACGCTGGGCAAAGCCAGATCGGCCAGAGCTGAGCTACGTCTATGAACAGTTGGATAACACCAGTCTTGAACCGACTGACGTGAGACAGCATTACGGGGCCGGCATTGTCGAGTTCATCGCAAGGACCGGCGAGCTCTCTGGTCACTACTGGACCAACCGAAAGGCCGAAGCCGCATTGAGTACGGCCGGCACTATTGTCATGCGCCGCGTGCCAAGACCTGGCTTTTTCGCGCGGTTCTTAGGCTAAAAATCCGCGTAGCTTAAGGCCGGACTGGGTGGTGCGTGTGTCCGCCAGCCCTTTCTGGCCTGTTTCTCAAACCCTTGGTCTCAAGGGCTGTACAAGCCTGCAGATCTCAAAATGGGTGGTGGCGCCTAGAGACGAACGCGTTGATCCAGATTTCTAGCTTACGGAGGACCGATCGAAAGCTTGCCTCGTCTCGGCAGAAGATGGTGGCTGTCGAGCGATTGTAATCCTCATCTCTGTCGCTCAGGAACGCTTCGGCCTCATCCTTGCTCAATCGCTGTTCAACCGCTTTCCGCAATTTCTGACGCCACAAATTTGCTTCGGCTAGGTTGTCACGGTCAGCCCGTTGGCGGCGTTCAATCGCGGAAAGGATTTCACGCGCCTTCCCGGCGGCGTGATAGCCATGATAGGCGGCCTCCGAAGGCGAGCGACCGTCAAGATCAGGATGTGACTCGTTCAGCCATGCGCCGGGGTCGTTGAGTACCGTTTCGGCGTACTCCGCAAGCTCTTTCTGCCGATTGATTTTGATTGTCTCAGCTTGCACGGCAGCTCTGGCCTTCTTCTCCGCCTCCTTCGTGGCAACAACAGCCAGGCGACGATCGCATTCGTTTGCAATCGGAAGGCCCAAAAGTTCACGTACGTCAGTGCGAGTGCCGTTGAAAAGGCCAACGATGGCGCGCAACTCAGCTTCAACTGGTTGCATCGTGCGGTGCTTGCCAGCAGGGCGGCGTACGGTTCAGCTGTCTCCGGGTTGATCATGTTCAGCCAATCCTCGACCGTCATACCGCCGCGTTCTTCGTCAGGCAGCTGGTCAAGAAGCCATCGTACCGTTTCTTCGATCCCCGTTCGGGCGGAAGACCTGCTCATCTCTTCCATGACTTGATCGAACCAAGATGAGGCCACAGCCGGCGAAATTGCGAAACCGTGCGTCCAATCCAGCGCGACGCCGACTCCGGTAAGATATTTCAGATAGAATTCCACAGCCTTCCATGGCGCAGCAAAGCGATTGTCTAGCGCCTCGATGGCCGCCTCAAGGCTGGGATGCGTGGTGAAGCAGCCATACCCGGCAACCTCTAACCCGATGTGTTTGTCCAGGCCGATTCCACGCAAGACATCGATGGTCGATATGGGTAGAGGTTCCGGCATTGAGTCCAGAGCGATGTTGTAGGCGCGGGCTTTCTGTCGAGCGTCGGCCGTCAGTTTGTTCGCAGCGGCCCCCATTGCTGCGGTAGCTTCTTTTTGGAGCTCCACAACAGCGCGGTCGATCGCCTCGTTGAACAGCCATTTCCTGGGGGCCGAGCGGATTACGGCGTCGGCAACCACCTCTAGCGCGGCATCCCTAGGTATGTGCCAAAGGTCGATTTCTATCGCCGCAACGCCGTGTTGGCGGATGCGTCGAATCTTTTCTTCGCCGCAGGGGTGGGTCACCGCAATTTCTACAAACAGCTTTCGTCCGCCGAGGGTGACATAGAGATCGGGGACTATCTGCTGCGGGTCACGGAATTCGAGAGTCGCCGACTCGAGTTGTATTTTTTCTCGACCTGGAAGGACCTGTTCAACGCTCCCGTGGTTCGCGATCCGCCTTGGGACGAACAAGAGCAGGCGTTCCTTGATGATCTGCTTGGCTAGCTTGTGCAGGGCAGTTTCAGGCCCTCCGCCACAGGCATCGCGATGATGGTGCGCGAAATGTGGCGTCTCTGCCAATGTCCTGGCCACGAGGCGACTGCCGCACCTTCCGGGGCAGACGCAGTCGCACCTGAGCCCGTGGACGGCCATCGAGATGTGCACCAAACTGCCGTCAGACTGCTGCCCATACACAAGCTCGGCGCGATCCGAGCCGAACTTAGTGCGCAGAGGTCCATGGCCTGAACGAACTGTCATATATCAACCGAAGCGGCATCGAATTGTTTGTCGGTCACGTCAAACTACGGCAAAGGTTGGCTAGTGATCACCTACGGAGGACCGTGCCCACACTCTTCCATCGAAATGCACTTGCCCCATTTCCGGCTGGAGGCCTCTCTCGTCGATATCCAACAGCACGAACCCAAATCGATGGCAGTCCAGTTCACTAGGGAGCGTCCCTCCGCTGCTATTCCGGCTTACGACTGACCAGGAAAATGCAAACGGCACAGGCGATGCTCACAACCAACTCAGCCTGGTCGTCGTCCGGCATCTCTCCTTCCCGGAGATGACGTCCGTACTGTGAAGCGAACCCCCAGAGCTTGTCCAGAGCTTGGTCAAGTGGCTTGGGCAAATCGAGTGCGTCGACGAGCTGTCCGAGGTTCTTGTTCGGCTGCCCAGTGAGATGGCGTGCGGTTGCTTCGAGGGCGGCAACTGCATGTTGGATTGCGCCCGTGCGATCTGGAATTGGGCGGCGTGAAAGATCACCCTGCTTCTCTAATTTCGTTGGCGGCTGTCGCTCTGTCACTTTGCTTGAGCACTTGCAGCGCCTTCGCTGTAACGGCCGAAAAGCCCTCGCTGCCTCGGAACGTAAGGCCTTTGTGCTCCTCCAGCTGCCAGCCAATGCCTTTTTCGCGGAAGAACCGGTTGAGCTCCTCCCGATATCGATCCTGATTTTCTGGGTCGTCACTAAGCCCGCGCCAAAGGGTCTCAGCGATGTCATACACCTTGAACCATTGGCAATCGGCGATCAGGCCAACGACTTCACGACGGACATTCGCATCGGACCAATTGTTGTCGTCTGGAACTTCAAAGAGCACCGCACAAACCTGCTCACGAATCCACCTTCCAACTGCTCCCTGTGTTGTGTGTGATCTGAACGATTGCGAAGCGAAGACTCTCTGGGGCATCCTCGCGGAGTGTGATTTCAGCATCAGGACCGCTGTAGCCAAAGCGTTCAGAAGATGGTCGATTCATTCGTTGAATCCGTCGTTAGGTGGGCGGCGCCGCAACCTTAGCGTCTCCCGGTCGCCATCCGAAGCGATGATCATAATCCCGTTGGTGGCCAACGACACGCCCCAAGTCCGACGATCTGGCTGCGGTCAAAACGAGCATTCATCAGCTAGCCTCGTCAAGCATCTCAAATGTATTGTAGCGCCGCTGAGCGGTGCGAGTGCAGTTCGAACTCATGTCGGCCGCATTTTTCTCGGACGCCGACTGATCTAGGAGATCCGCTCCGGCGAATGGGACAAGATGCAGACAGGAACGACGGAGCGCACGTTGTGCTGCCTGCGGCAGTGCGATCGCGAGACGGCCGGACCGCGCCGGATTGCCTGTGACGATGCTCCGTCAGTCCGATGGAAAAGTGCGCCGCGACGGTTTCGGCGCTGCGAATTAGCAGCGCAACTACCCGTCGCAGAGCGCGGAAGACTGCACGGCGCATCAGAGCTCGACGCAAGAGTACGAGATCGTGGCATAGAGCATAGAATATTAGATTTGAGGAGGAACGACGATGGATAGCAAGTCGCGAAAAATACGACCGATTAAGACGGCAAGATAAAAGGGCGCACATTGTGCTGCGGTCGGTTGGTTGTTTTTGCTAGGATTTTTTGCGCCCTCGGCACATTGTGAGGTTTTGCCGCAATGTTGCGCTCCGATCCGAAACAATTGTTTTAGCTTAACAATTTACAATGTGCTTCTCAATCGGCGATTGCGATTGTCCACGGATATTTGGAAGCGGTTCCGCACCGCCGCGAAGTTAGGCCCTTGATGGCTGTCGCGTTTTCATGAGGGCAGCCTGCTCGACATCCGAGCGACGAAGCGAAACGGCAAGAGTGATCTGACCGAGGTCAGGATTGACCTTTACCCGGCGCCATGAGCGTCGTCAGCACTGGTGGGATACCAATTGCAACCTTCGGCGCTTCGGCAGCCTTTTTCGGTGGAAAGAGATCCCCATTGTTGCCTGGATCACCGGGTTTCGCCGGCTTTGTGAGTTCGCTAACGAGCAGATCCACCCATGCGTCGTTGTAGGTATAGCCATCATAAGCCTTGTGAAAGATGCAGTACGTCCTGTTGGTCTTGTCGCCTTTGGCAGGACGCACCTTGTGCCTTTTCCAAGCGTCGGTGTGGTCGCTGAGCGTAAAGCGTTTGGACGTTTTTTTGCTCACCATGGCAGCCACTTCTCCGGGCCTGTAGGGATAGAGCTCATCGGAGATCTTGTACTTCTGCAGAACGTTGTGGACGCTTTTCCCCTCCTCGGATTCCGGCGTGAGGAACTGGATATGCGCACTACCCTTGGATACGCTGTCGAATGTATAGACGACCCGGAACTGATATTCCAAGTCGGCCAGCTCCTCTTCGGTGAGCTTCGCGGTCAGTAGCGCGTCCAGTGCGGCTATGTGCTGGGGCACGTCATACTGGTGCAGTTGGGCGGCCTGATCGATCTGGAGCTTGCCGAACTGCAAGGCAACGGAAATCTCGTTCTGCAGGCTCAACCGCCGGCCGTGTAGCTCAACGATCGTCTTATCGAAGTTGAGGCAGCAGGCCTGGAATAGCGATAGCCAGCGCGGATCACTACGCCCCAATAGCTTGTGTTCGACCTCGTCCCGAATGGCCTTGATGGTCGCGAGATTGTTTTTAATGCCTTTGGAGAGCGGGCAGTCTGTTCTGCTAAGCATATGGCTCAGGGCAAAGGTGGTCCCATCTGCGTTCAGGATCGAACCATCCTTGCGCTGGTGGAACTCGTGAAGAAGATAGGTCCATGCGATGTTCGCGAGAATGGCGAACATGCCGGTCTTGAATTTGTAGGTGCTGCTGTTGAAGATGGTGACAGCAAGGATCATTGCCTCGCGCGCCCTTATTAACCGCTCGTCGTCGTAAAGATTCAGGCCGGTGACGGGGTCGAAGGACTGCTTCCGCTTTTTGTAGAACTCAATCTGCTCGTCAGTAGCAGGAACAATCTTCTTGTCTTTCTTGACCCCGGAAATACGGCCAAAATTGACGGTCGGCGTGCGCTGGTAGTTGATGAGAGCGTGAATATCCTGGTTGCGCTCCCCCTTGGCCAGCAATGCCTTGACGATGCTCTTCTCAAGAGCGGTCAATCCTCCTCCGGCCATCATGCTCCCCCAAGCGGCTAAATAACGGAATTTCGTTCAAGGTGCAGTGTAGCGCTGTATTTCCGGAAGTTAAAGTAGCCGCGCGTGTAGGGCGCGCGGAATACATGAAAAGCAAAGTGCTGCATAGCGCTCGCCGAATAGATAACCGTAGGTGACACCGAGAGCGAGGCAGATCGGCTCGAGCTCGCGGTAATCCGGTTTCAGCGGGTTGGCCTGGAACAGCTGCCAGCGATGCCAAGGGACGCCTGTGGCAATGGTTATGCGACCGCTGTCCATTGCGTTCTGGGGGATTGCCAATGGCCGCCAAAGCCGTTCGCCATCACACCCCCAAACAATATTGCGGCTTTCAATCTTGGCTGATACTTCTCTGTTTGAGGGAAATGCGATGAATGGCTGGGTTATCTTTTGGCTGGCAATAATAGCCTTCGTCGCTCTTGTGTGGGCAAATTCTCGCGGCACTCAGCGGTGGCCTGGGTTCGACGGGTTCCAAGCGATTGTCGCTCCAAAGGCCGGTGACTCCGCTCACGGCTTATACAAGATTCTTGTCGTGTCGGTCCTGATCGTCGCCGGGATCTTTATCTTTGGGTATGCCAAACTGGATAAAGCGGAAACGCTTGCATGGTTTGGGGACTTCGTCGGCGGCGTCATTGGCCCGGTTCTGACGTTCTTGACCTTCGTCGGGCTGCTGGTCACCATTATCCTTCAGCAGAACGCCAACAGGGAGGCGAGAGCCGAGGCCGCAAAGGCCGAACAGGCATTCGAAAAGCAGCTGTCGTCGCAGAAACGCGAGAGCTTTGAATCCACCTTTTTCCAGATGCTCACCTTGCACAACACGATCGTCACTTCCATCGATATTCGAAGGTCGGATATCAAGCTGGGAGACATCAAGGGTCGGGACTGCTTCAAGTTCTTCAGCCAAATCCTGCGAGCCAAATTCGAACAGGACAAAGAGCTTGGATTGACCGATAGGGATGCCATCAGGATCGCTTATTCAGCATTCTGGATTGAGTGGCAGCAGGACCTCGGCCACTATTTTCGCTACCTGTACAATGTCATCCGCTTCATTGATGAGGCGAATGTGCGTGCTCGGTACATGAAGCTGCTAAGGGCGCAGCTCTCGGACTTCGAGCTTGTGATCATGTTTTACAACTGCCAGACCGAACAGGGTGCAAAACTAGGAAAATATGCTGAGCAATACGCAATGTTCGATAACCTACCTAAACATCTCTTATACTCACCTACTCATGCTGGTCTGATGCACGGCTCGGCCTTTGATGAGACGCTGTTGCCACAACAGGCGGTTTATGGATGACGCGTCCCTCACTCATTGCCGGCTGGTTCCCACAGGCATGGGCTCGGCCAACCGACGCTCGATCTGGACCGACGCCGCCTGAGCTTCAGTCATCATTTGTTTGATGTCGTCCAGCCGCTGCCAATACTGATCCCATAGCTCAGCGCCTACCGTCTCGCGGAGCCGTTCAATCGACATGGGTTCGGCCGCGCCAGCCTCCCTCTCGAACGCCTCTAGGCGCCCAATACGCTCCGCAATATCCGAAGTGCCTTTGCGAGTTGGCGAGCCTTTGGCCTGGCTCAACATCCAACGTTTCCAGTCAGCTGCGCCTTTGGACTGGTTGCACGGCCCGCAGGACGGCACCAGATTGCTGGTGGTGTGGAAATGGCCTGAAGGGCGCCCAGCCTTCACCAAACCGCGCAAATGGTCCTTGTCGGTGGCCAGCGCGCCGCAATAGACGCATTCTCTCTCTTTAATGCCGGCTGCAGCAAACAGCTCGGCCTGGGCGATCGGGTCCACATCGCGCGGAATGATTGCATGAACGAACGCATGGGCAAGCTACGTGCTACGTCCGGTAATAGTTGGTCTCGCGGCCATTTACTTCTCCGAGAACTCCTCGCTACCACGACCCATCATCTGCGCAACGCCGAGTTCGCTACGCTGCGGCTCAGGCTGCTCAAGCTCGGCGCCCGCGTCATCGAAACCGTCTCGCGCATCCGCCTGGCCTTCGCCGCCGCCTGTCCCGAGGCAAGTCTGTTCCGGGCGATCGCCAGCAATCTGCTACCGGCAGGACCATGACCGCCGGGGCAGCGGGCCCCGCCGAACCACACAGCTTCCACCCTCCAGCGCGTTCACAAGTCCAGACACAGCCGCGGTGAAAAAGACGCCGAGCCGCCACCTGTCCGCCGCTCAGCGGCAAACAAACCCAGATCCGTCATGAATAAGACGGGCTAACTTGGGATAAGGTAGCAAGATGCCTACGATTCGGCGAATCCGTAGCTAGGCTGTAGTCAAGCGCCAGGAATTCAGGGGAGCTGTATCGAAGAGTCCCAATAAAAGGTCGTTGGAAAGCGTCGGTTAAGTTCGACAGACCCACCGGGAGGAGCACTCCGAGGTCTAGGAGGATGGCCCTTTCTGAATCATCAGTGACGGCAATGTTCTCGGGCTTGATGTCTCTGTGCGCGAGGCCGAGATCCTCAAGAAACCGCGCGGCGGAGGCGACCTGTGAAATCAGGGTGCCGTATTTTTCCGGTGCGATTGCTGAAAGTGAGGCATGGAGATTTTCATAAGGGAGTCGCTCCATCACCACAAAAAGGTGCCCGGTAACTGAGCAGGCGCCACCGTCCAGTATAGTGACCAGGTGCGGGTGGCTTTGACCAATGAGGCTCTTTTCACGATCAATCCTTGCGAGTTGGACATCTCGCCCGTATCGCTCGATGAGTTCGGGATGAAAGATCTTTATCGCCCCTTTGACCCCATCCTTCTCTGCAGAAAAAACAACTGCGGATTTTCCGTTGCCGAAGGTGGCGTCTATTGTCCATCCTCCTACATTGCTTCCCAGCAAGCTCTCAGCGAAGATTTTGGCTTGAGCGCTATCCATTTAATTCCCCCACCGCACGATACCCCAAAAAACATTTCATCCATGAGCATAAATAAGGGCCTAAGCAACCCTGAACTCACTGTAATCTGTCGCTAATATTAGTTTCTCAGGGTCTATCACCAAGGAATCTGCGAGGGTTGGCGTGTCTCCAGTCAGGCCTCTCATTCATCGGAGGCTCTGGCGGTGGAGCCGGGCAACCGTGATGATCATGGAAATTGAAAACGATGTAGGAAACTAGTCGACTGGTGCAGAATGCCCAAGTTTCAGCCGAATGGAGGATGGGTCCGAACGGCCCGATGAAGTCAACTGATGAATGGCAACGATCCGGTGGGGGCCACTCGGAACCGGACAGTCCGGAATCGGCCCACAGCCGCCGGGCTGCAATGCGCCTCATGCACGAACATGACGTAATCGCGAAAGGGGTGGCCACCTGAGATGTGGCGGCGATGTTCGAACATCTAGCCGGCTGGCTGTCCTCCGATAGAATGAAGAACGGGCTGTCGATGGACACCGGGCCCAGCCACCGAACGGAGGACAGCCATGGAACACTATATCGGTATCGACGTATCCATGAAAAAGACGGCAATATCGATCCGGCAGAACGGTAAGAGGATTTGGCGGGGCAAGTGCGTGTCCGATCCGCAACTGCTTGCGGCGGTGATCCGCAAGCGCGCACCGCATGTCCGACGGGTCGTGTTCGAAACGGGGCCGCTGTCGGTGTGGTTCTACCATGCGTTGACGGCAGAGGGCCTGCCGGTGATCTGCATCAACGCGCGGCATGCCAAAGCCGCGCTCGACATGGCCGCGAACAAGACCGATGCGAACGATGCCGATGGCCTGGCACATCTGGCCGAGGTCGGCTTCTACCGAGAGGTTCGCGTCAAAGGTTTCGACAGTTGCTGATCCGCACGCTGATCGCCGCGCTGCGCCAGCTTCTTAACATGCGTTTGCAGATATCCAACCAGATCCGTGGGTTGATGAAGACGTTCTGCCTCGTCGTGCCCAAGGGCGCCGGCAGCGTGTTCGAGCGCAACGTTCGCGACCTTCTGCAGGGCGAAGAAAAGCTGGCGCGCATCGTCGCGCCAATGCTTCAGGTATGGAGTGATATCCGGTACCAAACAGCAGAGCTGAGCCAGCAGCTGGCCGCGATGGCGCGTGAGGACCTGCACTGTCGTCTGCTCATGTCAGTGCCCGGTGTAGGCACCGTCACAGCCACCGCCTTTGCCGCAGCCGTGGAGGATCCGGCGAACTTCAGGAACTCGCGCGCCGTGGGTGCGTGGGTGGGCCTGACCCCGAGGCGCTACCCGTCCGGCGAGGGCGATACTGACGGACATATCTCTCGCCGTGGCGACAATCAGTTGCGCGGGCTGCTATACGAGGCGGCCGCAGTCATCCTGAACCGGTCGACGGATACTACCACACTGCGAACCTGGGCTTTGGAGCTGAAAGAACGGCTTGGCTTCAAGCGAGCGGCCGTGGCTCTGGCGCGCAAGCTGGCGGTGATCATGCATGCGATGCTCCGGACGGGCGAGCTGTTCGATCCGCACGGAGGAACGCCTGCCGCAGCCTGATCCTGCATACGCTTGCCGGCGACGATTTCCTCACGTCATTCAACCGATAGCGTTCTTCCAGGACGCACCGAGCTGTCCCTGCCGGGACGTGCCTGAGATCATTCCGCGAAGCGGGAAGCAACTGCCTCGGTAAGCAGATTGCGCCTCGGCCTGAGATGGCGCGACTGCCATTTGACTTGAGCGGGAAGAGGCGTCGATCTGATCTTGGAGTTCCGTTCAACGAGAGGAACTCGCCATGGCTACCCTGTCGACCGATGCACCAATCTCTCCGCTTCGCCAGCGCATGCAGCACGACATGCTCATGCGTGGCCTGGGCTCCCATACCCAGCAGGACTACGTTCGTCACCTCCGGCGCTTCGCTGTGTTCCTTGGCCGCTCGCCCGACACGGCGACGGCTGCGGACATCCGTCGATTCCAGCTGCATCAGCATGAGAGCGGCGGCGGCCCTGCGACGATCAATTGGCGCCGTCTCGGCACTGCGGTTCCTGTTCCTCGTGACGCTGAAGCGTCGGGATCTGGCGCGTGCGCTGGTGATCATGAGGTATTAGCGCAAGCTGCCCGAGGTGCTGAGCGTGGAGGAAGCGGCGCGGCTGCTCGAAGCCGCACCCGGCATCAAGTAAAAGGCCGCGCTCGGCGTCGCCTATCGCGCGGGCCTGCGCGTGTTGAAGTTGCGCACCTCAAGATCGACGACATCGACTCGACACGCATGCTGATCCGCGTCGAACAGGCCAAGGGACGCAGGGACCGCAACGCTATGCTCTCGCTGCAATTTCTGGAACTGCTCCGGCTGTGGTGGCGCGAAGGCAGGTGGCGCGGGGTGATGCTCCCCCATGGCTGACTGTTCCCCGGGGCGCAGCTTCACCGCGCCGATCTCATCGAGGCAATTGCACCGCGCAGTCCAGGAGGCAGCCAAAGTCGCCGGCATCCGCAGCTCACACCTATGTCGGCCTCCGTTACCTTGCCGCGAGCTGGCTTAACTAGGACGTTGCTCATACCTACTCGTCGCATGGACGAGAGCATCTCGCCCCCATCGGTAGTCTTTAGCCGAACAGAGTGAGGTCAGCCGGCGCGTGCGGCCTTTGTGCGATTACGTCCACCTGCCGCTCTTTTAACGCTATGCACGGAGACGGCTTTGGGAGCCACGACGTCGCCGAGCCGCTCTATACGGAGGGGCGCGCGCGAGGGAAGGCGAACGACGAGTTCGAGTTGCCCCCCGACCGCCTCGACGTAGCTTTTAAGAGTAGACAAGTACATGTCGGCTTGTTTCTCGATCTTCGAGACCGAAGGCTGCTTGATCTTGAGGACCGAAGCGATTTCGGCCTGGGCCTTTCCAGCGGCACGCCGCAAATCGCCGAGACTCTCGACTTCTCCCCTTAACTCTTCGAAACGCGCGTCGACCCGCTCCCGACGATCCGCGGGGAGCGCAGCGATTAGGTCATCAAGCTTGCGTCCCATCACTTCTTCTCCTTCTTCGCCGCCGCCAAACGGTCGAGATGCCCTTGATAGCGCTTGTCCGCCTTGGCGATCAGACGTTTATAGAAGCCCTTCTCACTCACGCCCGACTTATCGCCGGCGACGAGCAGGATCGCCTTCCGCTTCCGGTCGAATGCGAACGCAACCCGCCAGACACCATCATCAGCATCGAAGCGAAGTTCTTTCATGTTCGCGAACGACGAGTCATTCAAGGTATCCGCATGCGGTCGCCCCAGCTGGGGCCAAACACACCGAGCAGCTTAGCGGAGGCCAATAGCTCATCTTGGACTGTCTGGGGCAACGCCTCGAACTCCCCATCGAACTCATCGCCAAAAACGACTTCCAAAGTCATACATAGCTCCTAGGCTATGTTGTCAACATCATCAAGCTGCCGAACGATAGTCTGCGGCCGAAACAAGGTAGGCGCGGTCGACGATAATCCGGCCGCCGTTGACACGACTGGCAATTCGCGACCTGTCTGCGCTATCGAGCGGCATCGTCACCGGCGTTCTGACGGGCATGGCCGGCGCGTAGCTGTCGCTTGCCCAGAATGCCGGCTCGTCGTAAAGGATATGACCGCCAGCAAGGGTTCCATCGCGCCGGCAGCGCTCACCGACGCCAAATGGAACCGGTGCCGGCGAGGTTCGCGTGTCTGGCGGCGAAGGTCGCGTGGCCCGGAGGTGAAGCCGGCGAGGCGCTTGCGCTGGTCCATGCGTAATCGTGCGGAGGACCGCGCCGCGCCGTGCATCGCATCTCTTGTCCCGCTGCGCTGCTGAGACCTCTCTCCTGTCAGGCGGTCTAGGTTTCGCGCTTCGGGCCGAGCACGAACACTATGAGGGCAGCGACGAACGTGGCAACAGCACTGTAGGCAATGGCGCTGGTAATCCCCGCATTCTCCACCAATAGTCCGCCGAAAATCGCGCCGGCGGCGATTGCCACTTGGAATACTGTGACCAGCAGCACACCGGCGCTTTGGGCCTGCTCGGGAACAGCCCTCCGTACCATCCACGTCTGCAATCCCACTGGCACCGCGCCGAAGGCAAACCCCCACGCGGCAACAGCAATCGCCGAGGCCAAGGCCGATGCTCCCGCCGTCAGCAGCGAAACAGCGGCTATCGCTATGAGCAGCGGTGCAAGGGCCGCGACTGCCTTGAGACTGTACTCGGCCAGAAGCCCGCCGGCCAGATTGCCGAAAAATCCGCCGATGCCAAAAGCAAGCAACACAAGCGAGATCGTTTCTACATCCAGCGCGGGAATCTTCTCGAGGAAGGCGCGGATATAGGTGATTCCGGCGAAGTGGCCGGAAGCGACCAGCAGGACGACCAAAAGCGCAATTTTGACCATCGGAATCTTGGCCACATCCAGCAGGCTTCGGAAGCTAGCCACTCCAATCGGAGGCAGTCTCGGAATGGTTATGAGTTGCACGAGCAGTGTAGCGGCGGCGCCGGCTGCGGCGAGCATGAAGGCGCTTCGCCATCCCCAGATATCGCCGACATAGGCGCCGATTGGAGCTGCGCAGACGGTAGCTACGGAAACGCCGGTGAGGATGATCGACATAGCGCGCGGCAGGAGGTGGCTTGGAACGAGCCGCATCGCCAGTGCTGCCGACATTGACCAGAAGCCTCCGAGCGCTATGCCGAGCACGACGCGTGCAGTCAGGAGAACCGCCAGCGACCACGCGCCGGCCGCCAGAACGTCCGACAGGATCAGCAGCAGCGTCATTGTCCACATGACGGTCCTGCGGTCCAGGCGCTTTGTGATGATGGCCACCGTCGGCGCCGAGATCGCCCCGACGATAGCTGTCGCCGTCATCGCCTGTCCAGCCGCTCCCTCGNTCCCTCGCTGATACCGAGATCACGCGCGAGGGGCGTGAGCAGGCTGACAGGCAGAAACTCTGCCGTGACCAGCCCGAAGGTGCCCAAGGAAAGCGAAATGACCGCACCCCATGCGGGACCAGACGGTGGGACGGGCTTTTCTGGGTGCAGAACAGCGTCCATGACACCTGCTGCGGATTGGGTCATGAACGAAGTCTCCACTTTGATGCAATGCAACGTGATGTTGGCTGCCTTGACCCAAATCTAAAAACACAAGCGCATTTCCCGGCGGCGTTGCACGGAGGAGGGTATGTTCATTGCTTCGCGATATTTTGTGACGGTGCGGCGCGCAACATCGATGCCGGTTTCCTTCAGCCGGACAGCGATGTCCTCATCGGAAAGCACGTCGCCGGGAGATTCTGCGGCAATGATCGCTTTGATCCGATGCCGGACAGCTTCGGCGGAGTGCGCATCGCCGCCTTGGCAGGACGCGATCGCGACGGTGAAAAAATACTTCAGTTCAAAGACTCCGCGCGGGGTAAGCATGTACTTGTTCGAGGTCACCCGGCTTACCGTAGACTCGTGCACGCCGATCGCGTCAGCGACGGTTCTAAGATTGAGAGGCCGCAGGTGGGCGACGCCATGTTCCAAAAAGGCATCCTGCTGACGCACGATTTCAGCCGCAACCTTGACAATGGTCTTGGCGCGCTGATCGAGGCTGCGGATTAGCCAGTTCGCATTTTGTAAGCATTCGTCGAGAAATGCTTGATCTTTCGAATTTTGGGCAGTCTGACGCGTGACTTCGGCATAGTAGGTTTGGTTGATCAGCAGCTTCGGCAGGGTGGCGGGATCAAGTTCGATCTGCCACCCGCCTTGCGGCGAGGGCGTGACCCAGACGTCGGGTATGATTGATTCAGACGCACCGGATTCGAATCTGTTCCCAGGCTTTGGATCGAGCGCACGAACCTCATGCATCATGTCGAGAAGGTCTTCTTCATCGACGCCGCAATGCTGCTTCAGCGCCTCAAAATCGCGTCGCGCAAGCATTTCAAGATGGGCAACCAAAGCTGCCATTGCCGGGTCGAGCCGGTTTCGCTGGCGCAACTGAATCTCGAGGCATTCTCTGAGACTTCGCGCAAAAACTCCCGGTGGATCAAATTGCTGCAAGGTTCCGAGAACCCGTTCCACAACAGCCTCATGGACATTTAGGCTCTCGGCCAGCTCCAAAAGGTTTGCCCGAAGATAGCCAGTGTCTTCCAGATCGGCGGCAAGCTGGCCAGCGATCAGCCGCTCCTGTGGTGTGAACGCAGTGAGGGCGATCTGACGAGCGACATGGTCGTGCAATGTTTCGGCGAGGGTGGCAAACTCGTCGAGGGAAGGGCCATTGCCCGGCGGGTTGTTGGTCGTGTTGCGAAGTGATTTCCATTGCCCGAGCCGTTCAGGCGACCCTGCCCCGGTCGCACCTTCAACGGCGTTTGCCCCAAAGCCGACAGGCTGATCCGCTCCCGAAATCGAAGCATCGTCAAAAGGCCCGCCATCGTTTGACGCAGATTCCAAGAGCGGGTTCTTCTCGATTTCCCCCTCCACGAACTGATGCAGTTCGGTATGCGCCAGTTGCAGCAAGCGAATCGACTCAATGAGTTGAGGCGATGCGACGATGGATTGCTTCTGGCGCTGAAACAGGCTTGCTGAAGATTGCATGGTGAGTGCGATAATCCTGTCGAGGAGCCTCTTGGGGCCTGCAATGGCGCCAGTGAGACGTTTTCTAGGTCATGCGGCGGCTTTCAGCGTTTCGAGAACGTTTTGCGGGGATGAAACGCCATACGGGTCGGCCTCGCAGTTGTCGGAGAAACCTTCCTCCTCGAACCAGTGCTCCACCACGCCATTGTTGATCAGGGCGGCGTAGCGCCATGAGCGCATCCCGAATCCGAGATTGTCCTTGGCAACCAGCATGCCCATCTTGCGTGTGAACTCGCCTGAGCCATCGGGGATGAGCTGGACCTGCTTCAGGCCCAAGGACTTTCCCCACGCATTCATGACGAAGGCATCGTTGACTGAGAGGCAGTAAATCGCGTCAATTCCCTGCTTCGCAAACTGATCATAGAGCTCTTCGAACTTGGGCAATTGGTAGGTCGAGCAGGTCGGGGTGAAGGCGCCAGGCAGCGAGAACAGGATGACCCGCTTGCCGGCAAAGTAGTCGTCAGATGTTTTTTCTTGCCAGCGATATGGATTTGGCCCCTGGACTGACTTATCGTGAACACGCGTGAGAAAGGTGACGAAGGGAACTTTCTTTCGAACTGTCATCAAGTTGCTCCTGAAGAAGACTGCGCTGAATTCTGGCAGAGGCTGGCGCAATACCGGGCAAAGGCTCGTATCCCCGGCACGGAATGAGGGCCTCGCGGCTCGCAACCTCCTTTTTTCCCTCCCGACGTATGGGAACGTCTTGGCGGTTGGTCTTGGCCACCCGAACGCAATCGATCTGAGCGAGCTGGACACCGTCGAGCCGGTTGCTTTCCACGGCTATGGCGCCGGAAGCGGGATCGGTCACTAGCGATAGTGCGTTTGGAAAAGGGATAGCGGCCGG
The DNA here is from genome assembly GCF_000502275.1 of Mesorhizobium sp. L103C131B0. Lineage (NCBI taxonomy): Bacteria > Pseudomonadati > Pseudomonadota > Alphaproteobacteria > Hyphomicrobiales > Phyllobacteriaceae > Mesorhizobium > Mesorhizobium sp. L103C131B0. The sequence continues at coordinate 46,003 of NZ_AYXC01000017.1, read as the reverse complement.
AAGGAGCCAATATCGCAAAGCATGTGGGGGCCTGAAATGTCACTTCACGCAACAGACCCGCTTCACTGGATTCCACGTCACTGGACTGGTTCAGCATGTTGTGGATATGTGGCAGTGACCCGCCGGCTTTGGCTTGGGTGACGACCCTTTGACAAGGCTTTTCGGCACTCAGATGCTGAACAGAACCGGCAACCCGCATTTGCGTGCGCTGCCCGTGTTGGCGTGCCGGCATCGGACCAGCCATGCGCAAAGCGGCCATCCAGAACGGACTTCCGGAGGAGACGATGCCCCGATGTTCAGCTGCAAGGGGCACCGTCTCCTCAGGCCACGGTCTGGAGCTTCGCGTGTCGGGCATGGTGCAAGTCGCTTTCATCGTGATTTGATGGTGCTCTAACCAGGAGCAGCAAGCGGCGTGCCATTTGGAATAGAGGGGCTGTTGGACCGCCCCTCCTTCTCGGAGGCCGTGTCTTAGAAGATCGGGCGCGCGCTATAACCGCCTCGTCACACAGGCAACAACGATGCTGTATGGTGCGGATATTCGGCGCTTCAGCCCCGGCTGGGCAAAGACGAACCGGAAGCCGAGCCGATGCATTACCTGAGCCTGGAGGGCACTCCAGTCATTGCGTAACGTGTGGCGCTAGCGTTCATTGGTGCGCCGGCACGGCTATCGCGAACATGCGCCTGTCGCAGCGACCATGAGCGGGCGCTCTTGGGCAAGCGCCTTGGCCCCGTGAGGATCGAATTCCCCAATCGTGTCTGTTCGCCGCCTCTTATGTTCGAAACTGGACCAGAATGTCGCAAGCCCGACCTAAAGGTCGCCGAGGCGTTCTGTCCGACACTTTTCCGTCGCCTTTGTTGGCCCGCGACACCGGCCTATTTCGCCTAGCTCTTCTCTGGCCTCAGGCTAAGCCCCTAAAAGCATCACAGATTTTTTTCTTCGGTTGGCCAAATTGGCACGAGTTTTGAAGCCGCTTCGTTGCGGGCCGGGAGCCGCCGACCGACTTTCATTTCGTGGATGGCACGAATGGAACGAAGAAAGAAAAGCAAAATGTCAAATCCGCGTCGGATAGCGTCTATGGGCATGGGGTCCTCGGCGAAACCGCCCTTACCCAACAGCTCGCCGCTCTTGTCGACCCTTGCGCAGGAAATCTTGGCCGGCGGCGAGTCAAAGGCCCACCACACCGACTTTATCCTGACCTCGAAGGTACAGGATAACGTTCTGCATCTCGCCGCGCGTTTGCCTAGGCAGTTAAGCGTTAGCCGATCCTGATAATCGGTCTGCCTTCCGACGACGTCGTCTACATGCCGTCTTAGGTCTTCTCTACCGCAGCGCCCGCCGGTCACCTTCCGCCCTTCCATCGCTATAGAGTGAAGTGCCAGCATGTCCGAACAACCTTTGCCGACGCTGCCGATGTGGCGCGTCGATCACATTGAGCCCTCGCCTGAGATGTTGGCGCTACGGGCCAACGGTCCGATCCACCGCGTGCGCTTCCCGTCCGGGCACGAAGGCTGGTGGGTGACAGGCTATGACGAGGCCCGGGCGGTGTTGTCCGACGCGGCGTTCCGGCCCGCGGGAATGCCGCCGGCGGCATTCACCCCGGATTCGGTGATTCTCGGTTCGCCAGGATGGCTGGTCTCGCACGAGGGGGGCGAGCATACGCGGTTACGCACGATCGTGGCGTCGGCCTTCAGCAACGGCAGGGTGAAGCTGCTCGCGCAGCAGGTCGAGGCGATCGCCGCGCAGTTGCTCGAGACGCTGGCGGCCCAGCCCCAGCCCGCCGATCTGCGGCGCCACCTCTCCTTTCCGCTTCCCGCCATGGTCATTGGCGCGCTGATGGGCGTGCTCTACGAGGATCACGCCTTTTTCGCCGGGCTGTCCGACGAGGTGATGACGCACCAGCATGAAAGCGGCCCGCGAAGCGCGTCGCGCTTGGCCTGGGAAGAACTCCGCGCCTACATTCGCGGCAAGATGCGGGACAAGCGCCAGGATCCGGGCGACAACGTGCTGACGGATCTGCTCGCGGCGGTCGACCAGGGCAAGGCGACCGAGGAAGAGGCGATCGGCCTGGCGGCGGGCATGCTGGTGGCGGGGCACGAGAGCACCGTGGCGCAGATCGAATTCGGCCTGCTGGCCATGTTCCGCCATCCGCAACAGCGCGAACGCCTGGTCGGCGATCCATCCCTGGTGGACAAGGCGGTAGAGGAAATCCTGCGCATGTACCCGCCGGGCGCCGGCTGGGACGGCATCATGCGCTATCCGAGGACCGACGTGACCATCGCGGGCGTGCATGTTCCCGCGGAGAGCAAGGTGCTGGTCGGCCTGCCGGCGACGTCATTCGATCCGCGCCATTTCGACGACCCGGAAATCTTCGACATCGGACGTGACGAAAACCCGCACCTGGCGTTCTCCTACGGGCCCCACAACTGCGTCGGCTTGGCGCTGGCCAGGCTGGAACTCAAGGCGGTGTTCGGTTCGATCTTCCAGCGCTTTCCCGCGCTGCGCCTGGCCGTGGCGCCCGAAGAACTGAAGTTGCGCAAGGAGATCATCACTGGCGGGTTCGAGGAGTTCCCGGTGCTCTGGTGATGCGCGGACGCCACCAGGAATCCCGATGTTCTCGAGTTGCCGGCGCGACTGCCGCGCGCCGACCAGATCAGCCAGCCAACAGGTGACCAAGATGGACGTGCAAGAAACCATGGCATCATGCCGGGACGCCTTCGCCGAACTGGCGTCGCCAGGGTGCATTCAGGACCCGTACCCATTCATGCGGTGGTTGCGCGAGCACGATCCGGTACATCGCGCGGCGTCGGGCCTCTTTCTGTTGAGCCGTCACGCCGACATCTACTGGGCGCTCAAGGCCACGGGCGATGCTTTTCGGGGACCGGCGCCGGGCGAACTGGCGCGCTATTTCCCGCGTGCGGCGACCAGCCTGTCGCTAAGTTTGCTGGCGTCCACTTTAGCGATGAAGGAACCACCAACGCATACGCGTCTGCGCCGGCTGATCTCGCGCGATTTCACCATCGGCCAGATCGACAACCTGAGGCCGACCATCGCTCACATTGTCGCAGCGCGCCTGGACGGCATGGCGCCCGCGCTGGAGCGCGGGGATGCGGTGGACCTGCATCGGGAATTCGCGCTGGCCTTGCCCATGCTGGTTTTCGGCGAACTGTTCGGCATGCCCCGGGACGACATGTTCGGGCTCGTCGCCGGCATCAGCGCCATTCTGGAAGGCCTGAGCCCGCACGCCAGCGATCCCCAACTCGCCGCGGGCGACGCGGCCAGCGCCAGGGTGCAGGCCTACTTCGGCGACCTCATACAGCGCAAGCGCACCGATTCCAGCCACGACATCGTGTCAATGCTGGTCGGCGCACACGACGGCGATGCCGAGATACTGTCGGATGCGGAATTGATCAGCATGCTGTGGGGCATGCTGCTGGGCGGCTTCGCCACCACTGCCGCGGCCATCGGCCATGCGGTCCTGGCGATGCTGGCGTATCCCGAACAGCGGCATTGGCTGAAGGGAGATGCCGTGGGGGTGAAGGCATTCGTCGAAGAAGCTCTGCGCTACGACGCGCCCGCGATGTTCAGCTCCATTCCGCGTATCGCCCAGCGCGACATCGAACTGGGCGGCGTGGTGATCCCGAAGAACGCTGACGTGCGCGTGCTGATCGCGGCCGGCAATCGCGACCCGGACGCCTTCGCCGATCCCGATCGCTTCGATCCCGTGCGGTTCTACGGCGCCAGTCCTGGCATGTCGATCGACGGGAAGATCATGCTGACCTTCGGCCATGGGATCCACTTCTGCCTTGGTGCGCAACTGGCCCGGGTGCAGTTGGCCGAGAGCCTGCCGCGGATCCAGGCGCGCTTCCCCACGCTGGCATTGGCCGAGCAGCCGACCCGGGAGCCCTCCGCGTTCCTTAGGACATTCCGCGCGCTGCCGGTACGGCTGCATGGGCAGGAGGGCTGAGATGCGCGTCGTGGTCGATCAGGATCTGTGCGGAACGACCGGGCAGTGCGTGCTGACGCTGCCGGGCACCTTTCGCCAGCGCGAACCGGACGGCGTGGCCGAAGTGTGCGTGGCGACGGTCCCGCAGGTGCTGCACGCCGCCGTGCGGCTTGCGGCCAACCAGTGCCCGGTCGCCGCCATTCGTGTCATCGAAAGCGACGCTGGCCATGACGAGCGCGCCAGCGCCGACCCTGCGCCCTCTCCGGTGGAGGCCGAGCGGCATGCTGCGAAAGACCAATGCAATTCAGGAGACACGATGGGACGGTTTGAAGGCAAGGTGGCCGTGGTGACCGGCGCCGGCGCCGGCATCGGCAAGGCATGCGCTCTCGCCATCGCGCGCGGGGGCGGCAGAGTGGTGGTGGCCGACATTGATGGCTCGGCGGCCATCGCCTGCACTGCGCAGATCGCGGCCGAAGCAGGCCACGCGCTGCCCATAGCCATGGATATCGCTGATGAGCAGGCGGTGGCAGCGCTGTTCGAGACGGCGGAGCGGCACTTCGGGGGGGTCGACCTGCTGGTGAACAATGCGAGCGCCGTGCATCTGACCCCGCGCGACCGCGCCATCCTCGAGCTGGACCTGGCGGTATGGGACCAGACCATGGCGACCAATCTGCGCGGCACGCTGCTCTGCTGCCGGCAGGCCATCCCACGGATGATCGCCCGCGGCGGTGGCGCGATCGTCAACATGTCGTCGTGCCAGGGGCTCAGCGGTGACACGGCGCAGACGTCCTACGCCGCGTCGAAGGCAGCGATTAACATGCTGTCGGCCTCGCTCGCCACCCAGTACGGTCACTCTCAGATCCGCTGCAACGCGGTTGCGCCGGGTCTTATCATGACCGAGCGTCTCCTCGCCAAGCTGGACGAGTGCATGCAACGCCATCTGCGTCGGCACCAGCTCCTGCCGCGCGTCGGCCGTCCCGAGGACGTTGCCGCGCTGGTGGCGTTCCTGCTCTCCGACGATGCTGCGTTCATCACCGGCCAGGTCGTGTGCATCGATGGCGGCATGCTGGCGCATGTGCCGACATACGCCGACGGTGGCAACAGCTGCGCCGCGCGCCCTGCCGGCGACACCGGATCGGCGGCGGCGGCGCGCTGCTGATGGACATGCTGCTCAACCCACTCAACCGTCGGCACCGGCTGCGATGCGACATCCCGGTCATGCCTGGCGCTTTCCCCCTGGTCGGGCATCTTCCTGCCATTGTCTGCGACCTGCCGCGCCTGCTGGAGCGCGCAGAACGGACGCTGGGCAGCCACTTCTGGCTGGATTTCGGCCCTGCCGGACATCTGATGACCTGTGTGGATCCGGACGCATTCTCTCTGCTCAAGCACAAGGACGTGTCCTCGGCGCTGATCGAAGAGATCGCGCCCGAATTGCTTGGCGGAACGTTGGTTGCCCTGGACGGCGGCGCGCACCGGCAGGCGCGCGATGCCATCAAGGCAGCGTTCTTGCCCAAGGGGCTGACCCAGGCCGGGATCGGCGACCTGTTCGCGCCGGTCATCCAGGCGCGGGTGCAGGCGTGGCGCGCCCGCGGCGAGGTAACTATCCTGCGCGAGACCGGCGACCTGATGCTGAAGCTCATCTTCAGCCTCATGGGAATCCCCGCGCAGGACCTGCCGGGATGGCATCGCAAGTACCGGCAATTGCTGCAGTTGATCATCGCGCCACCGGTCGACCTGCCCGGATTGCCTTTGCGGCGCGGCCGCTCCGCCCGCGACTGGATCGACGCGCAGTTGCGCCGGTTCGTCCGCGATGCGCGCGCGCATGCCGCGCGCACCGGGTTCATCAACGACATGGTGAGCGCTTTTGACAGCAGCGACGGTCCGCTCTCCGATGACGTCCTGGTCGCGAACATTCGCTTGCTGCTGCTTGCCGGTCACGACACCACTGCCTCGACGATGGCCTGGATCGTGATCGAGCTGGCGAGGCAGCCTGTGCTGTGGGACGCCCTGGTCGAGGAGGCGCAACGCGTGGGCGCGGTGCCGACCCGGCACGCGGACCTGGCGCAGTGTCCGGTCGCCGAGGCCCTGTTCCGCGAGACACTGCGCCTGCATCCGGCGACCACGCTCCTGCCGCGTCGCGCGCTGCAGGAATTGCAACTCGGCCAACGGCGTATTCCCGCGGGCACCCACCTATGCATCCCGCTGCTGCATTTCTCGACCTCGGCGCTGCTGCACGAGGCGCCTGATCAGTTCCGCCTGGCGCGGTGGCTGCTACGCACAGAACCGGTCCGGCCCGTGGACATGCTGCAGTTCGGTACCGGCCCACACGTCTGCATCGGCTACCACCTGGTATGGCTGGAAATGGTGCAGTTCTGCATCGCCTTGGCGCTGACCATGCACAAGGCCGGGGTGCGGCCGCAGTTGCTGAGCGACGTCGAAAAAGGCCGGCGCTATTACCCGACCGCACATCCGTCCATGGCAATCCGCATAGGCTTCTCATGAGCTGGCGTCGCACGCCCTGTGTAGCAAGGCAGCGGCGCCGGCGGGGCGCGGCATTGCTGCACTCAGCGCACGCACTCGTGTGACGACTTGCGCTCGCCGTGGCCGTCTCAGCTACAAGGACATGAACAACATGCAAACCGGTTCCACTCCACGCGACCGAACTGGCGTTTCCGCATTCGGCGGGTTGGGCGCGCCGGCGCGCGGCGCATCTGGCGGGCTGCTCCCGGAGATCTGGATGCAGGACGGCGCAAAGCGGGTCGAACAGGCGCTGGCGCGTCTGCTCTGCGCCGAAGACGACGGTAAGACAGAGCTGATGGCAGCCATGCGCTACGCCACCGTGCATGGCGGGAAGCGCACCAGAGCCTTGCTCTGTCTGGCTGCCGGCGCACTGGCGGGCACGCCGGCGCACATGCTCGACGACGTCGGTGCCGCCATCGAGATGATGCACGCCTGTACCCTGGTCCACGACGACCTGCCCGCGATGGACGACGACGTGCTTCGCCGCGGCCTTCCGACCGTGCACGTAAAGTTCGGCGAAGCCACTGCGATCCTGGTCGGCGATGCGCTGCAGGCCCACGCCTTCCTGACCCTGGCGAGCCTGGATGCGCCGGGCGACAATCGTATCGCGCTCGTGCGTGAACTGGCGCAGGCGGTGTCCGCCGAGGGTGCCGCAGGCGGGCAGGCCATGGATTTGTCGCTGGTCGGAAAGCACGCCGGGCTGGACAGGATCCTGGCGATGCACCGGATGAAAACCGGAGCGCTAGTGCGCGCGTCGGTTCGCATGGGCGCGCTATACTCCGTCGCGGAGGATGCCGCGCACACTACGCTGTACAGTGCACTCGATCGCTACACCGCCTGTTATGGCCTGGCGTTGCAGGTGGCCGACGACATTCTCGACGCGACGGCGGATACCGCGACTCTTGGCAAGACCCCCGGCAAGGACGCGGCGGCGCAGAAGCCGACCTGCGCGTCAATCATGGGGCTGCAGGCAGCGCGCCAGTTCGCGCTGTTTTTGTTGCACGACGCCGGGGAGGCCATCGCCCCTCTGGGGCCGCGTGCGGAAGGGTTGGCTCAGATGCTGCAGCGGGCCAACGTCTATCTGTCCGCGCCATACGCATGAGCGCGCCCATCCGTGAGGACTCGCCCCTGTGCTGGTGCGATCGGCCGGGCGGGCGCTGCATGCTGCACTGTGTCCGTGTCGGCGGCGACGTGCGCGGCGTCTGCCCGTTTCTGTTCTCGTTAGCCCTCTGCAGAAGGAACATCCCGCGTGAACGCGCTGTCCGAACAGATCCTTTCCGAATTGCGCCACCTGCTGAACGAGATGAGCGACGGCGGCAGCGTCGGCCCGTCCATCTACGACACGGCGCGAGCTCTGCAGTTCCACGGCAACGTCACCGGTCGGCAGGACGCGTACACGTGGCTCATCGCGCAGCAACAGGCCGATGGCGGATGGGGAAGTGCGGACTTCCCGCTGTTTCGCCATGCGCCCACTTGGGCGGCGTTGCTGGCATTGCAGCGTGCCGATCCTCTTCCCGGCGCTGCCGACGCAGTCCAGGCTGCAATCCGGTTCCTCGAGCGCCAGCCCGATCCCTTCGCCTATGCGGTGCCGGAAGACGCGCCCATCGGCGCGGAGCTGATCCTGCCACAGTTGTGCGACGAGGCCGCATCGTTGCTGGGCGGCTTGGCGTTTCCGCGCCACCCGGCGCTGTTGCCGTTGCGGCAAGCACGCCTGGTCAAGCTGGGGGCTGTGGCGACGTTGCCGAGCGGCCATCCGTTGCTGCACTCCTGGGAAGCCTGGGGGACGTCGCCAGCCACCGCATGCCCGGACGACGACGGCAGCATCGGCATCAGTCCAGCGGCCACCGCCGCCTGGCGTGCCCACGCCGTGACACAGGGGAACACGCCGCAGGTCGGGCGCGCCGACGGGTATCTGCAGGCGGCATCGCGGGCGACGCGCAGCGGCATCGAAGGTGTCGTTCCCAACGTCTGGCCGATCAATGTGTTCGAGCCATGCTGGTCGCTGTACACCTTGCATCTGGCCGGTCTGTTCGCGCATCCCGCTTTCGCCGAGGCGGTGCAAGTGATCATCGCGCAGCTCGACGCCCGCCTCGGAGCGCGCGGTCTGGGCCCGGCCTTGCACTTCGCGGCCGATGCGGACGACACCGCCGTTGCGTTGTGCGTCCTTCGCCTTGCAGGCCGCGACCCGGCGGTCGACGCGTTGCGCCATTTCGCAACCGGCGAGCTCTTCGTCACCTTCCCCGGCGAGCGCAATGCCTCAGTGTCGACCAACATCCATGCCCTGCATGCGTTGCGAATTTTGGGAAAGCCCGCCGCCGGCACCAGCGCCTACGTCGAGGCCAATCGCAACCCGCACGGTCTATGGGACAACGAAAAATGGCACGTTTCCTGGCTGTATCCAACCGCGCATGCGGTCGCTGCGCTGGCGCAAGGCAAGCCCCAGTGGCGCGACGAGCGCGCGCTGGCAGCGCTGCTGCAGGCGCAGCGCGACGAGGGCGGCTGGGGCGCCGGTCGCGCGTCCTCATTCGAGGAAACCGCCTATGCGCTGTTCGCGTTGCACGTGATGGACGGGAGCGAAGAGCCGGCAGGGCGTCGGCGCATCGCGCAGGCGGTGGCGGGTGCGCTGAAGTGGATGCTCGCTCGCCACGCGGCGCATGTATTGCCCCAGACGCCGCTGTGGATCGGCAAGGAACTGTATTGCCCCACCCGGGTGGTGCGGGTGGCCGAACTCGCCGGGTTGTGGCTGGCGCTTCGTTGGGGGCGGCACGTCTCGGCCGAGGGAGCAGGAGCGGGGCCATGATCCCGACCGATCGCGCCCTGCAGCACGTGCTGGATTGGGGGCGTTCCCTGACCGGGTTCGCCGACGAGCATGGCGTGGAAGCAGTCCGGGGCGGCCAGTACATCCTGCAGCGCATCCATCCGAGCCTGCGCGACACCAGCACCCGCACCGGCCGCGATCCGCTGGACGAGACGCTCATCGTGGCCTTCTATCGCGAACTGGCGCTGCTGTTCTGGCTCGACGATTGCAACGACCTTGACCTGATCGCGCCGGAGCAGCTCGCCGCGGTGGAGCAGGCGCTGGGGCAAGGCGTGCCGTGCGCGCTTTCCGGATTCGAGGGCTGTGCTGTGCTGCGCGCTTCGCTGGCCGCGCTCGCCTACGATCGTCGCGACTATGCTCAGCTTCTCGACGATACCCGGTGCTACTGCGCGGCGCTGCGCGCCGGACACGCGCAGGCGGCAGGGGCGGAACGCTGGTCCTACGCCGAGTACCTGCACAACGGCATCGATTCGATCGCCTACACGAACGTGTTCTGTTGCCTGTCGTTGCTGTGGGGGCTGGACATGGCGACCTTGCGCGCGCGTCCGGGGTTTCGCCAGGTCCTGCGGCTCATCTCCGCGATAGGGCGCTTGCAGAACGATCTGCATGGACGCGAAAAGGATAGGTCGGCCGGCGAGGGAGACAACGCGGCGATCCTGCTGCTGCAGCGCTATCCGGCCATGCCTGTCGTGGAGTTCCTCAAGGACGAGCTGGCCGGCCACACACGCATGCTGCACCGGGTGATGGCGCAAGAACGCTTTCCCCCGCCGTGGGGACCGCTGATCGAAGCCATGGCGGCCATCCGCGTGCAGTACTACCAGACCTCAAACAGTCGCTACCGCAGCGACGCTGCAGGCGGAGGCCAGCGTGCGCCGGCCTGAACGCGGGGGAAACGGCGGCGTGCGCGCGCTGCCGTCGGTCCGACCCGACGCAACGCCGTCGCCCGATGCGGCGGAAGGAGCGAGCATCGGCGACGCCAAGTTGAGCCGGCGCAAGGACGACCACCTGGACATCGTGCTGGATCGGCGAATGGCGTCGGGCAAGGCCGGCGGCGGCTGGGAGTACATTCGATTCGAACACTGCGCATTGCCCGAGTTGGACCTGACGCAGATCGACCTCAGCGCCTCGCTGCTGGGCAAGACCATGCGCGCGCCGCTGCTGATCAGCTCCATGACCGGCGGCATGCCACGCGCCGAGGCCATTAACCGCCATCTGAGCGAGGCAGCGCAAGCCTTGGGGATCGCCATGTGCGTCGGTTCGCAGCGCGTGAGCCTACAATCCCGCAACTCCCAGGGGCTGACGCGCGCGCTGCGCCGCCTGGCCCCAGACGTTCCCCTGCTGGCCAATATCGGCGCCGCGCAACTGCGCGAGGCTGACGGCCTGGACCTCGCGCGCCGAACGGTGGATGCACTGGAGGCCGATGGACTCATCGTCCATCTCAATCCGCTGCAGGAAGCGGTACAGCCGGAGGGCGACCGCGACTGGCGCGGCGTCCTGGCGCAGATCGCTCGCGCCGCACGCAGTGTCGGCGTGCCGATCGTGGCCAAGGAAGTGGGGTCGGGCCTGTCCGCCTCGGTGGCCTGTGCGCTCGTCGAGGCGGGGGTGGCGGTGATCGATGTCGCCGGCGCCGGCGGCACCAACTGGGCCGCGGTGGAGGGCGAGCGCGCCCGCGATGCCGCCGACCGCGCAGTGGCAATGGCGTTCGCCGATTGGGGGATTCCGACCCCGGCCTGCGTGCAGGCGGCCCGTCGGGCGCTGCCAGCGGTGAAGCTGATCGCGTCGGGCGGGATCAGCGACGGCGTCGACGTGGCGAAGGCTATCCGCTTGGGCGCGGACATCGCCGGGCAGGCGGCTGGCGTGCTGCGCGCGGCTACGGTATCCACCGAGGCGGTTGTCGCGCATTTCGAGATCGTCATCCGCCAGTTGGCCGTCGCCTGCTTCTGCACCGGCTCGGCTGATCTGGTGGCGTTGCGTCAGGCGCGCTTGTTGCCCTCGGCGCACCTGCCCGCCGGTTGATCCCGGCGTCGCGCCGTGGCGGCGGGCGCCTAGTCTTATGAGTCAGAAAGTCTCGGATGCGGGGGGAATCGCGCTGGTCGCGGATTTGTTAGGGTGCTGCTTCGTGATCAGGGAGGCGCCCCGCCATGCTCGACGGACAGCCGAGAGCAACGGGTATTCGACGGCTATGTCGATGCTTGATACAGGATGATCGGTCACGCGAACCGCGCTGAGCCCCTGAAAGGGTCGGAACACCAGGTGCGGCGGGAGACCGGCAGGGAGTACATGGTATAAAGCCATTGCAACAGGAGTGGCGATCCACATTGACCTCAGTCAGCGCGGCCGNCGGCAGGGAGTACATGGTATAAAGCCATTGCAACAGGAGTGGCGATCCACATTGACCTCAGTCAGCGCGGCCGGCTGTATGAACGAGAAGAGACGAGCGATTTCAGCTGCCGGACCGCCTTGATTTACATTCCGATAGTTTCGGAGGGCTGATCGGGCGTCAGTTTCGGACGGCGTTCACCGTCGGGCGGTGATTGATCTGTTTACGTATGATAAGGCTGATGATGATACGCGAACAGATCATAACGTGTTGACTCGATCACTGGATAAGATACTCTGCCATATCATCTAGCGTTGGAATGGATCGTTTACGTATCACATGGGCCCTCAATCGGAAACTCTACGCGAAATTGGTGGGCTTTTCAGGCAGGCGAGGCTGGCCGCTGCGATGACGCAGGAGCAGGTCGCTGATTTGGCGGGTATATCCCGTCCCCGATATCGCGACATCGAAAAGGGAGCCGCAGCCGCGCGTGCAACGACGCTCATGAATATCGCTCGCGCGCTCGGCCTGGAAATGATGCTGGTTCCGCAAGCCATGGTGCCGGCTGTCCAGGCTCTATTGCGTCCGCATGATGATGACGATCGACCCGCCTTTGTTTCTCAACCTGACGATGACGATCATGGCTCCAGTCTTTCGCGCACCTAAGACGATCCCGTCGCTGGACGTGCTCTTGAACGCAGTGAAGGTCGGCACACTCGTCAGGACGCCGGGCGATTTCAATGCATTCAACTTCGATGAGGCCTACCGCGCGACGGGCGGCTTTCCGGTTCTCAGCCTGTCGTTCCGGGCAGCGACGGGAGGATTGCGGAAAGATCCGAAGCCTGTGGCAAGCGCCTTGCCCGCTTTCTTCGCGAACCTCCTGCCGGAGGAGAAATTGCGCGAGGCGATGGAAAGGCACCACGAAGGCAATGTGCGGCCAGGCAATGATTTCGACCTTTTAGCGGCGCTGGGCGCCGATCTGCCGGGAGCCGTACGGGCGTTGCCCAGTGACGGCGCGATAGCGGTTTCACAGGACGCTTCAAAGGATCAGCCCAAGGCACGGTTCTCGCTTGCCGGCGTGCAGATGAAGCTGTCGGTCATGAAGAACATTGGAAAAGGCGGCGGCCTTACCTTGCCAATGGACGGCGAGCAGGGCCGGTACATTGCCAAGTTCCGTGCGACGGCCTTTCCGGGCGTTTCCGAGAACGAATTCGCCAACCTCGCGCTGGCAGCAGCAATCGGCATGGAGGTTCCTGAATGCGAACTGGTCGAGAAGTCCGATTTCGAGGGCGTTCCCGAAGAATTCAACACGCTGTCTGACGGCAAGGTCCTTCTCGTCAAACGCTTCGATCGCGGCGCCGGTGGCGAGAGGATACACATCGAGGATTTCGCTCAGGTCTTCGGTGTCTACCCGTCGCGCAAATATGAGGGGGCTGCTTATCACGACATAGCCTTGGCTCTTGGTGTCGCCGTCTCGCCTACGGCGGCTCTCGAATTCGTCCGCCGCCTGGCACTGACCGTCATCACCGGCAATGGCGACATGCACCTGAAGAACTGGTCGTTGATCTATCCGGGTAACGGCGACAAGCCGGCGCTTGCACCAATCTACGACGTCCTGTCCACCGTGCCATATATTCCCGCCGACGCCATGGCGCTGTCGCTTGGAGGAGAGCGCTCGTTCAAGGCGCTGGCAGCACCGCGATGGAAAGCATTTGCGAACCGTGCACGGCTTCCGGAGCCAGCAGTCCTGAAGGCAGTGGTCGAGACGGTCAAACTCGTCAACGAGTACTGGTGGCGTCTGCCTGAGCGCGACGTTGTCGCAGCGAAAGTGCTCGAGCGGATCGACGGACATGTGAAGGCGATGACGCCGATACTGAACTCCTGCGCCGAGAAGTAAACCGAGTCCCTCGGGTTGATATAGCGGAACTATTCGCCCGTGCCCCGGATTAGTGGCCGTGGATCGGTGGTATGCTAGGATCGCGCGCAAAGTCGGCGGAGTGTCCACTTGGACACGCGTTGAGCAAGCACGTCAGCTCGCGAGCACAGAAGAGTTCGCAGCATCCCGCAGAGGGTCGAGATGCTGTTCGTCGGATGGGGTTCAACCGAATGCGGTGACTGAGGATCGCGATCCGACGCTTTGTGTCGCCAATGTCGCGTCCGCTACACGGGCTGTTCCGACGATCCTTTCTTGGAACTCAAGCTAAACCCTTGAAAAGCAAACATGAAATTATTCTTCGGTTGGATCAGCCAAATTGGCATGAGTCTTGAGATCCTTAGGTGCGAGGCGGCTAGAGCTGCCCGACCGGCATTCATGTCGCGGCAGCCGCGATGGATGGAACGAAGGAAGGAAAGCTACATGTCAGGTTTGCGTCAGATCGCCTTTTACGGCAAGGGCGGCATCGGCAAGTCCACCACCTCCCAAAATACGCTCGCCGCCCTTGTCGACCTCGGGCAGAGAATCCTCATCGTCGGCTGCGACCCCAAAGCCGACTCCACCCGCCTGATCCTGAACGCGAAGGCGCAGGATACGGTCCTGCATCTCGCGGCAGAGGAAGGTTCGGTGGAAGACCTGGAACTCGCTGACGTGCTCAAGGTCGGCTACAAAGGCATCAAATGCGTCGAGTCGGGCGGACCCGAGCCAGGTGTCGGCTGCGCCGGCCGCGGCGTGATCACCTCGATCAACTTCCTCGAGGAGAACGGCGCCTACGACGACGTCGACTATGTCTCCTACGACGTGCTCGGGGATGTGGTGTGTGGCGGTTTCGCGATGCCGATCCGCGAGAACAAGGCCCAGGAAATCTATATCGTCATGTCCGGCGAGATGATGGCGCTCTATGCCGCCAACAACATCGCCAAGGGTATCCTGAAATACGCCCATTCGGGCGGCGTGCGGCTCGGCGGCCTGATCTGCAACGAGCGCCAAACCGACCGCGAACTCGACCTCGCCGAGGCGCTTGCTTCCAGGCTCAATTCCAAACTTATCCACTTCGTGCCGCGCGACAACATCGTCCAGCACGCCGAGCTCAGGAAGATGTCTGTGATCCAGTATGCGCCGGACTCCAAGCAGGCCGGCGAATACAGGGCGCTGGCCGAGAAGATCCATGGGAATTCGGGCCAGGGCACCATCCCGACCCCGATCACCATGGAGGAGCTCGAGGACATGCTGCTCGACTTCGGCATCATGAAGACGGACGAGCAGATGCTTGCCGAGCTTCAGGTCAAGGAAACGGCTAAGGCGGCCGCACAGTAGCGACCGCTGCCGACATGAGGCGCCGCCTGATCTGGTGCGTCTTTCAAAGAACGGCGCCTCGTCGGTGAGGCGTCACCCTGAACCTTGAAAGGGGTCCCATGAGCCTGGAATACGAGAATGACGGTGGCCTCCATGCGAGGCTTATCGAGGAAGTGCTGTCGCAATATCTTGATAAGGCGGCGAAGCGCCGCAAAAAGCACCTCAGCGTCGCAAAAAGCGGCGACGAGGCTGGCGAGGAAAGCGAGGTCCTTTCCGAATGCGAGGTCAAATCGAACATCAAGTCCATCCCCGGCGTGATGACAATTCGCGGCTGCGCCTATGCCGGCTCGAAAGGCGTGGTGTGGGGTCCAGTCAAGGATATGGTCCATATCTCGCACGGCCCGGTCGGATGCGGGCAATATTCCTGGTCTCAGCGCCGCAACTACTACGTCGGCACGACCGGCATCGACACGTTCGTCACCATGCAGTTCACCTCCGATTTCCAGGAGAAGGATATTGTTTTCGGCGGCGACAAGAAGCTCGAACGGATCATCGACGAGATCGAGGAACTCTTTCCGCTGAACAAGGGCATGACTGTGCAATCCGAATGCCCGATCGGCTTGATTGGCGACGACACCGAAGCTGTGTCCCGCAACAAGGCCAAGCAGCACGAAAAGACAATCGTGCCGGTGCGCTGCGAGGGCTTCCGCGGCGTCTCGCAATCCCTCGGCCACCACATCGCCAACGACGCGATCCGCGACTGGGTGTTCGAGAAGAAGGACCTCGAGTTCGAGGCCGGCCCGTACGATGTCAATGTGGTCGGCGACTACAATATCGGCGGCGACGCCTGGGCTTCGCGCATCCTGCTCGAAGAGATGGGTCTGCGCGTGGTCGGCAACTGGTCGGGCGACGCTACCCTGGTCGAAATAGAGCGAGCGCCAAAGGCGAAACTCAATCTCATCCATTGCTATAGGTCGATGAACTACATCTGCCGGCACATGGAGGAAAAGTATGGCATCGCCTGGATGGAGTACAATTTCTTCGGCCCCTCCCAGACTGAAGCCTCTCTGCGCAAGATAGCCAAGCACTTCGGGCCGGAAATCGAGGCCAAGGCCGAGGCGGTCATCGCCAAATACCGGCCCTTGGTCGACGCCATAATCGCCAAGTACCGGCCGCGCCTCGAAGGCAGGACGGTGATGCTCTATGTCGGCGGGCTGCGCCCCCGTCACGTCGTCACGGCATATGAGGACCTGGGCATGGTGATCGTCGGCACTGGCTACGAATTTGGCCATAACGACGACTATCAGCGCACCGGCCACTACGTGAAGAAGGGCACCCTGATCTATGACGACGTGACTGGTTACGAGCTGGAGAAGTTCATCGAAGGGATCCGTCCCGATCTCGTTGGCTCCGGCATCAAAGAGAAGTACCCGGTCCAGAAGATGGGCATACCGTTCCGTCAAATGCATTCCTGGGATTATTCCGGCCCGTATCACGGCTACGACGGCTTCGCCATCTTCGCCCGAGACATGGACCTGGCCATCAACAACCCGGTCTGGAACCTCTACGACGCTCCCTGGAAGAAAAAAGCCGAGCCGTCGGCGGCGATCGCAGCCGAATGAAACCTTGGCCTCCCGGAAGCCGGGAGGCAGTGAACGCCTGTGGCCACTTGTCCGCGGGAGACCTGAAACGTTTCGACGTCCCTGTGCCGCCCTATGGCGGGCCAGATGGAAAGAGGTAACCACCCATGCCGCAGTCGGCTGAAAAAGTTCTCGACCACGCGCCCCTGTTCCGGGAGCCGGAATACAGGCAGATGCTTGCCGAGAAGAGGCTGAATTTCGAATGTCCGCACCCGGACCAGGTCGTCACCGACCAACGCGAATTCACCAAGACGTGGGAATACCGCGAAAAGAACCTTGCTCGCGAAGCGCTTCTCGTGAACCCCGCCAAGGCCTGCCAGCCGCTCGGTGCGGTGTTCGCGGCCGCAGGTTTCGAGCGAACCATGTCCTTCGTCCACGGCAGCCAGGGCTGCGTGGCCTATTACCGCTCGCACCTGTCACGCCATTTCAAGGAGCCTGCTTCGGCGGTTTCCTCCTCGATGACCGAGGACGCGGCAGTGTTCGGCGGCCTGAAGAACATGGTCGACGGGCTCGCCAACACGTACCAACTTTACGACCCGAAGATGATCGCCGTCTCGACCACTTGTATGGCGGAGGTCATTGGCGATGACCTGCACAGCTTCATCGAGAACGCCAAGGACGAAGGCTCGGTCCCGCGCGACTTCGACGTGCCCTTCGCCCACACGCCGGCCTTTGTCGGCAGCCATGTCGACGGCTATGACGTTGCGGTCAAGGGCATTCTGGAGCATTTCTGGAAAGGCGAGGAGCGAACGGAAGCCGAGGGGACCATCAACGTCATTCCGGGTTTCGACGGGTTCTGTGTCGGCAACAACCGGGAACTCAAGCGCCTGCTCGACCTAATAGGCGTGTCCTATACTTTCATCCAAGACGCCTCTGACCAGTTCGACACGCCGTCCGACGGCGAATACCGCATGTATGACGGCGGCACGAGGATCGAAGAGGTGAGGAAGGCACTCAACGCCGAGGCGACGCTGTCGCTGCAGCATTACAACACCCGAAAAACACTGGAGTATTGCGAGGGGGTAGGGCAGGCGACTGCCTCGTTCCATTACCCGCTCGGAGTCCAGGCGACCGACGACTTCCTGATGGAGGTCTCCGCAATTTCCGGCAAGCAAATCCCCGAGGCAATCCGCCTGGAGCGCGGCCGACTTGTTGACGCCATGGCGGACAGCCAATCCTGGCTGCACGGGAAGAAATACGCCATCTACGGCGATCCGGACTTTGTCTATGCCATGGCCCGCTTCATCATGGAGACGGGCGGCGAGCCGACCCATTGCCTCGCCACCAACGGCACCTCGGCGTGGCACGCGGAGTTGAAGGAGCTGCTTGCATCATCGCCCTTCGGTAAGGGTGCTCAAGTCTGGGCGGGCAAGGATCTGTGGGCGTTGCGCTCGCTGCTCTTCACCGAGCCGGTGGACCTGCTGATCGGCAACTCCTATGGCAAGTATCTGGAGCGCGACACCGGCACGCCGCTGATCCGGCTGACGTTTCCGATCTTCGACCGCCACCATCACCATCGGTTTGCCCTTATGGGCTACCAAGGCGGGTTGCGCGTCCTGACGACGATCCTCGACAAGATCTTCGACAAGCTCGATCGCGAGACAAGCCAGACGGGCGTGACGGACTATTCGTATGACCTCACCCGCTAAGCGTGACGGTCGACTTGGCCGGTCGTCTTCCCGAGGGACTTTGGAGACCAACGCAATGTCCTCGCTCAGAGCCAAAATCCAGGATGTCTTCAACGAGCCCGCCTGCGAGCAGAACCGCGGCAAGGATGCCAAGGCGCGCAAGGAGGGCTGTTCGAAGCCACTGACCCCCGGGGCGGCGGCCGGCGGCTGTGCCTTCGATGGCGCCAAGATTGTGCTGCAGCCGATCACCGACGCCGCACACCTGGTCCATGGGCCGCTCGCCTGCGAGGGCAATTCCTGGGACAACCGCGGTGCGGCTTCGTCCGGGCCAACCCTGTGGCGCACAAGCTTCACGACCGACCTCACCGAACTCGATGTTGTGATGGGGCAGGGCGAGCGGAAGCTTTTCAAAGCGATTCGCGAGATCAAGGAAGCGTATGGATCGCCGGCGATCTTCGTCTATCCGACCTGCGTGACGGCGCTGATCGGCGACGACATCGAGGCTGTCTGCAAGCGCACGGCGGCAAAGTTCGGCTTGGCCGTTGTGCCGGTCAATGCGCCGGGCTTCGTCGGCTCCAAGAATCTCGGCAACAAGCTTGCCGGCGAGGCGTTGCTCGAGCATGTCATCGGCACGCTCGAGCCCGACGATGCCGGCCCTTACGACATCAACATTCTTGGCGAATTCAACCTCTCGGGCGAATTCTGGCTGGTGAAGCCGCTGCTGGATCGGCTCGGGATCCGGGTGCGCGCCTGCATTCCGGGTGACGCACGTTACGCCGACATTGCCGGCGCGCACCGCGCCCGGGCGGCTATGATGGTGTGCTCGACCGCGCTCATCAATCTCGCCCGCAAGATGGAGCAGCGCTGGGGCATCCCGTTTTTCGAGGGCTCCTTCTACGGCATCACCGACACCTCGGAAGCGCTCCGACAGATCTCCCAGCTGCTGGTGAAGAAGGGTGCCGATCCGGAGATCCTCGGCCGCACCGAGGCGTTGATTGCAGAGGAGGAGGCGATCGCTTGGAAGAAGCTCGCCGCCTACCGGCCGAGGCTCGAAGGCAAGCGCGTGCTGCTCAACACCGGCGGTGTGAAGTCCTGGTCGGTCGTCCATGCGCTGATGGAGATCGGCATCGAGATCGTCGGCACCTCTGTCAAGAAGTCGACCCTCGAAGACAAGGAACGCATCAAGCAGATCCTCAAGGACGACAACCACATGTTCGAGCAGATGGCGGCGCGCGAGCTTTACGCCATGCTCTCGGAACACAAGGCCGATATCATGCTGTCGGGCGGGCGCACGCAGTTCATCGCCCTGAAGGCCAAGACACCTTGGCTCGATATCAACCAGGAGCGCCAACATCCTTACGCCGGCTATCACGGCATGGTGGAACTCGTACGCCAGATCGACCTCGCTATTCATAACCCGATCTGGCGCCAGGTGCGGGAACCGGCACCATGGGATTGCCAGCCTGCGGTGAGGCAGGAACTGCCGCGCACGAAAAGCGAGACCGCGACCTTGGATGTTGTCCAGGAATTCGCAGGCACGACGGCCGGCAATTTCGGCGAGCGTTGAGGAAGGCAGATGGTCCGCATTCTTCCCCAGACCAAAGCGGCGGCGGTCAATCCGCTGAAGTCATCGCAGCCATTGGGTGCCGCCTTGGCCTTTCTTGGCGTCGACGGCGCGATGCCATTGTTCCACGGCAGCCAGGGGTGCACCAGCTTCGCCCTCGTGCTCTTCGTGCGACATTTCAAGGAAGCCATCCCCTTGCAGACGACGGCGATGGACGAGGTGGCGACGATTCTCGGCGGGGCAGACCATCTGGAAGAGGCGGTCCTCAACCTCAAGGCCCGCGCAAAGCCAACGCTGATCGGGGTCTGCACGACGGCGCTGGTGGAAACCCGGGGCGAAGACTGCGCAGGAGATATTGCCAATATCAGGCTGAAGCGCACGGAAGAACTCGCGGGTACGGAGGTGGTGCTAGCCAACACACCGGATTTCGACGGCGCGATCGAAGAGGGCTGGGCCAAGGCTGTCAGCGCGATGATCGAAAGGATTACGCGTCCCGGCGAGCAGGCGCGGCAGTCGAAGAAGATCGTGATCCTGCCTGGCTGGAACCTCACTGTGGCTGATATCGAGCATTTGCGTGAGATGGTTGAAAGCTTTGGACTGAAGCCGGTGATTCTGCCGGACGTCTCCGGCTCGCTGGACGGTACGGTGCCCGACCGCTGGGTCACGCCCACCTATGGCGGCACCAGCGTCGAGGATATCCGCGAGCTAGGCACGGCCGAGCGATGCATTGTCATCGGTGAGCATATGCGCCGCCCGGCCGAGGTGCTGCAGAGGTTGACCGGGGTTTCTTACGTGCTGTTCCGGTCGTTGACTGGATTGAGGGACGCCGACCGGTTCGTCTCGCTGTTGTCGGAAGTTTCGGGCGCGGCGGCGCCGGCTGGGGTGCGCCGTCGGCGGGCGCAGTTGCAGGACGCTTTGCTCGACGGACATTTCCACTTTGGAGGTAAGAAAATTGCGATCGCTGCTGAACCAGACCAACTCTACCAACTCGCGAGCTTCTTCATCGGCATGGGCTCCGAAATCGCGGCGGCGGTCACAACGGCCGCTATGTCGAAAATTCTGGAGGAAGTGCCGGCGCAGTCGGTTCAAATCGGGGATCTCGGCGATTTGGAAGCGCTTGGCGCCGGCGCTGATCTTCTCGTTACTCATTCCCACGGCCGCCAGGCGGCGCAGCGCCTCGGCATTCCGCTCATGCGGGTCGGCTTCCCGATCTTCGACCGGCTCGGGGCCCAACACAAGCTCACAATCCTCTACCAAGGGACCCGCGACCTGATCTTCGAGGTCGCCAACATTTTCGAAGCCAACCGGCGCGCGCCGACGCCTGAGGCGCTTGATCCACTCCGTAAGCGGGAAATGCCACATGAGCTCCGTCCGTCGCCTCTCGCTCGTCACTGACGAGGTTCACGCACCGACGCCGGAACGTCAGGCCGGCGCATTGCGCGTAGCGATCGCCACGCACGACATGAAGAACCTCAACGCCCATTTCGGGTCGGCCAGGCGCTTTGCTGTCTACGAAGTGATGCGCGAGGAGTGGAATCTCGTGGAAGCCGTGGTCTTCGATGATGTTTCCGACGAGAGCGGGAAGCACCGAACTGAGGGCGACGACCGCATCACCCCGAAGGTGGAGGCGCTAAAGGGCTGTCATCTCCTGTTTTGTCGGGCGATCGGCGGACCTTCGGCAGCCAAACTTGTTTCCGCAAAGATCCATCCGATCAAATTGCCGCAGCCCCAGACCATCCAAGAGGTGCTGTTGCGCACGCAGATGATGCTCAGGACGTGTCCTCCCCCTTGGCTGCGCAAGGTGCTGGCGCAGGCGGGTGTCGCTGAACAGAAACCGTCCTTCGAGGACGAAAGCTGAAATGAGGAGTGGGCGAAATGTTTGAAGCCGCTGTTAGCCCTGCCGCCACCGAGGACGAGGCGGCCCTTGCCACGCCGTTCGTCAAATGCCTCGTGCGGCTGATGCGTGCCAATGATTCCCACGGGTCATGGGAAGGCAAATCGGACGCCGAACTGCTGGGCGACTTCATCATCACCAGGGAACAGCGTCGTGCAATTCCAATCATCGGCGATCCCGATCCGGACGTGCTGTGGAGGCTCGATAAGTTCTACACCGCCGTCGGGCTTGCGATTGAGGAACGCTCCGGCCTGATGGCATCGCCGATCATGGAGATAAGCCATGAGGGCTTCGGGCGCGTGCTCTTCACGGCCGGGCGACTGGTCGTTCTGTCCAAGACCCTGCGCGACGTCCATCGGTTCGGCTTCGAGACGTTCTGGAAACTCGCCGCGGCCGGTACCCAACTGGCCGGCGATGCAACCGCAGCCATCGAGGCTTATCCCGAGGTGGCGCGGGCGTGATGGAACCGATTTTCGATCGAGGAGATCATGTCAGGCCTTGAGGACATGCGATGGCCAGCCCTCTCAATCGAGGCGGTCGAGGCCGATATGGTTCTTGGGGTAGCGCTGACGAAGCCAGTGGTCCTGATCTGTTCGCAAGATGCGGAGCTGTATCTGTTCCTCAGCCACATTCTGGGGGTGGACGGCTTCACGAGTGAGCCGGCAGGAGGCGTGAAGGAAGCACTTGCATTGGCCGACCAACGGGAGCTCCAGGCCGTAGTCCTGGACTGCGGGCCAGCAAGCGCGACGGGCTCCACAATCTGCGCCCGGTTCAAAGGGGAGCCCCGGACCGGCCGCCTGCCCGTCATTGCGTTGATCGCGCCCGGCGCCGAGAACCAGCACCTCGATCTCCTGAAGGCAGGTATTGACGAGAGCTTTGTGCGGCCCTTCGCGCCGGCCAAGCTGCTTGACTGTCTACGCACGAAGCTGGCGCTGCCACAGCCGGGTTCAAACGGGATAAAAAACGGCAGCTGGCTCAGTTGCGGCAGCCTTGAGATGAAGCTCGATGCCCACCGCGTTCGAGGTAATGGCCACGACATCCATCTCGGACCTCTCGAATTCAACCTGCTGCGGCAATTTCTTGAGGCTCCCGGCAAGGTCTTCAGCCGAGACGAACTGATCGACGCGGCCTGGCCGGACAACATACATATCGGTGAACGCACGGTCGACGTCCATATCAGCCGGATCAGAAAGGCGCTGAAGGCGGCCTCGCCAGGCAGCGTCATTCGTACCGTCAGGTCTGCCGGGTACTCGCTCGAGAAGCCGGACGACTGATTAGCAAACGGACGGTGTGCCACTCTCCGTCTTTGTTGTGCTGAAGGCAATTCTTGCGGTTCGAAACGCGCAGGGCCCGACATCTCAGGGGGAAGCAGTCAAAATGGCCTTCAAGAAAATACTCAGTGTGTCGGGAGCTGACCATTCCGATCAGGACATCGCAATAGCTGCTCGCTTATGCGCCGAGGTCGGCGCGTATCTTTCCGTACTAATTATGTCGCCTCCGCCGCTCCTGATGTCGCCTCCGCTTATTGGGTCCCCTCCGCCGTTGGGCGGTGGCATCCCCGAGTGGCCTAGACATCGCGCACACCACATTGCCGCACCGGAAAAACGGTACAGGCAAATCGAGAGATTTTCACAGGCCACGGCCAGTCTGAAAAAAAGATCCAGGGAAATTCACAAACTGCTGAGAGCCACGTGGCGGTGCTATGATGTCGATATTGCCGACTGCGATCAGGCCAGCGTCGGTGACGCGGTGCGACAGCGGGCGCTTTGCAATGACCTGACAATCGTCGGGCCCGCACTTCTCAACGACATTAACCTGGGACCCCTAGTTATCAACGGCAGCCTGTTCGACACCGGAAAGCCGGTGCTTGTCGTGCCGGAAGGCGCTGAGGCGACTCTGTCGCCGCGGCGCGTGCTGGTCGGCTGGGATTCGCGAGTCGAGGCGTCCCGTTCGGTTCGCGAAGCGCTGCATCTGCTAGCCGGTGCTGAGGAAGTTCGCGTCGCACTAGTCGATCCGGAGGCGACCTGCATCGGAAACGGCGCCGAGCCGGGAGCCGACATCGCTACCTATCTCACTCGGCACGGTGCTCGGGTGTCGGTCGACCGGCTGGCGAGCCGCGGCAACCCGGTGGCCACGGTGCTAGCGCAGCACGCAATCGACACGTCTGCCGACCTGATCGTCATGGGCGCTTATGGCAGCCGCCGGCTGCGCGAGCGGCTCTTCGGTGGCGTGACAAGATGGATAGTTGGCAAGCCGCCATTGCCGCTGTTTTTGGCTCGCTGACGGGTTCTGAAGTAGCACCGATGCTGTTCCAAGCTCGACTCCCCTGGTCACCTACCTGATGCGAAGTCGGAGAAAGGTCGCCGCAAAGAGCAAATTTCGCGAAGCTCATGAGCAACTTGCAAGCGCCGTCGCGAAGAACATTCCCCGGAAGCCTCTAACGCGCTCGGTGTCTGCTCGCCGAGACAACCCGTAACGCGCAGACAAACGGCCGGGCAGAAGCCCAGGCGTCCTCAATGCGCTCAAAACACCAATACTCGAGCCGGCGTCAGGTCGAGAAGGAGAGTCGTTTCAGCGCGGCAGGCCGCGTTCGGACCATAGCCTCTCCGTATTAGGTCGTGAACTCATAAATGCGGAATGGCCGAGATGGGTGGAGTGCCGCCATCGTCGGGCTCAGTCCATCGAACGGCCGTTTTCCCCATAGACAGGATGTCGCCACGGAAGTCCGCCTTCACCCTGATCGATTTCGCGTCGTCAACCTTCAGGGCGGCCTCGACGACTGTGGCTAGCTGTTCGTAGCGCTTCCTGTCCTTTGCGAGAGTCGGGTGATGGTCTTCTGGCTGCAGAGTGCCATCGTCCTGCGCCGATCGCCACCGCAACCAGAGATGCCATTGCTCTTTGACGGCAGACATTTGTTCGTCACTGATCGGGCTTAATAGGAGCGTATCCGCCCAGTCATCCTGATCTATATCCCATTCGCGCATATAGGCATGCGGGAACCCTTTATAGTCGGCGGTCCCCTTCAAGGGTCGACCATAGAAGTCATGAACAGTGTGAACGGCGTCCCACTCGTCGGCTTCAACAGAACTCATCTACCGGCCTTATAGCTATGCCTTCCTCGGCAATGGATCATTCTTTCAACTTGACGCTTTCATATCACGCCAGGTTCTGATTCAGAATCATCATGAGCCGATATGACCTTAGCGACTTCGAATGGCGCGTGATCAAGCCGCTTCTCCCCAACAAACCGCGTGGTGTGCCGCGTGTAGACGACCGACGTGTAATGAATGGCATCTTCTGGGTTCTGCGCTCCGGTGCGCCGTGGCGCGATCTGCCCGAGCGCTACGGCCCACGAACCCGCTTCGTGCGATGGCGGAAGGCGGGCGTGTGGGACCGGCTGATGGGCGCCATCACCTCCGCGCACGACGGTGACATCCAGATGATCGACAGCACCTCCGTTCGCGCCCACCAGCAGGCCGCGACGGCAAAAAAGGGGGGCCAGATCACTGTCTCGGTCGATCGCGCGGCGGGCTCACGACGAAAATCCACGTCGTTGTCGATGCGCAAGGGCTTCCCATCCGGCTCGGCCTGACCGCCGGACAGGCGCATGACAGTCAGATCGCAGATCAACTGCTCAACCACCTCAGCCCCCGCACCATCGTGCTGGGCGACAAGGCCTACGATGCGGATCGCATCCGCTCCTTGATCGAGGAGCAGGGTGCAACGCCCAACATCCCACCTAAAAGCAATCGGCGCTGGAAACCGTGATTCAGCAAACGGCTCTACCGCGAGCGTAATCTGATCGAGCGCTTCTTCTCCAAGCTGAAACACTTCCGCCGCATCGCCACCCGCTACGACAAGCTCGCCGCCAACTTCCTCGCTATGGTCCAGCTCGCCAAACGCGCCTGTGGCTGCGTGCTTATGAGTCTACGGCCTAGCGTTATCACGATTTTCCTCACCACTGGCCGGGAACTTATCACGGAAACGACCCTGCAGCGGCCAACGCACCGACCTTCGAGTCCGACGGTCGGGCTCTTGCCGGCCCTCGGCGCGAACGGTGGCATCAATCACGTAGCATCGCCTGGGATGGTAGCCGTCAGCGGGGCGAGGGCGGCCGCATCTTCGGCGTTTTCAGTCTGCCTTGGCCCATCGCGTGGCGACCTAGCGGCCTTGAGGCCGGCCAATTCCGACAACGCTCACATTCGCACCAGGCGGTCCCTGGGGGACCTGTGCACAGGGATACAGAACAACAAAAGCAGGAATCCGGGAGAGTTCACCGGCCCGGCACATGCCGGCAGATCCCGGCTCTCTTCGGCACGATCACCTCCTCGATCTGGCGTTATCGCGACACGCAGCCGGACATGACCGGCTTCGTCGTGAAACTCTGGCGTTGCGAGCCAGGAATTCAAGCGCAAAGCGGAAGAGGTAGGGCAGAGGCGATGCTCGGAGGGAGCGGCCCCTGCAATCGCAATGGCGTTCCGCTGAGCGACCGGAACGGCAAGAAGCTCAAGGAAGGCTTGAGGCGGACGATGATGACGTGGTTGGCGCTAGCCAACGCAGTTATGATGTCCATCTGTTCGTCCCTATGTCGAGACGTCCGTGGCCACGCTTCTGTGCCGACGCGAAGCGGGTGATGCGTGTCCAAGACCTGACAATGGCAGGAAAAATGTCGCGATTAATACAACCGGCTATTTGAGCGCCCCGGAAGCTTTTGAGTATAATCAGCATTTACTGCACGCCGAGCGCGTTGGCACGACCTTTGCGAATTAAATTTCAGCAACACTGAGTGAAGGCTGAATGCACGCAGATGCGCAAGACGAGCGATGCTCTCCCTTCGTTGAACCCTCGTGCCGCGGTCTCAAAGGGGAACAAGCTTGCCCATAAGGTCACGCAGCCTTGGGCAACAGCTTTGGAGGGCAAGATGATGTTGCGGATGGGGTCACCGGCTCCTTCGATCAAAGTGGAGGACTGGCTGCGTGGCGAGCCCCTTGCGGACTTCCAGCCCGGCAAAGTCTATACCATCGAATTTTGGGCAACTTGGTGCGAACTATGTGCGGCGGAGATGCTCGAGCTGATGCAGCTACAGGAGAAATACAAGGACAGCGGACTTGAGGTCGTCGGGATCGCGGCTGATGAAGACGCTCCAACGGCCGTCGAGGCCCGGACCAAGTTGGACGCCTGGTTGGCCGAAAAGTGCCCGGATCTGAATCATCGGATTGCGTTCGACTTCACAGGCGAAATGAAGAAACTTTGGAGGGAACCCAGCTTTTGCGTCGGGGTTCCGACCTCGTTCGTAGTCGACCGAGACGGCTGCATCGCCTTTATCGGTCATCCGAGCCAACTCGGTGAGGTTTTGCAGAAAGTGCTCAACGGCAGCTGGCGTACCAGCAAGAAGGCGAAAGCCGCCGATCATGAGCGGATCGCCACAAGCGAACCCCTGGCGCGCGAACAAGCGTTGAAGAAGCCGATCGATGACAGGTTCTGGGCGGCGGTGAAGTTGGAAGATTGGAAGACGGCGCTCTGGGCGATCGAAGAGGGCATTGCCTTGATGCCGGACGACCTCAATTTCCGCCTGGCTCATGCACATCTGTTGCTTCACAAAATTCAAGACATGTGGACCGGTCTGCCCGTAATGCGCGAATTGGTTCGCGACGCGATCGACAAAAATTCCGAGGATTGGATGGTTTCCGCGCTAGACCAACTTTTCCATCCGGCCAATGACCATTCGCGCCTTCCCCCTGCTGAGCGCTTCGCGATTGGCAAGGAGCTGTCCGAACACATCCTGGCGCTGAATCCCCCGCAAGGCGACAGCCCTAAGTACCGGTCTTATCCGGCTGTCGCCCGGTACTATCACGAGAACGGCAACAATGATCGGGCGATCGAGTTGGTCGAACTGGCACTGACTTCGCTGGACGGTCCGGAGCCTATCCCGGCCGAATTGAAAGAGCAGCATCTGCCGGATTTGCTGCAGGCCCTCGCCGAGTACAGGGGTGCGAAGGCTTGTTGCGGCGCTCTCTTTGCCGCTGCGCAAAACAGTTTCCCGAAGGTGCCAAAGCGCGGTCGGCCGAGGAAGAAAGATAAAAAAGGGTAATTGGTGGAAATGGCTTACTGGCCAATTCGTCCATTTCCTTGGCGTGACCGCAGCAAGGAGGGTCCATGCAGCACTTGGTCGAACCTTTGCAGCAGGATCGAGGCTCGAATCTTCATGGCCTCGGGCCGCATGGCGGCGGAAGCGATGTTCGACGCGAATTCGATGGAAGACTTCGCAGTCGTGGACGTGTTCAAGGTTGGACCGAGGGACATCAATTGCGTGGAATCAGCGGCGCCGAGCCGGGCGTCGTCTGCGCAAGTGTGCCCGGAGTAGGCGTCCCAGAAAACAGACGTCGTGCTTCGAGGAAGAGGACTGAAATGAGGAGAAGGCGAAATGTCTGATGCCGCGGTCAGCCTGGCTGTCAACGAGGACGAGGCGGCCCTTGCCTTGCCTTTTGCGAGATGCCTCGTGCGGCTGACCGTGCTCAGGATGCCTCCGGGTCACGGGAAGGCAATCCGACGCCGAACTGCTGGGCGACTTCATCATCACCAAAAAACAGCGCCGTGCGAGCCCCATCATCGGCGATCCCGACCCGGACGTGCTGTGGAGGCTCGATATGTTCTACACGGGGGCTTTGGATCGAGGAACGCTCCGGCCTGATGACATCGCCAACGATGGAGATGAAACCCATGGGGCTTCGGACTTGCTTTTCACGGCCGGGCGCTTGGTCGCTCTGTCGAGACATCCACCGGTTCGGCTTCGAGACGTCAGGAAGCTCGCGGAGGCCGGTACGAACTTGGTCGACGATGCGACTGCAGCATTGAAGCCTATCCCGACGTGGCACGGGCGTGAAGAAACCGATTTCGAGGAACGATTTATGTCAAACCTAGATGAGATGGGGACGAAAGTTCGAAAGCTTCAGCTGCGCGCGGCAGTTGCCAAGATGAGATTGCGCGGCCTTGCAGAGGAACTCCCGAGAAAATGGAGGGAGATAGAGGAAGTTGCCGAGGAAACGTCGGCCGTTTTTGCCGAGTTGGATGGTGCCAAGAGAGAGCTCTCTGCAATGAAGAAGTTACGATGACGAGCACATTCACCACCCGCGACGGCTCCGGATGGGTGCCGGAATATCTCACCGCTATAGACGGCGCGACCTGCATCGGCTGCGGCCGCTGTTTCAAAGTCTGTTCGCGCGAGGTCATGCATCTTTACGGCGTCGATGACGCGGGTGAAATCCTCGGCGCCTGCGACGGCGAAGACGACGATTTCGATGGCGAGCTCAATCGAATGATCATGGTCGTCGATCATGCCGGCCGCTGCATTGGCTGCGGAGCCTGCGCCCGCGTCTGCCCGAAGAACTGCCAGACCCATGTTACGGCCGACCAGGTCGCAGCATGATCTGAGGAGACAAAACCAGGAGAACGGCGTTGCCCTTTAGAATGTTTTGCCGCGTCTTGGGGCTGGTGCTGTGCAGCACCGCACTGACCGTCTACTTCGCATCTCATTCAATCGGCACAGTAGTCGTCACGACCCTGGCTTGTTCCCTGCTCCTTCAGCTGGCGTATTTCGCAAGCGTGCTCTTTCTGATCTGGCGGTCTGGCTGCGATAGCCGAGTTGGCCAAAGGGCTGGGCATTTCGGCAGTTGCAAGGAAGTTGGATCCGAGCCGCCAGACCTTGATGAGGTGACGAATGAATCCGCAGATTTGCTCCAGCGCGATCAAATGCTAGCCATATCGCTGCTGCTGCCTTGAGGTGCCATGATAAGGTCGGTTCTAAAGCTGGCACCACTTTGGACCAACCATAAATATTGAGCAGATATTCGCAGGACTGCTTTGCTTGAGAAGTCCATTGGCGACCGCAATCCGGTCATTCTAGTATTCCAGGAGATGCAGTTCTGAATGCCATACCATCGTAGCCTCTCGCAGCACGCCGGCGCGCGGTTGCAACTCTCAATGACGAACGAGGCGCTGGAAATAGTAATGGGACTCTTCTGGCGCCGAATAATGCATACGACCTCAAATCAAAGACGCCTTAGAATGACTCGTGAATGGCTAATTCAGCTCCACCGCGTGTTGCCGGAGAGAAAATGCTGGAAAAGTTCGAACGCTATCCGCTCACCTTTGGACCAACGCCCATCGAGAAGCTCGACCGCCTCGGCAAGCATCTCGGGGGAAAGATGGAAATCTACACCAAGTGCGAGGACTGCAACTCCGGTCTCGCATTTGGCGGAAACAAGCTCCGCAAGCTCGAATACATCATCCCCGATGCGCTCGCGTCAAATGCCGATACGCTTGTCTCCATCGGCGGCGTGCAGTCCAACCACACGCGGATGGTCGCCGCGGTCGCCGCCAAGATCGGCATGAAATGTCTCCTGGTTCAGGAGAGCTGGGTACCACATGAGGACGCCGTCTACGACCGGGTCGGCAACATTCTCTTGAGCCGGATCATGGGAGCAGAGGTGCGCCTTGGCGACGAGGGCTTCGATATCGGCATCCGCCGCAGTTGGGAACAGGCGCTCGATGAGGTCAAGTCAAGGGGCGGCAGGCCCTACGCGATACCGGCCGGGGCCTCAGTTCATAAATATGGCGGGCTTGGGTACGTCGGGTTCGCGGAGGAGGTGCGCCCAGGAGAAACAGCTTGGGTTTGCCTTCGACTACATTGTCGTTTGCACAGTCACGGGCTCGACGCATGCCGGCATGCTCGTTGGATTTGCCAAGGACCGTCGACAGCGCAATCTCATCGGTATCGATGCTTCTGCCACCCCCGCCCAAACCAAGGCGCAGGTGCTAAACATTGCCGGTATACTGCGAAGCTCGTCGACCTTGGCACGGAAATCGTCGAGGATGACGTGGTGTTGCTCGAGTGTGCGCGGCTCGAGGGTATAATTACTGACCCCGTCTACGAGGGCAAATCGATGCAAGGGATGGTCGACCTCGTCCGAAAAGGCTTCTTTCCGGAGGGGTCGAGGGTCCTCTACGCGCACCTCGGCGGCGGGCCGGCCATCAACGGTTACAGCTACACCTTCCGCAACGGCTGAGGCTCGACAGATTGCGATTTCGCCGTCCTGCCGTGCCGGCGATGCGCCCAAAGTTGGTTCGAGGGCCGCCCAGCAAACCGAGGGAGCCGTCGGTTGATTGCCGTTCATCTGGAAATTTTGGTCGATGGATATTTGCTGAGGAAATCCGAAAATCCGCTGAGAGTATTATCATGGAAATATTAGAAGTATAGTTGTTAGACCGGTGTCATAAAAGGCAAGTAAATATATTCTGGAAAGCGAAATAACGTTCCATCAGAATTAAATAAGCTAACTTGTTATTTGAAAGTTCAGGATTGGCCTAGAGGGCCAGAAAAGTGGAGGCATATCCGATGATCTTACAGGAACTGGGCTCTGCCATCCCGGGCGGCAGGGTTTTGGAAATAACGACGACCACCGGCTGCATCGTCGGATGTTCTTATTGTCCGCAGGATAAGTTCGCCCATCGGCAAAGAGCGGTCTCTCATGTGAAGCATCTTCGTCTTGAAGATTTCAAGCGATGTCTGGCGCGCGTACCAACTTCCGTCGACATTAGTTTCGCCGGGTACTCCGAGCCTTGGCTCAATCCGGATTGCACCGAAATGGTTGAGCACGCTTACGCCAGAGGCCATGGCATCCGGATTTTCACGACGCTTGTAGGAATGAAGGGGCGGGATCTACACCGCTTGCAAGCGCTGCGCTCAAGGGTATTCGTGGTCCATGTTCTCGATGATGGCGCATACATGAATAGCCGTCTCGTCGGAGACAAGTATCTCGCTTTGATTCGTCAAGTGGTCGACACAGACATTGCCTCGATTCGGTTTGTCGTTCTGGGCGAGGTCCATCCGGATATCGTCGAGTTAATCCCCGCCGAAGCGCTAGTTCGCGCGCGGCCGCTGAGCAGCAGGGGTGGAAGCGTCGATCCGAAGATCGTCGAACCACGGCAGCCAGTCGTCGGAGCGCTGACATGCGTTGACGGACGGCAGTATCGGAATGTTCTTCTCCCAAACGGTGACGTTACGCTCTGCTGCATGGATTTTGAGCGGCGCCACGTATTGGGCAATCTTCTGGGCGACGAATACGAAGATCTTTTTGAAGGGCCAGTTTTTAGCGAAATCGTCGATCGCATGAATGGGACGGATGGTTTTCTGCTTTGTAGGATGTGCGAATATGCTCATGCAAAGGCGTCCGCATGCTGATTGGGGGCCGGCGAACTGCCTGAAAGCGGGGCCGGAGCGAATGTCGATCCTCTTGAGACTGCATCAGGCGGGCCGCCTCCTTCTGCCTCGCGTGAACCCGGTCGATGGAGTCTAGTCCCTATTTTTACGCGGCTTCGACAGATCCTGTGGTTGCATCTCCCAGCACGAAGCTGTCTGGCTATTGGCCTAAGAGGGGGAGAACCGACTTAGTCTGGTCCCACCTATATCCTCCGCTGTCGGCTTTTCGAAACCCTAATCCTCATTCAGGCAGAGTTGGTCGAGACGCTTCAGAAGCGGTCCGAAAGCGGCCCCGACATTTGAAGAACGCCGATCATCGCCGCTACGCCGCTCGCTCGCTACAGCGCTGTTTATATGAGGAAGGTCAAGTAGGAACGGATATGTCAGGGCAACATTTTTCACCTTCTCGATGTGTTGCGAATCCATGGTCTGAGCCCGTGGCATGACGCGGCCCGTTTATTCGAGCCAGATCCAACTTATATACGGTCGCTGCTCGAAACAGCGGCACCAACATCCCGCTTGCGGCGGGCACAGGCTCAGGAGCACGGGACCATTCTGAGGGAGAGGCGTTTCAAGCCAAACAGCGCTTCGGTTCGTCCACCTGGATCCGCCAGGACTGATCAGGTCCTGGAAGAATTGCTAAAGTTCAGATGCTAGGGGTGAGCGGCGGGTGTGTCAGGTGCTCTTCATGACCGCCCCCTCGATGACGAGGCCGGCGTTGACTTTTCCACAGCGCCACGAGCAGCTTGCAGGCGAGCGCCACAATCCTCGCCTTCTTGAGGCGTCCGCCGTTCTGCTTCACCCGGTCCTTGAACCACAAGGTGAGCGCCGAGTGCGGTTGATGGCGCCGCCACAGCCAGGACATCTGGATCAGTGTCGTTCGCAGCCTGGGATTGCCCGGCTTTCGAAACCCCTGGTTGTGATTGACCAAGCCGCTCTGCCAGGGTGTCGGCGCGAGGCCGCGTCGTTTGTCGAAGTGCCGCGACAGCCCTTCTGTCCACAGTACGGCGGCAAATTCCCGATCCGATGCCCTTCAGGTCGAGCAGCATCGCCGGGCTGGCGAGGCACGCTGCTCGGCCGCGAGCATGGCGTCGCGTTCGGCCTCGACCGCCTCGATCTGTTCGATCAGCAGCTCGAGCCTGTCGAGTTCGCGGCCGATCTGCGTCTTCAGATGTGCAGGCAGCGGACGACCGTCGCCGGTCTTGAGTTCCTCCAGTCGCTTGTGCCGATTGCGGCGCAGCGGCTCGTAGCCGGATACGCCCTGGCTGAACAGCAGGCCCTTGATCCGGTTGACGTGGCGCACGCGCTCGTTCGTCAAGGCCTTGCGCTCACGCGCGATGCGACGGCGGTCCTCCTCCGCGGGCGTAGGCACCCGGACCATCGCACACACCCGTGGCTCGCCCCGCTTGTAGGCCAGCAACGCCCGGACCAGCGCCTCGCCGTCGATCTTGTCGGTCTTTGCCCGGCGCCGCCGGCGCGAGGTTGCAATCGACGCTGGATCGACGACATGGCTTTCGATCCCCTCGGCCTGCAGCACGCGGTGGATCCAGAAGCCGTCGAGGCCGGCTTCCTGGATCACGATGATCGGAAAGCATTTCCCCGTGCGCGCCTCTGCCTGTTGAGCGCGGCAAAGCGCGCCAGCAGTCCGGCGACATCGCCGGCCACCACCGAATGCTTCGACATCTTCTCGCCGCCACCCGGCGACAGCGAGGTGATCAACCATTTCGAGCGGCTCAGTTCCAATGAGACGAAGATTGCGCCAAGATCGGGACGGATAGCGGTCGGCGCTTCGGATTGGTGAGCTGCAACGGGCATGCTTGCCTCCAGGGTCAGGTGTTGATTCAGCGACCTCACTTTGCCACAGCGCAGGTCGCTATCCACCCTCCTCATAGGATCTTAGGGCGCGCTCGCGAGCGGCTTCGCTACCGCCGAGCTACGCTACGAGCCGGGGCACGATGTGGTTAGTGTTGCTGCCGAAGCGGCCTGCAACACCTTAGCATGCTGCTGCATGGCAGAAGCGCCTGTTACACATGAGCAAGTGCTAGCGATGAGCTTGATAGGATTGGCAGGGCGTTTCGCCGGGTACAAGAGGTGCGTCAACTACCAAATGCCGTAGTATCGACGCCTCCCCGAAAACTCTAGAACGGAGTTCGACCAACGCATGCGAGAGATATCGCCGTGCAGAGCAACGTGACTACGGTGGAGGTTCCGAAGTGCGTCAGTGCAGCAGTTGAGCTGCCGCGCGAGTCCGGTCTCCCTTTTGGCGCGGACCTTTTGAGGAGCGTGTCGGCATTACGAACATATTCCTGGGAGGTCACGACCGTCCAAAGTTCCGCCCGGACCGTTCCAATCTTCTAGTGAAAGTGACGAACAACCGCGACCAACCAAACGCATTTAATCAATCTCTCGCTGAACGCGACGCCCACATGCAGAGGGACCATGAAATGAACATCGACGTTTTTACGACCCATGAGTCTAACGTTTGTCGCTACGGGCGGTCGTTTCCCACAGTCTTTACGAAAGCCCTTGGGGCGACGATCTGGGACGAGGCCGGCAACCCATATATCGATTTCCTCGTGGGGTCCGGCGCCCTCAATTACGGACACAACAACCCGAATATTATTGCACCAGCAATCGAATATCTCGTTGGCGAGAACATTCTTCTGTCGCTCGACATGCATACGTCGGCGAAGCGGGACTTTATTGAGGTCTTTGTGGGTTCGATCCTGAAGCCCAGGGGCCTTTGTTACAAAATACAATTTCCTGGGCCGACCGGCACAAACGCAAACGAAGCGGCTCTAGCGCTGGCGCGAAAATATACCGGCCGCTCAAGCGTCATGGCCTTCACAAATGCGTTCCACGGCATGTCGCTCGGCTCCCTGGCGGTGTCGGGTTCGGCGTCAACCAGGGAACTGGGCGGCGTTGCTCGCCACGATGTGATCCGTGTCCCCTACGACGGCTATCCCACGCAAGCTTTTGATTCCGCTAGCTACATCGACTATGTTTTAGGCGACCCGGGGAGCGGCATAGAAAAGCCAGCCGCAATCATTCTGGAGACTATCCAGGCAGAAGGCGGCCTGAACACTGCATCTGCAGCATGGCTCACAGAAATTCAGCGCACTTGCCGCAAGCACGGTGTTGTTTTGATCGTCGACGACATTCAGGCCGGTGCGGGACGAACGGGCGAGTTCTTCTCATTCGAGTTCGCGGGTATTGATCCCGACATCGTATGCCTTTCAAAGTCCCTAAGCGGATCAGGTAGTCCGTTCTCCATCGTTCTGATTCGGCCCGACCTGGACATTTGGAATCCCGGAGAACATAGCGGGACCTTCAGAGGCAACAATCTCGCCTTCGTGACTGCAGGGGCGATGTGCAAACTGTGGTCCGACACGCAGTTTACTGCAGGCGTCGAGCGGACAGCCGTCAAGCTGCAAGGACACCTTGACCGCCTCGTTGCGAAATTTCCCACGTGCATCGAACAAAAGCGCGGCCGTGGTCTGATGGCCGCTCTCAAATGCCGTTCACAGGCCGTTGTCGGCCGTGTGCACGATGTCGCATTCGAAAATGGCCTGCTGATCGAATCTTCAGGACCAAATCGCGACGTCATCAAAGTCCTCCCACCGATAACCATCACCGATGACGAACTCGATCAGGGCATCGCCATCCTTGATCACGCACTAAAGGAGCAAGCCAATGACTAACCAGGGATCTAAAGCGCGAGCCATCTCGCCAGTTGCGATCAGAGAACGAACCGGCTCGATCAGCACTGCAGACATCATCTCAGTCCTGAAAGGTGAGATCACCGCTCTGCACATCAGGCAAGCTTTCAGCACCGAAATAGCCGAGGAAATCACCGCGAACTTCAGTGGCAGTCCCGGTCTCAAGGAGCGTAAGGATGGCGTCCCTGGACAATATGTCGGCGCATCGCACTACAGGAAGGATGCAGCCACATATTTCGCAGAGGCGGAAACTGCTCGACCGTACGTCGACGCCCTTTTTGAGAATCTGGTTGATCCGGTCCGAGCATTGTTCGACGCGTTGAAGCGCGAGCTTCGCAAACAGGGCATTGAATTGCGGCTGGCCCGTTCGGAGCATGGTCAGGCTAATGTTTGTCGCGCTCTCAGTTGGTCTGGCAGCGGCACATTCTCCTTGGACCCCCACGACGACGTCGCTCAAGTATTATGTGCTGGGAACGATTACGAGCTTTCTGCGGTGGCGCACAACATCGTCGCAGCACTCAACTTCTATCCCAGCATGCCCGAGGAAGGTGGCAAGCTGCGGCTCTGGAGCCACAAGCCGACAGTCACCGACCGAAAGTCTCAAGGTGTGGAGACTACGGGCTATCCCTATTCGGCAGCCTATCTCGAGGGCGTTCCTTGTCGCGACTTCCAGCTCAGGGCGGGGGATATCGGCCTGATCGATGGCGGTTTCGTTCACGGGGTCACCGGTCAATCAGGCAACGGAAAGCGTCGCCTAGTGCTGAACAGCTTTTTCGGGTATGCGCGACCAGATCTTGTTCTCTGGTGGACCTAATGTTCGATGTCGAAGCAACTGACCAGCTTCCGCCGCCAGTTAAGGGTCAACATCATAAGCGAGCTGAGCGATTCGACCTAGGGCCGATCCACAAACGAATAAGAGAGTCTCATGAGGTGAGAAGACCTTGGCAAAGCTCTCGAGCGGTCTTGTGCGCTGTTGCGAAACATCGATCGACAGGATTGTCCAATGAACGTGACCTTGAGGCGGGCCGCCGCCGACATCCCGTTCATCATGCGCACGGAGCGGCTGGAAGGATACGAAGCGCTAGTCGGCCGCTGGGAGGAAGCCCGGCATTTGGCGGCTCTCGCGGATTCGCGTTATGCCTACTTTGTGGCCGAGGATGACGGAATGCCGCTCGGCTTCGCCATCCTACGCGACTGGGCTTCGCCAGAGCACACGACGCTTATAGAGCGGGTTGCCGTCGCCGAGCCGGGCAGAGGATTTGGCACGGCAATGATGCGCGCCGTAGTAGATGCGACGTTCACGGAGACCGACGCCCACAGGCTCTGGATTTGCTGTTTCCCAGACAATCTCAGGGCGCGGCGCAGCTACGAGGCCGTCGGCTTTGTTGCCGAAGGCGTGGCGCGCAGCAGCGCCTTTTTCCGCGGTGAGCATCGCGACGAGCTTGTACTGTCGCTGCTGAGGCCGGAATGGGATGCGCGCGGGTGCGCAGGCCTCTGAAAAAGCTCGCGCCAGCTAGGGCCCGTCGGGGGATCGTTGATTGTGATGTGAGACAAAGCGCGCCTGCCAATCCACTTTCACTTCGATAGAGCTGGATGCTGGCTCGAGGGCTCGGTGTGGATCTTCGGTCGCGTGCGTTGGGTGCTGCGGATGAAGGGGGTAGACCAGGCGGCCGTTCGGCGTGGGTGATCGTTGAGGAAAGGCCGCGGCATCAGAATTGTAATCGGCAGACGAAGTGCGTTGGTCACTTAGCCTTGCAATATCGAGGCGATCCTGGGCCGAGGCTCCGGAGCTGCGGTGACCACAGATCGCTGCCTTGTCAAAAACTAAAAGCGTCACCATAGAGGGTAAAACAATGGGTAAGCTGAAACTCAACACTTTGATGGCAGTTCTCGGGCTCTTTTTGGGTTCGTGGACTGCCGATGCCGGTCCACTAACCGATCGTGTCAAGGCAGAGCAATCAATCAGGATAGGGTTCGCCAGTGTCGTGCCCTTTGCATTTACCGACGATCAGGGCCATCCAAAAGGGTTTGCAAACGAAATTGCCCTCGGTGTCCTGAAGAAGATGGGCTACACAAACGTGGAGACAAACGTCACCGACTGGGGAGGCCTAATCCCTGGCCTTCAGGCAAGCCGCTAT
Organism: Mesorhizobium sp. L103C131B0; assembly: GCF_000502275.1. Taxonomy (NCBI): domain Bacteria; kingdom Pseudomonadati; phylum Pseudomonadota; class Alphaproteobacteria; order Hyphomicrobiales; family Phyllobacteriaceae; genus Mesorhizobium; species Mesorhizobium sp. L103C131B0. Next base: position 8,331 of record NZ_AYXC01000017.1, on the reverse strand, counting down.
GACATTATCACGGGGGGAATGTATATCTTGGGTGCTCGGTGCAAGAATGTCACTTTTTCCGAGCCTATTGCGAAGCTCCGCGATGGCTTCATAGTGACGGCCGGCAATCCGAAACACATCAATACGTACAAAGATATCGCCGATAAAGGAGCGGTGTTTGTGACATATGCTGGATCCAGCACGATTGCAGCCGCCAAAAAGGAAGGAATTGCCGAGGACAAAATTATGGTTGTTCCCGGACCTTCGGAGGTGATCGCGGCAATTAAGGCAGGACGTGGCGATGCTGGAAGCATGACGTATTTGGAAGCCAAACTCATGGCAGATCAATCGGATGGCGAAATCCAAGCCACCGATCCTGCCGCTCTGCCGAAGTGGACCTATAATTGGGTCGGTCTCGGTTTCCGCTCCGAAGATGCCGACTTTCTGGCCAAATTCAACGAGGGTCTGAAGCAGTACGTCGGCTCTGAGGAGATGATGAACTCTGTTAAACAATTTGGAATCGTAGCTGCCAGCCTTCCAGGTGCCACGACAACCAAGTGGATTTGCTCCAATCGTTAGTGACGGCATCGTGGTGGGCCCTTCCTGGCCCACCCTTGCTCCAGATCAGGGCGACTTTGTCAGAGTTGTACACCAACCGCTTCAGCTGCATTCCCAGAGGCATTAAGATCGCAGGAGCACGTCGGGAATAGTAGACTTCCGGAACGACGAGCGCCCGACATCAAGTGGACGCCTGCCCCTACACCAAGGCCGCAAGGCAGGCGGGTCGCGCCAGCGGGGCCGGCAGCCTGGCCGACCCGGTCGAGTTTATGGTTCTAGTGCGCCATGCCGGCATGGCGATGACTGAAGCGGGTTGGCACTTCGAGCCGCCCGGATAGTACAATTATAGAGGGCTTGTCCTCAGCAGCTCACTGCGGCTTCTGCAGCCGATGTCCGATTGTCCGTTGATCTTTCGCGAGCCGATGTCCTATTCCGAATTCCTTGTCACGCATGGGAATCTGCTGCTAAGCGGCACGCTGGTTACGGCCATGCTGGCCGCCCTGTCGATCGCGCTGGCGATCGTACTGGCTCTTACCGCGGGCCTGATGCGGCTCGCGCCGGCCGGTCCTATTCGCTGGATCGCCACGGTCTATATCGAGTTTTTCCGCGGCAATTCGCTGCTCGTGCAGCTTTACTGGATTTTCTTCGTCCTGCCACTGTTCGGGCTCTCGCTGGACAAGTTTATAGCGGGTTTTATCGGCGTCGGTATGAACCTTGGAGCGTACGGGGCGGAGCTAGTTCGCGGCGCGATCCTCTCAGTGCCCAGGGGACAGTGGGAGGCAGCCTCGGCGATCAACATGTCGCCGCTGACTCGCATGCGACGCATCATTCTTCCCCAAGCTCTCGTCATCATGCTGCCGCAATGGGGCAATTTGCTGATCGAGCTTCTTAAGGGAACCGCCCTGGTTTCATTGATCTCCGTCGCCGACTTATCGTTCCAAGCCAAGCAGATAAATGCGACGACTTTCCTGTCCGCGAAGGCTTTCGGAACGGCACTAATCATCTATTATGTCATGGCCCGTTTCATCATCACGCCCTTCATGCGCTGGCTTGAATGCTTTATGGAACGCAAGTCGGGAAGGGCTTAGCGATGTTCGGTTGGGACTGGGATTTCGCTTGGGAAATTCTCCCCCGCCTGCTGGCGGCGACCGGAAATACGCTTTTGGCCGCCGGTATCGGCTACATCATCGCGATCTTCCTGGGGCTCGTGTTCGCGCTTGCGCAACGCACGCCGTACAGGACATTGACAATGACCGCGCGCGAGTGGGTCGAGTTCATCCGCTCCACGCCGCTGGTGCTGCAGATATTCTTCGTGTTCTACGTCGGGCCGGAGTTCGGCGTTGTCCTTTCGCCGTGGGTGGCGGGCATGATAGCCATCGGGCTGCACTATGCAGCTTACCTTTCGGAGTTGTACCGCGGGGGTCTAGAAAACGTGCCTAAGGGACAGTGGGAGGCGGCGACCTCCCTCAATCTGTCTACGGCGCGTACTTATTTCCGCATCATCATTCCCCAGGCGCTGCCACCTTCCGTGGCGGGCATGGGGAATTACCTGGTAGGCATCCTTAAGGACACGCCCGTGCTGTCGGTCATCGGCGTGGCGGAATTGATTCAAACAGCAAACTCAATTGGCTCGGAAAACTATCGCTACCTTGAACCCTATACGATGGTCGGTATCATCTTCCTTTTGATTTCATTGCCGTCGGCCGCCGTTCTTCGCAGCTTCGATGGTTGGGTTCGCGGCAAAGTCGGGACGAACTGATGGACGAAACAGAAGACCTTTCCCAATACCCGCTAGAGCTTACCGGCGCGGGTGTGCCGATGGTGCGTTTCCAGAAGGTCGCAAAGCGTTACGGATCTTTGATTGTTCTCGAACACCTCGATCTCGATGTCGCAGAGGGCGAGATGGTCACGATCGTCGGGCCGTCAGGTTCGGGCAAGACCACGGTGCTGCGCACACTGATGACACTGGAAAACATCAACGAGGGCGTCATCTACGTCGACGGCAAGCCGCTCACCCACATGGAGAAGGACGGCAAGTTGGTGCCCGCCAGCCAGAAGTATCTAAGATCAATGCGCTCGAAGATCGGCATGTGCTTCCAGAATTTCAATCTGTTCCCGCACATGACGGCGCTGGAAAACTGCATGGAAGGGCCCGAACACGTGCTGGGCATTCCGCGCAAGCAGGCGCGTGAGCGCTCAGAGGAGCTGCTAGAGATGGTCGGAATGGGCGACAAGCGCAACCAGCATCCTTCGCGCCTGTCCGGTGGGCAGCAGCAGCGCGTGGCGATAGCTCGAGCGCTTGCGATGCGGCCCAAGGTCATGCTCTTCGACGAGGTGACGTCGGCGCTGGATCCTGAGGTCATCGTCGAAGTGACAAACGTCATTCGCCGGCTTGTGTCGGATTACAGCCTGACCATGCTGATGGTTACGCATCAAATGGGCTTCGCCCGCGACATCGCCGATCGTGTCTGCTTCTTCTTCGGCGGCAGGATCGAGGAGCAGGGCACGCCGGAGCAGCTGTTCGGCAATCCGCAGCGCAAGCGCACCCAGCAGTTCCTAAGCGCCGTGAAGGAGGCGGTATAGGTAACTTGAGCCTCGGCCGGAAAGGAAGGCTGCATCCCTTGCCATTGCCGTCGAAGACGGGGCTCAAGCCGAATACCCCATCTAAACATCTAAGACACGGCTGCGACCAGATCCCGCAGGAACTCGGCAATCGTGATCTTGTCCGCCGTCGCCGGCAGTTGCGCATAATCGAACTTGGACGTCCAATCGGTGGCAACGAGCAAGCGCCGGCAAGAGCTCCCCCCGCAGCGGCGTCAAGCTCATCATCTCCGACGCGCACGAAGGCCTCAAGGCGGCCGTTACCAAGGTGCTTAGTGCCACTTGGCAGAGGTGCCGCGTGGGCCTGTTGAAGAAGTCTTTCCCCACTGTTTCAATGTAAGCGGTGTTTCGGGACCACCTTTCGGGAGTGGTCGCGATCTGTGAGGTTGCCGATGCTGTATTGGGATCGGAGATCGGCTTGTGTCTGGACTTGACCTTACGTTTGACCCGGAGCGGCATCTTCGGCGTTTCGAGGTGATCAATGGTGCCGGCGGTCGGCGTCATTGGTCGGTGGATGACAAGGCGCGGATCATCGCGGAGACGCTGGGGCCGAACGCAATCATTTCCGAGGTCGCCCGTCGGTAAGGCCTTAGGCCGCAGCAGGTCTTCGCCTGGCGCCGCGCGCGCCACCAAGCCAAGAAGGTCGCGATGCTCATCCAGCCATCGCGACATCGCCTTCAACTCGTGACCGATCTCGAGCGTGGAGAAAAGATCGAATATTGCTTATATTACGAGCGTCAATGCGGAACTGTCGTCAGGGTGACATTTTTGCTTTCCGTCGGTTGTTCCGGCGTACTCGGTCTGAGTCCGATTGCAAGACGCGGCTGATTGCCAAGCCACATCCTACTTATATACGGTCGCTTTTCGAGACAGCGGCACCAACATCCCGCTTGCGGCGGAGTCAGGAGGGACGAGACCATTCTGGCTTACTGCATTCGGGGCCATGCATATTCCCGGTTCGTCCCACCTGGATCCGCCAGGACTGATCGGATCCTGGAAGATTTGCAGAATTCAGTTCGGCTAACGCGTCAGGCGGTCTTCATGACTGCACCCTCGATGACGACGCCGGCGCTGACGTATTTCCACAGCGCGACGAGCAGCTTGCGGGCGAGCGCCACAATCATCGCCTTCTTGAGACGGCCGCCGTTGTGTTTGTCCCGGTCCTGGAACCACAAGGTGAGCGCCGATCGCGGTTGATGGCGCAGCCAGAGCCAGGCCGTCTGGAGATTGCCGGCTTTCGATACCCCCTGGTCGTGATCGACCGAGCCGCTCTGCCACGGTGTCGGCGCGAGGCCCGCATGGGGGCAACCTGTCGTCGGTTGTCGAAGTGACGTGACAGCCCTCCGACCACAAGACGGCGGCAAACTTCGGCCCGATGCCCTTCAGGTCGAGCAGCATCGCCGGTGCCGGCGAGACAACCTCCGTGGCGCGAGCATGGCATCGCGCTCGGTCTCGACCGCCTTGATCTGCTCGAGCAGTAGTTCGAGCCTGTCGAGTTCCCGGCCGACCTGCGCCTGCAGATGGGCCGGCAAGGGTCGGCCGTCGCCGGTCTTGAGCGCCTCCAGTCTCTTCCGCCGGTACGGCGCAGCGGCTCGTAGCCGGACACGCCCTGTGCGAACAGCAGGCCTTTCACGCGATTGACGTGTCGCACGCGCGCGTTCGTCAAGGCCCTGCGTTCACACGAGATACGGCGACGGTCTTCTTCCTCGGGCGTCGGCACCCGGAGCATCGCACACACCCGTGGCTCGCCTCGCTTGTAGGCCAGTAACGCCCTGACCAGCGCCTCACCGTCGATCTTATCGGTCATGGCCCGGCGCCGCCGGCGCGAGGTTGCAATCGATGCCGGATCGACGATCCCTTCGGCTTGCAGCACGCGATGGATCCAGAAGCCGTCGAGCCCGGCCTCCTGGATCACGATGATCGGAAAGCACTGCCCGGTCCGAGCCTCTGCCTGTTTCCTGAGCTCGCAAAGCGCGCCAGCATGCCGGTACGTCGCCGGCCGCCACCATATGTTTCGACATCTTCTCCCCGCCACCTTGCGACAGCGAGGTGATCAGTCATTTCGAGCGGCTCAATTCCAATGAGATGAGCGCCAGCACCGGGTCGTGGCGAAGTGTATCGTGATCGTCGACGTCCTCGCAACCGCGCGATTGCCGCGATGCGCTGTCCGAGATTTGTGCAGCGTGCAATCCGGATCGCGGTGGTCGATGAAGCAAGCGGCCACCCGGTCGAAAAGGCCGAGAGCCCCGTCGGCGTGGCGAAGCAGCAAGACGCCGGCATCCGAGGGTGATCGCCCCACCGTCGAAACCGACGACAACTTTGGGGGGGCGAAGCCTTCAAATTCGAGCTGGTCAGAGATACAGTGTGTTTGCATCGGACCCCGTCCTTGGATCTGATAACCCTTTGCTTCAAAAGAATTCTCGGGCCGATGCACCCCCCCTCACTTTGAGATATTCAGCTAGAGCATAATCTGACCTGATGGAATCGCGAGGGATTCCCGTCGGGGAGAATATCTGATTCATCATGTCGGCTGGGTATGGAGGCCAGCAGGCATGGTTGAGCCATATCGGAGGATTTGCGTTCGCGAGTGATCGCAGCGGTTGAGAGTGGCCTGTCGCGGCGGGCTGCGGCGGNTAGAGCCATATCGGAGGATTTGCGTTCGCGAGTGATCGCAGCGGTTGAGAGTGGCCTGTCGCGGCGGGCTGCGGCGGATCGTTTCGGTGTTGCCGCGGCAAGCGCGGTCCGCTGGGTCCGCGAATGGCGAGAGAGCGGCGCGACGCGGGCAAAGCCCCAAGGCGGAGACAAGCGCTCCCAGCGGATCGAAGCCTACCGGGATACGATCCTAGCGGTGATCGAAGGTCAGGACGACATCACACTGGTCGAGTTGGCTGAATTTCTCAGGGCGGAGCATGCGGTCGTGTTCGCGCCGAGCACGATCTGGCGCTTTCTCGACCGTCACTCGATGACCTTCAAAAAAAACAGCGCACGCCAGCGAGCAGGATCGGCCCGACGTGCTCGCGCGGCGACGCGCCTGGTTCAAGGCCCAGCCTGATCTCGATCCCGAACGGTTGGTCTTTATCGACGAGACCGGCGCATCGACGAAGATGGCTCGCCTGCGTGGACGGGCAAAGNGATCCCGAACGGTTGGTCTTTATCGACGAGACCGGCGCATCGACGAAGATGGCTCGCCTGCGTGGACGGGCAAAGTGGGGCATGCGGTGCCGATCTCCGATCCCGCACGGGCACTGGAAAAAGACTACTTTTACAGGCGCATTGCGCCTGACGGGCATGACTGCGCCGATGGTCCTCGACGGACCGATGACGGGTGAATGGTTCGCCGCTTATGCCGAGCATGTATTGGCGCCTACGCTTCGAGTTGGTGACATCGTCATCCTCGACAACCTGCCCGCTCACAAAGTCGCCGCCGCCCGCCAAGCGATCGAAGCGGCCGGCGCGCGAATGCTCTTCCTACCGCCTTACAGCCCCGACTTTAACCCGTGTATGGATGGCTCCTGCGGGTCAAGGGTATCGGATCGGGTTTGGTGAACAGGTCGGTTGCGGCCATGTATACGGCGTCTGAATGTGCAACGGGATCGCTGCGCGCCCTGATGAATATCCGCTTGGAGAACAGGTCCCACTCAATCGAGCGCGCTCGAGGCGCTTCGGATTAATCGGGGTGTCCTGGTTCTTCGTCTCCGTTTGTTCGCCATCACCTCACTTTGCCCTGACCATTCCGAGAGCCTGTCAGGCTGACTGCGGCTCGTAACGCGATCCGTCCCTCAGGACGGCNTCACTTTGCCCTGACCATTCCGAGAGCCTGTCAGGCTGACTGCGGCTCGTAACGCGATCCGTCCCTCAGGACGGCGAATATTGTTCGTGCCATGCGATGCGCCAAAGCGACGGCGACGATCTTCGTCTTCTTTCGCATCAGCATGCCCGATAGCCAGTCCGAGCTCGGCTCGCGCTTGAGTCTGCATCTGAGCATGATCTGCGCCATGGCGCCCAGATACAGCAAGCGTCGGATATAACGATTGCCCATCTTCGAGATCCGGCCCACCCTCTGCTTGCCTCCGGTGGAGTGCGGCTTGGGAGTGAGGCCGAGCCAGGCGGCATAGTCCCTTGCGCTGCCGAAATTGTCGACATCCGGCGTCGTCGCCGCGATGATCGTCGCCGACAGCATCCCCACACCTGGGATTGTGGCTAGACGCTGGCTTGTCTCGCTTTGCGCGTAGGTCTCTTCGAGCTCATCGGTCAGCCGCTCGATCCGCTTGTCCGTCTCGGCCAACTGATCGAAGAGCAAACTCACAGGTATTCGAGCTACTTCCGGCAGTTGATCCAGTTGATCCTTCAGTCGATTGACGTTCTGCGCGCCCTTCGCCGCGATGNACAGCATCCCCACACCTGGGATTGTGGCTAGACGCTGGCTTGTCTCGCTTTGCGCGTAGGTCTCTTCGAGCTCGTCGGTCAGCCGCTCGATCCGCTTGTCCGTCTCGGCCAACTGATCGAAGAGCAAACTCACAGGCATTCGAGCTACTTCCGGCAGTTGATCCAGTTGATCCTTCAGTCGATTGACGTTCTGCGCGCCCTTCGCCGCGATGACGCCGAACTCCGTCATGTGGGCCCGGATCGCGTTGCCGATCTGCGTGCGCTGGCGAACCAGAAAGTCTCGCGTGCGGTGAAGAACCAGAACCGACGAGCAGGCTTCGCTCTTGATGGCGACAAACCGCATGGAGGGGCGTGTCACGGCTTCACAGATGGCGGCCGCATCCGCAGCATCCGTCTTCCCGCGCCTCACGTAAGGCTTCACATAGGAGGGCGGCATCAGCCGGACGTCGTGCCCCATCTCCAGAAGCCTGCGCCCCCAATCGCAAAAACCAACGCAAGCCACCATACCNGCGTGTCACGGCTTCACAGATGGCGGCCGCATCCGCAGCATCCGTCTTCCCGCGCTTCACGTAAGGCTTCACATAGGAGGGCGGCATCAGCCGGACGTCGTGCCCCATCTCCAGAAGCCTGCGCCCCCAATCGTGAGAACCTGCGCAAGCCTCCATGCCGATCAGGCATCGTGGACGCTTCTGGAAAAACACCAGCAACTGGCTGCGGCGAAGCTGACGGCGTACGAGAACCCGACCGTTCCCATCGACACCATGGATCTGGAAGACACTCTTTGCGAGGTCGATGCCAACTGTGGCA
>NZ_AYXC01000016.1:0-264488 GCF_000502275.1 Mesorhizobium sp. L103C131B0 | reverse complement strand
GTTGCCGAACTGAAGCCCGTCGTAGAGCCCGAGCCCGGTCAGCCGGAGCCGGTCACCGAGAAGACGGAAGCGGTTCAACCCGCCGCTCCGATCGAGACGGCAGCGGCCGAGCAGCCCGATCAATCGCCGCCGCTGGATGAGGTGGTGCCCGACATCGTCCCGACCATAGCGCCGGATGTGGTCATTCCGCTGCAGACCAGGCCGGTGGAGACCAAGCCGACGGAGGACAAGCCGGTGGAGGACAAGCCGATCGAGAAGGCGAAGAAGGCTGCCGAAAAACCCAAGCCGAAAGCAAAGAAAGAGAAGAAGGAAAAGGCCGCGCCGGCGAAAGCGGTCGTGACCGCCAGTGTCGATCAAAAGGCAGCGGCGAAGGCGTCGGCGCCGAAGGCTTCGCAATCGAGTGGATCATCAGTCAATGCAAGCAAATGGAACTCCCAGCTGATCGGATGGATCAATCGGCACAAGCGCTACCCGAGCGCGGCAAGGTCGCGGCGCGCCGTGGGTACCGCAAATGTGACCTTCGTCGTCAGCGCTTCGGGCAAGGTGACCTCCGTCCGGCTGACACGATCTTCGGGGGACGCCGATCTCGATCGCGCCGCGCTCGGCATTCTGCAGGGTGCGACGGTGCCCGCGCCACCGCCTGAGAAGGCCGGTACGGCTGTCGTGGCGCCTTTGATGTTCACGCTGCGGAACTAGAAGCAGCCGGACAAGGCCGATCCCATGACCACGTACTTTCCCGCTTGACTGACCCGCCGGACCGAATACGCTAGCGCAAAATACCGGCCTTGGTCGCCGGGCGGCAAATATGCCTCGCATGCCTCGCCCTCCGGCGCTGGCTGCGGGGCATTGTCATTTCTGAGGATCGGTTTGAAACGGCGTATCGAGATCGGCATCCTGTATTCCCGCTCGGGCAGCTACCAGCTGGTCTCCGATGCGTGCCGGATGGGCGCCATGCGCGCCATCGCCGACATCAATGCCGATCGGAGCTATGGCATCGAAGTGGTTCCGGTCGAGCGCGATCCGCAAAGTAATGCCGATCGCTACGCGACTTTATGCGAGGACATTTTCAGGACCAGCAGCGCGCGCCATGTCGTCGGTTGCGTCACCTCGTGGAGCCGCAAGGAAACCATCCCAGTGCTGGAGAAGGCCGGCGGCATGCTCTGGTATGCCTGCCCCTATGAAGGGTTCGAGGCCAACGAGCATGTCGTCTACATGCACGCCTGCCCCAACCAGCATCTGGTTCCGCTGATGGCGCATGTCGTGCCGCGTTTCGGCGCCAACGGCTTCCTGCTCGGCTCGAACTACATTTGGGGCTGGGAGATGAACCGCGTGGCGCGCGACCTGATCGCGGATGCCGGCGGCAAAGTGCTGGGCGAGCGCTATCTGCGCATCGGCGAGACCGACGTGTCGCGGCTGATCGCCGAGGTCCGGGCGACGCGGCCGAGCTTCATCCTCAACAATCTGATCGGCACCTCATCCTACGCCTTCCTGGCGGCTTACCGCGAGCTGGGCGATGAGGATGCGGCATTCAGGCCGGAAAACTGCCCCGTCATCTCCTGCAACCTCACCGAAGGCGAGTTGCCGGCGATCGGCGAGACAGGGAAAGGGCATCTGTCGGTCGGGCCCTATTTCGCGCCCCGGCCGGCTGCCTTCGCTTCGTCCTTCGAGGCCTCCGCCTATGCCTCGGTGCAGGTGATGGCCGACGTGCTGTCGCGCGACACTGATGCCGGCCCGGCGGAATTTTCCAAAGCCTTCGCCGAGCGACGCTTCTCCACCCGGCTCGGGCCGATCGCCATCGACGCCCACTCCCAGCACGCGACGCTGCCGGTGATCATCGGCCGGATCGCCGATGGCTTCTTCGAGGTCGTCAGCCAGGAGGATGAGGTCGCGCCGGATCCCTATCTGTCGCGCTACGACCCCGCCAAGACATTCGGCCGTCCGCGCCTGAGGGTGGTGTCATGACCCGGACGCGCATCCCCAATCTCGGCGGCGCGCGGGCTTTCATCCTGCATCGCCCGCATCCGACGGTGCAGGCCATCACCAGGCAATTGTCGGCCATCGGCCTGGCTACGATCGACTGCTGGCCGGAATTGCCGCCGGAAGCTCTCGCGGCCGATTTCGTTTTCTTCGATGCCGATCTCGGCTTTGACGAGCAATTCCCGTGGAAGCCGGGCGAGGCGCCGATGCCGCTGGTGGCGCTGATCGGTTCCGAGGCGCCGGGGCGTATCGAATGGGCGCTGTCGCACAAGGCCGATGCGCAGCTGCTGAAGCCGGTCGGCAATGCCGGTGTGTACAGCGCATTGCTGATCGCAAGGCAGAGCTTCGAGGCACGCAAGCATTTAGCCGGCGAGATAGCGTCGCTGCGCCAGCGCGTCGCCGAGCGCCAGACCATTGTGCGCGCGGTGACGGCGCTGTCGAAAGGCAGCGATGACGAGCGTGCCTATGCACAACTGCGATCGCTGGCGATGAGCTGGCAGATCAGCGTCGAGGATGCCGCGCGCAGGATCGTGGCAATGACGGATGAGGAAGGCGGCGATGACCAGTCCCATCGCGCCTGATCTCCCGGTACGCATGCCGGCAAAACCGCGCGCCGGCGTCTGGCGTCGGCTGGTCAAACGCCGCCTGGCGCTGCTCGGGCTGGTCATCGTCGCCATTGTTGTCGCCGGCGCTGTGCTGGCGCCCCGGCTGACCGGCTACGATCCCAACGAGCAGATGTTCGACGGCCTGACCATCGAGGGCTCGCCGCTGCCGCCCAGCGCCCAGTATTGGCTCGGCACCGACCTGCTCGGACGTGACCTCTTGACCCGCATCCTCTACGGCGCCCGCACCTCGCTGATCATCGGCATCGTCGCCAATGGCGTGGCGCTTTTGATCGGCACTTTGGTGGGCGTCACCGCAGGCTATTTCCGCGGCTGGATCGGCAGTGCGCTGATGCGCTTCACCGATCTGATGATGGCGTTCCCGGCGCTGCTGCTCGCCATCTGCCTGGCGGCAGTGTTTCAGCCGAGTCTGTGGATCGTCGCCATGGTCATCGCGCTGGTCAACTGGGTGCAGACGGCGCGTGTCATCTACACCGAGACCTCATCGCTGGCCGAGCGCGAGTTCATCGATGCCGAGCGCAGCATCGGGGCGAGTGCGCCGCGCATCCTATTTCGCCACATCCTGCCGCATCTGCTGCCGACCATCATCGTCTGGGGCACGCTCGGCATCTCGACCACGGTTCTGCTCGAGGCGACGCTTTCCTTCCTCGGCATCGGTGTGCAGCCGCCGACCGCGTCGTGGGGCAACATCATTTTCGAGAACCAGACCTATTTCCAGGCCGCGCCCTGGCTGGTGTTCTTCCCCGGCGCCGCAATCCTCGCGTTGGCGCTGGCCTTCAATCTGATCGGCGACGCGTTGCGCGACATCCTCGATCCGACGCAAAGGGGCCGGGAATAATGGGGGGCCGGTCATGATCGCCTATCTCGGCCGCCGGCTGATCCAGTCGCTGCTCATCCTGCTTGGCGTCTCGCTGATCACTTTTGCGCTGCTCTACCTCTTGCCGGCCGACCCGGTGCGGCAGATCGCCGGCCGCAGTGCCACGCCGCAGACGGTGGAAAACATCCGCCAGCAACTCGGCCTCGACCAGCCTTTCGTGGTCCAGTACTGGCACTATCTGACGAAGCTACTCAGCGGCGATCTCGGCCGCTCCTACATCCAGCGCTCGGAGGTCACCGAACTCATCGTCTCGCGGCTGCCGGCCAGCCTGCTTTTGATGGTCGGCGCCATCCTTTGCGAATTGCTGATCGGGCTCTCGATGGGCCTGATCGCGGCCGTCAAGCGCGGCACCGCCACCGACCAGACGCTGATGGTCGCCTCCTTCGTCGGCGTCTCGGCGCCGCAATTCGTGGTTGGCCTGTTGCTGCTCTACGTCTTTGCCGTGCGGCTAAGCTGGTTTCCGATCGGCGGCTACGGCACATGGCGCCATCTGGTGCTGCCGTCGTTGACCATGGGCGTACTCGGCGCCGGCTGGTATGCGCGCATGATGCGCTCGTCGATGATAGACGTCCTGCGCCAGGATTATGTCCGCACGGCGCGGGCCAAGGGCCTGGCGCGCAGCGCCATCATATTCCGCCACGCACTGCCGAATGCCATCCTGCCGGTCATCGCCATGATCGGCATCGACATCGGCATCTTCATGGGCGGCATCGTCGTCGTCGAAAGCGTGTTCGGCTGGCCCGGCATCGGTCAGCTGGCGTGGCAGGCGATCCAGCGCGTCGACATTCCGATCATCATGGGCGTCACGCTGGTGTCGGCCTTCGCCATCGTGCTCGGCAATCTGCTCGCCGACATCATCGCGCCGTTCATCGATCCCCGCATCAAGCTCAGATGAAAATGAAACAGAGAAAGGGAACACAACAATGAAAAAGTTTCTCGCATCCACAGTCGCGGCATCCGCCTTGGCCCTCATGCTCGGCATGACAAGCGTCCGCGCCGAAGACACGGTCGATCCCAACGCCAAGCAAGGCGGCGCCATCACCATCACCTACAAGGACGATGTTGCGACCCTCGATCCGGCGATCGGCTATGACTGGCAGAACTGGTCGATGATCAAGAGCCTGTTCGATGGGCTGATGGATTACGAGCCGGGCACCACCAATTTGAAGCCCGACCTCGCCGAAAGCTACGAGATTTCGCCCGACGGCCAGACCTTCACCTTCAAGCTGCGCCATGGCGTGAAATTCCACAATGGCCGCGAGATGACGGCCGACGACGTGAAATATTCGCTTGACCGCGTCACCAATCCGAAGACGCAGAGCCCCGGCGCTGGCTTCTTCGGCTCGATCAAGGGCTATGACGATGTCGCCGCCGGCAAGGCCGAAGGCCTTTCCGGCGTCACCGTCGTCGATCCCTACACGGTGAAGTTCGAGCTGACCCGGCCCGACGCCACCTTCCTGCATGTCATGGCCATCAATTTCGCCCATGTCGTGCCGAAGGAAGAGGTCGAGAAATATGGCGCCGATTTCGGCAAGCATCCGGTGGGCACCGGCGCCTTCAAGCTCGCCGAGTGGACACTCGGCCAACGCATCGTCTTCGAGCGCAATGCGGATTACTGGCACAAGGGCCTGCCGCATCTCGACAAGATCACCTTCGAGATCGGCCAGGAACCGATCGTGGCGCTGCTGCGCTTGCAGAAGGGCGAGATCGATGTGCCCGGCGACGGCATTCCGCCGGCAAAATTCCAGGAGGTGATGGCCGATCCCGAGCAGAAGGCGCGCGTCGTCGAAGGCGGTCAGCTGCACACCGGCTACGTCACCATGAACACTACCATGGCGCCGTTCGACAATGTGAAGGTGCGTCAGGCCGTCAACATGGCGCTCAACAAGGCGCGCATCATCCAGATTATCAACGGCCGCGCCGTGCCGGCCAACCAGCCGCTGCCGCCGTCGATGCCGGGCTACGACAAGGAATACAAAGGTTATCCCTATGACGTAGCCAAGGCCAAGGCGCTGCTGGCCGAGGCCGGTCATCCCGATGGTTTCGACACGCAGCTGTTCGCCATGAACACCGATCCCAACCCGCGCATTGCCCAGGCGATCCAGCAGGACCTGGCGGCCATCGGCATCAAGGCCAGCATCCAGTCGCTGGCGCAGGCCAATGTCATCGCCGCCGGCGGTGACAAGGCCGGCGCGCCGATGATCTGGTCGGGCGGCATGGCCTGGATCGCCGACTTCCCCGATCCGTCGAATTTCTACGGCCCGATCCTCGGCTGCGCCGGCGCGGTGCCGGGCGGCTGGAACTGGTCGTGGTACTGCAATAAGGACCTCGACGCCAAGGCGGCCGAGGCGGATTCTGTGGTCGACCCGGCAAAGGCCGGCGAACGCGACAAGATGTGGAGCGCCATCTACGACAAGGTGATGGAAGACGCGCCCTGGGCGCCGGTCTTCAACGAACAGCGCTTCACCATGAAATCCGCCCGAATGGGCGGCGCCGACAACCTCTATGTCGACCCGGTCCATATCCCGATCAACTATGACAATGTGTACGTAAAAGATGTGCAATAGCTGCGACTACACCATCCATGGGCGCCATCACCATTTCGGCTGGGACAATTCCTTTATCCCGGCCGAGCGGGTGGCGCCCGGCGCGACCATCGAGTTCCAGTGCCTCGATGCCGCCGGCGGCCAGCTGAACGCCGACAGCACGGTCGCCGAAATCGTCAAGCTCGACTTCGCCGGGGTCAACCCGGTGACCGGGCCGATCTTCGTCGAGGGCGCCGAGCCGGGTGACGCGCTCAAGGTGACGATCGAGATGTTCAAACCGTCCGGCTTCGGTTGGACGGCGAACATTCCCGGTTTCGGCCTGCTCGCCGACGACTTCACGGAACCGGCGCTGAACATCTGGAAATACGATGCAGCCGCGCTCGAACCGGCGCTGTTCGGGAAAAACGCGCGCGTGCCACTGAAGCCGTTCGCCGGCACCATCGGCAATGCGCCGGCTGAGATGGGGCTTCACTCGGTGGTGCCGCCACGGCGGGTCGGCGGCAATCTCGACATCCGCGATCTCGCTGCCGGCACGACGCTCTATCTGCCGGTTGAGGTGGCCGGCGCGCTGTTCTCGGTCGGCGATACGCACGCCGCACAAGGCGATGGCGAGGTCTGCGGCACGGCGATCGAGAGCCCGATGGACGTCGTGCTCAAGCTCGACCTTGTCAAGGACGCCAGGCTGAAGACGCCGCGCTTCACCACGCCGGGCCCGGTGACGCGCCATCTCGACGCCAAGGGTTACGAGGTGACGACGGGGATTGGGCCGGATCTGATGGCGGGCGCGAAGGAGGCGGTGGCGCAGATGGTCGATCTGCTCGCTGGGCGTTACCAGATCGATCCGGTCGAGGCCTATATGCTGGCCTCGGTGTGCGGGGACCTGCGCATCAGCGAGATCGTCGACATGCCGAACTGGGTGGTGTCGTTCTATTTTCCGCGTTGCGTGTTTGAATGACGGTACGTCGGCGCCGCACCCCCACCCCGCTGCTTCGCAGCGACCCTCCCCACAAGGGGGAGGGTAAAGCGCTGCCACCCTACCCCCCCCTTGTGGGGAGGTCGGACCGGAGGTCCGGGTGGGGGGCAGCGCCAAGGTTTGTGCGAATGGTGCGACGGAACCAATCCGTCGCAGGGCTCCACCCACAATGACCCTCGCCGACACCCCCGTCCTCTCCATCGCCAACCTCTCCGTCAGCGTGCGCGGCGAGGACGGCGAGCGCAATGTAGTCTCCAACCTGTCGCTGACGCTGGCGCGCGGTGAGACGCTTTGCATTGCCGGCGAATCCGGCTCCGGCAAGTCGATGACCGCGCTGGCGATCATGCAGCTTTTGCCGCAGCCGGCGGCGCGCATATCGTCAGGCATGATCCGTCTTCGGGATGGGAATCGGGGCGACACCGACCTAGCAACCCTCGACGAACGCCAGATGCGGCGCATTCGCGGCGACCGCATCGCCATGATCTTCCAGGAGCCGATGACCTCGCTCAATCCGGTGCTGTCGATCGGCCGGCAACTGACCGAATCCATCGAAGCGCATACCAGCCTGTCGTCGGCGCAAGCCCGCCAGCGCGCGATCGAGGCGTTGAAGGCGGTGCGCATTTCGGAGGCGGAAAGCCGGCTAAAGCAGTTTCCGCACGAACTCTCCGGCGGCATGCGCCAGCGGGTGATGATCGCCATGGCGCTGGCGCTCGAGCCCGACGTGCTGATCGCCGATGAGCCGACGACGGCGCTCGACGTCACCGTGCAAGGCGAAGTGCTGGAGCTGTTGCGCGACCTGCAGCGCCAGCATGGCACCAGCGTCATCCTGATCACCCACGATATGGGCGTGGTTGCCGAAATGGCCGACCGGGTCATCGTCATGCGCGACGGCCGCATGGTCGAAGAAGGCACGACATCGGATATTTTTGCCCGCCCGCAGGCCGACTATACGCGCGAACTGCTGGCTGCCGTGCCGCGCATCGGCAGTGGTGTCGGTCGACAGAAATCCAGGGATGCGATTGACGTCTTGAAACCGGCCAATGTCGCCGAGGTCAACGACCTGCATGTCCGCTTCGATCTGCGTGGCGGCATCTTTGGCCGGGTCACCCGCCGCGTCCACGCCGTCGAGGGCGTCAGCTTCTCGATCGCGCCCAACGAAACGCTTGCTCTGGTCGGCGAATCCGGCTGCGGCAAGTCGACGACCGCCAAGGCGCTGGCCGGACTGGCGCCGTATAGCGGCGACATCGTCATTGGCGGGCGCAATCTCTCCGGTCTTGGCCGCGACGAGCGCAAGGCGGTGCGCCGTGACGTCCAGATGATTTTCCAGGATCCCTTCGCTTCGCTCGATCCGCGCATGCGCGTCGGCGAGCTCGTCGCCGAGCCGCTGGTGATCCATGGCATCGCCTCCAAGGACGAGCGCCGCGAACGGGTGGGGGCGCTGTTCGAGCGCGTCGGCCTGTCGGCCGACCAGATGGAGCTTTACCCGCACGAATTCTCCGGTGGCCAGCGCCAGCGCGTCTGCATCGCCCGAGCGCTGGCGCTACGACCAAAACTGATCATCGCTGACGAAAGCGTCTCCGCGCTCGACGTCTCGGTGCAGGCGCGTGTGCTCGATTTGCTGAAGGAATTGCAGCGCGAATTCGGCGTCGCCTATCTCTTCATCTCGCACGACATGGCGGTGGTCGAGAACATTTCCGACCGCGTTGCCGTCATGTATCTCGGCCAGATCGTCGAGATGGGCACGCGCGACCAGGTGTTTTCCAACCCGCGCCATCCCTACACCAGGCGGCTGATCGACGCCGTGCCGGTGCCCGATCCGGCGCAGCGCAGAACGCGCTTCGCGCGCCTCGACCAGGAAATCCCGAGCGCCACCCGCAGGATCGGGGAGGCGCCGCTGAAGCTGGCGCTGAACGATGTCGGCGGCGGCCATCTGGTTGCTGCGGAAAGCTGAGCCCGCACTGGCTGGCAGCTGTTCTTTTACTTTGTTGAGTACAACCAAGAACTGCCGTCTCGGGTTTACCGCGTCTTAGGTGGACGGCGGCCACTATACGGTCGGAGTTCTTGCCAAGGGGAAAAATAGTGCTCAAGGCGGTTCTGCAGCTGCTGCCGGGTCGGTTCATGGATGTGCGCATGCGCGTATCCGCCGACTACGAGACGCGCGTCGTGGAGCGGCCCGGGCGCTGGATGAAGGCTGCCGAACTGGAGCAGCTGAGCAGCGATCTGCGGCTGGTAGCGTCCAAGACACTGAAGTTCGGCAGCCTGACCTATGGCGTGTTTTCCGGCGACCGCAGCCGGCTGGAACATTCCATCATCACCATTGTCTACCGGCGCAGCGACCGGCAGCCGATCGCCTTCAACTCGCTGGCGCTGATGGAGATATCGCTCGCCGGCAAGCCCTATGAAGTCTTGCACCTCGGTCTGGTCATGATCGATCCCGACGAGCGCAGCCGCGGGCTGAGCTGGATCCTCTACGGCCTGACCTGCTTCCTGATGTTTTTGCGCAATCAACTGCGGCCGATCTGGATTTCCAATGTCACCCAGGTACCCGCTGTCGTCGGCATGGTCGCGGAGGCGTTCAGCAATGTGTTCCCAGGACCGCATGCCGGCGCGCGCCGCTCGCTTACCCATGTGCTTCTGGCGCGGCAGATCATGGCGCGCCATCGCCATGTCTTCGGTGTCGGCCCCGAAGCTGGTTTCGACGAAGAGCGCTTCGTCATCACCAACGCCTATACGGGCGGCTCGGACGATCTGAAGAAGACCTTCGACGAGGCGGCCAAGCACCGCGTCGAGACCTTTAACGAGTTCTGCCGCAAGGAACTCGACTACACGCGCGGCGATGATGTGCTGCAGATCGGACAGATGAGCTTTCAGTCGGCGCGCACCTATCTCGCCGACGCGGTTCCGCGCGGCTCGCTTGCCGCCCTTGCGGTAGCAGGTGCGGCGGCCACGCTGCAGCGGCTGGTTTTGCCGGTGGTACACTGGGCCGATAGCACCCGCCAATGGAATGTGCTGAGACCATGGACACGCTGATGGCTTCATTCGTGGCGTCTCGGTTTATCCGCAAGCTGATGGCAGCCGGCCGATGATGAACCTCGACGGCACGCTCGTCGCCGACACCATCACCTCGCTAGCGGCGCTGGTTGGCCTGCTTGTCGTGATATCGATCATAGGCGGGCGCGACACGGGCGATCCGCTGTCGCGGCGCTTTCTATTCGGCCTCAAGGTGCTGGCAGTGCTGCTTGCCTGCCGCATCCTCGACTGGACCACGGGTCTTGCCTTTTTCCGGTTCGTCACCATCACGGCGGCGGGTCTGCTGCCGCTGGCCGCACTGCTGCTGACCGAAGGCCTGCTGCGCCGGCACGCGCCGTTCGGTCTCAAATTGTTCGCCGCCGGCGGTGCCCTGCTGTTCTTCCTTCTGGCGCCGATCCCGGCACGTTTCGCTGAACCATGGCGAATGGCGGTACTACTTGCCTTCCAGTTCGGAGGTTTTCTCGCCATCGGCTGGCTGGTGATGACGCGCGATCGCGACAGCCTGTCGGCGGCCGAAAACCGCACGGTCGAGCGCATGGCGCTGTCGCTGCTGTTGATCATTCCGTTCATGGTCACCGACTACCGGCCCGGCCTGTTCGAAGTGCCGGTTCGGCTTGGCGGCATCGCCATCCTGTTCCTGTGCTGGCTGACGATCGGCCTTGGACGCGCCAGCCTCGGCCATCGCGACACGATCGGCGCCTTTACCGTGATTACGCTGAGCTCGGTTTTCGCCGGGCTGGCGCTGGGCGGCATCGACGATCTCGGCTGGCGCGGCAGTGTGCAGGGCGTGGTGATCGTGCTGTCGGCGACGCTGCTGGCAGTCATCTACAATGACAGCGTCAGCCTCACCGCGGAGAAGCGCCGCGACTCGTTGCTGAAGCACATGGCCGAGGGTGATCTCACCGACTCGGCGCGCTTCCTGCGCGGCCTGCAGAGCCATATCCTTGTCGACGGCGCGCTGATCCTGCCGGCAGGGGACCTCGGCGACTTCGACCTGAAGGTGCTGGCCCGTGCACTGGAGCAGGAGCCCGTGCGCTCGCTCGCCGATACGCAGCCGGGGGCGCCAGTCGACCAGGATATACGCGAGCAGCTGGCATGGCTGTTCGAGAAATTTGAGGCGACCCATGTGCTGCTGGCGACGCTCGAGCCGTTGACCGTGGTGGCGCTCAACATGCCGGCGCTGGCATCGTCGCCGGGCGTGGAAATGGAGCTGCGGGCAGTCCAGCGCATGGCGATGCTGATCTCGCAGCGGCATGCGAAGGGTTGATCATCTGAACGGGCCGGCTCTTGCGTCGGCCCGTTGCCGTAGCCGGGTCAGGCGGCCTTGGTCTTCAAGGCCTCTTCGTCGCGCACCATTTTTGTCACGGCGGCGAAGTCGAGCTTGCCGGAGCCAAGGACCGGTACCTTTGAGACCACCCGCACTTCGGCCGGGACCATCAGGTCCATGGCGCCGTTGGCCTTGGCGTAGGCGAGGAATTCCGCTCGTGTGGCGCCGGATGCCTCAGTGATGAGGATCAGCTTTTCGCCCTTGCGCGCGTCGGGCACCGTGGCGACCGCCGACAGCGAGCCCTTCCACAATTCGCCGGCCAGCGCTTCGACAGCGGCGAGCGAGATCATCTCGCCGCCGATCTTGGCGAAGCGCTTGGCGCGGCCGCGAATGGTGATGAAGCCGCCTTCGTCGATAGCGACGACGTCGCCCGTATCATGCCAGCCGTCCTCCAGCGGTTCGAGCACGCCGGGCTTCTCGGCCCGGAGATAACCGGCCATGACATTGGGGCCGCGCACGAACAGCCGGCCGCCTTCGTCGACGCCGGGGACCGGATCGAGGCGGTATTCCATGCCGGGCATGATCTTGCCGACGGTTCCGGAGCGATTGTACATCGGCGTGTTGATGGAGATCACCGGCGCCGTCTCGGTGACGCCGTAGCCCTCGAGGATGCGTAGGCCGAACTTCTCCATATAGGTCATGCGCGTCGCTGTCTTGACCGGCTCTGCGCCGGCAAAACAATAGCGTATCGAGCGGAAGTCGTAGGGGTGCGCGGTGCGGGCATAGCCGGAGAGGAAGGTGTCGGTGCCGAAGATGATCGTCGCGTTCGAGCCGTAGATCAGTTCCGGCACGAGGCGGTAGTGCAGCGGCGAGGGGTAGAAATAGACCGGCACGCCGGAGATCAACGGCAGCACCGTGCCCGCGGTCATGCCGAAGGAGTGGAAGATCGGCAGCACGTTGAACACCTTGTCGCCCGAATGGAAGTCGATACGCGACGCCGCCTGGGCGGCGTTGGCCAGGATGTTGCGGTGGGTCAGAACGACGCCCTTCGGCGTGCCTTCCGAACCCGAGGTGAACAGGATCACCGCCGCATCGCCGGGCTTGCGTTTCGCGCGTGGCGTCGACTTGCGCAGCAAGCCGAGCAGCTTATCCTTGAGACTGATGGTCTTTCTGAGATCGTCGAGCCACACGATGTCGACCGAGCGACCGAGTTCCTCGACTACAGCGCCGAGCTTTGCCTGTTCGACGAACGCGCGGGACGTCAGCACGGTGCGGACTTCGGCGGCCTTGCAGGCGGACAGAATATTGGCAGCACCTGCGGTGAAGTTCATCATCGCCGGAACCTTGCCGGCGGACATGACGCCGAGCAGCGTCGCGCAAGAGCCGTTGGCGTTGGGCAGCATGATGCCCAGCGTCTGCTGGTCGGCATAAAGGGTCTGGAACTTCTCACCAAGCACGGCGGCAGCCGTGAGCAGCTTGCTGTAGCTGAGAGAACCGGTGACCGGATCCTGAACTGCGAGCTGTTTCATGCCGCGTTCGTTCGCCGTCTCGATGATCTTTTCCAGTACGGTCTTGTCGATGTCCTGGGTGCGGAAAACGAGATCCGACATCACCTGGTAGAGCGCGGAACCCGCCGCGGCGCGGCGCTTGCGGCCCTTCAGCTCCTGCGGCACCTCGAGCTTGACCGGTTCCAGAATAGTCACCTTGACCTTCGGGAACAGGCGGCGGCGCACATGCTGCGAGCTCAGCCGCGAGAAGTAGGTCTTCTCCAGCCCGTCGATGCGCACCGGCACAACCATCGAGCCGGTCTTGTCGGCAACCATGGCGGCGCCGTCATAGACTTTCATCAGGCCGCCGGTCACGGTGATGCGTCCCTCCGGGAAGATCACCAGCGGGTCGCCGCCCTGCACGATCTTGATCAGCGTGCGGGTCGACATCGGCTTGGCCGGGTTGAGCGGCAAGGCGCGGGCAAGTTTCATGAACGGCTTCATCCACCAAGCCTGGGCAATGGTGTAGTCGATGGCGAAGACCGGTTCCTCATCGGTCAGCGTCAAGGCGAGCGGACCGTCGAGGAAGCTGACATGGTTGAGCGCCAGGATCGGCGCCTTGCCGGCCGCCTTGAGGTTTTCCATGCCCTCGACTTCGAGGCGCAGGAAAGCGCGGAACAGGATGGAGACGAAGTCACGGAAGGGGTTCGTCGGCAAATATTTCAGCATCAGCCAGGCGGCAATCGCATTGGCCGCGACGAGGCCGAACAGGATGCCGCCGGTCGAGACCTTCGTCTGGATCAGGGCCATGATGATGCCGCCGCCAGTCATGAAACCGGCATTGACGATACTGACGGCGGCGACGACCCGGGCGCGCCGCGCTTCGGGCGACCAGGCCTGCACGGCGGCGAAGGTCGGCACCACCAGGAAAGCGGCTGAAATGGCCATGCCGGCGAGGTCGATGGCGACGCGGATCGTGTTTGGGCCGGCGAAGAATGCGCCAAGGGTTTCCGCCTGGGGCGACGGCGTCATGCCGGAGATGGTCCAGGCGAGATGCAGGCCGAACAGGGCGAGCAGCGCCGTGCCGACCGGTGCCGGCAACAGCACGATGCGGCCCTGCGACATCCAGGCGGCGATGGCCGAACCGATGGCGATCGAGACGGCGAACACGGCGAGGTAGACGGTGACGGCCATTTCGTTGCCGCCGAGCGAATCCTTGATCAGGACCGGCAGGAGCGAGAGCACGATGGCGCCGATCAGCCAGAACCACGACGTCATCAGGCCGGCGCGCCAGATGCGCGTGTCGGTGCGCAATTCGGCGACCTGGCGCCAGGTCGAGCGGAAGATGTTCTTGTCGATGACAAGGTCGGGCGCCGCCGAACCGGTGGACGGGATGTAGCGGCTGACGAGCCAGCAACCGACGGCGAGCGCCATCATGATCGGTCCGAACACCGCGACGCCGATGCCATCGGCGGAAACGACGCCGCCGGCTATGGTGCCGCCGAGAATCGCGGCAAACGTGGCTGACTCGATCCAGGCGTTGGCCTTGGGCAGTTCCTTGCGTTCGAGGTGATCGGGCAGGATTCCGTATTTGATCGGTCCGAACAGCGCCGAGATAACGCCGAACATCAACAGCGCCGTCATCAGCACGGGAATGGACGACAGGGCGATGCCGACGACGGAGACACCCGCCGCGGCGATCTC
This sequence comes from Mesorhizobium sp. L103C131B0, assembly GCF_000502275.1. NCBI lineage: Bacteria > Pseudomonadati > Pseudomonadota > Alphaproteobacteria > Hyphomicrobiales > Phyllobacteriaceae > Mesorhizobium > Mesorhizobium sp. L103C131B0. The sequence goes on along the minus strand of NZ_AYXC01000016.1, from coordinate 250,004 downwards.
GGCGAATTTCAGACGCTTGGCTATGAGAGCCTTGTCGAAGCGGTCGGCGAGCTCGCCGCCGAGCGCCGACAGGAGCAGGAAGGGGGCCATGAAGACGGCGCCCGCCAAGGTGACCAGTGATGCCGCCTGGTCCGCCGCCAGCGTGAACAGAATAAGGAACACCAGCGTGTTCTTGAGGAAATTATCGTTGAAGGCGGACAGGAACTGCGTCCAGAACAAGGGCGCAAAGCGCCTGGACGTCATCAGATGAGCTGTCGGTCGGTTGATCGGGGCGATTTCCATAGCGGCGACTTCCATTGGGCATGACCGATTAAAATCCTGGCTGGATTGATCAGCGGTCTTGCGCGTTGAGCCTTGTTTAGCGGGAACCCGGTTACACTTCGTTACTGCGGCTGACTTCCATCAGCAACTTCTCGGTCTTGGCGTCTTCCAGCCGGTTGATGAAGCGGCTTGCCTCTTCCGAGTCGCGCAGCGTCTTGGTGATGGTGATCGAGGTGTGCACGAGCATGATGGCGGCCATCGCATAAAACCCCTTGGCGGCGAAGCTCGCCTCCATGAAGTAGATGCCGCCGGCCATCATCGTGGCGGCAACGGCGAAACTGGCCATGGTGAAGGTCTTCCAGGCGCTTGAGTCCTTGGGGGAATAGGTGTTCGGGGTCATCGATATGGTCCTTTCGTTTCAAGGTTAGGTTGGTTGGGCGTGGGTCTGTTTCAGGCTGGATACAATCAGGCCGGATACAATCAGACTGGATACAATCAGGCCGGGTACGATCAGGCCGGCTTGGTCATGGTCTTCGTGAGCCGTTCGAGCACGGCGTCGGCGCTGCTTCTCAGCGGCGCGCCGCAGCCGGCGGCCGCAAGCTTCTCTGAGACCGCGGCAGGATCGCCCGACTGTTCCATCTCGGCCATGGCGGCCGCGGTGGCGTCGATCTGCTTTTGCCTGGTGCGCAGGCGCAGCAGCGTCTCCTCGGCGTCCCTGAGCGCCGACAGGCTGGAGCCGGGCGCGCTTTCTCGCAGGCGCTGGGTCGAGTCGACCGCGGCAACGATGCGCTGGCCGCGCTGCAATTCGCGCAGGCGCATTTCGGAGACGCGGATAATCCGCTTGAGACGCTCGATCTCGGTGCCGAAGCTTTTCTGCGCCTCGGCGGAGGCGTCGCGTTCGGCTTCCAGCATGGCGATGGTTTCGGCGGCTTCGCGGGCCAGTTCATTCTGTCCCTGCTCGATCGCGGCGATCGTGCGCTTCTCCAAATCGTCGATGCGGAGGACAAGCTTCTTGAACTGCGCGAGTTCCTGTTCGTTCTGGGCGATGGCAATTGCAACCGCCCGGCGGGCGGCCGCGATAGCGTCGGCGCAATCGCGGATCTGCTGGCGCAGGATTATCAGCGCGTTGCGGTCGACGACCGCCTCGGTGGCTTCGTAGCTTCGGCCGCGAACGAGAGCAAAAAACTGTTTCAACATTTCCGTTTCTCCTCTATGAACATTGTTCACGAGGCAAAGTAGCACATTGTGAACGGCGTTCAAGGAGAAAATGAACAGTGTTCATGATTGCGCATAAGAGAAGGTTAATGGCCGCAAAACGGGACGCCAAACGCGAGGACCTCAAAGGCAGGCTGATTGAGGCCGCGCAAGCGCGCATCCAGTCCTCGGGGCTCGCCGGTCTGCGTGCGCGCGACATCACGGCCGATGCCGGCTGCGCGCTGGGCGCGCTCTACACCGCCTTCGCCGACCTGGACGAGCTCATCCTGCACGTCAATTCGATCACACTGGCCAGGCTGGGGGCGGCCCTGCAGCAAGAGGCGACCGGCGTCGCCGAGCCTAGGGCAAGGCTGAAGGCGCTGGCCAAGGCCTATCTCGGCTTCGCCCGCGACAACCGCATGGCGTGGAAGGCGCTGTTCGAGCACCGTATGGCGCCAGGCGTGGCGGTGCCCGAATGGCATCTGGCCGAACATGCGGTGCTGGTCCAGCATCTGGTTGAGCCGCTGGCCCAGCTGCTCCCGGCGGCGGCAACGCCGGAGCTTTTGGCCTGCGCGCGCACGCTGTTCTCCGCCGTGCATGGGATCGTCGCCATCTCGCTCGAAGACCGTTTCATTGGCCTGGCGTCCACCGACCTCGAAAGTGAGCTGCTGGGTTTCGTCGACACGCTGGTGAGCGGACTGGAGACGGAAAGGGAATGAACTGCTGCGATCGGCTCTTGCCTCACGGCACTCTGCCCTTATGAAGATCGTGGCGCGGACTGCCGGTTGATCCAGGCCGGCTGAGACTGTTGGGGATATCCGGTGACAATCGATCAGAACCGTCGGTTTCGACCCGAAATACAGGGGCTGCGCGGCTTGGCGGTCGCGCTTGTCGTGGTCTATCACATATGGCCGGATGTGCTGCCTGGCGGATATGTCGGCGTCGACGTCTTTTTCGTCATCTCTGGCTATCTGATCACGGGCCTGCTGGCGCAGATGGCGCTGCGCGGCGGCCGGATTTCACTGATCGAATTCTACTCGCGACGGGTGCGACGGTTGTTGCCGGCAGCAACCCTGGTGCTGCTGGTGGCATTGCTGGGCACGCTGCTTTTCATCTCAAAGGCGCGCTGGGAGGAAATGGGCAACCAGATCGTGGCGAGCGCTCTTTATGTCGAGAACTGGCGGCTGGCCTCGATTGCGGTCAGCTATCTCGAGGCCGACACCTTGCCGAGCCCGGTGCAACACTACTGGTCGCTTTCCATCGAAGAGCAGTTCTACATCGCCTGGCCGTTGGTGATGATCGGCGTGATCTGGCTGGCGCGCCGCCGTGACCTTCCGCTGAGGGCCTGCTTGATCGGGGCGTTGTCGCTCATTTTCGCGGCATCACTTGTTGCCTCTGTCGTTTTGACGGCGACGGATCCGGCCCAGGCCTATTTCGTCAGCCATACCCGCCTGTGGGAATTGGCGCTGGGTGGTCTGCTGGTGCTGACCGAACACCAGTTTCGACTGGCGGCACTCACTAGACAGTGGCTGGCGATCGCCGGCATCCTGGGCATCGTTGCGTCCGCCTTGCTGTTTTCCGCTGCAACTCCATTTCCCGGCGTCAGTGCGTTGTTGCCGACCTTGGCCACAGTGCTGGTCATCCTGGCTGGCGAGGTTGAAGTCGGCCGGTTTCGTGGGCTCGATTCGTTGCCACTTCGTTTCATCGGCGATCGCTCCTACTCGGTCTATCTATGGCATTGGCCGCTGATCACCATCTCCCAGGCGCAGGGTCATTCGCTGACCCTTGCCGGCGGTTTCGGCCTGATTGCGGCGACCCTGCTTCTATCGGATCTGTCCTATCGATATGTTGAGCAGCGCTACCGGCAAGCTCGGGGCGGCGCCTGGTGGAAGCCGCTGGGATACGGCACCGCGGCGGTTCTCACATGCGTGGCCGCATCCGGCAGCCTGCTGCTCTTTCTGAAGACCGAACGCATCGACACCGCGCTGATCGGCACGCCTTCCTACCCTGGGCCCGCCGCTCTCGTCTCCGGCGCCGTGGTCCCGGACGGTGTGAACCTTCTGCCGCCGCTGGCCCGGCTGAGGCGGGACGTGCCGGTCGTGTATGCAAGGAAGTGCCACCAGGAGGAAAGCTCGGAGCCCAAACGATGCTCTCTAGGCGATCCCACGGGTGCGAAAACAATGGTTCTGGTGGGAGATTCTCATGCAGCCCAGTGGGTGCCGGCACTGGACAAGATCGCAAAGGACCGCAACTTCAAACTGGTTACCTTTACAAAATCCGCCTGCCCATTCACCCGCGTGGCCATCACGGCGGATGGCAAACCCAACGTCTTATGCGCGCAGTGGCACGAAAAGGTGCTGGCCGAGATCCTAAAGCTGAAACCGGATCTGATCTTCACCAGCCAGTCCAATTACGGAGCGGTTCAGCAAGACGTGATGATCGAGGGGCTGCGAAGTCTCTGGGGCGGGCTGACGGACGCCGGCTCGCAAATCGTTGCCATCCGCAACACGCCCTATATGAAATTCGACCCGGGCGAATGCCTGAGTTCGACCCCAACGAAATGCGTCACCAAACTGAGCGATATTGAGCGGAGCAACGTGTTGGCGCTGGCCGCGGAAGGACAGAAAAATGTGCGCGCCATCGATATGCTCGATGCCATTTGCGGGCCGCAACTATGCCCGGCAGTTGTCGGCAACATCATCGTCTGGCGGGACAGTCATCATCTGACCGCCAGCTACTCGCTTGCCCTGGCGCCCTATCTCGCAGCGAAGGCGGGGCTTTGACGAGACGTCTCGGAAGTTAGATGTGTCGACAGGCAGGAAAATTCCGCTGGTGGAGCTGAGGAGGATCGAACTCCTGACCTCGTCATTGCGAACGACGCGCTCTCCCAGCTGAGCTACAGCCCCGTCCAGCGGATGGCGCATTTATCGAAGGCTGCGGTTTCCTGTCAAGGCGGGGTTTTGCCGAATTCCCTTGTGCCCGGTGCTTGCAGGCGACCGGCCCTTGCCGGTTTCGCGCGCAATGGCTACATGTCGGCAACAATCGGAGACCGGCATGCTCGCCCTCATTCAAACAATCGTCATGGCGCTGGACCTGTACTGGTGGGTCATCATCGCCTCGGCGATCTTTTCCTGGCTCTATGCGTTCAACGTCGTCAACTCGCGCAATCAGTTTGTCGGCAGCATCGGCAACATGCTCTACCGGCTGACCGAGCCGGCGCTGCGGCCGATCCGTCGGTTCATGCCCGACCTCGGCGGCGTCGACATTTCGCCGATCATCCTGCTTCTGCTCCTGTTCTTTCTCAGGCAGCTCATTCTCACCACGATAGCGCCGCTGGTCCTGTGAACCTGACGATGGCATGAGCGCGCCATTCCGCTTGCGCGCTGACGGCATCGACCTGTTTATCCGGCTGACGCCGAAGTCTTCCGTGGACAGGCTCGGAGGCGCCGAAACATCGGCCGACGGGCGCAGCCATTTGAAGGCGCGCGTGCGCGCCGTGCCGGAGAATGGCGCGGCCAATGCGGCGCTGGAACGGCTGGTGGCCAAGGCGCTGGGCGTTCCGGCATCGGTCGTGTCGGTCATTGCAGGCGGCACGGCGCGGCTGAAGACCGTGCGTGTCGGGGGTGATCCGGCGGTGCTGGCGCAGCGTATCGGGGCGCTCAGCGGCTGATCGAAGATCCAGCGTTGCGGCATGCAGCCCCTTGATCTGTCGGCGGAACAGCGCCCCCTCTGTCCTGCCGGACATCTCCCCCACGAGGGGGGAGATTGGCAGTTTCCGCCCCACTCTCAATCCCCCAGCGGCAACTTCGGATCGTCGACCTTCAGCGTGTTCACGCTCTGCTTGATGCGGCGCAGGTTTTCGAGAACCCTGGGTCCGCGCGTTTCGGCCACGGAGGTGACGATCATGTCGATGATCGACAGCAGAGCATAGCGCGACGAGGTCGGCTTGTAGATGTTGCCGTCCTCCAGCGACTGGAACTGGATGACGGTATCGGCGGCCTTGGCGAGCGCTGATTCCGGCGGGGTTACGGCGATGGTGGTGGCGCCATATTGCTGGGCGACCTGCACGGCGTCGATCACCGAGCGCGCATAGCCGGACACCGAGAACGCGATCAGCGTCGTCTCCGATGTGGCGACCGCGGCATACATGCGCTGCAATTGCCCGTCGATCTGCGCCAGCACCGGCACGCCGAGCCGAAACAGCCGGTTCTGCATCTCGGTCGCCATCATCGAGGAAATGCCGCCGGAGCCGATGCACAGCACATTGCCCGAACTGACGATGCGCGCGGCCACGCCCACCAGCGTCTTCATGTCGAGGTTTTCGCTGGCGCGCTGGATGGCGGCGATTGCCGCTTCGGTGATGGCCGACGCAATGCGCTGCTCGCGCGCGTCGCGGTTCAGCGGTTCGGGCGACAGATACTGGCCGCCAATGGCGATCGCCTGCGCCAGGTAGAATTTGAAATCGCGCAGACCCTCGCAGCCGAGATTGCGGCAGAAACGGGTGACCGTCGGCTCGCTGACGCCGACGCGCGCGGCAATTTCCGAGATTGCCGCCTTGGAGGCAAAGTCGAGATCGGTGAGCACGAGACCGGCCAGGCGGCGGTCCGATTTGGTGCCGTCCTGCGACATCAGCTGCAGGCGCGTGATGATGTCGGCCGGCGTTTTCATTTCTGGGTTGTCGTCTTCATCGTGGTATTTTCGTTTTCATGCCGGCGCTCATAGCGGCAGGCCTGTCGCCGTGTCGAACAGATGGATGTTGCCCGGCGCTACCGAGACCGGCAGCAGTTCACCCGGCTTGACCTGGATCCGGTCGCGGAACACGGCGCGCACCGTGTCGGCACCGATCGCACCATAGACATGGGTTTCCGAGCCGGTCGGCTCGACGACATCGACCTTGATCGCCAGGGCGTCGACAGCCTCGCCGATGACGAAGTGTTCGGGCCGTATGCCGGCCTCGACCGTGCTGCCAGCCGGCACCGTCTTGCTGCCGAGCGCCAGTCGCCCTCCGCCGGCCGATTCGAACCAGCTTTTCTCGGGCGTCGTCTTCAGGGCGCCGGAGACAAAACTCATCGACGGCGAGCCGATAAAGGAGGCGACGAATTTGTTGGCGGGACGGTCGTAGAGCTCCAGCGGTGCGCCGACCTGCTGGATCTTGCCGCGGTCCATCACCACGATGCGGTCGGCCATGGTCATGGCCTCGATCTGGTCGTGGGTGACATAGACGATGGTCGATTTCAGCCGCTGGTGCAGCGCCTTGATCTCGGTGCGCATCTGCACGCGCAATTGCGCGTCGAGATTGCTGAGCGGCTCGTCGAACAGGAACACCGAGGGTTCGCGCACGATGGCGCGGCCCATGGCGACGCGCTGGCGCTGGCCGCCCGACAGTTCCCGGGGATAGCGGTCGAGATAGGAGAACAGGTTGAGGACGCCGGAGGCCTTTTTCACCTTGGCGTCGATTGCCGTGCGGCTTTCGCCGCGGATCTTTGGGCCAAAGCCGATATTGTCGGCCGCTTTCAGGTGCGGAAACAGCGCATAGGACTGGAAGACCATCGCGATGTTACGCTGCTGTGGCGGCAAATCGTTGGCGCGCACGCCGCCGATCAAGAGGTCGCCTGCGGTGATCGGCTCCAGCCCGGCCAGCATGCGCAGCAAGGTCGACTTGCCGCAGCCGGAAGGGCCGACCAGCACGACGAACTCGCCGCTCTTGATGTCGAGGCTGATGTTTTCGAGGATCTTGTGGCGTCCGAAAGATTTCGACAGGTCGCGGAACTCGACATCGGTCATGGTCAGGCTCCCAATATGTCGTCGATGAAGGGCAGGAAGCCGGCGGTCAGTCCGGCGTCGACCGGCACCACCGCGCCGGTTATCCCCGATGCGCGATCCGAAACAAGGAAGGCCACCGCTTCGGCCACTTCCGTGGCGTCGACGATGCGGCCGAGCGGATAGAGCCGCTTGAGCTTGCCGAGAACATCCGGGTTCTTGGCCAGCCGATGGTCCCATGCGGCGGTGCGGATCGAGCCGGGGCAGACGACATTGGCGCGCAGCCCGTTGCGGCCGAGTTCCACAGCGACCGCTTTGGCATAGGCATTGATGCCGGCCTTGGCCGCGGCATAGGCCGGGTTGCCGAAGTGGGCGATGGCGTTGACGGAAGAGATGAAGACGACGCTGCCCGAACCGCGCGCGGCCATTGCCTTGATCAGCGGATCGGCGAACAGCATCACCCCGGTCAGATTGAGGTCGAGTTCATGCGTGATCTTGTCGGGGGTCAGCGCTGCAAGAGTCTCGGCGCGCGTCCAGCCGGCATTGTTGATCAGGATGTCGGGCACGCCGTCTTTCTCGAGGATCGCCGTGATCGCGGCATCGGTGGAGATCCGGTCGAGAAGGTCGAAGACGTGGCGCGACGCCAGATGCGGACTGCCGAGCTGGTCTTGCGACTGGTCGCAGCCGACGACGCGCGCGCCTCGTTCGGCCAGCAGCGCCACAATAGCCGAGCCGAGCCCGCCGCCGGCGCCGGTCACCAGCACGGTCTTGCCTGCGAATTCGGCCGTTGAAACCACGCTGCGCGCCTCCCTGGGATCTACGATAATCGGAAAACGCTATTTTAAGAAATGTAATTAAGCAACAGGATAATCCGCTTGCACAGCGCGAAATCATGGATAATGTAGGAAAGTCACATAAAGCCGTGGCCGCCTCAAAGCCGCAAGAGTGCAGACGCAATCAAATGGGAGAGATCGAATGAAGCTTGCAAAATGGACTGTCGGCGTGATGGCCGGAATGAGCCTGCTCGCCCTAGCCGCGCAGGCAGATGCCGGCGAGGTGCGCGTAACCGTCGCCGAATACAGCGCCAAGACCGGCCCGTATTTCGAAGCGGTGAAAAAGGAATTCGAGGCAGCCAACCCGGGTATCACCGTCAAGTTCGAAGTTGTGCCGTGGGACGTGCTGCTGCAGAAGCTGACCACCGACATCACGGCCGGTACCAATGCCGACCTGTCGATCATCGGCACCCGCTGGCTGATCGATTTCGTCCAGCAGGATGTCGCCGAGCCGCTCGACGCCTACATCAAGCCAGACTTCAAGGACCGCTTCATCGACACCTTCCTGTCGCCGTCGATCATGGAGGGCAAGACCTATGGCCTGCCGATCGCGGCCTCGGCGCGCGCCATGTACTACAACAAGGAATTGTTCGAGAAGGCCGGAATCGCCAACCCGCCGGCAACCTGGACCGAGTTGCAGGAGGATGCGCGCAAGATCAAGGCACTGGGCACCGGCACGTTCGGCTTCGGCCTGCAGGGCAAGGAGATCGAGACCGACGTCTATTATTATTATGCGATGTGGTCGCAAGGCACCGAGATTCTCAACAAGGATGGCACGTCGGGCCTCGGCACGCCGGGCGCGCTCGAAGCCGCCAAGCTCTACAAGTCGATGATCGACGAAGGCCTGACGGAACCCGGCGTCACCTCCAACAACCGCGAGGACGTCCAGAACCTGTTCAAGCAGGGCAAGGTCGGCATGATGATCACCGCGCCCTTCCTGTCCAACCAGATCAAGGACGAGGCGCCGAACCTGAAATACGGCGTGGCCGCTATCCCCGCCGGACCGACCGGCGCGCGCGGCACGTACGGCGTCACCGATTCCATCATCATGTTCAAGAATTCCAAGAACAAGGATGAGGCCTGGAAGCTGCTCGACTTCCTGTTCACCACCGAACAGCGCGCCAAGTTCACGCAAGGGGAAGGCTTCCTGCCGGTGAACAAGGAAGAGGCCAAGATGGACTATTACGTCAACAATGCCGATCTGGCAGCGTTCACCGCGCTGCTGCCCGACGCCCGCTTTGCGCCGGTCATCCCCGGCTGGGAAGAAGTCGCCCAGATCACCTCGGATGCCATGCAGAAGATCTATCTCGGCGGCGACCCCGAGGCAGGCTTGAAGGAAGCGGCTGCCAAGGCCAACGCCGTGATCAAGAAATAGGGCGTATCTCCCTGCGCCCGGCGCGCCCCTGAGATCGGGGCGCGCCACACTTTCCTCTCCCTCCGGAGGGGGAGAGGTGGCTCGGCGAAGCCGAGACGGAGTGGGGGAACCACCTGGCAACCGCCGCGAACGGACATAGGAAGGGCAATAGGGGCAAACATCACCTCGCCTTGCGCCCCAAGGGTCGACCCCCCGAGCTTCGCTCGACACCTCTCCCCTGATCGACGGGGGAGAGGAAAGGCATTCTTCTGAAGCGCTGCTAAAGACCGATATGCAAGATTGATCCGAGCTGGCGTGCCAGCGCCACAGAACCACGGTACAAAACCGGCCGATGCAAAATCGCTTCTTGCCCTATCTGCTGACCTTGCCCAGCCTGTTGCTGGCGGCGGTAGTCATCTTCTGGCCGGTCTGGGACCTGATCCAGATCTCGACGCATGACGTCAGCCGCTTCGGCCAGCTACGCGACTTCAACGATTTCGCCAATTATTCAGCCTTCCTCGCCGATCCCGATTTCCTGGCGGCACTCTGGCGCACCGGCCTGTGGACGTTGCTGGTGGTCGGCGGCGCGCTGCTGTTGTCGGTGCCGGTGGCGATGATCCTCAACACCGATTTCTACGGCCGCGGCATTGCCCGCGTCATCATCATGCTGCCCTGGGCGGTGTCGCTGACGATGACGGCGGTGGTCTGGCGCTGGGCGCTCAACGGTGAAAGCGGCATGCTGAACTCGGCGCTGATCGGGCTCGGCCTGATCCATGAAAACATCCAGTGGCTGGCGCGCGCCGAGACGGCATTCCCGATGCAGGTGCTGATCGGCATATTGGTGACGGTACCGTTCACCACGACCATCTTCCTCGGCGGCCTGTCGTCGATCCCCGACGACCTCTACGAGGCGGCGGCCCTGGAGGGGGCGACGCCGCTGCAGCAGTTCCGCGAGATCACCTTTCCGCTGCTGAAGCCGTTCATCAACATCGCCATCGTGCTCAACACCATCTACGTCTTCAATTCCTTCCCGATCATCTGGGTGATGACGCAGGGCGGGCCGGCCAACTCGACCGACATATTGGTCACCCATCTCTACAAGCTGGCCTTCCGCATCGGCAAGCTGGGCGAAGCATCGGCGGTGTCGCTGCTGATGTTCGCCATCCTTTTGATCTTCACCATGATCTATGTGCGGCTTGCCATGCGGGAGCAGCGCACATGACGCCCAAGCTGAAGCGTACGATCATCGCCTGGCTGCTGCTTTCGCCGCTGCTCGTGGTGACGATCTTCCCCTTCGCGGTAATGTTTTTGACCGCGGTCAAGCCGCGGCAGGAGGTGCTGTCGCCGACCTGGTGGCCAAGCGAATTCCACTGGTCGAATTTTGCCGACATGTGGGTGGCGACCGGCTTTGGCCAGGCGCTGGCCAATTCGCTCTATGTCTCTGTTATCGCCACCGTCGGCGCCATCCTGATCTCGGTGCCGGCCGCCTATGCCATGTCGCGGTTTCGCTTTGCCGGCTATGGCGCCTTCCGCCAGTTCCTGCTGATCTCGCAGATGATCTCGCCGATCGTGCTGGTGCTCGGCCTGTTCCGGCTGATGGCGGCCTGGGGTCTGATCGAATCCACGACCGCGCTCGGCGTCATCTACATGGCTTTCAACGTCGCCTTCACCGTGTGGATGCTGCAAAGCTATTTCGACACCATCCCGCGCGATCTCGAGGAAGCAGCGTGGATGGAAGGCGCCGGCCGATGGCTGACCTTGCGAAAAGTGTTTCTGCCGCTTTGCCTGCCGGCAATAGCGGTGACCGCCATCTTCACCTTCATCAACGCATGGAATGAGTTCGTCGTTGCGCTCACAATGCTGCGCAGCCAGGAAAGTTACACGCTGCCTATCCAGGTGTTCTCGCTGGTCGCCGGCCGCTACACGATCGAATGGCACCATGTAATGGCGGCGACGCTGCTGGCGACGCTGCCGGTGGCAATCCTGTTCATCTGGCTGCAGCGCTATCTCGTCCGCGGGCTGGCGCTCGGGGCGGTCAAATAACGGCGCCATTCACAACGGAGCTTTCATGCGCATCTTCACCGCCTCGCTGGCGACCGAAACCAACACCTTCTCGCCGGTGCCGACCGACCGGGCGTCGTTCGAGATGGCGTTCTATGCCGGGCCGGGCAAGCATCCAGACACGCCGACCTTGTGCTCCTCGCCGATGGTCGCGCTGCGCCGGCGTGCGGCTGCCGAAGGGCTGACCGTCATCGAAGGCACCGCCACCTGGGCGGAGCCGGGCGGGCTGGTGCAGCGGCAGACCTATGAGTCGTTGCGCGACGAGATTCTCGGCCAGTTGAAGGCAGCCTTGCCGGTCGACGCCGTCATCCTCGGCCTGCACGGCGCCATGGTGGCGCAAGGCTATGACGATTGCGAAGGCGATCTGCTGGAACGGGTTCGCGCAATCGTCGGGCCCGACGTGGTGATCGCGGTCGAGCTCGACCCGCACAGTCATCTGACCCCAAAGCGCGTCGCGGCATGCAATGTCATGGCCTATTTCCTCGAATTCCCGCACACCGACTTCTATGAGCGCGGCGAACATGTCGTCGAGCTTGGATTGGCGGCGGCGCGCGACGAGATCAAGCCGGTGATCTCGACGTTCGACTGCCGCATGATCCAGGTGCTGCCGACCAGCCGCGAGCCGATGCGCTCCTTCGTCGACCGCATCAAGGCGCTGCACGGCAAGGACGGCGTGCTGTCGGTCTCGGTCATCCATGGCTTCATGGCCGCGGACGTGCCGGAAATGGGCACGCGCATCCTGGTCGTCACTGACAATGACAAGGCCAAGGGCGATGCGCTGGCGGAGAGGCTAGGGCACGAGCTTTACGCCATCCGCGAAAGGACGGCGATGACGATGCTGAACACCGAGGACGGCATCGCGCGGGCACTGGCCGTGCGCAAGGAAAATCCCGGCAAGCCGGTTGTGATTGCCGACATCTGGGACAATCCCGGCGGTGGCGTCGCCGGCGACGGTACGGTCGTGCTGCGCGCCATGCTGGAACAGGGCGTGGACAATTTTGGCGTGGCGACGATCTGGGACCCGATCGCTGTCACCTTTTGCCAGGCGGCAGGCGAAGGCGCCGTCATCGACCTGCGCTTCGGCGGCAAGGCCGGGCCGCTGGCCGGCGAACCGATCGATGCGCGCGTCAAGGTGTTGAAAGCCGTCCCCGAGGGCTGGCAGAGCTTCGGGCCGAGCCGGGTGACGCTCGGACCGACGGCGCTGGTGCGGCTCGAAGGCACCGAAATCGACATCATCCTCAACACCAACCGCACGCAGACCTTCGAGCCGGATGTCTTCTCCAACATCGGTGTCGATCCGTTGTCGAAGGACATATTGCTGATCAAGTCGACCAACCATTTCTACGCCGGCTTTGAACCGATCGCGGCGGAGATCATCTATGTCTCGGCGCCGAGCTCGTATCCGAGCAATCCGGCGGTGACGGATTACAGGAAGCTGACGCGGCCGGTGTGGCCACGGGTGGCGGATCCTTGGGCAGTATAGGCTCACCTTCTCCCCTTGTGGGAGAAGGTGTCGCCGCAGGCGACGGATGAGGGGTGTTCCAGCGGAGTGAGGCGTCGGCGTTCCCTGGAACACCCCTCATCCGTCTCGGCGCTTCGCGCCGATCCACCTTCTCCCACAGGGGGAGAAGGGAAAGCCGCGCTACACCAATCCCCGCTTCACCATCATCGCTTCCGGCGAAGGCATCTTGCCGCGGAACGCCGTGTACAGCTCCTCCGGATCCTTCGACCCGCCAGCGGCATAGATATTCTTCCGAAGCCGTTCCGCCAGCGCCGGGTTGAAGGGATCGCCGGTCTCCTCGAAGGCGGCGAAGGCGTCGGCGTCGAGCACTTCCGACCACATGTAGGAATAGTAGCCGGCTGAATAACCGTCGCCGGAGAAGATATGGCCGAAATGCGGGGTGCGATGACGCATGGCGATGGTGTCGGGCATATCAAGCTTTTCCAGCGTTTCGGCTTCGAAACGCAGCGGTTCCGCCGGCGCATCCGGCCGCGCGTGATACGCCATGTCGATCAGCGCCGACGCTGTGAACTCGACCGTGGCGAAACCGGCGCCGAACGTGCGGGCGGCCAGCATCTTGTCGAGCAGCGACTTCGGCATCGGCTTGCCGGTCTTAACATGCAGCGCATGCTTTTCCAGCACTGCGGGCACCGTCAGCCAGTGCTCGTAAAGCTGCGAAGGCAGTTCGACGAAATCGCGGGAAACCGAGGTGCCCGCCACCGACGGCCAGGTGACGTCGGTCAGCATGCCGTGCAAAGCATGGCCGAACTCGTGGAACAGGGTCTTGGCCTCATCGACCGACAACAGCGCCGCTTCCCCCGCCGGTCGGCTTGGCGAAGTTCATGATGTTGTAGATCACCGGCTTGGAGCCATCCCCAAGCTTGTAGCCAGACTTCAGCGCGCTCATCCAGGCGCCAGAACGCTTCGAGGATCGGGCGAAATAGTCGGCGAGGAACAGGCCGCGCTCGCTGCCATCGGCGTTCTTCACCACGAAGACGCGCGCGTCGGGATGCCAGGCGGCGATGCCCTTCTTCTCCTCGAAAGTGATGCCGAACAGTTTTGTGGCGACGTCGAAGCAGGCGTCGATGACCCGGTCGAGTTGCAGATAGGGTTTCAGTTCCGCCTCGTCGAAGTCGAATTTTTCGGCGCGCAATTTCTCCTGGTAGAAGCGCCAGTCCCAGGCGGCGAATTTTTCGTTGCTGCCTGCCTTGGTCGCAAGCCGCTCCAGCTCCTTCTGGTCGGCGGCGGCCTTCTCCAGCGCTTTCTCCCAGACCGGGTCGAGGAGGTCGTGCACAGCCTTCGGCGTCTTGGCCATGGTGTCGTCGAGTTTCAGCGCGGCGAACGAGGCATAGCCGAGCAGCCTGGCCTTTTCGGCGCGCAGTTTCAGCATGTCGCGCACCACTGCGGTGTTGTCGCTGGCGCCGCCATTCTGGCCGCGCATGGTGAAGGCGCGGAAAGCGGTCTCGCGCAGATCGCGGCGTTCAGAAAAGGTCGTGAACGGCTCATAGATTGAGCGCGACAAAGTGACGGCGTAGCGGCCCTTCTGGCCGCGCGTCTCGGCGGCTTCGGCCATCGAACTCTTCACGAAGTCCGGAAGGCCGGCAAGATCAGCCTCGTCGAGGAACAGCGCCCAGTCGCGCTCGTCGGCCAGCACGTTCTGGCCGAAAGTGGTGCCGAGCGAGGACAGCTCCTCGCTGATGTTGGCCAGCCGCTTCTTGCCGTCGGCGTCGAGTTTTGCGCCCGATCGCACAAAGCCTTTCCAGGTCTTCTCCAGCACCCGCAGCGTCTCGACGTCGAGTTTTAGCGTCTCCCGGCGCTGGTAGAGGTCGTCGATGCGGGCAAACAGTTTCTCGTTCATCGAGATCGCCGAGAAATGCCGCGACATCTTCGGCGAGATCTCACGCTCCAGCGCCTGGATCGCATCGTTGGTGTGGGCGCCGGCCCGGCACCCGAAGATCGACGAGACATGGTCGAGCGGCTCACCGGCGAGTTCGAGGGCTGCCAGCGTATTCTCGATGGTCGGCGCATCCTTGTTGCCGGCGATCGCATCGATTTCGGCCTCATGTGCCTTCAGCGCCGCGTCGAACACCGAGGAGAAATCGTCGTCGCCGATGCTGGCAAAATCCGGCAGGCCGAGCGGCCCTTGCCATTTGGTCAGCGGATGGGCGGCGAGATCGACGGTTTTCGTGGACGGCATGGGGGATCTTTCGATGATTGGCGGAGCTTGCTGGACCGATGTAGGGCGATGACTGGCGCGGCGCAACAGCGCGGCCGTTCAAGCCCGCGTCAGAAGCCGTCGCAATTTTCCGCGATCGCCGCTTGCGAACTGGCGGTGATGCGGTTGCCGGTGACGGCGAACGTTTCCTGCATCAGCATGTCATTGTTGGGGAAATCATAGCAGGCGATGACAGTGGTGACGCCGGCCTCGCTCTTTTCGACGCGATGCCGGATTGCGGCGCCGGCGACCGCGCCCTTCCATTCGTCGATCGACGCGATGAACTCCTGCTTCGACTGCACGACGCCGAGATCGTCGAGCTTGATGCGGACATCGTCGGCGAGCAGGTCCGACAATTCGGTGCGATCGGCGACCAGCAGCGCCGAATACCAGCGGTCGATAATGGCGCCGTCATCGGAGCGGGCAGGGACGAGCGAAATCAGCAGTGCCGCTACGGCGAAAGCGATCGCACGCCAAACCCGCATTCTTCCCTCCTCTTATTTGACCATGCCCTTATCCGAAAACCGGTTCCCACTTTTCGGGATCATGGGTCTACGTCAAATCCGGCCGCTCGAAGTCGCCAGTGTCCTTGTTCATCACCCAGAGCTCGCCTGTCGAGATGTCGAACCAGGCGCCATGCAGCGACAGCCGCCCCTTGCCTTCGAGGATGGAGACGCAAGGGAAGGTCCTGAGATTGGCGATCGAATAGCGGATGGAAATCCGCTCGAGCGCCGTCTGCCGTTCGGTTGTCGTCATGAACGTGCTGGACGAAACGGTTTCGGCCGCCGGCGCGATCAGGCTCATCCATTTGCCGATGAAGTCGCCGGGCGACAGCGGCGCCGAATTGGTGTCGAGCGCGGCGCGGATGCCGCCGCAGCGGCCATGGCCCATCACTACGATGTTTTTCACCTTCAGGCTCTGCACGGCGAATTCGAGCGCGGCCGAGGTCGAGTGGAACTCGCCGTCCGGCGCATAGGGCGGCACCAGATTGCCGACATTGCGCAGGACGAACAGTTCGCCCGGACCGGCGTCGAAGATCGCCTCGGGGGCAGAGCGGGAATCGCAGCAGGCAACGATCATGGTTTCGGGCGCCTGCCCTTCGCGGGCGAGCTCGCGATAGCGTCCGCTCTCGGTGAGATAGCGGCCATTCATGAAGTTGCGGTAGCCGGTCCAAAGATGTTCGGGGAGATGGGGCATGGGCTAGGGATGAAGCCTTTCGGGGTTAGCGACGGCAGCTCATTTCAAGTTAGAAAGGCTCTAACGGCAAATGCCCGTCGCGGGCAATGCCGAATTGCGGATGGCTTCGTCGCAAATCGCCATGCCGCACGCATGGCTCGCCGCTTGCCTCACGCCCAGATCGCCAGGGGAATGCCCAAACGGTCGGCAAGCGGCGGGTCGGGAAACGGCTTTGCCTCGCCGCCGGCAATGCGTCCGGCAATCAGCATCATCGCTGCGGCGTCGAGGAAATCGTCGGCGGCAGCACCGCGTGGCGGCGGCTGGTCGAGGAAAGCTCTGGTATAGCCGTGCCGGCACAGCAGCGCCTTGCGTTCTTCCATCCCGGCCGGATTGACGGCGCCCTTGATCTTCTTCGGCAGTGTCATCGGTTTTTCGCCGTTCAGCCGGCAGAAGGCCACTTCGGGATGCGATTCGAAGACGCGGCGGCGCAGTTGCGGACGTGCGATCAGCAGCGCGTCGATCTCGCGTATCTTGGCAAAGATGCCGAAGGCCTGGATCGAGACGCCGCGTGGCGGATCGGAGGTCGCCTTGGCCACCTCGCTGGCGCGCCGATGTGCCTCATACCAGGCCTCGACCGTGGTGAAGCCGCTGGTGTCGGCGTAGAGGGCCGGGCGGGACGGGATAGAGAAGACGCTGGATTGCCGTGCTCCGAGCATTGGCCGTACCAAGGTCTCCGGCCCGCGCCCGCCTCTTTGCGAGACGTCCGGCAGGCCGATCGGCATGTCGACGACCACTGTCGTATCGGCGGGCAAGGCGTCGAGCAGGGTCGCAAAGCTGGGAAAGACGCGGACTGACGGCGCGGCATCCAGATCGCGGCGGACGGCGATCCAGCCGGCCTTGCAGCCGTCGACGCCGACGACCACGGTCGAGGTCACGCCCGGCGGTCCCGCCCCGGATGCGTGAGGTGGCGCAGTTGCACCATCGCCATCGGATGCGACAGGCTCTGGGCATCGGTTTCAAGCTGCAACTCGTCGCCGCCACGCTTGGCGGTTCGCGCCAGGATTTCGTAGACGGCGGCGGTGGTCGATTGCAGCGCCTTGATCGGCGGCTGCCCCGACAGGATGCGGGCGAGGTAGACGGCCGCAGTCAGGTCACCGAGGCCATTCGGCGGCTTGTCGATGAGGCGGTGTTCGGCCAGCAGCGCCTGGGTGCCGTCAAGCAGCAGATTGCCGGTGCCGCCGGTCATCATCGACTGTGCCGACGTCACCAGCATTGTTGACGGTCCGGCATGGAGGGCGGCCGAGATCACCGATTTCAGATCGGGCAAAGGCGCGCCGGCCATCCACTCCAGCTCATAGCGGTTGGGGGTGGCGATGTCGGCGATCGGCATCAGCCGGTCGCGCATCGCGGCGGCCGTCGGCTCGGGCACATAGAGCCCGCCGGAATCGCCCATCACCGGATCGCATATATAAATCGCGTCCGGCGTCTTGGCCTTGACCGCCGCAACCAGCGAGGCGACGGCCTCGGCCTGGCCGGCCTCGCCAAGATAGCCCGACAGCACCGCGCCGACTTCACCCAGCCAGGGCGCGCGCTCGAGATCGGCCATCAGCGCCTTGAACTGGTCGAGCGGCGGCACGATGCGCGTGGCGCGGCCATGGCCCGGATGCCAGGGCAAGATGACCGTCGGTACCGCCCACACGGGAAAGCCCAGCGTCTCCAGCGCAAACACGGCGGCGCGGTTGCCGACCGAGCCGCGGGCGACATGGCTGGAAATGACGATGACCGCGCGCGGCGCGTCGGCTTTTTCGCTGTTCATGGAAAATCCTAGATACGGATAATTTTTCGTTGAATCGTCATCCTGATCTATCTTTTTGGTTGGAGCATGATCTCCGGACAAAACGGTTCCCGCTTGTCCGAGAAAACCGGTTCCCACTTTTCAGGATCATGCTCTAGCTGCCCCGGGAGACGTGGTACACGAGCCAGATCAAAAGGCCGAGGGCGACGATGAGCCCAAGTGCGCGACCGATGCGGGTGCCCCAGACCTCGATCGGATCGGATCGGTCGGCCTCCGCTGCGGTAACATGATCGCGCGCGCCTTTCGCTGCCCGTGACACCAGCGATGCGCCGCCAAGGCCGCCCTCGTTCGCCACGCGCTCGATAATGCGGCGCGATTCGCTGTCATCGTCGTGGCGTTCCGCCATGATCCTGTCCTGTTTGCCGGCAACCATACCGTGTTCGCGCGATCAATCACAGGGCCTCGCCGGCGCATGAATGCGCGCCAGGAATGCGCGCCAGCGGCAGACATTTTCTTGAGCGCGGATTGTGCTAATGCTTCGCATGCAACTTCTGTCGAGGGACCTCACCATGTTTGCCCAGCGCCTTGCCTTCCCTTTTCGCAGTCTGCCGGCCGTGCTGATGATGGCCGTCGTGCTGCCTCTGCTCGCCGGCTGCGGCTTCAACACCATCCCGACGGCGGAGGAAAACGCTAAGGCGGCATGGAGCGAGGTGCTGAACCAGTATCAGCGTCGGTCCGACCTCATTCCCAATTTGGTCGAGACGGTGAAGGGCTATGCCTCGCATGAAAAGGACACGCTCGATGCGGTGGTCGAGGCGCGCGCCAAGGCGACGCAGATCACGGTGACGCCGGAAACGCTGAAGGACCCCGAAGCGCTCAAGAAGTTCCAGGATGCGCAATCAGGGCTGACCAGCGCGCTATCGCGGCTGATCGCGGTGTCGGAGGCCTATCCCGACCTCAAGGCCAACCAGAATTTCCTGGCGCTGCAGGCGCAACTCGAAGGCACCGAGAACCGTATCGCCGTGGCGCGGCGCGACTACATCCTGGCGGTCAAGGATTACAATCTGACGCTGAGGACCTTTCCGTCGGTGCTATGGGCAACCTTCTGGTTCCGCAGCAACGAGCCCTTCGCCAACTTCACCGTCGAAGAAGACAAGATGCAGCCGCCGAAGGTCGATTTCGGCACGAAGCAGGGCGGGTGATGACGTCTGGGTGAGCTTGGCCTTTGCCAGCCTTGCGTTCCTTCACACCCCCCTCTGTCCTGCCGGACATCTCCCCCTCAAGGGGGGAGATCAGCTGTCTTCTGTCCTTGCGCCAAATATCAGCATTGCCGGCTGAGCGTCGGCAGCGAGATTGCCAATCTCCCCCCTCGAGGGGGAGATGTCCGGCAGGACAGAGGGGGACGCGAAGGAACGCCAACCTTGGTGTTCTTCTCGCCTTTCTGGCCGTCTTCCTGCCCCTCACCGCCTTCGCCGCCGACCTCCCCGCGCTGACCGGCCGCGTCGTCGATAACGCCGGGATCATCGATGCAGGCACCAAAGCCGCGCTCACCCAGAAACTCGCCGACTTCGAGACAAAAGGCTCCGACCAGATCGTCGTCGCCACCATCCCCAGCCTCGACGGCGAGGAGATCGAGCCTTACGCCAACCGGCTGTTTCGCTTCTGGAAGCTTGGCCAGGCCAAGGAAAATAACGGCGTGCTGCTGCTGGTGGCGCCGAACGACCGCAAGATGCGCATCGAGGTCGGCTATGGGCTGGAAGGCACGCTGACCGATTTGCACACCAAGCTGATCATCGAAAACGACATGGTGCCGGCGTTCCGCGCCGGCGATTTCTCCGGGGGCATTTCCAAGGCCGTCGACGACATGGTGATGGTGCTGGAAGGCAATCCGGAGGAATTGGAGGCGCGCGGCGAGCGCAACCAGAAGCCGCCCATCAATACCGACAATCTGTTCTTCGGCGTCTTCATCAGCATCTGGGCAATCATCTTCTTCGGCAGCATGGCCGCCTCCATCCTGCCGCCGATCTTCGGCCAAAAACTCGGTCCCGGCCGCTATCGCTGGCTCGGCATGACATTCGAGCCGGGCCGGCGGTCGTCCAGCGGCGGCTGGTCTTCGGGCGGGGGCGGCTGGTCGTCGGGTTCAAGCGGTGGTGGCGGCTTTTCCGGCGGCGGCGGTTCGTCCGGCGGCGGCGGCTCCTCGGGAAGCTGGTGACGAGATGACAACACGCATCGCCAATCCCTGGCATGGCCGCTTCGCCACGATGACCGGCGCTGCCTTGCTGGTCTTGCTCGTCAGCTTCGCGGCGCTGGCGGCGGAACTGCCCGCCCTCACCGGTCGTGTCGTCGACAATGCAGGCATCATCGATGCCGCGACCGAGGCGGCGCTCACCCAAAGACTGGCCGATTTCGAGACCAAAGGCTCCGACCAGATCGTCGTCGCGACGGTTCCCAGCCTCGACGGCGAGGAGATCGAGCCTTACGCCACCCGGCTGTTCAACGCCTGGAAGCTCGGCCAGAAGGCCAAGAACAATGGCGTGCTTCTGCTGGTGGCCGTGAACGACCGCAAGATGCGCATCGAGGTCGGCTACGGGCTGGAAGCCACGCTCACCAACCAGCACGCCACACGGATCATTGAAGGCATGGTGCCGGCCTTCCGCGCCGGGGATTTCTCCGGCGGTATTTCCAAAGCGGTCGACGACATGATCATGGTGATTGAGGACAGTCATGGTGGTTGAGGGGAACTGGTGACGGCATGACAGTACGCGTCTTCAATCCGCCAAGACCTGGCCGCGCAGCCGCGACGATCGGCATCGCCCTGTTGACGATGCTCACCATGCTGTTTGTAGCCTTGGCGGCAGACCTGCCGGCACTCACCGGGCGGGTGGTCGACAATGCCGGTATTATCGACGCCGCGACCAAGGCGGCACTGACGCAGAAGCTCGCGGATTTCGAGACCAAAGGCTCCGACCAGATCGTCGTCGCCACGATCAACAGCCTCGACGGCGAGGAGATCGAACCCTACGCCAACCGGCTGTTCCGCTTCTGGAAACTCGGGCAGGCCGGCGAAAACAACGGCGTGCTTCTGCTGGTGGCCAAGAACGACCACAAGATGCGCATCGAGGTCGGCTACGGGCTGGAAGGCACGCTGACCGACCTGCACACCAAACTGATCATCGAAAACGACATGGTGCCGGCGTTCCGCGCCGGTGATTTCTCCGGCGGCATTTCCAAGGCCGTCGACGACATGGTCATGGTGCTGGAAGGCAACCCGGAAGAGCTGGAGGCGCGCGGCAAGCGCAACCCGGCCGACCGCAGCACGCCCATCGATCCCGTCGTCGCGGTCTTCCTGATCCTGTGGGCGGCGATGTTCTTCGGCGGCCTGGCGATGGCCTTCCTGCCGCCGATCTTCGGCACCAAGCTGTCGCCGGGCGTGTATAAATGGCTGGGCATGACCTTTCGCTACGGCCAGGGGCCGAGCGGATCGTCCTCGGGCTCCAGCAGCTGGACAACAAGTTCGTCGTCGGGCAGCAGCTGGTCTTCGGGCTCAAGCAGCGGCGGCGGGTTTTCAGGCGGCGGCGGTTCGTCTGGCGGTGGCGGGTCTTCAGGGAGCTGGTGAGAGAAGATGGCAACACGACCGATCAGCCCACAGGACCATGAGCGCATCGCCACCGCGATCCGCGCGGCCGAGGCCAAAACCGACGGCGAGATCTACTGCGTCGTTGCGCATGCCAGCGACGGCTATTTCTTTCCCGCCGCCTTCATGGCGACATCAGGCATGCTGATTGCCAGCCTCGCCGTCGCTTATGGGCTGGAAGCCTGGTGGCTGTCGATCCGGCTGCCGCATTTCGTCATTGTCCAACTGCTGGCACTGGCCTCGGTGTTGGTGCTTTTGTGGGCGCTGCCGGGCTTGCGCATCCATCTGGTGCCGCGCCGGCAGCGTTATCAGGCGGCACATGACAATGCGCTCAGGCAGTTCCTCGCCCGCAATGTCCACCGCACCACGGCGCGCACCGGCGTGTTGGTCTTCGTGTCGATCGCCGAGCGTTATGCCGAAGTGGTCGCCGATTCGGGCATCGACAGCAAGGTCGGCCAGCATGTCTGGGACGGCGTGGTGCGCGATCTCCTGCAGCATGCCGGTGACGACCGGCTCGCCGACGGCTTCGTCAAGGCGATCGGGCAGGTCGGCGCGGTGCTGGCCGAGCATTTCCCGGTGACGTCGGGCGATGCCAATGAACTGGACGATCATCTCGTCGAGATCTGAAAAGCCAGCACGCGCTACCCGGACGGACGCCTGACCGCGCCGGCTGGGTGCGTTTTCCAGGCAGGCTTTGCCCATTGTCAGCAGTGTCGCGATCGGCTGTGAGAAAGCGGTCGGCGGGCTGACCTCGACTCTTGCAAATGGCCGATGCGGGTTTATGGTTAACAAATCATGAATACGCTGAGCATCGACATCAGGAAAGCCGAACCGCGCGACGCCGGCGCCATTGCGGACGTGCACCAGCAGGCTTGGGAGGGCGCCTATTCCGGCATCATCCCGCATCGCTCGCTGACCTCGATGATCAACCGCCGCGGCGCCGACTGGTGGGCCAACGCCATCCGCCG
Organism: Mesorhizobium sp. L103C131B0; assembly: GCF_000502275.1. Classification (NCBI taxonomy): domain Bacteria; kingdom Pseudomonadati; phylum Pseudomonadota; class Alphaproteobacteria; order Hyphomicrobiales; family Phyllobacteriaceae; genus Mesorhizobium; species Mesorhizobium sp. L103C131B0. Next base: position 227,252 of record NZ_AYXC01000016.1, on the reverse strand, counting down.
CGCCGCCACCGTTCTGGTGGTCGAGATCGGCGGCACCATCGCCGGCTATGCCACGATCGGCAAGAACCGCGCCCGCGAGCTGAAGCAACAGGGCGAAATCTACGAACTTTACCTGCGTCCGGAATATCAGGGCATCGGGCTCGGCAGCCGGCTGTTCAAGGCGGCGCGGGCGCGGCTTGCCGACCACGGGCTGAAGGGAATGGTGGTGTGGGCGCTGGAAGACAACCAGAACGCACTTTCCTTCTATGCCGGCGCGGGTGGCCGTGACGTCGCCGAAGGCGTCGAGATTTTCGAGCAGAGGGCGCTCAAGAAGGTCGCCTTCGTCTGGGAATGACCGGCCTCGGTTACAAATCATCATAAACCGTGCGCTTCCGTTAGCGCTTCGCACCAATCGCCGCATTGCACCATGCCGCGCCGCCCGCTATCGATCTTGGAGATCGAGAGAGGGATTTAAGCATGCGTATCGAAGCCATTGCCATCGGAAAGAACCCGCCCGAGGACATCAACGTCATCATCGAGGTGCCGATCGGTGGCGAGCCGATCAAGTACGAGATGGACAAGGAGGCCGGCACGCTGTTCGTCGACCGTTTCCTGCATACGTCGATGCGCTACCCCGGCAATTACGGTTTCGTGCCGCACACGCTGTCGGGCGACGGCGACCCGATCGACGTGCTGGTCTGCAACACGCGCGCGCTGGTGCCGGGCTGCGTCATCAATGTGCGACCGATCGGCGTGCTGGTGATGGAAGACAATGCCGGCCAGGACGAGAAGGTCATTGCCGTGCCGTCGCCGAAGCTGACGCTGCGCTACGAAAACGTCACCGAATACACGCAGCTGCCCGAGATCACCCGCGACCAGGTCCAGCACTTCTTCGAGCACTACAAGGATCTCGAGCCCGGCAAATGGGTCAAGATCGAAGGCTGGCACGATTCCAAATACGCCAAGAAGATGATCGTCGACGCGATCGCACGGGCGAAGGCGGCAAAGTAGCGCCGAGAGAGGCCTGCGTCTCGTTCAAGTAAGCGGCAAACGCCAGCGCGAGGCACCCCCCTCTGGCCTGCCGGCCATCTCCCCCTCAAGGGGGGAGTCGCAACGGCTTTCGTCAATTTTCAGCGCCGAAAGAAAAGCGCCGCCAGCGAAGCTGCCAATCTCCCCCCTTGAGGGGGAGATGCCCGGCAGGGCAGAGGGGGGTGCCTTGCACCCACGTGACTAGTTATCCACCCGACCAAACGCCGGCACGTTGCCGATGACGGTGTGCTTGTCCTTGCCACAGGCGAAACTCTTCGCCTTTTCGTCGGCCAACTTGCGCGCCTGGTCATTGGCCTGCGGGTTGCCGGTGGCCAGCACGAGGCCGATGGTGCAGCCGTCGCGGGCTTCCATCTGGGCGACCTTGGCGACGAGCAGCACTTCGGTCGGCTTGTTCTCGTCCTCGGGATTGCTGATCGAGCGGCGGTGGATGACGGCAAAGGGAACGGCAACGTCGCCCTTGGTCTCGATGCGCCACTCGACCTTGGCGCCGGACGAGTTGAAGCCGGAAAAGCTCTCCCAGACCGAGGTCATGTCGCCGCCGGGCGGAAATCCGTAGAACAGCGATTCACGGGCGTCGTCATAGGCGATCAGCACGGGATAGCCACGATAGCCGGAGCAGGCGAGTTCGGCCCATTCGCCGTCGCCTTCCTGCGCCTGCGCATAGGTGACGCAGTCCTTTTGCGAGTCGAGGTCGGTGTAGACGCTGGATATTCCGTCGGCATGGGCGGTTTGGGATAGGGCGGCGAGGGCGAATGGAACAAGCAGCAGGGTTCGCATGCGGACGTCTCCCGTGAAGTTCGCCCCAGCCTATCGCCAAATCTGCGGCCGGCCTAGCGTGCCAATCTCAACGTTGGCGCCGCCCAAATCGCCCTGCCGGGCAATTCTCCCCCTGAACGGGAGAAAGTGGCCGGCTGCGCCGCTGGCGACAACCTTGCAACGCTGGCAATTGGCGAAATCGTGATGAGAGCGTTCCTCGCCCCATTTCCGGGAAAGGATGCCGGCAGGTGAGGGGCGGCGCCAACGTTCGAAATGTTATTTCTTCAAGCTCGCCTCGATCAGCAGGTCGGCGTTGTGGGCGACCGCTGCCGCCGGGCCTCCGAGGCCGAAGAGCTGGCCACTGATATAGGCGCCTTCGATCAACAGCAGCAGGCCGTCGCCGAGCGTGTCAGGGTCTTTAGCGCCCATCGCTGCGGCCATCGCGCGCAGGCGGTGGCGCAACTCCTGCTTGTTGGCCTCGCTGACGACGCGCGCCGGATGGCCATGTTCGGGATATTCCACCGCCGCGTTGGTCATGCCGCAGCCGCGATAGTCCGGCCTTTGCGTGCGCTTGCCGACGCGAGTCAGGAAAGCCCTGAGCTGTGCCCGCGGGTCGCCGGGATGGGCAGCCACGGCTTCGTCGAAACGCTCCCAATACTCACGGTCATATTGCCTGAGATAGGAAGCGGCGAGCTCGTCCTTGGAGGGAAAGCTGCGGTAGAGGCTGGGCTTGGTGACGCCGGCGCGCTTGACGATCTCGTCGACGCCGATCGCCCGGATGCCGCGGCGGTAGAACAGGTCGTACGCCACGTCGAGGATTTTCTTGGCAGCCTTGGGCGGTGCGGCTGCATGACCGTCCTTGATGGTCAGTTCAATATTTTTGTCCGTTGGCATGGTATGACTCGATTGACGTGTTACCGATCGGTACGTATACATGTCCTCACCCTGCAACGTACCGGTCAGTAACATGATAGCTCAATCCCGTCCCTTTGGCCAGCGCTACGCTTTCGTCGTGGTTGGCGTCATCTTCCTCTGCTTGTTGATCGCGGCCGGGCTTCGTTCCGCACCCTCGGTGATGATGCTGCCGTTGGATAAAAGCTTCGGCTGGGGGCGCGATACGGTTTCGATTGCCGCCGCGATCGGCATCTTCCTTTACGGCCTGACCGGGCCGTTTGCCGCCGCATTGATGGAGCGTATCGGCTTGCGCCGCACGCTGCTTGCCTCGCTTGTGATCATGTCGGGCTCGACCGCGCTCAGCCTGCTGATGACCGAGCCATGGCATCTGTTCCTCACCTGGGGCGTGTTTTCAGGTATCGGCTCCGGCGCGGTCGCCACCGTGCTCGGCGCCACCATCGTCAACCGCTGGTTCAAGACCAATCGCGGCTTGGTGATGGGGCTGATGTCGGCCTCCAGCGCCACCGGCCTCTTGGTGTTCCTGCCGCTGCTGGCATCGCTCGCCCAGTCGGGCGGCTGGCAGCCCGTCGCTACCGCCGTCTCGATCGCCACCGCCTGTCTTCTGCCGCTGGTCTGGCTGTTGGTTCCGGAGCGTCCCGCTTCGATCGGCATGGTGCGCTATGGCGCCGGGACCGATGACGTGCCGCCGGTATCGCCGGCATCGCAAGGCAATTTCCTGGCGCATACGCTGAACACGCTACGCCGCGCTGCCGGCACCCGCGTCTTCTGGTATCTGTTCGCCACCTTCTTCATCTGCGGCTTCACCACCAACGGGCTGGTCGGCACGCATCTGATCTCTTTCTGCGGCGACATGGGCATCCCCGAGGTACAGGCCGCGGGCCTGCTGTCGCTAATGGGCATTTTCGACCTGATCGGGACGACGCTCTCGGGCTGGCTCACCGACCGTTTCGACCCGCGCAAGCTGCTCGGCGTCTACTACGGCATTCGCGGCCTGGCGCTGATCTATCTGCCCTATTCCGGCTTCTCGGCGACCAGCCTGATCATCTTCGCCGTGCTCTACGGTCTCGACTGGATCGCCACCGTGCCGCCGACGCTCAGGCTCGCCAACGAGGCCTTCGGTGACCGCAGCGGCCCGATCGTGTTCGGCTGGATCGTAGCCGGCCACCAGGTCGGCGCCGCCACCGCCGCCGCCTTCGGCGGCACCATGCGCGAACTGCAGGGCAATTACGAACTGGCTTTCCTGATCGCCGGCATGACGGCGATCGTGGCTGCGTGTCTGTCGCTGCTGATCAATACGAGCAGGCCGGCTTTCGATCCGGAGCCGCAAGCGGCGTAAGGCGCGGTACTAATCTCCCCCCTCAGGGGGGAGATGGCCGCGAAGCGGCCAGAGGGGGTCCGTGCGACCGGACTCAGCCTCTTGCGCATAGGAGGTCGGCGCTCCAAGCGAGGCGACCCCCTTCTGTCGCCTTCGGCGACATCTCCCCCCTCAAGGGCGGAGATCACCTGTCGGTTGTTATCAAAGTTTCATCTTCCCGAGATGTGGCTGAAACATTGAAGCTGGAGCTTGCTGGCACCGTTCGAAGCCATCAGGAGACAGCCATGAACAAGATCTCGTTGACCCGCCGCGCTTTCGTCACCTCTGCCAGCGCCGCCGGTCTGCTCGGCGCATCGGGGCTCGCTTTGCCCTATTATTCGCGCGCCAGCCAGCGCCCGGCCTTCACCCATGGCGTCCAGTCCGGCGATGTCGATGCCTCGAGCGGCATGGTGTGGACGCGCACCGACCGGCCTTCGCGCGTCATGTTCGAAGTGTCGTCGACGGAAAACTTCGCCAATGCGACGCGGCTGGCGCCGCTCGATACCTCGCCGGCCAGCGACTTCACGGTCAAGCGCCTGCTTACCGACCTCGCCTCCGACCAGGATATCTTCTACCGGATGACTGCCGCCGACCTGTCGGATATCAACGCCGTTTCCGAACCGATCGTCGGCCGTTTCCGCACAGCACCCGCCTCGAAGCGCGACATAAAATTCGCCTGGTCGGGCGACACGGCCGGCCAGGGCTGGGGAATCGATGAGACCGGCATGAAAACCTACGCCACCATCGCCAGGCACACGCCGGATTTCTTCCTGCATTCCGGCGACACCATCTATGCCGATGGCGCCATGAAGGACGAGGTAGACCTGCCTGGCGGCGGCAAGTGGAAAAACGTCGTCCTGATCGACGGCAAGCGCAAGGTGGCCGAGACGCTGGATGAGTACCGCGACCAGTGGAAATACAACATGATGGACAAAAACGTTCTGGCCTTGAGCGCCATCTGCCCGACCTTCTACCAGTGGGACGATCACGAGGTGCTGAACAACTGGTCGGATTCGAAGAATCTCGGCGCCGACAGCCGCTACACCGAAAAATCCATCCATGTGCTCGCGGCGCGTGCGGCGCGCGCCTTCCATGAGATGACGACGATCCGCTACGAGCCGTCCGAGCCCGGCCGCGTCTACCGCAAGATCGCGCATGGGCCGCTGCTCGACGTGTTCTTCCTCGACATGCGCTCCTATCGCGGCCCGAACGGCCCCGACATGCAGGAGGACATGACGCCGCAGTCACGCATGCTGGGCGAACAGCAGACGAAATGGCTGAAGCGCGAGCTGACGAATTCCAGGGCGACCTGGAAGATCATTGCCGCCGACATGCCGCTCGGCCTCGTCGTCTGGGACGACGGCGCCAAGAAGGTCGGCGCGGAAGCCATCAGCAATGGCGACAATGGCCTGCCCAAAGGCCGCGAGCTCGAGATCGCCGACCTGTTGCGCTACATCAAGACTGCCGGCATCACCAACACGGTCTGGTTGACCGCCGATGTCCACTACACGGCGGCGCACTATTACAACCCCGACAAGGCGCGGTTCCAGGATTTCAATCCTTTCTGGGAATTCGTCTCGGGCCCGATCCACGCCGGTACCTTCGGTCCCAATGATTTCGACATGACCTTCGGCCCGGAGCTGAAATTCATCAAGGCGCCGACCACCGAACAGGGCCAGAACCTGCCACCCTCGGCCGGCCTGCAGTTCTTTGGCCTGGTGGACATTTCAGGGGCGACAGAGCAGCTGACCGTGCGGCTGATGGATCGCGACGACATCGAGCTTTACAAGGTGACGCTCGATCCGGTGCGGTCGGCGTAAGCCTTTGGGTCGGTGCGAAGGATCGCTATGCCTGGAATGGGCAACTGTCAGTCCGGGTAGCAAACCGTCGGAATCTTCGGCCACACCGCGCTGTCGCAGCCTGCAACCTGCTGCCTCTGCTTGAAAGAGGCGCTGACCGGGCCGGTGACCACGGGGTCGACGCCATCAGGGGCGTCGGCAAACATCTGCTCGGCCGTCCGGTCGGACGACGAAGCCGGATTGGCTTCCTTCACCGTGGCGGCCGATTGAGCGGCATTGGCCGCCAGCACGGCAGCGAATGCGACCGAAGCGATGAGGGGCCAAAATCGGTTGAGTTTGTCGGTCATGAATTTCGAACTACCCGGGCCCAGAAAGGTTCCCGCCTTGGTTAACAAAACCATCTCACACCGAGATGCTTAAGATTTGATGAGTATTTGGTGGTGCGCCTCCTCTTTCGCAATTGCGAAAAACCCTGTATGAGCCGCGCAACCGAAAGAGGCGGCGCCTTTTGGCCTGCTGCCTGCAACGCTCCCGAGACCACAAAATGAAAATTCGTAATATCGCGATCATCGCGCACGTCGACCATGGAAAAACCACCCTCGTCGACCAATTGCTGCGGCAATCCGGTTCCTTCCGCGACAATCAGCGCGTCGCCGAGCGCGCCATGGATTCCAACGACCTCGAAAAGGAACGCGGCATCACCATCCTGGCCAAGGCGACCTCGGTCGACTGGAAGGACACCCGCATTAACATCGTCGACACACCCGGCCACGCCGATTTCGGCGGTGAGGTCGAGCGCATCCTGTCGATGGTGGATTCGGCGATCGTGCTGGTCGACGCCGCCGAAGGCCCCATGCCGCAGACCAAGTTCGTCGTCGGCAAGGCGCTCAAGGTCGGCCTGAAGCCGATCGTCGTCATCAACAAGATCGACCGTCCGGACGCCCGCCACGTCGAGGTGGTCAACGAGGTGTTCGACCTGTTTGCAGCGCTTGACGCGACCGACGAGCAGCTCGACTTCCCGATCCTCTACGGTTCTGGCCGCGATGGCTGGGTCTCGGAAAATCCGGAAGGCCCGAAGGACCAGGGCCTGGCGCCGCTGTTCGACCTCGTCATCAAGCATGTGCCGGAGCCGACCGTTCATCCCGGCCCGTTCCGCATGATCGGCACCATCCTGGAAGCCAATCCATTCCTCGGCCGCATCATTACCGGCCGCATCGAGAGCGGCACGCTGAAGTCCAACCAGGCGGTCAAGGTGCTCCACCATGACGGCACCCAGATCGAAACCGGGCGCATCTCCAAGATCCTCGCGTTCCGTGGCCTCGAGCGCCAACCGATCGAAGAGGCGCAGGCGGGTGACATCGTCGCCATTGCCGGCCTGTCCAAAGGCACCGTCGCCGACACGTTCTGCGACCTGGCGGTGACCGAGGCGTTGCATGCGCAACCGATCGATCCGCCGACCGTGACCATGTCTTTCCTGGTCAACGATTCGCCGCTCGCCGGCACTGAAGGCGACAAGGTGACCAGCCGCGTCATCCGCGACCGCCTGCTGCGCGAAGCCGAAGGCAATGTCGCGCTCAAGATCGAGGAATCGCCTGACAAGGATTCGTTTTTCGTTTCCGGCCGTGGCGAATTGCAGCTGGCCGTGCTGATCGAGACGATGCGCCGCGAAGGCTTTGAAATCGCCGTGTCGCGTCCGCGCGTCGTCATGCAGAAGGGCGAAAGTGGCGAATTGCTGGAGCCGGTCGAGGAAGTCGTCATCGACGTCGACGAGGAGCACGCCGGCATCGTCGTGCAGAAGATGTCGGAGCGCAAGGCCGAGATGGTCGAGCTGCGGCCTTCGGGCGGCAACCGTCAGCGCATCGTCTTCCACGCGCCGACGCGCGGACTGATCGGCTACCAGTCGGAACTGTTGACCGACACGCGCGGCACCGCCGTGATGAACCGGCTGTTCCACGCCTACCAGCCCTACAAGGGCGAACTGCCGGGCCGCACCAACGGCGTGCTGATCTCCAACGAACAGGGCGAGGCAGTGGCCTATGCCATGTGGAACCTCGAAGACCGCGGCCCGATGGTCATCGACCCGGGCGTCAAGGTCTATCAGGGCATGATCATCGGCATCCATAGCCGTGACAACGACCTCGAAGTGAACGTGCTGAAGGGCAAGAAGCTGACCAACATCCGCGCCGCCGGCAAGGACGAGGCGGTGAAACTGACGCCGCCGATCCGCATGACGCTGGAGCGCGCGCTGGCCTGGATCCAGGACGACGAGCTGGTCGAGGTGACGCCGAAGACCATCCGCCTGCGCAAGCTCTATCTCGACCCGAACGAGCGCAAGCGCTTCGAGAAGTCGGCCAAGGTTGTGGGCGCGGCGTAATCGTCTGATTGTCTAAATTCGAGAGGGGCGAAGCACCGGTGCTTCGCCCCTCTTGTCATTCACCCACGGCAGCCGAAATGATGGCTTCACGATCCGGCTCGTCGGCCAGGTCAATGCGAATCGCCGTGCCGTCGCGGGCTGGCTTGCGCAAAGCTCTGGCGCCTTCGGGAACAACAACCAGCAATCGTTTCTCCTCCAGCGCCTGAAGCCTTGATCGGGAGATGCCGAGTTCGCCGGCGAGCAGACGGTTGAGCCGCAGCGATGTCGGCATTTCCAGCCCAAGCCTGATTTCAAGCGCGGCTGCGGGTCGGCCTTCGCCGCCGAGCCGGTGTTTGTGAACGGCGACATCGGGAAACTCCTCGACGCGGCCGACCCGGTTTCGCAAAGCCACGACATCGAAGGCATGGCGGCGGGCGAGGGCCGGATCGTTGCTTTCGAGCGCTGCCAGCAGCGCGGGTTCGATGTCGCGGCGGTTGCAGCGTTCGAAAATGCCGAAATTCCACGAATTGTCGCAGTCGATGCAGCGATAGATCAGCCAGACATCAATGCGTTTGCCATTGGCGTTGACGCGGAATTTGTCGCTGCAGCGATAGGCTTTCACGGCGCCGCAGCGGTTGCAGTGGATCAGGGGTCGAGGTGCGATTTCGGGCGCGATTGCCCAGCGGATAGCGAGATGTTGGGACAAGCCGGAAGACCTTCCAGTGTGGAAGTTCTTCAGGTCGGCAATGGCGAGATGCCCATGCGGGCACGGCGTGGCGAGAGCTAGCTATGTCGGAAATCAGCTGTCACGGGCGGCAAAGCGCGCGACAACGGTTCAGCAGTGCCAAACCGGTCTCGAACCGCCGCCTGAGGAACACGTGAAATGGAGCAGGCACCGCTTAATGCGGCGCCCTGCCAAGTGTGATCAGGGAGTTGGCGAGACCGGCGGTTACTGAGGCAAAATGAAGCTCGAAATGAATGTCGGGACGGTTCTTCTAGCGGCAAGATGCCGAGCGGGCAAGGTTCATAGGGTGTCTCGCCCTGCTCAGGCGAAGGCGATCTGTACCTTCATCGATTTGTTGCGGTCGCCGGCGATCTCGAAAGCCGCAACCGCCTCGTCCATCGGATAGATGCCGGTCAGCAGCGGCTTGACGTCGACGCGACGGTTGTTGATCAGATCGACGGCCAGCGCGAACTCGTCGTGGAAACGGAAGGAGCCGCGCATTTCGATCTCCTTGGCGACGATGAGATTCTGAGGCAGCGACATGTCGCCGCCTAGGCCGAGCTGCACGAGCACCCCGCGCGGCTTCAGCACATCGAGCCCGGCTCGCACCGCGCGCTCATTGCCGGAGCATTCGAACATGACGTTGAAACTGCCCTTCTCGACATTGTAGCCAGCGAGCTTGTCGGCATCTGTGGCGACATTGATGGTGCGGTCGGCGCCGATCTCGTTGGCCTTGGCCAGAACCGCGTCCATGACATCGGTGACGACGATCTCACGCGCGCCGTGGACACGTGCGGCAAGGATGCTGAGCGCACCGATCGGCCCGCAGCCGGTGACCAAGACCCGCTTGCCGAGCAGCGAGCCGGCGCGGTTGACGGCATGCAGCGTTACCGCGAACGGCTCGGCAAAGGCGGCTTCGTTGATGGAGACATAATCGGCGATCTTGTGGCACTGCCAGGCCTCGGCGACGAGGCGCTGGCGGAAGGCCCCCTGTATGTGCGGCATCGGCATGGCGCTGCCGTAGAATCGCATGTCGAGGCATTGGTTCTGCACGCCCTGCAGGCAGTATCGGCACGCATTGCAGGGCCGGCTGGGCGAAATAGCGACGCGGTCGCCGACGGCGAGGCTGGAGACGCCGGCGCCAAGCGCCTTCACCGTGCCGGCGACCTCATGTCCGAGGATCATAGGCTCGCGCAGGCGCACCACGCCGAAGCCGCCATGATTGTAGTAGTGCAGGTCCGAGCCGCAGATGCCGCCGGCCTCGACCGATATTTCGACCTGTCCGGCGCCAGGCGCGCCCGAATCGGTCTCTTCGATGCGCAGGTCTTTTGCGGCGTGGATGACGATTGATTTCACGGCCGCGATCCTTTCTCAAACCGCTGGCACGGGCAAGTCCGATCTCCGAAATGTGTCGCGTTCGTTGGCCCATCAGGCAGAGGGGTGCCAAATTGACGCCGATCGGATATTCTTCGCCATCCAACGCTCGAAGGCTCCGTCATGCACCTCACCTCGCTCCTGATCTTCGCCGCCGCTTTGTTCGTCGCCGCCGGTTCGCCCGGACCGTCGATCGCAGCCCTTGTCGCCCGCGTCATCTCGAAGGGCTTTCGCGACGTGTTCCCGTTCCTGCTTGCCATGTGGATCGGCGAGGGCATCTGGTTGTCGCTGGCGGTGTTCGGGCTGGCGGTCGTGGCGCAGACGTTTCATTTCGCCTTCGTCGTCGTGAAATGGGTGGGCGTCGCCTACCTCGCTTACCTCGCCTGGAAGATGTGGACGGCGCCGGTCGAGGCCAGGGAAGGCGAGATGCCGCGTGAGGATTCGCCGCTCAAGCTCTTCTTTGCCGGCATGGCGGTGACGCTCGGCAACCCCAAGATCATGATGTTTTATCTGGCCCTGCTGCCGACGATCATCGACCTTGCTTCGGTCAGCGTCATCGGCTGGGTCGAACTGACGGCGACGATGGCGGTTGTGCTCATCGCCATCGATCTCGCCTGGGTGATCGCGGCGTCACAGGCGCGCAAGCTGTTGAAAAGCAAGCGCGCCATGAAGATCGCCAACCGCGTCAGCGCCACGACGATGGCCGGCGCCGCCGCGGCCATCGCGGCGCGATCCTGATCGCCTTTCTATGGCACCTCAAAACTAGACTTTGTCCAACAGGTCCATGCTGTCGCCGGTGCCCACTTTCCAGCCGGCGAAGCATCCCAAAACGCCACAGGCGCGCATCGTTCGCCAACATAAAGCCAGCGAACGCCGCCACGTCCCGGGTAGATGGAAAACCCGACGCCGATGTTTGCAGCTTCGGAGCCGCACTCGGTGCACGCCCATCGTTCCGGCTGGGCTTCGTCCCAAAATTCCTCGCTGTCGCAGATAAGATGCTCGGAGCCACAGGCTGTGCATGTTCGTCGCGCCACACCCTCGTCATCGTCGGCATCGAGGAGAAACGAGATGGAACCGCACTTGCAGCGGGCGAGCCTGAAGTCGTGAACCTCATATCCTTCGGAGGCATACCCCTCCAGGTATTCTGCGATGTCCGTGGGTTCCCTCCAACCCACCATTTGCCTGAGGTGTCTATGGTCATGAGTTATCTCGTCTATGGCGTGATATCGTTCGTTCGGCCGCATATCGATGGCCGCCGTTACGACTCTCTATTTAGCTGTCGGCATAACAGTTATGTTCCATATGTCGCCGAACACCTTTGTCCTGTTCTGCCCAATTGCCTCAAGCTTTTCCTCGTACAAAACATGTCTGGTCACGCCGCTATCGATGTCGACCGTGCAGTCAGCTGTGTTTGATTTGTGAACCGCAGCATCGGTACGGACGATCTGCTTCTCCGTTTTACCCGTTTCTGGATTCAGTTTCTCGACCGTGTCGACAAGAACCCCGGAGAGTTTCTCGGCATCCGAGGTCATGTGGAATTTCAACGTTGCCGTCCGCGCAATCTGATCGACGCCAACGAGCAGACTCGAGCGCGAATTGGCGAAGGGGTCACCGGCTTCATTTAGCGTCGTGTCGGTCGACGCTGTTTCCCTGCCTATGGGTAAATCGCTGTTCTGGCAGGTCGCTATGATATCAAGTTCCTGTAGGAAGTAAGGAACAGCCGTCTCGGGAGTTAGACCCGCGAAAAACTTACGAATCGTATTTTGAGCTGCTTCGTGATTGGCGTATTTGGGCAGTGCGAACAGCTCCTTCTCGACGACGTCTCGAACAGCTGGCCAACTCTTCAGGGCAACAGGCGCTCCCCGAATGTCGGTATCGAACTCGATGCGCATTCCGCGAGGCGCCGAGACGGTAGCCCAATTGTAAAGCGGGACTGGCCCGCTGCTAAGTTCTGTAATGGTCCAGGCAGAGGAATAGCCGCCTTCGCGGCTTTCTATCACTTCATATCGACCGCTGATCCTGCCTCTTTCCGTTGAGGTGACGCCGCGATCGGCAATCGTCTTCGTCCGCTCTATTTCGACAAGCCAGACTTGTCCCGCGGTTGGTTGGTAGGGAAGGGAAATGGATGCGCCGGCGGGGGCGGTTGTCTCACCATGCGTTTCATGGCCTACCAGCAAAACCGATACGATGGCGGCTGCAAAGATAGAAGCTCGAACCACTTAACCCTCACCTCGCCATGGCGTGGTATTCGTCGTTCGGCCGCATGTCGATGGCCGCCGCCACGCGGTTCGACATGTTGAAGAAGGCGGCGGTCGAGGCGATGTCCCAGATGTCGCGGTTGGTGAAGCCGGCGTTGCGCAGTGCTTCCCTGTCCGCCTCGACGATCTTTGCCGGCTCTTCCGTCAGCTTGACGGCGAATTCGAGCATCGCCGTCTGTTTCGGTGAAAGATTGGCAGCGCGGAAGTTCATCACCATCATCTCGCCGAGAGCCGGATCGCCGGAGAGCTGGCGCACCGCCGCGCCATGCGCGGTCAGGCAATAATAGCAATGGTTGATCGAGGAGACGACGACCGCGATCATCTCCCGCTCCAGCTTCGACAGGCCGGATTCACCCAGCATCAGATCATTGTAGGTGTCGGTAAAGGCGCGCAGCTTCTTCTCGTCGAAGGCATAGGCAAGAAGCACGTTGGGAACCAGGCCGAGCTTTTCCTCGCATTTGGCGAAATAGGCTTTTGTCGCCTCGCTCAGCTCCGCGATACCGAGGTCAAGTGCGCTGATTTTGCCGGACATTGGGTCTTCCTCCTGGTTCACCGCCGCCTGACCGTCGAATTCCTGTAATTCTTATCGAGCCGTCAAACCTTTGTCGCCAAACAGCGGTCATCTGCTACCATAGTCGTAAAAGCATGTGACGGGAGGACAACATGGCGAGCGTGAAATCCGCAGCTAAGCCGAGGAAAACAGCCACTGCCGGGGTGAAACCCGACGGGAAGCCGGCCAGGCTCGCCGACTATTTGCTGGCCCGCGCGCCGGCCGAAGACATCGCCGCCTATGACGCCGCCGACCTGGAGCGCGCCTCCGACCTGGCAGGACGTGCGGTCGCCGCCCACAAAAAGGGCCAAAGTGTCGTCGCCGTCGATGCCGAGTCGGGCGTATCCCGCGAGGGCCGCCCGATGACGATCATCACCGTCGTCAACGACAACATGCCGTTCCTGTTCGATTCGATCCTCGGCGAGATCACAGAAACTGCCGGCGAACCGACTTTGGTCACCCATCCGGTCATCGTCGTGCGCCACGGCAAGGCCGGCGTCGACGAGATCCTCGGCGACGGCAGCGCCCTCAAGGACGATGGCAATCACGACCGGCTGAGCGTCGTCCATGTCCATATTCCGCGCCTGACGGCGGAGCAGGCCGACGCGCTGGCCGACCGCCTGCGCAAGATGCTCAACCAGGTGCGCGCCGCCGTCAGCGACTGGAAGCCGATGCTCGCCCGTCTCGACCAGGCGATTTCCGAATTCCGCTATTCCGCCGTGCCGCTCGACAAGAAGAGCGTTGCCGAGGCCATCGCCTTCCTTGAATGGCTGCGCGACGACAATTTCACTTTCCTTGGCATGCGCGAGTTCAAATATTCCGGCGGCGCGGAGAGCGGCAATCTGGAGCGCGCCGACAAACCCGGTCTCGGCATCCTCGCCGACCCGGATGTGCTGGTGCTCCGGCGCGGCACCGAGGCGGTGACGACGACGCCCGAAATCCGCGCCTTCCTGCATGGGCCGGAGCCGCTGATCGTCACCAAGGCCAACGCCAAGTCGCTGGTGCACCGCCGCATTTATCTCGATTATATCGGCGTCAAAACCTACACCGCCAAGGGCACGCTTGCCGGCGAGTTGCGCATGGTCGGCCTGTTCACCTCGACTGCCTACACGCGCTCGGTGATGAAAATCCCGTATCTGAGGTCAAAGGCCGAGACCATCATCGCCAAGTCCGGCTTTGACCGGCACGACCATTCCGGCAAGGCACTGATCAACGTTCTGGAGAGCTATCCGCGCGACGAACTGTTCCAGGTGCCGGTGCCGATCCTGAAGAAGCACGCCGCGGCCATTCTCGGCCTGGTCGAGCGGCCGCGGGTGCGGGCGCTGGTGCGCGCCGACCAGTTCGACCGCTTCGTCTCGATCCTCGTCTTCGTGCCGCGCGACCGCTATGACAGCGTCGTGCGCGAGAAGATCGGCACCTATCTCAAGACCGTCTTCGAGGGCCGTTTGTCGGCTTACTATCCGGCTTTCCCCGAGGGCGGGCTGGCGCGTGTGCATTTCATCATCGGCCGCTCCGGCGGCAAGACGCCGAAGGTCGAGCAGGCGGTGATCGAAGCGGCGATCCGCGACATCGTGCGAACCTGGGACGACGCGCTGGCCGAAGCCGCGGAAGCCGTCGGCGGCGATCCATCGCTGAAGGCGATCGCCGCGCGTCTGCCTGAGAGCTATCGCGATTCCTTCAGCGCGGCCGTCGCGCTGAAGGATGCGGGGCGCATCGCCGGCATCAGCACCGCCAACCCGATCGCCATCGACTATTACCGCCATGCCGAGCAGAAACCGCATCAGGCAGCGCTGAAGATCTACCACCACGGCAGCCCGGTAGCGCTGTCGCGTCGCGTGCCGGTGCTGGAAAACATCGGCTTCCGCGTCATCAGCGAGCGCACCTTCGAAGTTGGCGAGGACGGCGGCGACACCGTCTTCGTCCACGACATGGAACTGGAGAACAGCTACGGCAAGCCGATCGACCTCAGCGATGGCGGCGCGCTGTTCGAGGACGCGTTCCTGTCGGTCTGGCGCGGCGACATCGACAATGACAGCTATAACGGGCTTGCCCAGACCGCCGGCCTGTGGTCGGGCGAAGTCAGCATTCTGCGCGCCTATGGCCGCTACCTGCAGCAAGCCGGTATCCCGCAGAGCCAGGATTTCATCGCGGCCGCGCTCAACCGCTATCCCGACATTGCGCGCGGCCTGCATGCGCTGTTCGTCGCTCGTCTCGGCCCGACCGCCGAGACGGAAGGCGTGATCGCCGCCAAGCACCTCAAGGCCAAGATCAAGGACGCGCTGGAGGAAGTCCCTAACATTGATGACGACACGATCATCCGCCGCTATCTCAACCTGATCGAAGCCTCGTTGCGCACCAACCATTTCGTTGCGGGAACGAAGGCGCGGGGCCAGTCGCTGGCGATCAAGCTGGACTCGCAGGCGGTCGAAGGATTGCCAGCGCCGCGGCCGTGGCGCGAGATCTTCGTCTATGGTTCCGAGGTCGAAGGCGTGCATCTGCGCTTCGGCCCGGTTGCGCGCGGCGGCCTGCGCTGGTCGGACCGCGCCCAGGATTATCGCACCGAGGTGCTCGGCCTGGTCAAGGCGCAGCAGGTCAAGAACGCCGTCATCGTGCCGGTCGGCGCCAAGGGCGGCTTCTATCCGAAGAAGCTGCCGATGAGCGCCGGCCGCGACGCCATCTTCGAGGCCGGCACCTCGGCCTACAAGAATTTCGTTTCCAGCCTGTTGTCGATTACCGACAATATCGGGCTGGACGGTGTCATCCCGCCGGCCGGCGTTGTCAGGCGCGACCCCGACGATCCCTATTTCGTCGTCGCCGCCGACAAGGGCACGGCAACCTTCTCCGACACCGCCAATGCCATTTCGGAGAAACACGGTTTCTGGCTCGACGATGCCTTCGCCAGCGGCGGCTCGGCCGGTTACGACCACAAGAAGATGGGCATCACCGCCAAAGGCGCCTGGGAAGCGGTCAAGCGGCATTTCCGCGAGATCAACCGCGACATCCAGGCCACCCCCTTCACCGTCGTCGGCGTCGGCGACATGTCGGGCGACGTGTTCGGCAACGGCATGCTGCTGTCGCCGCAGACCAGGCTGATCGCCGCCTTCGACCATCGCGACATCTTCATCGATCCCGATCCAGACAGAGTGGCGTCGATGGCCGAGCGCGAGCGCATGTTCGCGCTGCCGCGTTCGTCTTGGCAGGACTATGACGAGACCAAACTGTCGGAAGGCGGCGTCATCGTCTCGCGCAGCCAGAAGTCGATCACGCTGCCTGCGGCAGCGGCGGCGGCGATTGGCCTCGCCAAGACCACCGCGACACCGGCCGAGATCATGACCGCCATCCTCAAGGCGAACGTCGACCTTCTGTGGTTCGGCGGCATCGGCACGTATTTACGGGCCTCGGGCGAAACCAATGCCGAAGTCGGCGACCGCGCCAATGACGCCATCCGCATCACCGCGCTCGATGTGCGGGCCAAAGTGATCGGTGAGGGCGCCAATCTCGGCGTCACGCAGCGTGCCCGCATCGAATTCGGCATGAATGGCGGTCGCTGCAACTCCGATGCCATCGACAATTCCGGCGGCGTCAACTGCTCCGACATCGAGGTCAACATCAAGATCGCGCTGGCGTCCGCCATGCGCAAGGGATCGCTGACCCGGCCGGCGCGCAACAAGCTGCTGGCCGAGATGACCGACGAGGTCGCCGGCCTCGTGCTGTCCAACAATTACGAACAGACGCTGGCGCTTTCCATCGCCCGCAAGCGCGGCCTTGCCGACATCGCGCACCAGAGCCGGTTCATGGCGGCGCTGGAGGCTCGGGGCCTGCTCGACCGCGCTGTCGAGACGCTGCCGTCGCCGGCCGCCCTTGCCGAGCGCGAGGCGCGTGGCGAGCCGCTGACCCGGGCGGAGCTTGGCGTGCTGCTCGCCTATGCCAAGATCGTGCTGTTTTCCGACATCGTCGCCAGCGACGTGCCTGACGACGCGCATTTCGACCGCGACCTGATGGGCTATTTCCCTGACCGGATGGCGAAGAAATATGCGGCCGAGATCCATGGCCACCGGCTGCGCCGCGAAATCATCGCCCGCGTCGTCGCCAACGATCTCGTCAATCGCGGCGGACCGTCATTCGTCAACCGGCTGCAGGAAGCCACGGGGCGCAGCGCGGCCGACGTGGTGCGCACCTTCGCCGTGGTGCGCGACGGCTTCGCGTTGCCGGCGCTCTATCAGGAGATCGATGCGCTGGACAGCCACATCGACGGCCAGGCGCAGCTCGATCTCTACCAGTCCGTCAGCCGGCTTATCTTCGTGACCAGCGGCTGGTATCTGAAGAACGATGCCGGCACCGCAGCGCTCGGCCAGCGCATTGCCGAACTGCAAGAGGCGCGCATGGCGCTGGAGCCGAAGCTGCTCTCGCTGCTACCGGCCTTCTCGCGCGAGCGGGTCGAGGAGAGGCGGTATGGCCTGTTCAAGGCCGGCGCCCCCGAAAAGCTCGCCGGGCAGCTGGCAATGGCCGATGTGGCGGGACTGATCCCCGACATCGCACTGACGGCGCGCACGGCCAATGCCGACGTCGTCGCCTCGGCCAAGGCGTTCTTCGCCGTCAGCGATGCCTTCCGCATTCCGCGCGTCGAAGAGGCGGCGCGTTCAATCACGCCGTCGGACTATTACGACCAGCTGGCGCTGTCGCGCGCCACCGACACGATCGGCGCGGCGCGGCGCGGCATTGCGGTGGCGGCTCTCGCCGGCCATGCCGGGACGGCGGATCCTGTGGCGGCCTGGCTGGAAGCCGGAGGCGAGCGCGTGGCGCGCATCCGCGAGCGGCTGCAGGCGCTGACCGAAGGCGGGGATATCACCGTGTCCAGGCTGTCGGTGGCTTCGGGGCTGATGAGCGATCTGACGGGGATGTGAACATCTCCGAAACGCCGGCGCCGCCCTCATTGCCCTGCCTGGCATTTCTCTCCGTATAGTGACGAGGAGAAAGGGCGGGCCGTAGCCTTGGCGCCCTTGTTGCAACGCTGGCGACTAGCGAAATCATCGATGAGAGCAACCCTCTCCCCGTCACTATTCGGGGAGAGGATGCTGGCAGGCAGGTGAGGGGCAGCGCGAATCTTTGGCGGTTTGCATGAGCATTCGAAACATGCAGACATGGCATCCGACAAGCGCGGTGTCCCGGGGGAATCATCATGGCGGCGGTAGAAACAGTGCAGCGGGCATCCGGGCACGGCATCTGGGGATGGATGTTCTTCGACTGGGCGGCGCAGCCGTTTTTCACCGTCGTCACCACCTTCATCTTCGGGCCTTATTTCGTCTCGCGCATGGCGAGCGATCCGGTCTCAGGCCAGGCGGCCTGGGGCTACGGCATCGCTGTTGCGGGCCTGGTCATTGCCGTGCTGTCTCCCATCCTCGGCTCGATTGCCGACCAGACCGGGCCGCGCAAGCCGTGGATTGCGTTCTTCGCCTCGATCAAGATCATCAGCCTTTGCCTGCTATGGTTCGCCGCTCCCGGCTCGAACCTTTTCCTGGTGGTGCTGTTCTTTTCTCTCGCTTCGGTCGCGGCGGAATTCTCGACCGTGTTCAACGATTCGATGATGCCGCGCCTGGTGCCGAAGAGCGAGATCGGCCACGTCTCCAACATTGCCTGGGGACTTGGTTATCTTGGCGGCATGATCGCGCTGATCTTTGTTGTCGCCTGTCTTGCGGGTTCGCCGGAGACCGGCAAGACGATCATCGGCATCGACCCGCTCTTTGGGCTCGACCCGAAACTCGGCGAGGACGCGCGCGCCACCGGGCCGCTGTCGGCCGGCTGGTATTTCCTGTTCATCCTGCCGATGTTCTTCTTTACGCCGGACGCCATCAAGGGGATTCCGATCGGGCCCGCGGTGCGCGAGGGGCTGTCGGAACTGAAGTCGACGCTGACTGAAGTGCGCCGGCGCAAAGGCATCTTCCGCTTCCTTGTCGCCCGCATGATTTATCAGGACGGCGTCAATGCGCTGCTCGCTTTGGGCGGCACCTTTGCGGCAGCGATGTTCCACTGGTCGATCACTGAGATCGGCATGTTCGGCATTATCCTCAACGTCGTCGCCATCGTCGGCTGCCTGGTTGCCGCATGGCTGGACACCGCGCTTGGCTCCAAGACCATCGTGATGATTTCGCTCGTCCTGCTCAGCATCGCCACCATCGGCATCGTTTCGACCGGGCCAGGCTACACATTGTTCGGCGCCTGGATGATGCCGGGAGCCGATAGTGGCGGCCTGTTCGGCACGGCGGCGGAAAAGGCCTACATTTTCTATGGCCTGTTAATCGGGCTGGCGTTCGGACCGGTGCAGGCGTCGTCACGCTCCTACATGGCGCGCAGCGTGACCGCAGCCGAATCCGGCCGCTATTTCGGCATCTATGCGCTGGCCGGAAGGGCCACGAGTTTCCTGGCGCCGTTCATGGTGGCGTCGATCACGCTCGCCAGCGGCTCGGCGCGGCTCGGCATGGCGGCCATCGTGCTGTTCCTGGGCGTTGGGATCGCGATATTGATCT
Organism: Mesorhizobium sp. L103C131B0; assembly: GCF_000502275.1. Lineage (NCBI taxonomy): Bacteria > Pseudomonadati > Pseudomonadota > Alphaproteobacteria > Hyphomicrobiales > Phyllobacteriaceae > Mesorhizobium > Mesorhizobium sp. L103C131B0. The sequence continues at coordinate 207,616 of NZ_AYXC01000016.1, read as the reverse complement.
GGACGCCGTACCCGGCGGATCAGCCGGTGGAATAGCGCCGCACTTTTCCTTCTCCCCTTGTGGGAAAAGGCAGAGGCGCTCAATGCCTGAAATGCCTCACGCCGGTAAACACCATAGCAATGCCATGCGCGTCGGCAGCGGCGATAACGTCGTCGTCGCGCATCGAGCCGCCGGGCTGGATCACCGCCGTGGCGCCGGCTTCGATGGCTGAGATCAGCCCGTCGGCGAAAGGGAAGAAAGCGTCGGAGGCGACCACCGAGCCCTTGGTCAACGGCTCCGCGAGGCCAGCTGCTTCCGCCGCGTCGAGGGCCTTGCGGGCGGCGATGCGCGAGGAATCGACGCGGCTCATCTGGCCGGCGCCGATGCCGACGGTAGCGCCGTCTTTTGCATAGACGATGGCGTTCGACTTGACGTGCTTGGCGATGCGGAAAGCGAATTTGAGGTCGGCCATCTCGGCCGCACTCGGTGCGCGCTTGGTCACCACCTTGAGCTCGAGATCGTCGACCACCGCGTTGTCGCGGCCCTGGACGAGCATGCCGCCGGCGACGGATTTCACAGTGATGCCGCCGGCGTGCGGATCGGGCAGACCGCCGGTGACCAGCAGTCGCAAATTCTTTTTGGCGGCGATGATGCGGACAGCGTCCTCCGACGCGTTCGGCGCGATGATCACCTCGGTGAAGGTTTTTACGATCTCCTGCGCCGCTTCCGCATCGAGGATGCGGTTCATGGCGACGATACCGCCAAAGGCCGAAACCGGGTCGCAGGCCAGCGCTCTCGCATAGGCAGCAGCCAGCGAAGCGTCCTCGGCGACGCCGCACGGGTTGGCGTGCTTGATGATGGCAACGGCGGCGCAGCGGTTGGGGTCGAACTCGCCCACCAGCTCGAAGGCGGCATCGGTGTCGTTGATGTTGTTGTAGGACAGCTGCTTGCCCTGCAACTGGCGAGCCGTGGCGACCCCCGGCCGCTTGTCGCCATTGACATAGAAGCCGGCGCTCTGATGCGGGTTCTCGCCATAGCGCATGACACTTTCCAGCCTGCCCCCGAAGGCGCGCCAGGTCGGATGCTCGATCTCCAGCGTTTCGGCGAACCAGCCGGAGATCGCCGCATCGTAGCTGGCGGTGCGGGCAAAGGCCTTTGCCGCCAGCTTCTGGCGGAAATCCAGCGACAGCGAGCCGATGTTCATCTCTAGCGCGTTCAGCACCGAGGCATAATCGCCGGGATCGGTGACGATGGCGACATAGGCATGGTTCTTGGCCGAGGCGCGGATCATCGCCGGGCCGCCAATGTCGATGTTCTCGACAACAGCGGCATAGTCGGCGCCGGAGCGGCGGACCTCCTCGAACGGGTAGAGATTGGAGACGAGCAGATCGATCGGCTCGATGCCGTGATCGTGCATCGCCTTGGCGTGTTCGGGATCGTCGCGCACGCCGAGCAGTGCGCCATGCACCGACGGGTGCAGCGTCTTGACGCGGCCGTCCATGATCTCGGGAAAGCCTGTCAGTTCCGAGACGTCACGCACCGCCAGCCCCGCCTCGGCGATCGCCTTTGCCGTACCTCCGGTCGAGACCAGCTCGACGCCGGCCGCGACCAGCCCTTTGGCGAAGTCGGTCAGGCCGGTCTTGTCGAAGACGGAAAGCAGGGCGCGGCGGACCGGAAGGAGGTCGGGTGCCGGAATGTTCTTGGCGGCGACGGCCATGGGCTGGCGGCCTTTCAGGGCTGATTGGAGAGCGTTGCCGGGCCGTAGCACATGAGGTCAGGAAATCAAGCCGGAAGCTCGATCAAGCCGGCGCCGGCAACGACGCTCAGCTGTTCTCGGGATAGCCGGCGATGCCGGTGCGCGTGAGCTGCCAATGCACCTCGGCGATCTCCGAGGCCTTGAAGGCGAGCACGATCTGGCGGCTGCGGCGCGGGCCGCCAAGGCCGGCGAAATAGATCGATTCCTCGACCTCCGGCACCACTTCGGTGCAGGTGAACACCCATGTGTCGGCCTGGTCGGCGGTCAGCACCAGGCGGTCATGCTCGTCCTGCAAAAGGTTGATATCAGGGTGGATGTGGAAGCGCACCACGACGAAGTCGCGGCCATTGTTGCGGATCGCCGCACCGCCCGGGCGGAGGAAGCGATCCCTGCCGGCGAGCACATTGCCCTCGCTCGACAGTTTCAGCTCGCGCTCATGCAGGAAGCCAAAGCGCTGCATATAGCCGTCATGGCGGGCGATGAAGCCTTGCGTGCCCTTCTGGTCGATGCGCTTGCAAGGCACATGCTGCGGGCCGCCGAGCAAGGGTGAGCCGAGCAGGTCGTTGACGCGCAGCGAATGGGAAAACCGCGCCGACGAGGTGTCGTTGATGGTGGCGGTCGAATGCGCCGCGGTGGCACGGGCCAGCGGCCGGAACTCGGCAGCGCCATAGGTGTCGATGCCGGCATTGACGATATAATGCTGGCGACCGGACGAGAGTTCGAAGGCCAGGCACCCGGCATGCGCGGCGTTGGACACATCGACGGCCGGCGACGGGCCGGTATCGGCAATCACCGTCACGCCGCCCATCGACAGGCGCTCATAGCCGGAATGCGGCGCGTGCAGCAGCGGCGCGCCGGCGGTGTCGTCGTGGCGCAAGATGGTGGCTATACGGTCGTGGATGGTGGCGCCCATGCCGTTGAAGCGGGCGAGGCTGCCATCCTGATGGCGGAAGAAGCGCAGCGCCGGCAGCATGCGGTCGATGGCGCCCATCAGGGCGGCCGGTGGCGTTTCGGCCTGGTTGGCATAGGTCTGACGCAGCGGCAGGAGATCGGCGAGCAATTCGAGCACCGCCATCGGGTTGCGCGAAATATGGCCGCCATCGGGAAGGATCTGGCGGTCGAGTTCTTCCGCCAGGTTGCGGGTGGCGCCGCGCAGTGCCGAGGCCGGCGCCGGCAGCGACAGCGCGGCGAAGGCAAGCGCGATACGAGCGCGCAGCCTGTCCTTGCCGTCCGGCATCTCGCGCGCCATCGAGCGGAGATAGCGGATCTGCACGGCGAGCGATTTCAGGAAGGCGCGATAGAACGGAAATTCGGCCCCTTGTAGGACAACCGAGGAGTGTTGCAACCAGGCAATGACTCGCTTGGCGGTGGTGCCGGGCTCCCAGGCTATGCCGGAAATCTGGTTGCCATGCATGGCGATCCAGTCGGAGACAAGCGCGCGTGCATTGGCGGCGGCCAGCTCGGTGCCGGCGGCGCGCATATGGCGCAGCCAGCGAAAGCCGTGCAGCGTCTTCACCCAGCCGCGATTGGCGACATCGATCTGGAATGGCGATTTGCCGCCGGTCTCGACCAGATGTCCCGACAGCGGATAGCGGCCATAATAAATCTCGAGCGCGATCTGCGGATCGGCGAGCCTGAGGTCGGGCGGTGCGATCAGGACGCGTTCGGGCGTGCGCCCGGAATAGCGCCAGCGATAGACTGGCCCTGCGCGAAGGCGCCGGCGCGTCTTGCGCCAAAACTCCTTAGCGACAAGCGTCCACAGACGTGTCGTGCTGCCGGCAGCCAGTGCCAAAACCCCTCCTCGTCGCCTGGAGCTAGAGCATGCTGTCGTCCGAAAACCGCGTCGCAGGTTTCGGCATCATGTTCCGGTACCCCAGCACAAGCTTATATGATTCAAGAACTTATGCGAAGTCGAATTCCGCCGACGTGAAGCGCCTCACGCTGCCGGCCACCGACCCACCCCGAAAAAAGTCAAGCGCTTCGCGGGCTTAAGCCCGGCAATCCGGCACTCACTTGCGGTTGTGGCGAGACCGAAATTCGCTGGGCGAACAGTTTTCGCGGTCGCGAAACAGACGGGAGAAATAGAAGGCGTCGTGGATGCCGACGGCGGCCGCAATGGACTCGATGGGCGAATCGGAGGCGGCCAGCATCTGTTTGGCGCGGTCGAGCCTCGTGCGCAGTTGGAAGGCCTTGGGCGACATGCCGGCTGCCCGCGCAAATCTGCGCCGCAAGGTTGCCGGCGACATCGAGAATTTCGCGGCGAAGGCATCGAGATCCACCGGGTCGCACGCGCAGCGGCGCAATTCGTCGATGATGGGCTGCATGTCGGCATGCTGGAAGCCGGGATTTCGTTGACGGTTGTTCCAATCCATTGCCTGGCGGGCAGCACGCACGACGATGCGATGCATCGTGGCGGCGGCTTCTGCCTGGCTCAGCATCGTATCGAGCGACAGCTCACCGTGCAGCCTGTCGAACAGCCGCTGCATTTTGCCGAGGTCGCGCAAGGGGACGACAGGGGCGTCCTCGGCGATCAGCCGCAGCCGGGTGAAATCGCGTATCAAGGCCCCGTCGAAGAGCGCCCAGCGTTCGAGCCAGCCCGATGCGTCCGGCCCGTAGGAATGCATTCTCCCGGGAAGCAGCCAGAACAGGGCCGGCGCTTGGATCGTCTGCATGCCGGCAGTCCTGGTTTCAAGCCAGCCTTGACCGTTCTCAATCAGCACCACGGCGAATTCCGGCAATTTGCGCGCTTGGATCGCCTGAGTGACGCGATGCCGACCAATCCCTGTAACCGACAGGCCGCCGGCCGCGGCCGGTGCGGATCTGTAGAGTGCGTAAGAGAGATCGTTCATGAGCGAAAAGTCCATGGCTTCGTTCTGTCCATGGGCGAGTGTGCGAACAGTATGACATTTCCAGCTAAGGATAAAAAATCGCAGGTGGCTGAAATGTCAAGCTCAACAGGTGGCACGCAACGACAGATTCCTGTTGCGTCAATCGATCTGAACGCCAACGGCAAGACATTATCGATGGCGCCGAACCGGTTGGGTCATCTCGTGCCAACCGACGCCGGGGTCGGCATCGATGCCATTCGCGGCCTCCTTGCCGAGCAAGGCTATGTCTGGCTGAAAGGTATCCTGCCGCGCCGCGACGTCATGGATTTTCGCGGCTGGGTGTTTTCGTATCTGGCCGACACCGGCTTGCTGCAGCCCGGGTCCGATCCCGCGCTTGGCCTGGCGGCCGGCACGTTCGACCGTCAGCTCGCCGATCGCCGGTTGATGGCGCTGGTTCGCTCCACCGCCTATGAAGGGTTCTGCGCACAGCCCCGGATGGCCCGGCTGATGGATGCGTTCGTCGGCGGGCTGTCCTATTTGCACAAGCGCAAGATCATGCGTTTCACCCAACCGGGCACCACTGTGGCGACGCCGGCGCATTACGACCTCGTCTATCTGCGCGGCGGCACCAGCCGCATCGTCACTGCCTGGATCCCGATCGGCGACGTTCCCGTCGACATGGGCGGCCTCGTCTATCTCGAGGGATCGCACCCCATCGGCCTCGACATGGAGGCCCGGTTCGCCAGGGAAAATGCCGGGCTGAGCCCGCAGGAGCGCATCAGCGCCTACAACAGGAACATGAGCGAGGGCGGCTGGGTGTCGAAGGACCTGCCCGACATGGCGGAGCGGTTCGATACACGCTGGCTGATCGCGGATTTCGAGGCCGGCGATGTCGTCCTCCACTCGCCCTACATGATCCACGCCTCGACGACCAACCAGAGCGCGGAGGGGCGTATCCGGCTCTCCACCGATATCCGCTACCAGAATGTCGATGATGAGATCGATGCAAGGTGGGGGAAGCACTGGTCCTTGGACGACATGCTTTAGGCATGTCGTCGCGTCGGAGTCAGGCCAGTCGTCGCATGCGGGCGGCGAAGAAGCCGTCAAGGCCGGAAACCCCTGGCGAACCAAGGTCAAGATCGGCGGGTGTGGTGCGCAGCGTGCCTTGCGGGGTCAGGAAGGCGTCGATTCCAGCGATTTCGCCGGGCTGCAGCGGATCGTCGGCGACGGTCTTGTTGCCGGCCAGAAAGGCGCGATACAGATCCTCGCCTTCGATCGGGTCCAGCGAACAGTTGGAAAAAACAATCCGGCCGCCCGGTTTGACCAAAGTGACGGCGCGGGCGAGCAGCTTTGCTTGCAGATCGGCTAGCTTTTCGACGTCGGCTAACGTCTTGGTCCATTGCACGTCCGGGTGGCGCCGAACCGTGCCGGTGGAAGAGCAGGGCGCGTCGAGCAGGACGGCGTCGAAAAGCTCCGCCGGCTGGTATTTCAGCAGATCGGCCTGCACGATCTCGGCGGACAGCCCAAGCCGTTCGAGGTTCTGCGTCAGCCGCGCCAGCCGGTTCTTCGAGGTGTCCAAGGCGGTGACTTTGGCGCCGGCAAGGATAAGCTGAGCGGTCTTGCCGCCGGGGGCGGCGCAGAGGTCGGCGACGCGTAATCCTTTGACATCGCCGAACAGCCGCGCCGGAAAACTGGCGGCGGCGTCCTGGACCCACCATGCGCCTTCGCTGAAGCCCGGCAGTTCGGTGACGGAGGCGCTGAGCTTTTCCACTCGCACCGTGCCGGTCGGCAGCACGATGCCGCCGAACTTTTCGGCCCACAATTCGGGATCGGCCTTGACCGTGAAATCGACCGGCGCCTCAACGCGATGCGCCGCCAGGATCTGTCTGGTCATCTCGGCGCCATAGGCGGCCTTCAGCCGGTCGGAGAACCATTTTGGCGCCTCGTCGGTGGCGGCAAGAGCTGCCGGCAGTTCGGTCTCCTTGGCGCGCACCAAAGTGCGCAGCACGCCATTAACGAGGCCGGAAAAGCGCTGCGTGCGTGGGTCCGACTTGGCGTGGGTCACAGCCAAATCGACGGCGGCGCTGTCGGGGATGTCGAGGAACAGGATCTGCGCCGCCGCAACATGCAGGATGTGCGACAAAGCTGTGGCGTTGGGCGGCAGCGGCTTTTCAAGGCGGCGGGCGAGGAGCCCGGCAATGGTCATGCGGTAGCGCAGCGCGGTCACCAGTATGGCGCGCACCAGGCCGCGGTCGCGCAGGTCGAGCACCTTGTATTGCGGATGGCCGTTCTCGTGGTCCGTCAGCCCGTCGAGCGGCGTCTTGGCGTCGATAACGGCGGCCAGCAGCCGCGCCGCTGCCTTGCGCGCGGCGAGGCCGGCGACGAATTCGTCCGAGCTGTTTTCGCGATCGCCTGAATGTGCGGGCCGGGATCTGGCGCCGCTCACGACCACGGACCTTTGGGTCCGGTCGGATTGCGGCCCCACGGATTGGCTTTCGGCTTGGCCGGTCTGGTCGGCGGAGTGGGGCGTGCTGCCTTGCCCCACGGGCCTTGCACGGCATCGGCCGGGAATTCTTCTGTTTGCCCGGGCGTCGGCGCTTGGCGCGGCGCCGGCTGGCGGCCTGCCATGTCGCGCGCCATCGCCTGCAGCGCGGCGATGCGGTTGTCGGTATTCGGGTGGGTCGAAAACAGGCTGTCCATGCGCTCGCCGTGAAGGGGATTGATGATGAAGAGATGCGCGGTCGCGGGATTGCGTTCGGCATCCGGGTTGCGGATGCGTTCGGCGCCGCGGGCGATCTTGTCAAGCGCTGATGCCAGCCAAAGCGGATTTCCAACGATTTCGGCGCCGCGCCGGTCGGCTTCGTATTCGCGGGTGCGGCTGACCGCCATCTGCACGATCATGGCGGCGAAGGGCGCGACCAGCATCGCCACCAGCACGCCGACAAAGCCGAACGGGTTGTTGTTGTCGCGGCTACCGCCGAAGAAGAAGGCGAAATTGCCGAGCATCGAGATGGCGCCGGCGAGTGTCGCGACAATGGTCATGGTCAGCGTGTCTCGATGCTGGATGTGGGCCAGCTCATGCGCCATGACTGCCGCCACCTCCTCATGCGAAAGGCGCTCCAGCAGCCCGGTCGAGGCCGCGACCGCGGCGTTCTCGGGATTGCGGCCGGTGGCGAAGGCGTTCGGCTGCGGATTGTCGATCAGATAGGTCTTGGGCATCGGCAGGCCGGCCTGCTTGGCCAGCGCCTCGACGATGGCGTGGAATTCGGGCGCGTTCTTCGCGTTGACCTCGACGGCGTGGTTCATCGACAGCACCATCTTGTCGGCATTCCAGTAGCTGAACAGATTGGTGCCCGCGGCGACCAGGAAGGCGATCATCATGCCGCCGGTGCCGCCGATCAGAAAGCCGACGCCCATGAACAGCGCCGTCATCGCGGCCAGGAGCATGGTGGTGCGTAGCGTGCTCATTGTCTGCTCCCTGTGCGGCCGTGGCAAAAAAAGGTCGATCGGGGTGAACTCATGGCTATATGATGGGAAACGCCGCCCTTCGTTTCAATCCGCCCGGAATATCGCATGACCGACCAACCCAGCAAAGCCGATGCCGACCGGGAGACGGACCTGACGCCGGCGGCCAGCCGGGCGCTGGCTGAAGCCGAGGCGCGCCGTGAAGCGTATCGCCAGAAGGAAGCTGCGCTGCCGAAGGAAATCGGCGGCCGCGGCGGCAAGGAACCCGGCCGCTACGGCGACTGGGAAGTGAAGGGACTGGCTAGCGATTTCTAGGGGTTCAGGAACGGAAGAACTGGGGAACTGGTGAACTGAAGAGTTGAAGAAAAAGGCGCATTGCAGTCCTCCAGTCCTCCAGTCCTCCAGTCCTCCAGTCCTCCAGTCCTCCAGTCCTCCAGTCCTCCAGTCCTCCAGTTCCTCCAGTCCTCCAGTTCCTCAGGCCGCGCTGCGCTGTGCTCCCAGCGTCATCCAGCCGCTGTCATCGATGGCGATGGAGACGGTTTCGTAGCCGCTAATCGAGTTGTGCTGAGTCGTCATAGGATGCTGGTGAGTGGCGCTGATCACCATCACCGACGCGCCCGCTGCTTCCGCCGCCGCGATACCGGCCGGTGCGTCCTCGAAGACCAGACAGTCGCCGATATCGACGCCGAGCCGTTTTGCCGCCAGCAGGAAACAGTCGGGCGCCGGCTTGCCGTGCGACACATCCTCGGCCGCGACCACCAAGGCGGGAACCGGGATGCCGGCGGCCCGCATGCGCAGCAGCGCCAACGGGCGCGGCGCCGAGGTGACGATCGCCCAGCGCTCTGGCGGCAAAGCGTTGAGGAACGGCACGGCGCCGGCGATCGGCAGCACGCCTTCGACATCGTCCGACTCGGCCTGCAACAGCACAAACGCCTCATGAACAGGGTCGAGGCCGGGAAGCGCCAGCCTGGTGATGGTCTCGACCGCCCGCACGCCATGGATCGTCGGCAGGAAGGCTTCGACGTCGAGACCGTGCTTAAGCGCCCACGCCGCCCAGACGCGCTCGGCCGAGGCGATCGAATTGAGCACCGTGCCATCCATATCGAACAGGAACGCGGCGAATTTTCTGCCTGCAAACATCAGATTTTCCACGGGGTTAGGGATCGTTTCGGGAGGGTCGAAACATGTCGTGCGACCGTAACGTCGCCACGCCTGCCTGGGAAGCCGCGGGAGAGCCTTTTCGATAGTTCCAGGGAACCATGGTCCCGCCTCTGGCGTTTTGAGCATACTGTTTTCCACGGGATCGAAGGGGCAATCATTGTGCTGATCCGGCTCGGCTACGAAATCGCCATTGAATGCGTCGGCGCCACGCCGGTCATCTCGCTGCTTGATATCCACAGGGATCGTCAGGCCGACATCAAACGGCAGACGCGCGTGCTGACGTCGCCTTCAGTGCCGAGCAAGGTCTATCACGATCTGTTCGGCAATACCTGCCGCCGCTTCACCGCACCCGCCGGCAGTTTCCGCATTCTCTATGACGCAGTCGTCGAGGACAGCGGGGAGCCTGACGAGGTCAACACGCTGGCCAGGGAAGTGCCGGTGGCGGAACTGCCGGACGATGTGCTCGGCTACCTCCTCGGCAGCCGCTATTGCGAGACCGATCATCTGAGCAGTCTGGCCTGGCAGCTTTTCGGCCATGTTCCCTCCGGCTGGGCGCGGGTGCAGGCGATCGTCGACTATGTCCACAACCGGCTGTCCTTCGGCTATGGCTATGCGCGGTCGACGCGCACCGCAGCCCAAGCGCATGAGGAGCAGGTTGGTGTATGCCGCGACTTCGCCCATCTGGCGATCACGCTCTGCCGCTGCATGAACATCCCGGCCCGCTATGTGAACGGTTATCTCGGCGACATCGGCGTACCGGCCGACCCGGCGCCGATGGATTTTTCGGCCTGGATGGAAGTGTTCCTCGACGGCAAATGGTACACGTTCGACCCGCGTCATAATCGTCCGAGGATAGGCCGCGTCGTCATCGCGCGCGGTCGTGATGCCACGGATGTCCCGCTGCTGCACAGCTTCGGCCCGCACCAACTTTCGCTGTTCAAGGTCTGGACCTACGAGCAGGAAGGCAATCTGTTCAACCCGCCCTATCACGGCGTCGACAAGACGGTGAGCGCGCGGATGCTGGCGTGACCGGATTCTGATCCGCTTCGACACACAATCCGGAAATGGAAAAGGCCGCCGCTCCTTGACGAAGCCGGCGGCCTTCCGTGTTTCCGTCCGTGGCGCGGCCAATGGCGGCGACCGAGGTCACCCGCCGCGCTTATCGCGCCTTAACGGGAAGACTGCTTCCCGAAAGTGCAATCCGCTGAGGCCACGTTCTGGAAAACGAAATCACTCGACATCGGATCACCTCCTTTCGATTTGTTGAACACGTATAGATGATGGGGTGCGTTGCAGCAAAAAACAAGATGCCGATTTGAAATAGCTGGCGAGCCGCCTTTTGCGCCGGGTTGCGAAGAGCCGCCAGGGCGGGCAAAATCCATGCAAGGTGGATTGTCAGGACTCGGGAGGATGGCCATGGAGGCAGCCGAGAAGGCCGCGCGCATCGTGCGAACGGTGATCGAAACGCTGAAGCCGGGTTTTGCGGTCAAGCTGTGGACCGGCGAGCGGATCGGTCCCGCCACCGGGCCCGTGCTCACCATCAACGACCAGGACATCGTCTGGCAGGTGGTGAAGCGGCCATCGTTGTCGACGCTGATCGAGATGTGGATTTCCAAGACGATAGACATCGAAGACGGGACGATTTTCGATTTTTATGCACTGCCGTCGCAAGGCAAGCTCAGGACCAAGCTCAAGTCGCTGCCGAAGCTGGCGATCCTGCGCGACCTGCCGGCGGTGCTCCTGTCACGCAAGCAGATGAGTGCACGCACCGATCTGTCGGGTCGCAACCCCTATGTCAGCGGGTCGAGCCAGGAGGCGATCCAGCATCACTACGACATTTCGAATGCCTTTTACCGGCTCTTCCTCGACGAGCGCATGGTCTACAGCTGCGGCTACTTTACGGATTTCGCCAATGGCATCGACCAGGCGCAGGCCGACAAGCTCGACCATATCTGCCGCAAGCTCAGGCTGAAATCGGGCGAAAAGCTGCTCGACATCGGCTGCGGCTGGGGCGCCATGCTGATCCATGCGGCCAAAAATTACGGCGTCGTCGGCCATGGCGTGTCGCTGTCGCAGGCGCAGACCGATCTCGCCCGCGAGCGCATCCGCGCCGAAGGGCTGCAGGACCGCATCACCATCGAGATCAAATCCTATGCGGAACTCAAAGGCTCCTTCGACAAGATATCGTCGATCGGCATGTTCGAGCATCTCGGCCTCGCCAACCACGCCAGCTATTTCAAGACCATCCATCGCTTGCTGAAGCCCGGCGGCATCTATCTGCACCACGCCATCACCAGGCGCAGCAAGGGCGACTTGAAGAAAACCTTGCGCAAGGGGCCGGAGTTCAAGGCGCTGCTCAAATACATTTTCCCAGGCGGCGAACTCGACACGATCGGCATGACGCTGGGCAATCTGGAGGCGCATGGCTTCCTGGTCTACGACGTCGAGAATCTGCGCGAGCACTATGCGCGCACCTGCCGGCTGTGGGCCGAGCGGCTGCAGGCTCGCTTCGACGAGGCGGTCGCCGAAGTCGGCGATGCCAAGGCACGGCTGTGGCTGCTTTATCTCACCGGCTGCTCGATCACCTTCGAGCGCGCCTCGGCGCAGATTTTTCAGACCGTCGTCACCAAACGCGCACGCGGCCCGAGCGGGCTGCCGCCGACACGGGCGGATCTGTATCGGTAGAGATAGGATTCGGGGCCGAACCCCACGCTTTCCAAGGTCTGCGATTCGCTGCCTCGCGGTAGAGGCCTACACGAACCGCATCGGCGCGCCGATCTCGACGCGGGCAGGCCTGTCCACAGTGCAATAGACGCCGAGATTATGGGCGTTGTGGCGGACCAGATTGCGCAGGATGCCGGGATCGTGGTCGAAGCCGTCCTGGCTGATGATGGTGAAGCCGCAGCGGCGGCACGGCTCCGAGACGGTCACCAGCAGGTCGCCGATGGCAAGCTTGCGGCCAATCCATTCGGTCTCGGGAAACGAGCTCTCGACCGCCGCCATGTCGACGACAATGTTGGGGCGGAAGCGGCGCGGATCGGGAATGCCTTCGGGGTGCAGCGCCTTTAGCCGCGCCAGCGATGCGGTGGTCAAGAGATGGATCGGCGCTTTGCGGTAGCGCGCCGCGGTGAGCGGGCCGGTGTAGCCGGGGGCGTTGTCCTGGCTGAACGGCCGGATCGAGGCGGCGAAGCCGAGATAGGCCGAGACGGCGCTGTCGCATTCAGCGCCCGGCGCTATCAGCCAGTCGCCGTCGGGAACGGCGATCTCCAGCTTGCGGTCCTTGCTCAGCCGGGTGCGGATGCGCGGCACCTTGTGCCACTTGGCGTCGCGGTCCGGCCGCGCGATCTCATTATCCGAGACATCGACAAGGCCGAACAGCCGGTCGCCGTCGATGGTTTCAAGGCCGACCGAAATGGCGTCCTGGCGTTCGCCGGCAAGCGAACTTGCGGGGTAACGCCAGAGCTCCGTGACTGCGCCCAGTGCAGCCATCAAATCCCTTCAGCCCTTCTTGTTCTGGCGGTTGGCGATCAGATCATCGACCACGGCCGGATCAGCCAGTGTCGAGGTATCGCCGAGTGCGGAAAAATCGTCCTCGGCGATCTTGCGCAGGATACGGCGCATGATCTTGCCGGAGCGGGTTTTCGGCAGTCCGGGCGCGAACTGCAGCTTGTCGGGCGAGGCGATGGCGCCGATCTCCTTGCGGACATGGGCGACAAGCTCCTTGCGCAGTTCCTCGCTCGGCTCCACGCCTTTCATCAAGGTAACGTAGCTGTAGATGCCCTGGCCCTTGATGTCGTGGGGATAGCCGACGACAGCTGCTTCCGAAACCTTCTCATGGCTGACGAGCGCCGATTCGACCTCGGCCGTTCCCATGCGGTGGCCGGAAACGTTGATGACGTCGTCGACGCGGCCGGTGATCCAGTAATAGCCATCGGCGTCGCGGCGACAGCCGTCTCCGGTGAAGTATTTGCCCTTGTAGGTGGAGAAATAGGTCTGCACGAAGCGGTCGTGATCGCCATAGACCGTGCGCATCTGGCCGGGCCAGGAATCGGCGATGCAGAGATTGCCGTCGGCCGCCCCTTCCAGCACCTTGCCTTCGCCGTCGACCAGTTGCGGTTTGATGCCGAAGAAGGGCCGCGTCGCCGAACCGGCCTTGAGGTCAGTGGCGCCGGGCAGCGGCGTGATCAGAATGCCGCCGGTCTCGGTCTGCCACCATGTGTCGACGATCGGCACCTTGCCGTTGCCGACGATGTTGAAATACCACTCCCAAGCTTCCGGATTGATCGGTTCGCCGACCGAGCCCAGCACGCGCAGCGACTTGCGCGAGGTCTTCTTCACCGGTTCGTCGCCGGCGCCCATCAGCGCGCGCAGTGCCGTCGGCGCGGTGTAGAAGATGTTGACCTTGTGCTTGTCGATGACTTCCCAGAAGCGCGACTGCGAGGGGTAGTTCGGCACGCCCTCGAACATCAGCGTGGTGGCGCCGTTGGCGAGCGGGCCATAGACGATATAGCTGTGGCCGGTGACCCAACCGACATCGGCGGTGCACCAGTAGATATCGCCATCATGGTAGTCGAAGACATATTGGTGGGTCATCGAGACATAGACGAGATAGCCGGCGGTGGTGTGCAGCACGCCCTTCGGCTTGCCGGTCGAACCTGAGGTATAGAGGATGAACAGCGGATCCTCGGCCTTCATCTTCTCCGGCTTGCAGTCGCCTTTCACCGTGGCGATCTCGTCATGGTACCAGATGTCGCGTCCCTGGACCCAGCCGGTCTTGCCGCCGGTGCGGCGAACGACGACCACTTTTTCGACCTTGGTGCCGGCCTTGGCGGCGATTTCGATCGCTCTGTCGGTGTTTTCCTTCAGCGGGATCGGCTTGCCGCCGCGCAAGCCCTCGTCGGCCGTGATGACGAAGGTCGACTTGCAGTCATCGATGCGGCCGGCCAAGGCGTCCGGTGAAAAGCCGCCGAAGACGATCGAGTGAATGGCGCCGATGCGGGTGCAAGCCAGCATCGCGTAGGCGGCTTCCGGGATCATCGGCATGTAGATGGTGACGCGGTCGCCCTTCCTGACGCCGTGCTTCTTCATCACATTGGCGAGCCGGCAGACATGCTCGTAGAGCTCGTTATAGGTGATCTTCTTGTCGTCGTAGGGATTGTCGCCTTCCCAGATGATGGCTGTCTGGTTGCCGCGCTTCTTCAAATGGCGGTCGATGCAGTTGTAGGAGACGTTGGTTTCGCCGTCCTCGAACCATTTGATCGAGACCTTGCCCTCGAAGGAGGTGTTCTTGACCTTGCTGAACGGCTTGAACCAGTCGATGCGCTTGCCGTGCTTGCCCCAGAACTTGTCCGGATTCTTCACGCTGTCAGCATACCATTTGAGGTAGGTGTCATTGTCGATCAGCGCATTCTTCTTCCACGCCGGCTGGACGCGGTGGATCTTCACCTCGGACATGTCTTCACTTTCCTCCCAAACCACCCCGCCGGCTTGACCACAGCCAGGATCACGGCGACGCAGCCGCGAATTCGGCGGCATTATTAACAGTTCCGCGCTGACGGCAACATTAGACGTTGGATTCGCGTGGCGGGATGCCGCAGCTCCCGTCTCGGTTGTATCAGCACTCGGCAGCGGTCGCTGCTAACTGCATGTTTTCGTGCATAAAACCCGACTGGGATCAGGAAAATCATAGACAGTTAAGGAACGGCGCGCACAATTCGGTGTTGGGAGGAATGGAGAATCAACTAGGCCAAGGGGCTGTCATGCGCGATCATTCCGAAATGGACCTGATGCTCAAGGGGTATGGCCTGACCACGGCCAAGATTCTGTACCATTTTCCCGACCACCCGCATCTGCTGCAGAGCTTCATCTGGCAGGATTACGATCTGGCGCCGAAGTTTCCGGTGCTGATCAAGTTCATCGAGTTCTGGAAGGCCAGGCTCGACGGGCCGCTGCATTCGATCAGCTACACGCACCAGAAGCTGATCGCGCCGAACGAATGGCGGAAGGTGGATGGGGAGTTCGTGCTGCACTGAGCGGCAGTATAGCTGATCTCCCCCGCAAGGGGGGAGATTGGCAGCTTCAACGTCGTGCGATCACACCGCAGGCGGGTTCAGTCGGGCGAAACCTTCCTGGCGGCGATAAGGGAAGTACGGGTAGGGCGCGGTCACTTCGCTTGCGGCGTCGAGCTTTTTGACCTGCTCCGGCGTCAATGCCCAGCCGACGGCGCCGAGGTTCTGGCGCAGCTGTTCCTCGTTGCGGGCGCCGATGATGACCGAGGACACGGTCGGGCGCCGCAACAGCCAGTTGATGGCGATCTGCGGCACGGTCTTGCCGGTCTCTTCAGCCATCGCATCAAGCGCATCCATGACCCGGTAGAGATGTTGGTCCGCGACCGGCGGGCCGAAATCGGCGGTGTCGTGCAGCCGGCTCTTTTCCGGCAGGGGCTGGCCGCGGCGGATCTTGCCGGTCAGGCGGCCCCAGCCGAGCGGGCTCCACACCAGCGCGCCGATGCCCTGGTCGATACCGAGCGGCATCAGCTCCCATTCATAGTCGCGACCGACCAGCGAGTAGTAGACCTGATGCGCGGCGTAGCGCGGATAAGCATGCTTGTCAGCTTCCGCCAGCGATTTCATCACCTGCCAGCCGGAGAAGTTGGAGACGCCGACATAGCGCAGCTTGCCGGCGCGCACGAGGTCGTCCAGCGTCGACAACACCTCCTCGATCGGCGTGCCGGCATCGAAGGCGTGCAGCTGCAACAGGTCGATGTAATCGGTGCCCATGCGCTTCAGGGCGGCGTCGACGGCTTTGATCAGCCGCGAGCGCGACGAGCCGTAGTCGGCCGGTCTGTCGCCCATCGGCAGCGAAGTCTTGGTCGAGATCAGCACCGCGTCGCGGCGGCCTTTGATGGCTTCGCCAAGCACTTCCTCGGAGGCGCCGTTCGAATAGACATCGGCGGTGTCGAACAGATTGACGCCGGCCTCGAGGCAGATGTCGATCAGCCGCCGCGCTTCCTTGGCATCGCTGTTGCCCCAGGCCCCGAACAGCGGCCCGGAGCCGCCGAAAGTGCCGGCGCCGAAAGAGAGTGCGGGCACTTTCAGGCCCGATGCGCCGAGACGTCGATAATCCATTTTATGCTCCTTGATGATGTCGAAGAAGGATTGCGCGTGATGCTCATGACTGGGCGCAGACCGGCACCCCGATTGTGGGGGCGCGATCGAGGCGCAGCGCCAGGGCAGCGACGCCAAGAGCCGCGACCGGCAGCAAAGCGGCGATCCAGGTTAGTGAGCCGAGGCCGAGGTCATGGGCAATCACCGCGCCGCCAAGCCAAGCGCCGGCGGCATTGCCGAGGTTGAAGGCGGCGATGTTGAAGGACGAGGCGAGGCTCTGGCCCGCGCCTTGCGCCTTTTCCAGCACCCACATCTGCAGCGGCGCCACGGTGGCGAAGGCGGCGGCACCAAGCAGGCCGACATAGATGACGGCCAGGATTTGGCTGTGGACGGCGAAGGTCATTGTGGCCAGCACCAACGCCAGCACCACGAGGCTGCCGAGCACCGCCGGCACCAGCCAGCGGTCGGCGACCTTGCCGCCAAGCAGATTGCCGGCGATAAGACCGCCACCGAAGACGAGNCTCGGTGAGCAGCGGGGCGATGTAGGTGAAGACGGCGAAGACGCCGGCATAGCCGAGCACGGTGGTGGCGAGGCCGAGCAGCACCGGCGTGCGGCGCAGCACTGCGAGGTCGGCGCGCAGATTGGTCTTCTCGGGCGCTTCCTTGCTGCGCGGCACCAGAAGCAGGATGACGGCAAAGGCTGCCAAGCCGACCAGGGTTACGGCCCAGAAGGTGGCGCGCCAGCCGAAGGTCTGGCCGAGCCAAGTGCCGAAGGGCACGCCGAGGATGTTGGCGATAGTCAGGCCGGTGAACATCAGCGCGATCGCCGAGGCTTTCTTGTTGGGCGCGACCAGGCCGGTGGCGACCACCGAGCCGACGCCAAAGAAAGTGCCATGGGCAAAGGCGGTGATGATGCGGGCGCCCATCAGCGTCCAGTAGTCGGGGGCGATCGCACAGGCGAGGTTGCCGAGCGTGAAGATCGCCATAAGGGCCAGAAGGACGGTGTTGCGGGGCCAGTTGCCGGTGGCGATGGTCAAAAGCGGCGCGCCGATGACGACGCCCAACGCGTAGCCCGAAATCAACTGGCCGGCGGCCGAGATCGAGACTCCGAGATCTTTGCTGACATCGATCAGCAGCCCCATGATGACGAATTCGGTGACACCGATGCCGAAGGCGCCGGCAGCGAGGGCGTAGAGAGCAAGAGGCATGGCGGTTTCCAGTTCGAACTCGATGAACGCGACCAGACCCGCGCCCCGACCGCAGAGATCGTGTTGCCATGCCTTGTGAACCAGACTTGCCTTGGGCATATTTCCTGTGAAATAGATTCACAAATGGCCAGACCCGATATCAACCGTTCCGGCGAGATCGAAGTGTTCGTCCGCGTCGTCGAGGCGGGCAGTTTCTCGGCTGCGGCTCGTTCGCTGCGTATGACACCGTCGGCGGTGAGCAAGCTGATCGCGCGACTGGAGGCAAGGCTCGGCGCGCGGCTGGTCACGCGCTCGACGCGCAAGCTGCAGCTGACGCCGGAAGGGACGGCGTTCTATGACAGCGGGGTGCGCATCCTGGCCGATATGGCGGCGGCCGAGCGCGAGGCGGCCGTGGGTGCCGCGCCGCGCGGACGGCTGCGCGTCAACTCCTATGTGCCCTTCGGGGTGCATCGGCTGATCCCGCTGCTGCCTGATTTCCTCGAACGCTATCCCGAGATTTCGGTCGATCTGGTGCTGACCGACAGCGTCATCGATTTGATGGCTGAGCGTGCCGACGTCGCCATCCGCGCCGGGCCGCTCGGCGAGTCGCGGCTGGTGGCGCGCAAGCTCGGGCAAAGCCGGATGACAGTCGTTGCCGCACCGTCCTATCTCAAGACGCATGGCACGCCGCTGGTTCCAGCAGATCTCGACCGGCACAATCGCATGGCTTTCGGCTTTGTCCGGCATGTCGATGGCTGGTCGTTTGTCGATGCAACCGGGAACGCCGTCATGGTGCCGATCACCGGAAACACGCTGGTCGGCGATGGCGAGTCGATGCGGTTGATGGCGGTCGGCGGCGCCGGCATCGCCCGGCTGGCACACTGGCATGTGGCCGATGACATCGCGGCGGGGCGGCTGACGGCGCTGCTGGAGGATTTCAATCCGGGCGACGAGGAGCCTACCCACGCCGTCTATGTCGGCCAGGGCCGGCATTTGCCCGCACGGGTGCGGGCGTTTCTCGACTTTCTGGTCGAGAGCGTGCGGATGAGCTGAAAAGACGTTGGGGAGCCAGATGACCCCCCAAGCATCAGGCGACAGCGATGACTATTTCTTCGGGGTGAACGGCGCCGGGCGGCGACCGGCGCCCTGACGCTCCAGCATCCAGCCGGGATATTCGGCCGGCAGCGCGCTGACCTCGTCCAGTTTGGCCAGATCGTCGGCGTCGAGCTTCAGCTCAGTGGCGGCAAGGTTCTGCTCCAACTGCTCCATGCGGCTGGCGCCGATGATGACGCTCATGACGAAAGGTTTGGCCAGGACATAGCCGAGCGCCACCGTGGCGACGCTGACGCCGTGCTTCTGGGCGATGTCGCGCATGACGGTGACAGCCGCCCAGGCGCGGTCCTCATCGACCGGCGGGAAGTTGAAGCCAGCGCGGCGGCCTTCGCCATTGCCGGGCGCGCCGGGACCGTATTTGCCCGACAGCAGGCCGCCGGCCATCGGCGACCACACCATCAGGCCGAGCTTTTCCTCGTTGATGAGCGGCACGATCTCGCGTTCGAGGTCGCGACCGGCGATCGAATAGTAGGACTGGATGGTCTCGAAGCGGGAAAAGCCCTTGCGCTCGGTAATGCCCAGAGCCTTGGCGATACGCCAAGCCTGCCAGTTGGAGACGCCGACATAGCGGACCTTGCCGCTGGCGACGAGGTCGTCGAGCGCCCGCAGCGTCTCGTCGATCGGCGTCACCGTGTCGGTGCCGTGCAACTGGTAGAGATCAATATGGTCGAGCTGCAGCCGCTCCAGGCTGCCTTCGACCGAATCCATGATGTGGCCGCGCGAAGAGCCGCGCTCGTTCGGGCCCTGGCCCATGGCGCCATGCACCTTGGTGGCGATGACGACGTCCGAGCGCTTCACGCCGAGATCCCTGAGCGACTGGCCGAGCAGGCGTTCGGACTGGCCGAAGGAATAAACGTCGGCCGTGTCGAAGAAATTGACGCCGGCGGAGATGGAACGGCTGACGATGTCGTTGACGCCCTTCTGGTCGAGGCTGGCGATCAGGCCCCATTGGGCATTCTCGCCGGCGGCGCCGAAGGTCATGGTGCCGAGGCAGAGTTCGGAGACAAACATCCCCGTATTTCCGAGTTGATTGTAGCGCATGGTGGCTCCAGCAGATTGGTGATGACGCCAAGCAAATAGGAACGGCGCGTTTCGTTTCCAGTCGTGGCGCAATGATGGGCCGGCTCTGGCTCAACCTGCGGCCGACCCCAACACCGAATCAACACAGGCGGGTCAGGCTTCCCAAGGGTTGAACATTGTGACGCGAGTATCGTCGAAATCGGCGACGTTGCGTGTGACCAGTATGAGGTCGTGGAAGAGCGCCGTCGCGGCTATAAGCCCATCTGCGTCGCCGCGCGTGCGGATCGCGGAGATGCGACCCCATTGGGCAGCGATGCTCTCGTCTATGCCGAGAATTCGGTTTTCGTAGCTGTGGCGCAGACCGTGGAACCACGCTGCTAAATGGTTTGCAGTGTCGGGGTCGTTTCGCCGCTTCATTTCGATTCCGCGTGCGATTTCACCGAGCGTGATGACGCTTAGAAACAGAGACTGGCGCTCTTGCTTGATTATCCAATCCGCCACTGGCCCCTCTCGCTTTCGCGCACCCGACACGACGTTCGTGTCCAGAAGAAACATCAGAGGTCCACGTCTCTGCCGGGCCCCTTGGAGCGGCGATTGACCTCTTCGACGAAGTCGTCGTCCCACTCGGGACCGGAAAGAAGGTATTCCGCAAGTGAGGGCTTAGAGCCGACGAGCCTTTCGTATTCTTCAGCGGCCAACACGACAGCAGCGGGCTTTCCACGCAAGGTGATGGTCTGCGGGCCCTTTTCACGAGCCTGCTGAACCAGCTTCGAGAGATTGTTTTTTGCGTCCTGCAGATGCCAGTTCATGGAAGTATACCTAGCTAGCTTGGCTAGATATAGCATTGCTGCAGCGATGCAGCAACAAATGCTACTGTTAGGGCCGCGAGATCACCGAGGTTATCGGCCGCCAAAAATCGCCGAGCCGACGCGGACGCTGGTGGCGCCGAAGGCTATGGCGGTCTCGAAGTCGCCGGACATGCCCATCGACAGTTTTGCGACCCCGGCCTCTTTGCCGAGCTTTTCCAGCAAGGCGAAATGCGGGCCGGGGTTTTCGTCGGCCGGCGGGATGCACATCAGGCCTTCGATGGCGAGGCCATGGACATCGCGGCAGCGGGCGACGAAGGCGACGGCGTCGCGCGGCTCGATGCCGGCCTTTTGCGGCTCCGAACCGGTATTGACCTGGACATAAAGCTTTGGTGCGCGGCCCTGGCGCACGATCTCCTTGGCGAGCTCGGCGGCGATCTTCTCGCGGTCGACCGTCTCGATGACGTCGGCGAGCGCAACGGCTTCCTTCGCCTTGTTCGACTGCAGCGGGCCGATGAGATGAAGCTCGATGTCGGGGAATTCGGCTTTCAAGGCCGGCCATTTGCCTTGCGCTTCTTGGACGCGGTTTTCGCCGAAGACGCGCTGGCCAGCCTCGATGACCGGGCGGATGACGTCGGCCTCAAAAGTCTTCGACACCGCAACCAGCGTCACCGAACCGGCGTCGCGGCCGGCCTCGCGCTCGGCGGCAGCGATCCTCGTCTTGACGGCGAAAAACTGTTCGACGGCGCTGGCCATGTCCATATCCTGCCTGTCTTTAATCGTCTTGGCCGGCTCGCCGCAGTTGACGGGTCCGGCAATCCATGGTGAACACCGCGACGACATTTACCTTGGCCACCGGGCCTTGTCCGGCGGTCTGCGCCTGCTTTTAAGTGAAAATCATCCGATGGCAACCGAACGATACAATCCGCGCGCGTCAGAGCCCAAATGGCAGAAGGCCTGGGCCGAAAAGAAGCTGTTCGAAGCGCATAACAACGATCCAAAGCCGAAATACTACGTGCTGGAGATGTTCCCCTATCCCTCGGGGAAGATCCACATCGGCCACACCCGCAACTACACGATGGGTGATGTGGTGGCGCGCTACAAGCGGGCCAAGGGCTTCAACGTGCTGCACCCGATGGGCTGGGACGCTTTCGGCATGCCGGCTGAAAACGCGGCGATGCAGAACAAGGTCCATCCCAAGGAATGGACCTACGCCAACATCGCCGCCATGCGCGAGCAGCTCAAGATGATGGGCCTGTCGCTGGACTGGGCGCGTGAGTTCGCCACCTGCGACGTCGACTATTACCACCGCCAGCAGATGCTGTTCCTCGATTTCGTCGAAAAGGGGCTGGTGACGCGCAAATCCTCCAAGGTCAACTGGGACCCGGAGGACATGACGGTGCTCGCCAACGAGCAGGTCATCGACGGCCGTGGCTGGCGCTCGGGCGCGCTGGTCGAACAGCGCGAGCTGACGCAGTGGTTCTTCAAGATCACCGACTACGCGCAGGACCTGCTGGACTCGCTGAATGGTCTCGGCGAGTGGCCGGAAAAGGTCAAGCTGATGCAGCAGAACTGGATCGGCCGCTCGGAAGGGCTGCTGATCCGCTGGCCGCTGGCCGCTCCGGTTGGCGATGCGAAGGAACTGGAGGTCTACACGACCAGGCCCGACACCATTTTCGGCGCGTCGTTCATGGCGGTTGCCGCCGACCATCCGCTGGCCAGGAAGGCCGCCGAGACCAATCTCGATCTGGCCAAGTTCATCGACGAAATCAGGCATATGGGCACGTCGGTGGCCGCACTGGAGACGGCCGAGAAGAAAGGTTTCGACACCGGCATCCGCGTCGTGCATCCGTTCGACGACTCGTGGACCCTGCCGGTCTACGTCGCGAATTTCGTTTTGATGGAATACGGCACCGGCGCCATATTCGGCTGCCCGTCGGGCGACCAGCGCGACCTCGATTTCGCCAACAGATACGGCCTGCCGGTGATCCCGGTGGTGATGCCGGAAGATGCCGACGCCAAGACCTTCCATGTCACGGAAGAGGCCTATGTCGATGACGGCGTGATGATCAATTCGCGTTTCCTCGACGGCCTGAAGCCGGAGCAGGCGTTCGACGAGGTGGCAAAGCTCCTGGAGCAGAAGACCATAGGCGGGCGGCCAATGGCGGAGCGCAAGGTGAACTTCCGCTTGCGCGACTGGGGCATTTCGCGTCAGCGCTACTGGGGCTGCCCGATCCCGATGATCCATTGCGAGGATTGCGGCGTCGTGCCGGTGCCGAAGGCCGACCTGCCGGTCAAGCTGCCCGACGACATCGAGTTCGACCGTCCCGGCAATCCGCTCGACCGCCACCCGACCTGGCGGCATGTGAAGTGCCCGCAATGCGGCAAGGATGCGCGCCGCGAGACCGACACGATGGACACGTTCGTCGATTCGTCCTGGTATTTCGCGCGCTTCACCGCGCCCTGGGCCAATGAGCCGACGGAGCCCAAGGCTGCCGATGACTGGCTGGCCGTCGACCAGTATATTGGCGGCATCGAGCACGCGATCCTCCATCTGCTCTATTCGCGCTTCTTCACCCGCGCCATGCGTGCGACCGGGCATCTCGACCTGGCCGAGCCATTCAAGGGCCTGTTCACGCAAGGCATGGTGGTGCATGAGACCTACCGCGTCGGCGGTGCGTCGAACAATGGCCGCTGGCTGTCGCCGGCTGAGGTCAGGATCGAGGATGTCGGCGGCAAGCGCCGCGCCATCGAGATCGCCACCGGCGAAGAGGCGGCGATCGGCTCACTCGAAAAGATGTCGAAGTCGAAGAAGAATACGGTAAGCCCGGAAGACATCACCGACGGCTACGGCGCCGACACCGCACGCTGGTTCATGCTGTCGGATTCGCCGCCCGAGCGCGACGTCGAGTGGACGGACGATGGCGCCGCCGGCGCGCACCGTTTCATCCAGCGTGTCTGGCGCCTGGTGTCGATCGCCGCCGAGACGCTCGATGGCGTCAAGCCACAGGCGGCGCAGGATGGCGAGGCCGGTGCCGTTTCCAAGGCCGCACACAAGATCCTGAAAGCGATCGGCGAGGATATCGAGAAGCTCGGCTTCAACCGGGCCATCGCCCGCATCTACGAACTTGCCAATGCCTTGACCGCGCCGCTCAACGACGTTGCCGAGGGCAAGGCCGATGCGGCGCTGAAAGGCGCCTGCCGCGAGGCGGTGGAGATCCTTGTGCATGTGGTCGCGCCGGTCATGCCGCATCTGGCCGAAGAGTGCTGGCACACGCTCGGCGGCACCGATCTGGTCGCCGAACGGCCATGGCCGGTCTACGACCCGGCGCTGGTGGTCGACAACGAGATCGTGCTGCCGGTTCAGGTCAACGGCAAGAAGCGCGGCGATTTGACAATTGCCCGCGACGCGGACCAAGGTGCGGTCGAAAAAGCGGTTCTGGCTCTCGACTTCGTGCAGAAAGCGCTGGAAGGTAAGGCGCCCCGCAAGGTGATCATCGTGCCGCAGAGGATCGTCAATGTCGTTGCCTGATTTCAAAAAGACGGGGCTTGACTTCGGAAAGACGACGCATGTGCTGCGCCGCACCGCGCTCTGCGGGCTGGTGGCCTCGATGACGCTGGTTTCGGCCTGCACGGTCAGGCCGCTCTATTCGAGCGCGCCGCTGACGGCAGGCTCGACTGTCAGCGCGTCGGCGGAGCTCGCCTCGATCGCGGTCAAGCCGGTCAAGACCCGCTATGCCCAGCAGGTCCGCAACAATCTGATCTTCGCCTTCGGCCAGGGTGCCGGCGAGACGACGGCACCGGTCTACATGCTCGATCTCGGTGTCACCGAACTGGTCGAATCGGCCGCGGTGGTGCAGATTCAGACCGACGAAGACGAGCCGACGGCAGGCACGGTAACGCTGACCGCAAACTATGTGCTGACCGATGCCAGGACCGGCGTGGTGATCGCCACCGGCAAGCGGTCGATCCCATCATCTTTCGACAAGCCGACGCAGGAGTTCGCCTCCTACCGGGCGCAGCTCGACGCCGAGAACCGCGCCGCACGCGAACTGGCTGAAATGGTGAGCCTGTCGGTCGCCCAGGATTTGGTCAGGCACGGCAAGAAGGCCTGAGCGTTTCCTAGCCTTGCCAACTCGACTTTAGCAGTCCGCAATAAAAAGGCCGGTTTCCCGGCCTTTTTGTATCGAACCCGATCTCAGCCGATCTTCTGGCCGGTCTTGGCCCAGTCGGCAGCGAACTGATCCAGGCCCTTGTCGGTCAACGGGTGCTTGACCAGCGCCTTCAGCGTCGCGGCCGGCGCGGTAACGACATCGGCGCCGATCAGGGCTGCCTGCTTGACGTGGTTCACGGTGCGAACCGAAGCGACGAGGATCTCGGTGTCGAAATCGTAATTGTCGTAGATCTGCCGGATCTCCTGGATCAGTTCCATGCCGTCCGCGCCGGTATCGTCGACGCGGCCGACGAAGGGCGAGATGAACGAGGCGCCGGCCTTGGCCGCCAGCAGCGCCTGGTTGGCCGAGAAGCACAGCGTTACATTGACCATGCGGTTCATCTCGGTGCGGATCGTCTTGCAGGCGCGCAGGCCGTCGAGCGTCAGCGGCACCTTGATGCAGACATTGTCGGCGATCTTGGCCAGGATGTTGGCCTCGGCCATCATGTCCTTGTATTCGACCGCAACGACCTCGGCCGAAACCGGGCCCTTGACGATGTCGCAGATCTGCTTGGTGACCTCGGCGATCTTGCCGCCGGATTTCAGGATCAGCGAGGGATTGGTGGTCACGCCGTCGAGCAGCCCCAGGTCGTTCAGTTCCTTGATGTCCTTGATGTCAGCGGTGTCGACAAAAAATTTCATGGGGGTCTCCTGAAAGATTTCCATGTGCATGCCATGCACATTCGGGGTTGCCCTTTGATCTAGACCAAAGTCGGGGCAAGGTCACGCCCGATGATCGAAGATTCGCCCTTTGTCGCAGCCGCGCCGGTGCTGGTGCCGATGCCGGCCGAACGGCCCTACACCTACGCTGTGCCTGCCGGCGTGCGCGTGGTGCCGGGCTCGATCGTGCGCGTGCCGCTCGGTCCGCGCCAGGTTGCCGGCATCGTCTGGGATGGTGCGGTCGAGAATATCGACGCCAAAAAGCTGCGCCCGATCGAACAGGTCTTCGACTGCCCGCCGATCGACCGCGGCATGCGCCGCTTTGTCGACTGGCTGGCGCAGTACACGCTGTCGCCGCCCGGCATGGTGGCGCGCATGCTGTTGCGCGCGCCGGAGGCGTTCGATCCCGAACCATGGATCGAGGGCCTGCAGCGGACCCTCGTCATGCCCGACCGGATGACGGATGCCAGGTCGCGCGTGCTGGAGACGGCGGAAGAGGGGCTTGCCTGGACGCGATCCGGCCTGGCGCACGCGGCGGGCGTGTCGTCGACGGTGGTCGAGGGGCTCAAGGCGCAAGGCGTGTTCGAGACGGTGATGATCCCGCCTCGACCGGTGGTCGCGGCGCCCGATCCCTCCTACGCCATGCCGGAGCTGATGCCGGACCAGGCAGACGCGGCCGCCATGCTGCGCGCCAATGTCGCGGCCGCTGCCTTCAACGTCACGCTGCTCGACGGCGTCACCGGCTCGGGCAAGACGGAAGTTTATTTCGAGGCGGTGGCGGCAGCCCTCGATCAGGGCAGGCAGGTGTTGATCCTTTTGCCGGAGATCGCGCTGACGCATGCCTTCCTCGAACGCTTTCAGCAGCGCTTCGGCGCCAAGCCGGCGGAATGGCATTCCGACCTGCCGCCCCGGATGCGCGAAAAGGTCTGGCGACAGGTGGCGGAAGGCGGCGTGCGCGTCGTCGCCGGCGCACGCTCGGCGCTGTTCCTGCCGTTCCGCGAGCTCGGGCTGATCGTCGTCGACGAGGAGCACGACCCTGCCTACAAGCAGGAGGACCGTGTCTTCTACAATGCCCGCGACATGGCGGTGGTGCGCGGCCATATCAGCGGCTTCCCGGTGGTGCTGGCGTCGGCGACGCCATCGGTCGAAAGCCGGGTCAATGCGCAGCAGGGCCGCTACAGCAGGGCGGTGCTGTCGGCGCGCTTTGCCGAAGCCGCGCTTCCCGATCTCAAGACGATCGACATGCGGCGCGCGCCGCCGGCCCGCGGCGGCTTTCTGTCGCCGCTGCTGATCGACCAGATGCAACGTACGCTGGAGAAGAAGGAGCAGTCGCTGCTGTTCCTCAACCGGCGCGGCTATGCGCCGCTGACGCTGTGCCGTGTCTGCGGCCACCGCTTCGGCTGCCCGGTTTGTTCGGCCTGGCTGGTCGAGCACCGCTTTCGCGGCCAACTCGTCTGCCATCATTGCGGGCACAATGAGAAGCGGCCGGAGGCTTGCCCGGAATGCGGCACGCTCGACCATCTGGTCGCCTGCGGGCCTGGCGTCGAGCGGATAGCTGAAGAAGTCGTGGCGCATTTCCCCGACGCGCGCACGATCGTCCTGTCATCCGATTTGATGGGTGGAGTGCGCCGGCTGCGGCTGGAGCTCGAGGCCATTGCCAATGGCGAGGCCGACATCGTCATCGGCACGCAGCTGGTCGCCAAGGGCCATAACTTTCCCAACATGACGCTGGTCGGTGTCGTCGATGCCGATCTCGGCCTCGCCAATGGCGATCCCCGCGCCGCTGAGCGCACCTTCCAGTTGCTCAGCCAGGTGACCGGCCGCGCCGGCCGCACCGGCAAGAAGAGCCTCGGCCTGCTGCAGACTTTCCAGCCGGACCATCCGGTGATGCGGGCGATCGTCTCGGGCGATGCCGAGGCCTTTTACGAACGCGAGATCACTGAGCGCGAACGGGCAGCCCTGCCGCCCTTCGGCAGGCTTGCCGGCGTCATCGTCAGTGCGGTGACGCGGGCCGAGGCCGAAGGCCACGCGCGCGGCCTGCGCCGTGCAGCACCCCAGGCCAGCGACCTGTTCGTGCTCGGTCCGGCCGAGGCGCCGCTGTCGCTGCTCGGTGGGCGCCATCGTTTCCGTTTGCTGATCCAGGGTGAAAAGCGCGCCGACATCCAAGGCTTCATCCGCACCATGCTGGCCGAAGGGCCGAAGCAGCGCGGCTCGGTCCGCGTGCAGGTCGACATCGATCCGCAGAGCTTCTTGTAAGCACAAAGGCTGACGCCGCCGCCGGCCGCCCGTAAGCCGTTTGTCAAGAAAACTCAGCATCTTAGTGCCGGCTAAAATGCGCGCCGTTCATGTACCCGGCTCTCATCCGTTCGCTGACTAATCCTGATTTGAAAAGCCACAAAATAAATGTTGACTCGTTTTATCATGAATTATAACTGGGCCTTTCCGCTCTGGCGCTGGGGACCAGGGCATGGATGGGGACAGCATGCGCAGATTTTTCAGTACGCTTCTTTGGTCATCGGCTTTGGGTTCGTCGATTATGGCAGGCGCGGCATTTGCCCAGGAAGCCGCTCCGACGGACCAGCAGGGAGCCACCGTGCTCGATCAGATCCTGGTCACCGGCCGCAATGAAAGGTCGATTTCCAGCGTTGCCCAGTCCGTTCAGGTCGTGGAACGGCAACAGGTCGAGGAAGCAACGCAGGAAAATATCGACGCCGCGACCCTGATCAGCCGCATCGTCCCCGGCTACGCGCCACGCAACCAGACCATTTCCGGCGCTTCGGAAACCTTCCGCGGGCGCAGCGTTCTCATCATGGTCGACGGTGTGCCGCGCAACACACCGCTGCGGGACGTCTCACGCATCCTGTCGATGATCGACCTGAATTCGGTCGAGCGCATCGAAGTCATCAATGGCGCGTCCAGCCTTTATGGCGCCGGGGCCACCGGCGGCACGATCAACTTCATCACCAAGCGCGGCGATAGCGACAAGCCGAAGGTGACAGTGCGCACCGGCGTCACCGCCTTCACCGAAAACCCCGGCAAATCGGCCGGGCCCAGCACCAGCGTCTCGGTCGAGGGCAAGAAAGGCGATTTCGACTATTTCTTCTCGGCGTCCGGCGATCTGTCGCGTCGCACCTATGACGGCCACGGCAACGAGGTGGCTTCGGACGCCATGCTTGGCCAAGGCGGCGGCGACCGCACCGGCACGGGCAATCTGTTCGGCGTGGCCGGCTACCAGTTCGATTCCAGGCGCTTCGAGGCCAGCGTCGACTGGACCTATGCCAACCAGAAGCCGCACTGGTTCACCGATTACACGACCAATCCCGTCTCCCCGGATTTCGGCGATCCCTATGAAGGCAAGCCGCTGAAGGAAGATTCGAAATATCTGACCGCCAAATACACCGACAGCGACTTCGCGCTCGGAAACCTCGAGGTCAAGGCGTTCTACAACGACATCTTCAAGCAGTCGCCCTTTACCAAATTCTCGGCCGTCAACAGCCAGGTGTATTTACCGACGAACCCGACGCGGCCGGTGATCCTGCCGCCGGGTACCGACCCGACCGCCGACTTCAACCAGACGGCGCTGCAATCGCGGCGCAGCGGCGTCAACCTGACCGTCAACACGCCGATGGACTTTATCACTCAGGGCAGCACACTGACCTGGGGCGCCGACCACGTTTTCGATGCCACCGATCAGCAGCTGACCAACGGCCAGGACGCCATCTCGCCCACGACCCAGAACTCGGTCGCCTTGTTTGCGCAGGGTGAAATACCGGTGACGGATCGCTTTCGCATCAGCGGCGGGGCGCGCTACGACCAGTTTTATCTCAATGTCGAGGACTTCACCCGGCCTGCCGCTGCCGTTCTGCTTGGCCGCAACATTATCGGCCTGCCGGCGATCCAGGTGACCGGCGGCTCGTTCGACTACGACGCCGTCACCTTCAACGCCGGCGCCGTCTACGATCTGACCGAAAGGATGCAGCTTTTCGGCAATTTCTCGCAAGGCTACAGCCTGACCGACATTGGCGGCTTCACCCGCCGCGCCGGGTTGAACTCCAACGCCGAGACCTGCGACGCCTATGGCACCGCCATCAGGCCGCTGCTGCCCTGCACCAACGCGCCGGATTATGCGATCAGCTATGCCGATATCGCGCCCGAGCCCCAGCTGGTGAACACCTGGGAAGCCGGCCTGCGCGGCGACTGGGGCAACTATCGCGGCGGCGTCAGCACCTATCTGTCGACCTCGGACAACGGCGTCAGCTACGACATCGTCAACAACCGGGTATCGCAGCAGAAGGAACGCATCTGGGGCGTCGAAGCCAATCTCGAGGCAGACCTCAGCGGCATGTTCACGCTGGGCGGATCGGTCGGCTATGTCGAAGGCAAATACGACGCGGATCGCGACGGCCACATCGAAGCGAACGAGTATCTGCCGAACAACCGTGTCCCCTCGACCTACAAGGGCCTGGTCTATCTCACCACCCGTTTCGAGAACGAGCTGACCCTGCGCAGCGAGTTGGAGCTGTTTTCCGGACGCGACCGCATCGCCACCCAGGAACTGGACGGTGCAGCACTGGTCAATCTCGCCGTCTCGAAGACGTTCGGCAATGAAAGCGTGCTGAACCTTGCCGTGCGCAATGTGTTCGACACCTACTACATCAACCCTTCCGCATCGGCGACCCGCGGCGCCGACGTTCCGGGTCTGGGACGTTCGGTTGCGTTGTCCTACCAGATCACATTCTGAGGGGCGGCGGTGGCGGTGTCTCTCCAACGAAACGGTGCATTGGTCTCGCTGCTGGCAGAAGCGCCAGCCGATCCGGCGGATGGCGCGCGCTATATCGAGGCGCTCGGCCGCCTTTCGCAGGAACGGGAGCCGTTCGTGCTCCTGGTCGATATCCGCATCGAGATCGCGCTGAGCGACGCCCAGCGCAAGGCGCAAAACCTCTGGTACAAGGCGGAACGCGAGCAGCTCGAAAAAGGCTGCCGCGCCTGTGCGCTGGTGCGCCCCGCCGCCGACGAGAACATGCAGCGCGTCTGGCAAAGCCTGTTCGGCTTTCCAGTGCTCGTCACCCGCAGCCGGGCGGAGGCCGGCGCCTTCCTGAACGGTTACGCACCGAAGGACTATGTCAAATGAGCGCCGACGCAGACCGGCCGGCGCCAGCCGGGCTTTCGCGCCTGCGGCTTTTCGTCGTTCTCGCCTGCCTTTATCTGGCGCAGGCCATCCCGAGCTATCTGTTTGCCGCGGCGATCCCGCCGATCCTGCGCGAGCAAGGCGTGTCGCGCACCGCCATCGGCATGATGGCGCTGCTGATGCTGCCGCTGGTGCTGAAATTCCTGTGGGCGCCGCTGGTCGATCGCTTTCGGCCAGTGGCCCGCGCCCATCGCGCCGGCTGGGTCATCATCACCCAGATCGGCGTCATCGCCGGCATCGCCGCCATGCTTTGGATCGAGCCGACCGATGTCGCCGGTATCTTTGCCGTCGGCCTTGTCGTGAGCCTGTTGATGTCGACCCAGGACATCGCCACCGACGGCTACGCGGCCAAATATCTCGACCCGAAGGACAGGCCGATCGGCAATGCGATCCAGGGCGGCGCCGTCGCGCTCGGCGTCGTTCTCGGCGGCACGCTCGGCCTGTTGGCTTATCATCATGCCGGCTGGCAAACCATGGTGGCCATGGTGGCCGCGCTGTCCATCATCCCGCTGGTCGCCGCCTTCGCCATGCGCGAGACCGATCCCGTCGCCAGCGCGCCGCAGGCGTCCATGGACCGCCCCTCGATCCTGCGTTTCCTGCGCCGGCCGGAGGCGCGCCAGATCCTGTGGATCGCGCTCATCTACCGCGCCAGCGAGGGGCTGGTGAAGTCGATGGAAGGCTCCTATCTCGTCGATGCCGGCGTGCCGCTCGACATCATCGGTTATCTCTCGGGGGGTGCCGCGCTCACCGTCGGGCTCGGCGGCTCGGCGCTGGCGGCGTGGCTGCTGCACAAAAGGGGCGCCGCCTCGGTGCTCGGCCTGCTCGGCGCGCTGCGAACCATCTGCTTCCTGATCTTCGCGCTGCACGCTTTCGGCGCTATCGCCGGCTTCTGGCCGATCTTCGGCGCCTCGTTCCTGCAGACGCTGGTGCGCTACATGGAGATCGTGGCGCTCTACAGCCTGTTCATGTCCGTCACGTCGTCGGACCAACCCGGCACCGATTTCACCATCCTGTCCTGCGCCCAGCTTATCGTCTATCTCGTCGGCTCCATGCTGGCCGGCCGCCTCGCCGACATGCTCGGCTACTCCGCGCTGTTCACCCTGGCGACAGTGCTGTCGGGCGTCGCCGTGGTGGCGACCTATCGCATGCTGAATGCCCATTTCGCCGATGCCGCAAAAGCCCAGCCGGGTACTCCGATGCAGCCGCTGCCGGAGGTCGCCGAATGAGCGCGGTTTGGCTAGTGCTTGCGAACCATGGCAGCGAGACAGGCAGCGGCCAGCGCCAGCGCCGCGCAGTCGGCCAGCGGCGCAAAGGGCCAGAGCGTGAAGGCAAAGCCGCCGGCCAATGCGCCGATGCTCTGGCCGAGTACATGGGTGCTGGTGAGCCAGCCGGCCGCCGCGCCCTGCTCGCCGGGCTCCAGGCGCTTCATCAGCCAGGCGGTGTAGCCGGGTGTCGCCAGGGCAATGCCGGCCGCCGCCACCACCAGAGACGCTGCCGAGGCAACATGGCTGGCCGTGACGGCCAGCGCCGTCATGCCGACGCAAACCATGAGACAGCCGACGACGACGCTGTTGCGCTCCGCCAGCCGCAGGCGCGCCATGAGCAGTCCCTGGACCAAAACCATGACGATGGCGACCAGCATCAGGGCCAGGCCGGTCACCGTCGTGGCCTGCGTCGCACCAAGGCCAAAACGCTGCTGGGCCATCGGGCCGAGCATCATCTGCACCTGTCCGAAGCCGAGCGTCAGGCACAAGCCCATCGCCAGGCAAGGCAGAGCGCGGCGATCGAAGGGCGATATTCCACGGCCGACGTCGGCTGCCTTGCCGTCGCTCCGTCCGCCGGCTTCCCCTTTGCCCGGCGCGAGCCACAGCAACAGCGGGCTGAACAGGAACAGGATGGGCGGCAGCAGCGGCGACAGGACGGCAGCCGTTGCCGCCAGCGCGCCGGCCAGCCGCCCCATGCTGACGCCGGCTCCAAGCAGTCCCAGCGCCGCCTGTCGCCTGTCATTGGCAACCGAGCGGCTGGCCCAGACCTGCGCCGTCGGCATGACGCCGGACGCGGCAAAACCGTACACGGTTCGCGAAAGCATCAGCAAAGCGATGCCGAGCGCGGCTCCCATGCCGGCTATCAGCAGAATGGCGAACACCGTCTGGCCGGCCAGCATGGCGAGGCCGAGCAAGCGCAGCAGCCTGGCATGGCCAAGCCGCTCGCCCATGCGACCCCACAGCGGCGAGCCGACCAGAAAGGCCGCCGCGCCGACAGCAGTTGCCGCGCCGATAGCAAACGTGTCGAGCCTCAGCCGCTCCATCACCAGGGGAACGAGCGATACGAAGGCCGACTGGCCGAAGCCGATTGCCGAGACCGCGATCGCCAGGCGGCGCAGAAGCGAAGATCGATTTTTCATACCGGTCGTCATAAGACCAAGCTTATTTCTTGTTTAGAACAGATAATCAACACAAATGTTTAAAGACGACAATGTATAAACGTAAATGCATTCAGTATTATTAGGATTTATGGGGATGCACATGGAACAAGTAAAACCTGAATCTTCCTCAGCATTAAGCCCGTTACTCAACGCGTTGCTGCGTGAATGGGATGGCTGGGAATTCGTCAACGCCAGGCAAACCGGGCTGTTTCGGCCGCAGGCAGCCGTGCTGCGTCTGAATTTCCCTGCCTCGCGCGCGGCGGTGCTCGTCGAGGCGCGGCATCGCTCGAAGGTTGGTTACCACGATTTAGCGATGCCGCTCTGGCGCCTCGATATTAGTAACGAGGGGGCCGATGGCGAAGCGACCGAGATCGACCTTTTCAGCCTTTTGGCGCTGATCCTGGCGGATCCCGACATTGCCGGCCGGGCGACAGCGAAAAGCCGACTGACCTTCCTGCGCCGCAGCCTGGCCAGCATCGCCGCAATCGCTGACGCGACTGCGGCGCGTGGATCGTCGCGGCCCTTCTCCGAAGGCGATCCTGATTTCATCGATGCCGAAAGCGCCCTGCGCTTCGGCCATGCCGTGCATCCGGCGCCGATGAGTCGCGAAGAGTTCACGCACACGGATTCCGCGCGCTTCGGGCATGAATACTGCAATGCGTTCAAACTGCGCTGGTGGGCCGTCGACCCGACCATCCTCACTGGAGGCAGCGTCGAGCCGCTAGATGTCACCGAGATGGTCCGCGGGCTTGCCGCCAGCGATCCGCAGCTGCTTGCTCGGGCTGGCAAGCAACAGGGCAAGGTTCTCGTTCCGATGCATCCGTGGCAGGCCGTACGGCTCATGCTGGAAGACCGCGTCGAGCGCCTGTTTCGCGCCGGTCGTATCGTCGATGTTGGGCTCGGCGGACCAGCGTGGCGGGCCACGACCTCGCTGCGCACGGTTCATTCGTCTGAAGCCGAGTGGATGCTGAAATTCTCGCTCAGCCTGCGCCTGACCAATTCCAGGCGCATCGTCGAGGAGCATGAGTGCCGGCGCGGCCTTTCGGTGCACCGGCTGGTCAAGGGCAAGCTCGGCTATGCCTTGCAGCGGCGCTGCCCGACCATGACGGTGCTGGGTGAGCCCGCCTGGTTCGGCCTNTCGGCCTGCGTGACGAAGACGGCCGGCTGATGACGGATACCATCGTCTCGTTTCGCGAAAATCCGTTTCGCGGCACGGGCAATCCGCCGGCTGCCGTTCTCGGCGCGCTTTGCGAGCGCCATCCCGGCCGTACCGAAAGCCATCTGTCCGACCTGGTCCACCGTATCGCCCGCGACGAGAAGCGACCTGTCGAGGAAACGGCGCGTTTGTGGTTCGAGCGTTTCCTTCATGCCGCCATCGAGCCGTTTATCGTTGCCTTCTCGGAATTCGGCCTGCTGTTCGGCGCCCATCAGCAGAACCTCGTCGTCGGCCTCGCCGGCGGCTGGCCGAATGCGCTCTATTTTCGCGACTGCCAGGGCACCGGGTATGTCGAGGAATTCCTGCCCAGGCTGCGCGAATTCGTGCCCGAGGCTGGTCAGGCGGGCGATCATGTCTTCCCAGCGGAAGCGGCTGCGAAGCTGTTCGGCTACTATCTGGTCGTCAATGGCGCTTTCGCCGCCGTCGCAGCCCTTGCCGCCGCTGGCCTCACCAACGAAGACGATCTGCTGGCGATATTCCGCCGCTCGCTCGAGCGGCTGGCCGCCACGCCGATGGCTGACCGGTCCTGCGTCGACTATTTGCTCAACGCGCCGACGCTGGCTGCCAAGGGCAATTTCCTGATCGCGCTGCGCGACATCAATGAGAACACCGAGGTGACCGATCCGCTGGCAGGTTACGTCGAGCTTCCCAACCCCCTGCATGTGAGAGAATACGCATGAACATCGAGGCTGCGAAGAACTGGTCACCCGCCACCGTCGCCGGCAACGAAGGATGGCAGCATCTGGCCTCGGCCGCGGAGCCGCTCGCCATCCGTGCCGGCGATGGCCATGTCAGCCTGGTCAACGCTGAGGGAACAGCGGTGGGACAGGCCCGCATCTCCATCGCGGATGGCCGCCTGCTCATCGACGATGTCGCGTTCACTGGCGGCCGCCTCGACCAACCGCAAATCCTTGCAGGTCTCGTCGACGCCGCGCTGCGCCTGCATCCTTCCTTCGACCGCGCCTTCCTGCCGGCGGCCAAGACGCTGTGGCCGGTTTCGGCGCTGGCCACCGAGACGGTTCCGGGTGAACCGGAACGCGCCGTCATCCATCGCTCGGTCCTCCGCCAGCTGCCGCTGCTGTGGCGCAGCCAGGCCTCGCATGTCACCTATCCGGCATTGACGACCGCTATCGGCCCGCAAGACCGGCTGCCGCCATTGCGCCAACCGCGCCCCTGCGGCCCGATGTACGAACGCTGGATTGCCGAGATCGGTCTCACCGTGTCGTTGCGGCCGATCGACCGCCGGACCGATCTCGACCTCTTCCATCGCTGGATGAACGATGGCCGTATCGCCTTCTTCTGGGAGCTTGCCCGGGGCCATGAGGAGCTCGACAAATATCTCGCCGAGCAGGAGAGCGATCCGCATATTTTCGGCGTCATCGCCAGCTTCGACGGCGAGCCGACCGGCTATTTCGAGTTCTACTGGGCCAAGGAGGACCGGCTCGGGCCCTATTACGAGCCGCTCGACTGGGACCGCGGCTGGCATGGGCTGATCGGCAATACGCGCCATCTCGGCCGGCCGAAGACGCTGGCTCTGTTCCGTTCCGTCACCCACTATCTGTTCCTCGACGAGCCGCGCACGCAGCGCGTCGTCGGCGAGCCACGCGCAGCGCACCAGAAGATGCTGAGCTATTGCGCCGGCGCCGCCTACGACAAAGTCAAGGAGTTCGACTTCCCGCACAAGCGCGCGGCACTGGTCTGCTGCGAGCGGGAACGCTTCTTCCGCGAGGTGCCGATGTGACGGTGCAGCAACCGATTGCCAAAGCGGGCGAGGCGACACGCTGGGCCGCGATCAACCGCGATGCCGTCGCCAAGGCCATTTCCGAACTGACCTTCGAGGAGTGCCTGTCGCCCCGCGAGCTTTCGCCCGGCCGATGGAAACTGACGCTCGGCCCCGGCTTGACCTATCGCTTTGCCGCGACGCGGCGCCTGTGGGGTCAGATCGCCGTCCGTCCGGAGACGCTGACCCGCGATGCCGGCATCGAGCTGCCGGTCGACGATGCGGTCGCCTTCTTCGCCGACGCGCGCGAGACGCTCGGCATGCCGCCGGCAACATTCTGCACCTATGCGAAGGAGCTTTACAACACGCTGATGGCCGACATGCGGATCGCCAAAGCCCGCGGCAATCGACCAGCCGCCGAACTAGCCGCGCTGCCGGATACCGAGTTGCAGGCATTGCTCGACGGCCATCCGAAGGCGCCCGCCAACAAGGGCCGGCTCGGCTGGGGACGGGACGACTTCGAGCGCTACGCGCCAGAATCGGCCACCGCATTCCAGCTCTTCTGGCTTGCCGCCGCCAGCGATCGCTGCCTGCTGGCGCTTGACTGCGGGCTCGACGAAGAGGCGCTGCTGCAGGCCGCACTCGGCGACTACGAGCGCGCAAGGCTCGAAGCGGCTTTCAGCGCCGCCGGGATCTCGCGATCGACGCATAGGCTGCTGCCGGTCCACCCCTGGCAGTGGCAGGCGATGATCGCCTCGCAATATGGTAGCGAGATCGCTGCCGGCCGGCTGGTGCCGCTTGGCCAGTTCGGCGACGCGTTCCTGCCCTTGCAGTCGCTGCGCACGCTTGCCAATGTGGCACGGCCCGAGGCGCTGCATGTCAAGCTGCCGCTGACCATCCTCAACACCTCAGCGTGGCGCGGCGTGCCGGGCAAATACATGGCGATCGGCGCCGATCTGTCGCGCTGGCTGGCCACGGTGGCGGCCGCGGACCCGGTGC
The DNA here is from genome assembly GCF_000502275.1 of Mesorhizobium sp. L103C131B0. Classification (NCBI taxonomy): domain Bacteria; kingdom Pseudomonadati; phylum Pseudomonadota; class Alphaproteobacteria; order Hyphomicrobiales; family Phyllobacteriaceae; genus Mesorhizobium; species Mesorhizobium sp. L103C131B0. Next base: position 170,774 of record NZ_AYXC01000016.1, on the reverse strand, counting down.
TCAAGGACGTCAAGGTGCTGAAGGAAGTCGCCGGCGCCTTCTATCCGCATCCGCACTATACCGGCGTTGAAGGCGCGCCCTATCAGTTTTGCGAGATGCTGGGCGCCATATGGCGCGAAAGCCCCGAAAAGGATCTGACAGCGGGCCAGCGGCCGATGATGATGGGCGCCCTGCCGCAGCGCGACGCGCATGGCAGGCCGATCGCCAGCGCCCTGATCGAGCAGTCCGGCCTTGGTCCGGAGGCATGGCTCGATCGCCTGTTCTCCACGGCCTTCGTGCCGCTCTACCACTTCATGTGCCGTTACGGCGTCGGCTTCATCGCCCATGGCCAGAACGTCACCATCATCCTCGACGGAGCGACGCCTCTCGGCGTGGCGGTCAAGGACTTTCAGGGCGACCTCGACCTCGTCGACCAGCCGTTTCCCGAACTGGCCGGCCTCGACCCCAAAATCCTGTCGACGCTGAAGCGCCGGCCGCCGGCACATCTTCTCCAGCATTTGCAGACGGGACACATCGTCAGCGTTCTGCGCTTCCTTTCCGAGGCGCTGGCCGCCTATGACCGCTTCGACGAGAGGACTTTCTACGCCATCCTGGCCGCCGCCATCCGGCGCTACCAGGCGCAGAACCCGGAGCTGTCGGAACGGTTCGCGCTCTTCGATCTGTTTGCTCCGAAGATCCCACGCATCGCCATCAACAAGGTGCGCTTCGCCATCGGCTACGGCGACAGCGGCGAACGCCCTCTGCCCGACCTTGGCACACCGCTCGACAATCCGCTTAACCCCGAGTCAGCCCGGCGATCTCCCATCAGCCCAGCCAGCTCCATAAGGAGTTCGCCATGACCGATACGCTTGACCTCGCAGGCATCGGCATCGGGCCGTTCAATCTCAGCCTCGCCGCCCATCTCGATGCGGTGGACGGCGTCGAAGCGCGCTTCTTCGATCGGGCGACGCGGCTCGAATGGCACCCGGGCATGATGCTGCCGGGCGTCGAACTGCAGACATCCTTCCTCAAGGATCTCGTCACCGCGACGCATCCGACCAGCCCATGGTCGTTCATGTCCTATCTGGTCGCGCAGAAGCGGTTCTATGAATTCCTCAACGCGGATTTCTCAGCCATCCCGCGGCCGGAATTCGCCCGCTATCTCGGATGGGTCGGCGAGAACTTGTCTTCGCTGCGCTTCGCCAGCGCCGTCGACCGGATCGACTTCGACGGAACGAATTTCAGGCTGCGTATCGGCTGCGAGCAGGTGAACGCGCGCAATCTCGCCATTGCCGTCGGGCTGGTGCCCAACATCCCCGCCTGGGCGCGGGCGGCGGCCTCCGATCAATGCTTCCACAACGCCCAGGCCGCCAACCGCCTCGATCGCCTGAGCGGACAGCGTGTCGCCGTGATCGGCGGTGGCCAGAGCGGCGCCGAAGTGCTTCTGCATCTGATCTCCTCCGACCGCTTCGCCGGCCGCGAAATCGAGTGGATCTCGATGCGGCCGAATTTCCTGCCACTGGACGACTCGCCTTTCACCGACGAACTCTTCACGCCGGGCTATGTCGAAAACTTCCATCGGCTGCCGCAAGGGCGGCGCGAGACGATCCTGGAACAGCAGCTGCTTGCCGGTGACGGCGCATCGACGAGCACGCTGAAGGCGATCTATCGCCAGCTTTACACGCTGCGGCACCTCTCGGAGGAAACGACGGCGGTCAACATGACGCCGCACCGCGAAGTGCTGAACGTGACGCGGGAAGGCAGCGAATACCGGCTGATCATGCGCAACGGCTTCGACGGCGCCATCGAGACGCGCACCGTCGATGCGGTGGTTCTGGCCACCGGCTATGCCTTTGCCATTCCTGATTGCATGGCACCGCTCACGAACAGGATCGCGCTGGACGAGCGCGGTCATTACAGGCTCAACGCCAGCTTCGAGGTCGAATGGGACGGGCCTGACGACCGCCGGATCTACGCACTCAATGCCGGCCGGCTCAGCCATGGCATAGCCGAGCCGCAGCTCAGCCTGATGGCTTGGCGCAGCGCCAAGATCGTCAATTCGCTGCTCGGGCGGGCACAGTTCGATCTCGATCTGCCCGATCCGCCGGTTGCCTGGAGTTCAAGGCACACGACACAAAGCCTGCATCATCTCGGCGCCAATGCGAGGATGACCGAATCGGGCGCGCGGTGATGTTTGTGGAGGCGGGCCGAAGAGCGTGGTACGGCGCGCGTTAAGATTGACATCGACCCGTAAAGCTTTTCTGTGAGAGAGATCGTTCGGTCCTGCTGGAGGCTCAGCGCATGAAAACCCTTGGCCTTATCGGCGGCATGAGCTGGGAATCGACGGCGATCTATTATCGCCTGCTCAACGAGATCGTGCGCGTGCGGCTGAGCGGGCTGCATTCGGCAAAGCTGTTGCTCTATTCCTTCGACTTCGCCGAAATCGCCGACCGGCAGCATCATGGCGACTGGGACAGTGCGGGCGTGCTGCTGGCGGATGCGGCGCGCAAGCTGGAGGCGGGCGGCGCCGAGGGTCTGCTGATCTGCACCAACACCATGCACAAGCTCGCCGACCGGGTGCAGGCGGCGGTGTCGATCCCGCTTATCCACATTGCCGACGCCACGGCCGTCGCGGTCAAGGGCGCCGGCGTCAAGCGGCCGGCGCTGCTGGCGACCCGCTTCACCATGGAGCAGGATTTCTACAAAGGCCGGCTGACGGAGAAATACGGGCTGCAGCCCGTGGTGCCGAACCAGGCCGGGCGCGACATGGTGCACCAGGTAATCTACGACGAGCTCTGCCAGGGCATCGTCAGCGCGGCATCGAAGGCGGCCTATATCGACGAGGTGGCCCGTCTGCGACGCGATGAGAAGATCGATGGCGTCATCATGGGCTGCACCGAGATCACCATGTTGATTGGCGAGCGCGATTTCGACATTCCGGTGTTCGACACCACGCGCATCCATGCTGAGGCGGCGGTCGCATTCATGCTGCCCTGAAGGGCCAAAACAGAGATCAGGGCTGGGCGGCCACGGCGACATTGCCGCTGCCGACCACTTTCAGCTTCCATCGATCTGCTTCCGTGCCGGCCAGATTGAGGTGCCCGGTCAGGAAATAAAGGCGATCGGTGTCGGGGCCTTTGGCTGTGCAAAACCGGTCCTGCAGATAGGAGGGAGGCGTCGCCTGATAATACAGGTTGGCCACGATGCTGGCCGGACGCGCGCGCGGCCTAAACAGCCTTCCGCTCCTTCACGAATTGCGTGCCAAAACTGCCGCGCGCTTGACTTCTTTTTGCAGCGACATTCAATGCATCCGGCATTGCTGTGAGGGGATGAAAGCAAGATGGAATTTGCGTTTCCGTGGCCGACCAGCGAAGGCGAATGGCTGGCTTGGTCCAGCGCCGTGGTCACCTTGGCGCTCGGTCTGCTGTTTTTCCTCGCGCCAGGGCTGGCATTTCGGATTCTGCGGCTGCAGGTCCGGCCCGAAAGGGCAGCGGCAATCGCGGAAGGGCGCGGCCGGATGTCGGGCTTCTATCTCGGCGTCAGCCTGTGCTGCATTCTGTTGGCGCAGCCGTGGCTCTATATGGCACTCGGCTTTTCCTGGCTGTTCACCGCTTTTGGCCGTTTGCTGTCGATGATGTCGGACGGCGCCAACACGCCTTTCAACTGGGCGTCGATCGTCGTCGAACTCGTCCTGGCCGCGTTGCCGCTCGCCTTCGTCTTCGGCTTTCTGCCCTGAATCGGCAGCCAATCCAAAGGCTTCGGTTGAACTCTACGGCCGGATGCGACAATAGTGCCCGAAAAGCATGCGGAACGACGCATTGCGGTCTTAAAATGCCTGTGCTAGACGGCAATCGACTTTCGGCCGGGGATAGCGGAAGCCGCGCCTCCGTGCTTGGAAAAACTTAGTAAGGTCAAAGATTTAGCCAGAGTTTTTGCTCGCGCCAACAATCTGCGGCCCCTCAGACAAGAGAAAAGACGGTCCGTGGCTCAATCGTCATCGCCAATCTCGGGTGTCGCAGAACGCTACGCGGGTTCGCTGTTCGAACTTGCGCGGCAGTCGAATTCGGTGGCCAAGGTCGAGGCCGACCTCAACAGTTTCGCCAAGATGCTGGATGACAGCGCCGACCTGACGCGCCTCATCAACAGCCCGGTGTTCTCCAGCGAGGACCAGGCCAAGGCAATCGCGTCGATCGCCGACAAAGCCGGCATCACTGGCCTGACCGGCAATTTCCTGCGCGTCGTCGCCCGCAACCGCCGGCTCTTCGCGGTGCCCGGCATGATCAAGGCATTTCGCCGGATCTCTGCCGAACAGCGCGGTGAGACATCAGCCGAGGTCACTTCGGCGCATGAACTGACGGCTGCCCAGCAGACGGAACTCAAGGCCGCGCTGAAAAGCGTCGCCGGCAAGGACGTGGCCATCACTGTTACCGTCGATCCGTCGCTGCTCGGCGGGCTGGTGGTCAAGATGGGCTCGCGCCAGATCGATACGTCGCTCAAAACCAAACTCAATTCGCTCAAGCTTGCACTGAAAGAGGTCGGCTGATGGACATCCGCGCCGCGGAAATTTCCGCAATTCTCAAAGACCAGATCAAGAATTTCGGCAAGGAGGCCGAGGTCTCCGAAGTCGGCCAGGTGCTGTCCGTGGGTGACGGTATCGCTCGCGTCTACGGCCTCGACAATGTCCAGGCCGGCGAAATGGTCGAGTTCCCCGGCGGCATCCGCGGCATGGCGCTCAACCTCGAAGCCGACAATGTCGGCGTCGTCATCTTCGGCGCCGACCGCGACATCAAGGAAGGCGACATCGTCAAGCGCACCGGCGCCATCGTCGATACGCCTGTCGGCATGGGCCTGCTCGGCCGCGTCGTCGACGCGCTCGGCAATCCGATCGACGGCAAGGGCCCGATCAAGGCGACCGAACGCAAGCGCGTCGACGTCAAGGCGCCAGGCATCATCCCGCGCAAGTCGGTCAACGAGCCGATGTCGACCGGCCTCAAGGCCATCGATGCGCTGATCCCCGTTGGCCGCGGCCAGCGCGAGCTGGTCATCGGCGATCGCCAGACCGGCAAGACCGCGATCATCCTCGACACGATGCTCAACCAGAAGGCCGTGCACGACAACGGGCCGGAAAAGGAAAAGCTCTACTGCGTCTACGTCGCCATCGGGCAGAAGCGCTCGACGGTCGCGCAGTTCGTGAAGGTTCTCGAAGAGCGCGGCGCCCTTGAATATTCGATCATCGTCGCCGCCACAGCTTCCGATCCGGCGCCGATGCAGTTCCTGGCGCCGTTCACCGGCGCCACCATGGGCGAATATTTCCGCGACAACGGCATGCATGCGCTGATCAGCTATGACGATCTGTCGAAGCAGGCCGTCGCCTATCGCCAGATGTCGCTCTTGCTGCGCCGCCCGCCGGGTCGCGAAGCCTATCCGGGCGACGTGTTCTACCTGCATTCGCGCCTGCTCGAGCGCGCCGCCAAGCTCAACGACGATCTGGGTGGCGGTTCGCTGACCGCGCTGCCGATCATCGAGACGCAGGCCAACGACGTGTCGGCCTACATCCCGACCAACGTGATCTCGATCACCGACGGCCAGATCTTCCTCGAAACCAACCTGTTCTTCCAAGGCATCCGTCCGGCGGTCAACGTCGGCCTGTCGGTGTCGCGCGTCGGTTCGTCGGCGCAGATCAAGGCGATGAAGCAGGTCGCCGGCTCGATCAAGGGAGAGCTGGCGCAGTACCGCGAAATGGCTGCGTTCGCGCAGTTCGGCTCCGATCTCGACGCCGCCACGCAGCGCCTGCTCAACCGCGGCTCGCGCCTGACCGAACTGTTGAAGCAGCCGCAGTTCTCGCCGCTCAAGGTCGAGGAGCAGGTCACGGTGATCTTCGCCGGCGTCAACGGCTATCTCGACAAGCTGGCGCTGAACCAGGTCGGCAAGTTCGAGCATGGTCTGCTCAGCCATATGCGCTCGGCCGGCAAGGACGTGCTGGACGGCATCCGCAAGGAAAAGGCGCTGTCGGACGATCTGCGCGCCAAGCTGAAGGCCGAGATCGACGCCTTCGCCAAGACCTTCGCTTGAGAAGAAGCCGGACGCTCGGGATCAGGTTTGAAGCATGCCTTCATTAAAAGACCTTCGTAACCGTATCGCCTCGGTCAAGGCGACGCAGAAGATCACCAAGGCGATGCAGATGGTCGCCGCGGCGAAGCTGCGCCGCGCGCAGGAAGCGGCGGAAGCGGCGCGTCCCTATTCCGAGCGGATGGGTGCGGTGCTGGCCAATATCACGCAGGCGATCGGCGGCGGCGGCGATGCCCCGGCACTGATGACCGGCACCGGCAAGGACGATGTGCATCTGCTCGTCGTCTGCACCGCCGAGCGCGGCCTTTGCGGCGGCTTCAACTCGCAGATTGCACGTCTGGCCCGCGACCATATCCGCCGGCTGCTGGCCGACGGCAAGCAGGTCAAGATCATCTGCGTCGGCAAGAAGGGTTTCGACATTCTGCGCCGAGACTATGCCTCGCTCATTATCGACCGCGTCGACCTGCGCGATGTCAAGAAGCTCGGCTTCGTCAATGCCGATGCGATCGCCCGTAAGATCATCCATCTGTTCGGCGAAGGCGGCTTCGATATCTGCACGCTGTTTTATTCGCAGTTCAAGTCGGTGATCAGCCAGATTCCGACCGCGCAGCAGATCATTCCTGCCGGCGTGGCTTCCGCTCCCGCCGAAGCGACCGCCGGTGGCAATGCCGTCTACGAATACGAGCCGGAGCCGGGCGAGATCCTCACCGACCTCATTCCGCGCAACATCTCGGTCCAGGTCTTCCGCGCGCTGCTCGAAAACGCAGCCGGCGAGATGGGCGCCAAAATGAGCGCCATGGACAATGCAACGCGCAATGCCGGCGACATGATCAACAAACTGTCGATCACCTATAACCGCCAGCGGCAGGCGCAGATCACCAAGGAACTGATCGAAATCATTTCGGGCGCCGAAGCGCTCTAGGCGCGACCGCCAGGAGGTCATCGACCTTCTGATGGAGCGTGAGAAACAAAGGACGAGAAGGGTAAAGACGATGGCGAAAGCAGCGACCCCCGCGAAGACGGCCCCCAAGGCGGCCGCAAAGGCTCCGGCAGCAGCGGCGAAGGCCGCTCCGGCCAAGAAGGCGGCCGCGCCCGCCAAGGCCGCGGCCCCGGCAGTGAAGACGACGAGCGTTGCCGTCAAGAAGACCGGCGCCATCGGCAAGGTTCGCCAGGTCATCGGCGCCGTCGTCGACGTGCAGTTCGGCGATCATCTGCCGGCCATTTTGAACGCCATCGAAACCTCCAATGTCGGCAACCGCCTGGTGCTCGAAGTTGCCCAGCATCTGGGCGAAAACACCGTGCGCTGTATCGCCATGGATTCCACCGAAGGCCTGGTTCGCGGCCAGGACGTCTATGACACCGGCGCGCCGATCACCGTTCCGGTCGGCCCGGGCATGCTCGGCCGCATCATCAACGTCATCGGCGAGCCGGTCGACGAAGAAGGCCCGGTCGACGGCATCGAGATGCGCGCCATCCACCAGCCGGCGCCTACCTATGTCGAACAGTCGACGGAAGCGCAGATCCTGATCACCGGCATCAAGGTGCTCGACCTTCTGGCGCCCTACGCCCGCGGAGGCAAGATCGGCCTGTTCGGCGGCGCCGGCGTCGGCAAGACGGTTCTGATCCAGGAGCTGATCAACAACGTCGCCAAGGCGCATGGCGGCTTCTCGGTCTTCGCCGGCGTCGGCGAGCGCACCCGCGAGGGCAACGATCTTTATCACGAGTTCATCGAGTCCGGCGTCAACAAGAAGGGCGGCGGCGAAGGCTCCAAGGCGGCACTGGTCTATGGCCAGATGAACGAGCCGCCGGGCGCGCGTGCCCGCGTCGGCCTGACCGGCCTGACGGTCGCCGAATATTTCCGCGACCAGGGCCAGGACGTGCTGTTCTTCGTCGACAACATCTTCCGCTTCACGCAGGCCGGTTCTGAAGTGTCGGCGCTGCTCGGCCGTATTCCTTCGGCCGTGGGTTACCAACCAACGCTGGCCACCGACATGGGTGCGCTGCAGGAACGCATCACCACAACGACCAAGGGTTCGATCACTTCGGTGCAGGCGATCTACGTGCCGGCCGACGATTTGACCGACCCGGCGCCTGCGACCTCGTTCGCCCACCTGGACGCGACGACCGTGCTCAACCGCGCGATCTCGGAAAAGGGCATCTACCCCGCCGTCGATCCGCTCGACTCGACCTCGCGCATGCTCGATCCGCTGGTCGTCGGCGAGGAGCACTATGCCGTCGCCCGCCAGGTGCAGTCGATCCTCCAGCGCTATAAGTCGCTGCAGGACATTATCGCCATCCTTGGCATGGATGAGCTGTCGGAAGAGGACAAGCAGACGGTGGCCCGCGCCCGCAAGATCGAGCGCTTCCTGTCGCAGCCGTTCTTCGTCGCCGAAGTGTTCACGGGTGCGCCGGGCAAGCTGGTCGACCTCGCCGACACAATCAAGGGCTTCAAGGGCCTCTGCAACGGCGACTACGATCACCTGCCGGAAGCCGCCTTCTACATGGTCGGCGGCATCGACGAAGCGGTCGAGAAGGCTCAGCGCCTGGCGGCTGAAGCAGCGTAATCAAGGCAATAGGGAGTAGTCAGTAGTCAGTAGTGAATAGCGGCCGGGTGATCAGGACAGCTGTCCTCTCCCTACTCCCTACTCACTATTCCCTACTCACTAAATTGACATGGCTGAAGCTTTCAAGTTCGAACTGGTCTCGCCGGAGCGCCTCCTGGTTTCCGAGCAGGTCGAGTCCGTCGTCATTCCAGGCGCCGAAGGTGAAATGACAGTCATGGCGCACCATGCGCCAGTCATGACCACGATCAAGCCGGGCGTCGTCACGCTGAAGACCGCCGGCGGCAAGGAAGAACGCTATGTGGTGTTCGGCGGCTTTGCCGACATCGTCCCTGCCGGCTGCACGCTGCTCGCCGAATCGGCGGTCGCCGTCGGCGATATCGACCGCGCCGATCTCGCCCGCCGCATCCAGGAAGCCAAGGAAGACGCCGCCGACGCCAAGGACGACCAGAGCCGCAGCAAGGCGGAGCAGTTCCTTAGCCAGCTTACCACGCTCGAAGGCGCGCTGCTGCCGGCGTAAGCCGCAGAATGATTGGACGTGATCCGAGGGGTCATGGTCGGGCAAAGGTATGAAACAGGCCGGGCTTAAGCCCGGCTTTTTGTATCCAGGCGACGTCAGGTCACCTGGTCTTTCCCGGTACACCCAGTGCCGCGAGCGCGAGCGCCACCCCGCCTTGCAGGATATGCTCGCGATGGGCGGCAACCAGTTCGATCAGCGTCTGGCGCTCGGGGCTGCCGCTGGCGAAGCCGGCGAGGTCAAACACCGTCACCACCCGTTCCAGCGTCGGCTGCGCTCCGAGCGCCGCCAACGCGGCGTCGAGCGGATCGGTAAAGTGGGCTTCCGGCAGGTCCTTGCCGCGCGCCTCGCAGGCGGCGATCCAGGCGGCGATCACCAGCGTCAGATGCTCCGGGACCAGGCCGGCCTGGATGCACTCGATGGCGGTAGCGACAATGCGCTGCGGCAATTTCTGGCTGCCGTCATTGGCGATCTGCGCGGTGCGGTGGGCCAGCGCGGTGTTGGAGAAACGTTCGGCAAGTTCGGCCGTATAGGCTGACGTGTCGAGACCGGCATCCGCAGGCAATGTCGGGATGGCCTCGGCCCAGAGCCGGTCGACGAACGCGCGGATCGCGGGATTCGCGAAGGCGCGGTCGACGGTGACGTGGCCGCTGAGCAGGCCGATATAGGCGATGCCCGAATGGGCGCCGTTGAGCAGCCGAAGCTTCATGTCCTCGAACGGCCGGACATCCTCGACCATGGTGACGCCGAATTTCTCCCAGGCCGGGCGGCCGGCTGGAAACCTGTTTTCGATCACCCATTGCCGGAACGGTTCGGTCATCACCGGCCAGGCGTCCTCGAGGCCGAGTTCGACCGCGATGCGCGCCCGGTCGGCATCGGTGGTTGCCGGCACGATGCGGTCGACCATGCTCGATGGGAATGCAACGTCATCGGCTATATGACCGGCGAGGGCAGCGTCGCCTGAAGCAGCAGCGCCGGCATCGCGCAGTTTTGCAAACCCGACCAGCAGCCGGTGCAGCGTGGCGCCATTGGCCGGCAGGTTGTCGCAGCAAAGCACGGTGAAGGGCGGCGTGCCGGCGGCCCGGCGTCGCACCAGCGCTTCCGCCAGGAATCCATGCGCTGTCCTGGGAGATCCGGGATTGCCCAGATCGTGGACGATATCGGGATGGTTTTCGTCGAGGCTGCCGTCGGCGGCCCTGAGATAGGCCTTTTCGGTGATGGTCAGGGTGACGATGCGGGTGCGCGGGTCGGTCAGCGCGGCCAGCACCGCGCCGGGGTCTTCCGGCGCGACCAGCATCGACTGGATCGAGCCGATAATGTGCAGCGCTTCGCCATCGCTGCCGCGCACCGCCAGCGTGTAGAGCCCGTCCTGTGGCGTCAGCGCATCGCGCGTGTCGGGGCTGCGCAGCGAGACGCCGACAATGCCCCAGCCGGTCTCGCCGGCCGCCAGGCAGTCATCGACATAGGCGGCCTGATGGGCACGGTGGAAGGCTCCAACGCCGAGATGGACGATGCCTGGGGCGACACTGGCGCGATCATAGGGGGGGACCGCGACCGAGGCCGGCAAGGATTGCACTGTTGCGTTGGAAAGGCGTCTGCTGGTCATGGCGCGGCTTGTCGCTGGATGGTGTGCGGGGCGGGATCTGCTAGCGGCGTAACATCCGCTCTTCCGCCGCACAATGACCTGACGCCGGTTAAAAGTCATCATACAACAATCCAGTTTTTGTATGTTGACATTATTTCTTTCCAATCCTACCGATATCGCCCCTGGGAGGAACGACGTGGCGGGACTGACCGATCCGGATCTGCTTTTTGCCGCCGAAGGGCGCGCGCTGTCGATCGCGCGCGATCTCCATGCCGGCATCAAGGACCTGCCGATCATCAGCCCGCACGGCCACACCGATCCGCGTTGGTATGCGCTCAACGAGCCATTCCCCGATCCCGCGCAATTGCTGGTGGTGCCCGACCACTACATTTTCCGTATGCTGTTCAGCCAGGGCGTGCGGCTGGAAGATCTCGGCGTCCCGACCCTCGACGGCTCGCCGGTCGAGACCGATCCCAGGGCGATCTGGCGGCGCTTCGCCGAGCACTATTACCTCTTCCGCGGCACGCCGACGCGGTTGTGGCTCGACCATGTGCTCGAGCATCTGTTCGGCATCGAAGAGCCGCTCAACGCCAGCACCGCTAGCCGCCATTACGACACCATCGCGGCGCTTTTGCAGCGCGACGATTATCGCCCACGCGCGCTGTTCGAGCGCTTCAACATCGAGGTCATCGCGACGACCGAGGGCGCACTCGACGATCTCCAATGGCACAAGACGATCCGCGACAGCGGCTGGCAGGGCCGCGTCATCACTGCCTACAGGCCGGATGCTGTCGTCGATCCCGACTTCGAAGGATTTTCGGCCAATCTCGATCGTCTGGGCGAGATCGCCGGCTGCGACACCGGCACATGGGCCGGCTATCTCGACGCCCATCGCCAGCGCCGCGCCTTCTTCAAAAGCTTCGGCGCAACCTCGTCGGACCACGGCCATCCGACGGCCGAGACCGCCAATCTTTCCGATGCGGCGGCGGAAGAGCTGTTCAACCGCATCCGCCGCGGCTCGGACGACGAGCGCGAGCGCAAACTGTTTCGCGCCCAGATGCTGACCGAAATGGCCAAGATGAGCCGCGACGACGGGCTGGTCATGCAGATCCATCCCGGCTCCTGGCGCAACCACTCGCCTGGTGTTTTCCAAAAATTCGGCCGCGACAAAGGCTTCGATATTCCGACCCGCACCGACTATGCCGCGGCGCTCAAACCCTTGCTCGACTGCGTCGGGCTGGAGCGCGACCTCTCCATCATCCTGTTCACGCTCGACGAGACCAGCTACGCGCGCGAACTGGCGCCGCTGGCCGGCGTCTATCCGGCGTTGAAGCTCGGGCCGGCCTGGTGGTTCCACGACAGTCCGGAAGGCATGCGCCGGTTCCGCGAGATGACCACCGAGACCGCCGGCTTCTACAACACCGTCGGCTTCAACGATGACACCCGTGCCTTTCCGTCGATTCCCGCCCGTCACGATGTGGCGCGCCGGGTTGACTGCGCCTTTCTCGCCCGTCTCGTCGCCGAGCACCGGCTGCGTGAGGACGAGGCGCATGAGCTGGCGCGGGAGCTTGCCTACACGCTTGCCAAGAAGGCGTACCGGCTGTGAGCCGGGCGCGTGGAATTTTAAAAGGGAGGAAGACAGTCATGTTGCATTTTTCAAAACTGATGGCAGCCACATTCGCCTTCGGCTCGCTGATGATCGGCGTTGCCGGCGCCCAGACCGTACTGCGCTCGGCTGACACCCATCCGGACGGGTATCCGACCGTCGAGGCGGTCAAATATCTCGGCGAGCTCATCAAGGAGCGCACTGCCGGCCGCTATTCGGTCGAGGTCTATCATTCGGCGCAGCTCGGCGAGGAAAAGGACACGATCGAGCAGACGCAGACCGGTGTCATCGATCTGAACCGCGTCTCGATGGGTCCGTTCAACGGCATCGTGCCGGAAACCGCGGTGCCGTCGCTGCCCTACATGTTCCGTTCGGTCGAGCACATGCGCCATGTCATGGACGGGCCGATCGGCGACGAGATCCTCAAGGCCTTCGAGACGCATGATCTGGTCGGCCTTGCCTTCTACGATTCCGGCGCCCGTTCCTTCTACAACACCAAGAAGGACATCACCTCGATCGCCGATCTGAAAGGCATGAAGTTCCGCGTCATCCAGTCCGACGTGTTCGTCGACATGGTCAACGCGCTTGGCGCAAATGCCACGCCGATGGCCTATGGCGAGGTCTATTCGGCGCTCGAAACCGGCGTCATCGACGGCGCCGAGAACAACTGGCCCAGCTTCGAATCCGCCAAGCACTACGAAGTCGCCAAGCACTATACCGTCGACCAGCACCAGATCGTGCCGGAAGTGCTGGTGATGTCGAAATCGAGCTGGGACAGACTGACGCCGGAAGACCAGGCGATCGTCAAGCAGGCGGCCAAGGATAGCGTCGTCAAGATGCGCGAATTGTGGGACGCGCAGGAGAAGAAGTCGCGAGAGATCGTCGAGAAGGCCGGCGTCAAGGTCAGCGAGATCGACAAGCAGCCGCTGATCGATGCGATGAAGCCGGTCTACGACAAGTATCTGAAGACGCCGGAGCTCAAGGACCTCGCGACGCGCATCCAGGCGACCAAGTGATTTTCTGGCGGGGCGGCATGGCGCCGCCCCGCCAATCGCTTTTAGGGGACGGAAAGACCGGGAGGATCGGATGACTGCGGGAACGGCCAGGAGCGGAGCGCCACCGCGCTTCAGCGCGGTGCTTTCGAAGATTTGCGACGGTGCGCTCTATCTCGCGGGCATCGGGATGGTCGCCATGACCGCGCTTGTTGCCTACCAGGTGTTTTCCCGCTTCGTGCTCAACGCGTCACCGAGCTGGACCGAAGTCACCGCCATCATGCTGATGAACTGGTTCATCTTCCTGGGCGCTGCCGTCGGCGTGCGCGAGAATTACCATATGGGCTTCGACGTGCTGCTCTATATCCTGCCCAAGGGCAGCAAATGGGCGCTGCGCACCCTGTCCGACCTGATCGCGTTTGGCTTCGGCTTCGGCATGGTCTGGTACGGCTGCAAGCTGGTCGGGCTGACCTGGCACACTGTCATCCCGGCGCTCGAACTTCCCGGCGGTTTCGACTATCTGCCGCTGGTTGCCGGCGGCTTTCTGATCTGCCTGTTCTCGGCCGAACGCATCGCGCTGCGCTGGTCCGGCGCCGACATCGACAAGGATATCAATCTCGAAGAAGTGCCGGAAATGCCGGCCGTGCAGGAGGCCTAGATGGAACTCTGGATCCTGTTTGGCGTCTTCACGCTTTTGATGTTTGCCGGCACGCCGATCGCCTTTTGCCTGGGTGCGGCGTCCTTCGCCACCGTGCTTTATCTCGGCCTGCCGCCCCTGGTGGTGTTCCAGCAATTGAAGTCGGGCATGTCGGCGTTCTCGCTGATGGCGATCCCGTTCTTCATCTTTGCCGGCGACCTGATGGTGCGCGGCGGCATCGCGCAGCGCATCGTTTCCTTTGCCGGCTCGCTGGTCGGTCATGTCCGCGGTGGGCTCGGTCAGGTCAACATCATCGCCGCGACGTTGTTCGGCGGCATTTCCGGCTCGGCTGTGGCGGAAGCCGCTGCCGTCGGCGGGCTGATGATCCCGCAGATGAAAGCGCGCGGCTACGGCGCCGACTATGCCGTCAACGTCACCTCGATGGCGGCGCTGATCGCGCTGCTTCTGCCGCCGTCGCAGAACATGATCATCTATTCGATCGCCGGCGGCGGCAAGATTTCGATCGCCGACCTGTTCACCGCCGGTATCCTGCCTGGTCTGCTGTTCGCCGCTTCGCTGATGGTCACCGCCTATTTCGTCGCCCGCAGCCGCGGCTACCCGGTCGAGGCTTTTCCCGGCTTCTCGCGTGTCGGCCAGCTGGCGGTCATCGCCATCCCCGGACTTCTGCTCATCGGGATCATCTTCGGCGGCGTTCGCTCGGGCATTTTCACGGCGACGGAAAGCTCCTGCATCGCCATCATCTACGCTTTGCTGGTCACCGTCTTCGTCTACCGGTCGATGGCCTGGGGCGATTTCGTCCATGCCACAAAGGGCGCGGTGCGCACGACCTCAATGGTGCTGCTGATCATCGGCACGGCGGCCTCGTTCAGCTGGCTGATGGCCTATCTCAAAGTGCCGGTGCTGCTGATCGCAGGCATGAACGCCATCTCCACCGATCCGCTGGTGGTGCTGCTTCTGCTCAACGTCCTGATGCTGCTGCTCGGCACCTTCATGGACATGGGGCCGATGATCATCATCTGCACGCCGATCTTCCTGCCGCTGGTCACCCATTACGGCGTCGACCCCGTGCATTTCGGCGTCATCACCATCCTCAATCTCGGCATTGGGCTCAACACGCCACCGGTCGGCACGGTGCAGTTCGTCGCCTGTGCCGTCGGCAAGATTACGGTCTGGGAAGCGATGCGCTCGATCTGGCCGTTCTATGGCGCGGGCATCGTGGTCCTGGGGCTGGTGACCTATATTCCGGCGATTTCGCTCTGGTTGCCGAGCGTGTTCAAATAGGGCGTCTTCAAATAGACGTCTTCAAACAGGGGTGCGATATGGCATCGGATAGCGCTGTTGATCTCAGGGTCGAGAGAAAACCCAAACTGTCGGAGACCGTCGTCGCAGCGATCCGCAAGCAGCTGCAGGCGGGCGAGATCCTGCCCGGCCACAAATTGCCGACCGAAGGACAACTGACCGAGACCTTCGGCGTCAGCCGCACCGTCATCCGCGAAGCGCTGGCCAAGCTCGCCGCCGACGGGCTGGTCGAGGCGCGCCAGGGCGCAGGCGTGTTCGTCACCGAGCACATCTCAACGATGTTCGGCGCGCTCGCCGCCGACATGGGCAGCAAGGATTCCATCGCGCTCAATGTGCTCGAAGTGCGCCTGGCCGTCGAAATCGAATCGGCCGGGCTCGCCGCCATTCGCCGCAACGCCGCGCAGGAAGCAGCGATCCAGGAAGCGTTCTTCGAATTCGAACGGCTGCTTCTCAACAGCGAGCCGACCGGCCCGGCCGATCTCGCCTTCCACCGGGCAATCGCCAGCGCCACCAACAACCCGTTCTATGTCGAGATGCTCGATGTGCTCGGACGCCGCGCCATTCCTTGCGACGTGACCTCGCCCTGGTCGACCGAACTGGTGCAATCCGACAGCTATCAGCGAGGGCTGCAACGCGAGCATCTGGTGATCCTGAATGCGATCACCTCAGGCGACGCCGAAGCCGCGCGCGAGGCGATGCGCGCTCATCTCACCGCCAGCCAAGAGCGCTACCGCGAGCGGCTGCACGCCCGCCAGGTCTACTACGCCGACTCGGTCAAGGCGTCGGCAACCAAATAGCCATTCATTCAGCTGGAGCAGCAATGACTCAAAGTCGCCCGCATACCGATTTCACCTCGCGTTTCGCCATCGACCCGGTCGCCGCTGCTTCCATGGGCACCGACGAACTGCGTCACAATTTCCATA
Organism: Mesorhizobium sp. L103C131B0; assembly: GCF_000502275.1. Taxonomy (NCBI): domain Bacteria; kingdom Pseudomonadati; phylum Pseudomonadota; class Alphaproteobacteria; order Hyphomicrobiales; family Phyllobacteriaceae; genus Mesorhizobium; species Mesorhizobium sp. L103C131B0. Next base: position 154,585 of record NZ_AYXC01000016.1, on the reverse strand, counting down.
TTGACGACCTGTTCCAGCAGGGACGCATCAGCCTGACCTACACCCATTATGACCGCATGATCGTTGGCGGCGCCGTGCCGGAAGGGACAGCGCTGCCGCTGGAGGCGATCAAGCCGACGGGGACCAAGAATTTTCTCGACCGCCGCGAGCTGATCATCGTCAACATCGGCGGCGCCGGCTCGGTGACGGCAAATGGCGAGACCCACCAGTTGCAGGCACGTGACATGCTCTATCTCGGCATGGGCAGGACCGACGTGTCGTTCGCGTCGGCCGACGCGGGCGCACCGGCCAAATTCTATCTGCTCAGCGCGCCTGCGCATCATACGTATCCCAACCGGCTGATCCGCATCGGCGACGCCAAGCGCCTCGATCTCGGCAGCAAGGAAACCTGCAACGAACGCTCCATCTTCCAGTTCATCCATGCCGATGGCGTCAAGACCTGCCAACTGGTGGTCGGTATGACCCAACTGGCGCCGGGCTCGGTGTGGAACACCATGCCTTGCCATGTGCATGACCGGCGCATGGAGGCCTATCTCTATTTCGACCTGCCGGAGACGGCGCGCGTCTTCCATTTCATGGGCGAGCCGGACGAAACCCGCCACATCGTCATGGGCAATGAAGAGGCGGTGCTTTCGCCGGGCTGGTCGATCCATTCGGGCGCCGGCACCTCCAATTACGCTTTCATCTGGGCGATGGCCGGCGACAATGTCGACTACACCGATGTCGACCCGGTGCCGCTGGGTGAATTGCGTTGAGCGGCCCTTCCTCCTTCAGCCTGGCCGGCAAGCGTATCCTGGTCACCGGCGCGAACACCGGCATCGGCCAGGGCATCGCCGGCTCGATCGCGCGCGCCGGCGGCACCGTCATCGGTGTCGGCCGCTCGGCGATGGACGACACGGAAAGACAAGTCGCGGAAGCCGGTGGCCAGTTCGAGGCGGTGCGATGCGATCTTGCCGACCATGCGGCCGCCAAGGCGATGCTCGACCAGGTCTGGGAAAAGACCGGCCCGATCGACGGGCTGGTCAACAATGCCGGCATCATCCGCCGCGCCGATGCGGTCGATTTCTCCGAGGCCGACTGGGACGACGTCATCGACGTCAATCTGAAGACGCTGTTCTTTCTCAGCCAGGGTTTTGCCAGGCGCGTGCTGACCGACCCGAGGCGGCGCGGCAAGATCGTCAACATCGCCTCGGTGCTGAGTTTCCAGGGCGGCATCCGCGTCGCGTCCTACACCGCGTCGAAACATGGCGCGCTCGGCATAACCCGGCTGCTGGCCTGCGAATGGGCGGCAAAAGGCATCAACGTCAACGCGATTGCGCCCGGCTATATCGAAACCAACAACACCGAGGGGTTGCGCGCCGATCCCGACCGCAGTGCTGCCATCCTGGCGCGCATTCCGGCGGGACGTTGGGGCGGGCCGGAAGACATAGGCGATGCCGCCGTGTTCCTGCTGGCGCCAGCGTCCGACTATATGCATGGCGCGGTGGTTCCCGTGGACGGCGGCTGGCTGGCGCGATGAGGAGATGGTCATGATTGAAGCCAAGATTTTCGCACAGCCCGGCGAGAGCGCCTGGACGCCGACGCCGGACGGCAACAGACGCCGCGTTCTCGTCTCCACCGATGAGCTGATGATGGTCGAGTTCGGCTTCGACAAGGGCGGCGTCGGCGCACTGCATTCGCACCCGCATGTCCAGGCCAGCTATGTCGCCGAAGGTCGCTTCGAGGTGATTATCGACGGCCGCACCGCGACCATCGAGACCGGCGGCAGCTTCATCGTGCCGTCCAATCTGGTGCACGGCGTCAAGGCGCTGGAGGCCGGGCGCCTGGTCGACAGCTTTACCCCGCACCGCGCCGATTTTCTGGCCTGAACCTTTTTCGGCAATTCCAGAAACAGGAAACCCGCGCCTCCTGGGGAGGCGCGGGCTGTTGCCTGTGCGCTCGTGGCGCAGCGGTACTCGAAACATCGCCGCAGGGTTGGACGGTGCCGCAACATGGTGAAGATTGGTTTAACGATGCCAACCAGGTCGATCGCCGGTGGGGTGTTGCTGCTGCTTGTTGTGGTCACGCAGGGGCTGCGCTAATCGTTCTGTCCACGCCGCTGCTTCGGGCGGCCGATCGAAAACATCAGTGATGCAGATATCGACGACGAGCGTACCGACGCACGATCCCAAACGGCGCGTCCTCAAGGACGTGTTCGGTTTCGACGATTTCCGTCCCGGACAGGCCGCGGTGATGGAGGCACTGCTTGGCGGCCGCCACGTGCTGGCGGTCATGCCGACGGGTGCGGGCAAATCGCTGTGCTATCAGGTTCCGGCGCTGGTCAAGGGCGGGCTGACCATTGTCGTTTCGCCGCTGGTGGCGCTGATGCAGGATCAGGTCGCGGCACTGCGCCTCGCCGGCGTCGCCGCCGATACGATCAATTCCTCGATCGACCGTGATGCCAATGTCGCGGCATGGCGCCGCGTCGCGTCGGGCCAGACGCGGCTGCTCTACCTCGCGCCGGAACGGCTGATGACCGAGCGGATGCTGGATGCGCTTGCCAGGCTCGATGTCAGCCTGATCGCCATCGACGAGGCGCATTGCATTTCGCAGTGGGGGCCGGCGTTCCGGCGCGAATATGAAGACCTGTCGCAGCTGCGTGGCATCTTTCCCGACGTACCGATCATTGCGGTGACGGCGACGGCGGACGAGACGACGCGGGCAGACATCGAGAGACGGCTGTTTGGCGGGCGTGTCGAAACGCAGGTGCTTGGCTTCGACCGGCCCAACATCAAGCTTGCCATCGAGCCCAAGCAGGACAGCAAGCGGCAGTTGCTCAACTTCATCGAGCGCCATCAGGGGCGCAGCGGCATCGTCTACTGCCTGTCGCGCAAGAAGACCGAAGAGATGGCGGCATTCCTCGAAAAGAACGGCGTGACCGCGCTCGCCTATCACGCCGGGATGAGCAAGGAGGCGCGTGATGCCAACCAGAACTCATGGTGGCGACCATCGCCTTCGGCATGGGGATCGACAAGCCTGATGTCGCCTATGTCTTCCACACCGACCTGCCGGGCAGCCTCGAAGCCTATTACCAGGAGATCGGCCGCGCCGGTCGCGACGGCCGGGCGGCGGAGGCGCATATGCTTTACGGCCTTGGCGACATCCGCATGCGCCGCATGTTCATCGACGACGAGGACGCCGCTGTCGAACACAAGCGGCGCTCGCATGGCCGGCTCGATACGCTGATCGGCTATTGCGAGACGGCCGAGTGCCGCCGCCAGGTGCTGCTCGGTTATTTCGGTGAAGAGGCGGTCCCTTGCGGCAATTGCGACAATTGCCTGGAACAGGCGCCGCGCGCCGACGGCACCGCCGAGGCGCGCCTCATCCTGGCGGCGGTGGCGCAGAGCGGCGAGCGCTTCGGCGCCGGCCATGTCATCGACATCCTGATCGGCCACGAGACTGAAAAGATCGCGGCAAGGGGGCATCACAGGCTGGCAGCCTTCGGCAATGGCGCCGCGCACAAGAAGGATTTTTGGCAATCTATGATTCGCCAGCTGGTCGCGAACGGTTTCCTGATGCCGGGCCCGGCCGGCCATGGCGGGTTGGCCATCGCGGACAAGGGCCACGCACTCGGCCGGGGCGAGGTGCCGTTCCAGTATCGGGTCGAGATGCGCACGCGCGCCGCGCGCCGCGCGGCTCGTGCCGGGCAGAGCCCCCAGAGCGAAAATGTAGATGCGTCGCTGCTCGCGACGCTGAAGACGCTGCGGCTGCGTCTGGCCAAGGAACGCCAGGTGCCGGCCTATGTGGTGTTTTCGGATCGTACACTGATCGACATGGCCGAGCGTCGTCCGCAAGACCTCGACGATTTTGCCGGGGTCAACGGCGTAGGTGCGGCCAAGCTCAAGGAGTTCGGCGCGATTTTTGTCAGCGCCATTGCCGCGCACCTTTCCGAGACGCCAGGCTGAAAGGGGTTTTGCTGGACCAAAGCCCGATCCGGCATCAGTACGCCTTCAACTTGCCCGCCCGCTTATCCTTTCATTTTGGCGCTACCCTGCCGTAGGGGAATGGCCTTCCAAATTGTATGGAACCGTGACGACAACACACATTCCTGAATCTATGCGGTCGATTCTTCGGATGTAGCCGTGACTATGGAAACCCGCTGTTGCGCGCGGATGGCGGTTTTCTCGGCCTTGGAGACGCTACGTCGGCAGCCGCTATCCCTGACCCGAATGGTATGATTCAGACCATCTTTGTTGTTGAAAACCCGCTTTCGACGGGAGTATAAAACTCGAGGTTACCATTGCTTTTCGTATAGAGGCTGTGGTGGAAACGTGGGTCCAATCCGCAAAGCATTGCCTTGCGTGGAAGTGGTCGAAGCCGGCGGCGAATGGTCCGTTCCTGTGGCCAAGGAAGACCAGGAAATTACCCGATCATTCGTGATTGAACCGTTTGCGCTGTCCTATGCTGAGGGCCAGCGGATACGCCTGCTTCTCGACAAGTTCGTTCGTCTGAAAGACCGGTGGGAACCTGACCACCAGTTCATTGAAAGCGCCCGCCGTAGCCAGCTCCGAGCGGAGAGCCAACTGGACTCCCTGCAATCGACCATCGCCGAAACGCGACGCGTCCTAGAGGCTTCACGGAAGCTCTTGGAAAAGATTGCCGAGCGGGAACACCATACCCAGCCATAGGGAATGGCCGGTGCAGGTTGGGCATGCTTGTGGGGCTTCACGGCACCGGCCACTGCGGGAAGATATGAGGCCCCCCGCGCCGCCTAAGATATAGGCATATTAGCAATCGCGCAATTAACCGTATTGCGCTACCCAGCCGTAGAGGCAAGGAAATCGGAGAAGTTGGTGCCGGTTAACCGCCAGCACGCGAGCAAGTCATTCTGAAAGCATGAAAAACGCGATTTTGCTCGTGCCAATTGAGCGTCTGAAATCTAGTTCCTGCTGCCGATTATCCCCAAGTTAACTGAAATACTTATATTCCCGAAGGGTTGCGAATCAGTCGATTGTCAAGCGCATGCCATGGAGCAAGCAAGGGATCGATCTGAGCAGAAGGGCCGCAGCGGTCGAAGCGCGCTGGGAAATCCGAGCGGCTTCGGCAATTGTCCGCTCTGGCTCGCCCGCTACAACTCGACTCGCGCAGTGTGGACGGAATCACCGGCCATGTGGACGAGAACCATCTGGCGATGTCGTTCACCGAGTTTCGTTCGCGCTTCAGCCTTTAAGGGCAAGGTGATCAAGGCGATCGGATCGCCGCCTCAGGCGGCTTCGCGTTCGGCCTGCGCAGTCAGGTCCGGCTCCCGGCGGCTGTACTGCCGCGGCGAACAGCCCATGACGCGCTTGAATGCCGTGCTGAAGGCGCTTTCGGATTCGTAGCCGAGCGCCAGCGCGATGACGGAAACCGGATCGCCGGAATGCATCAGCCTGTCGCCGGCCAGCATCATGCGCCAGCGCGTCAGATAATCCAGGGGTGAGGCCCCGACCGTCTGCTTGAATCTGAGCGCAAAAGTCGATCGCGACATGCCCGCGCGCTCCGCCAGTTGCTGCAATGTCCAGCCATGCGCCGGGTCCTCGTGCATGGCGCCGATCGCCGCGCCGATCTGCCTGTCGGTAAGTGCGAACAGCCAGCCGACATTGCCTTGCGCGGTCATATGCAGGCGCAAGGCCTCGATCAGGATCATGTGGGCGAGGTGCTCGACGATGAGAAAGCCGCCGGGACGCCGCTGGCGCAATTCCTGCATCATCCGCTCCACCGGCCAGCGAAGCGCCGAATGGTCGCTCTCGCCGCGGATGTGGACGATGGGCGGCAGCATCCGCAAGAGGATGCCGGCATGGTCGCCGGACAGCGTGAAGCGACTGCTGACCAGGAGGAAATCGCCGCCGCCATTATGGACGGTGATGCCGCCGGTCCGCGCCCGTGAAAAGATCGTTCGCGCATCGACCGTCGGCAGGCCGAGATCGCTGGCAAGGCGGAAAGGCCGGCCGCGCGGCAACAGGAAGCAGTCGCCCACATCCAGCCGCACCGCGTCAGGGACGCCCTCGACCGACAGCCAGCATCGGCCGGACACCACGGCGCCGCATTTGATGGCGGCCTGCTGGTCAGGAAACTGGATCGCCCAGTCGCCACCGGTTTCCAGCCCAGCCGACAGGTAATTGCGCGGCTTCAGTAGCGACAGCACGTCTGACAGCGGATCCATGAGCGTTCTCGGACGATTGCGAAGATATCTCGGATTTTACAGTATAGATCGTATGATCTCAAACTTCTATCTCCTTCGCAACGGGCTGCCTGTACGGCCCTCGACAAAAACCAAGGAGAAATCATCATGCGTGTGTTCGTTACCGGGGCTACCGGTTTTGTCGGTTCGGCTGTTGTGCGGGAATTGCTCGGGGCGGGCCATCAGGTGCTTGGCCTCGCGCGGTCGGAAGCAGGTGCGGAGTCGATCGTGGCCGCGGGTGCCGAGGCGCATCGCGGCGATATCGAGGATTTCGACAGCCTGCGCAGCGGCGCTGCCCAATCGGATGGCGTCATCCACACGGCCTTCAACCACGACTTTTCGAGATTCGCCGCCAGTTGCGCAGTTGACCAGCGCGCCATCGAAACGCTCGGCGCGGCGCTCGAGGGTTCCGAGCGACCGCTGCTTGTCACCTCCGGCCTCGCCGGTTTTGCGCAGGGAAGGCCGGCAACCGAAGACGACAAACCCGCGCCTCCATCGGCCGCCATGCCGCGCGCTTCGGAAGCAACGGCCGTGGCGCTCGCAGCGCGCGGGGTGCGCGCATCGACGGTGCGGCTGGCGCCGACCGTCCATGGCGAGGGCGATCACGGTTTCGTGCCGATGCTGATTGCCATTGCGCGTGAAAAGGGCGTCTCGGCCTATGTCGGCGACGGCGCAAATTGCTGGGCGGCGGTGCACCGGTTCGACGCCGCCACCCTGTACAGGCTGGCGGTGGAGAAGGGGGCGGGCGGCGTCAGCTATCATGCGGTTGCCGAACAGGGCGTGGCGAGCAAAGAGATCGCCGAGATCATCGGCCGCCGGCTCGGCCTGCCGGTCGTTTCCATAGGCCCCGAGGACGCGGCTGCGCATTTCGGCTTTCTCGGGCATTTCATCGGCAGGGACTTGTCGGCGTCAAGTGAGCAGACCCGCACTGCGCTGGGATGGCAGCCGACCGGGCCGGGGCTCATCGCCGATCTCGATCGTGCCCGCTATTTCGAGGCCTGATCAGGCCGGCCAGTCGCGTTGCATTGCACCACCGACAGCCTGGCGATCAGCGGCAGTGCCAGCAACACGGCCAGACGCAGCCCGCCGAGCGGGCAGCACCGTCGTGCTGCTGGAACCGCCGCCACATCTGTATGGCGGCAAGCAGAACGAACACGGCGTAGGCCGCCCGCAGCCCGGACGACCTGCTCTCCCGTCGCCGGAAAGCCGGCGAAGGCATGGCCTCGTCATGGCAGACCTACCTTGTTACGGGGATGCGCGCGCGATTCCCGCGCCTAGTTAGAGATCGCCCTTCCTCACCTTGCCGTAAACGATATTCCGGTTCGAGCCATAGTAGACTTTCGCGTCGAAAGGACTCCCGCCGAGGGCGGCATTGATGATGTCCCACATATCGTCGGCCGAACGTAGGATGAGCGGCCAATCCATGAAAGTCTCCATGTAACCATCCGTCGTTATCTCGTCGCTGAAATTGGCAAACAGGAATTCGCCACCGGGCTTGACGAGTTCCATGGCTCTTTGAAGCAAGCGGACGCCGATGGCACGCGGTAGGTAATCGTAAAGCCCCGATGCGTAGACGAGATCGAATGTGCCAAGGGCGTAGGCGCGGCGCAGGATGCCGCGTACGGAACCCTGGACTGCCTCGACTGCCGTGCCGGCAAAGTCGTGGTTCACCGTGGCTACGCTGACGGGGTCCTGATCCAGGCCGATCCAACGTTGCAGTTTATGCCTGGCCAACGCGTCGGAGCGTTCGGCTTCCCTGAGGTGGCCGCAGGCAATCGCCAGCACCTCAGCCTTTTCCACACTGCTGGCCGTCTCGTCCACGGTCCTGGCCAGAATATCCCGCCGCTCGCGCCCCGCCACCGAACTGGCAGCTTCACTGGTGTACGCATAAATTTGCCGACCAAGTAAGGTCGACGAGGCCACGATCTCGTCGGCGATCGGATGCTTGTAGTAAATATCCAGCAGGCCTGCATCGCCTGAATACCCGCGCGGTTTTTCGACCGACCACCGCGTGAACGGGTCCTGGAGCAAATATTCCGCGACCCGATGCTGCTGAGCCAAAGGAACGAGTTTCTGCCAAACCGCGGTAGTAACCTGCCGGCGGAGCTTGTGGAGTCGCCCCGCCAAACGATGGACGACGGGGGCGGCCGGTTTGTTTCGCGCAAAGGCTTGATGAGCAAGGTCCAGTATCAGGGCGAGCTGGGCCGTGCTGTCCCTCAACTCGTCGGAGTCAGCCGCCTCTTCGGAGGTCGCAACATGTTTCTTCATCAGCCTGGTGGTGACCAGGCTGTATTGGTCGAGCTGCAGTTTTGGCTTGATAGGCATGCCGTTTACTCTCCGGTTTACCGCCCCGGTCCCCGGCCAGCAGCATAGGTGCGCCGCCAACCAATGCTAACAATTTTAATAAAATTTTAGTAAAATTTTAATCAACGGAACAGCCATCAATCCTGCAAACTGGCTAAATCCGAACCGCCCGTTTACCCTCGGTTAGCGACATCTGACTTTTCTTGCGGACAGGGACGTCTTCATTCCCCGACCGCAGGCGACGTCGGCTGTTGCATTCGCTACTGCAGATCGCGGAGGAGCGTTGCGATGCAACTGAGCGAGGACGTTGCCCAGAAGGTGGCGGCAGCGATTGGACGTCCGCGGTGGCATTCCGCCGATCCGGAACTCCTGACACTGTTCCTGCAGAAGGATGCCGATGAGAATCGCAGCCTTGTGCGATGGGGTATTGCGGCTGCTGTATTCAGCTATGTGGCCTATGGCCTTTTCGATTGGTTTCTCTTTCCGGATGTCGCCGGCCGGCTTGTTTTGACGCGCGTTACGCTAGGGGTCACTTCCTTGGCGCTTGTCGAATTTGTCGCCCGACGGGGCTTTGCCCTTGCCACCTTGCACCTTGTAGCAGCGCTGGCGATTGTCTCCGGTGCCCTTGGGTGGCTCGTCTACGCTGTTGGAACAGAGCATCAGGATGCCCTCTCCCATTTCATGGTTTTTGGCACAGTGTTCATCCTGGGTGCGAATCTGTTCTTCAACTTCCGTTTTTGGCTTTCAGCCCTTGCCTCCGCGACGGTCGCCGCAAGCTTTGTGTACGCCGCGATGTTCTCCCTTCAGGCCGACATCGCCGGCCGCATCGTGCTGTCGGCCTATTTCGTGAACTGCCTCGTCTTGTCGCTTTATCTTTCCTGGCGGCTGAGCCTGGAGCGGTACCAGACCTTCCTGCACGCGCTTCGGGCGCAGTTCCAGGAGCAGGCTGCTATCAAGAAGGGGCAGAAGCTAACCGAAATCGCCGACACCGATCCGCTCACGGGAATGAAGAACCGCAGGGCGATCATTCGAGAATTCTCGGAGCTGCGCGAAGACTGGGCCGCGGACGACGACGAGATAGGGCTCATTCTGATCGACGTCGACTACTTCAAAAGGTTCAATGACGGACTTGGTCATCAGGCCGGCGACGATTGCCTGATCAAACTCGCCCATGTCCTCTCCGAGATGGCGGCTGCCAACAACGCCATCGCGGCCCGCTATGGCGGAGAAGAATTCGTCATTCTCTGCAAGGTCACCGGGCGGGCTCACCTTCATGAGATAACGAAGAAATTCTGTCGCGCTGTAGAGGATTTGGATATCTACCACCCTGATCGGGGCGACAAGCTCAACATCGTAACGATCAGTGCCGGGGCGTCGTTGACGCGCGCCGATCAGAGCATAGAGCTTAGAATCCTGCTGCAGGAAGCTGACCGCGCGCTCTACGCGTCCAAGTTTGCCGGTCGGGCTACGTTCACGATTTACGACCCGCATGCCACCAGCCAGGATCGCTCCGGCGAAAATCTTTCAGAACTGCTGAAGGTGGCAGTTTCCAACCAGCTCGTTTCTGTCGCCTACCAGCCAATTCGCGAGCTGGCGTCGGGACGCGTGCTGGGCCACGAGAGTCTGATGCGGGTATGCGACTTCGACGGCACCATGATCAGTCCGTCCGTATTCATACCCGTTGCCGAGCAGACCGGAGCGATCGTGGAACTGGGTACGTGGCTGATCGATCGAGCCTGCGGTGACATGGCGGAATACGGATTGGGCTCGGTCGTGACGGTGAACGTCTCCGTTCTTCAGCTCAAGGCTCCTAACTTTTCACTCCGGATCACCGAGATTCTTGGCAGGCACGGCCTTGCGCCCCAGAAACTGGCCATCGAAATCACCGAAGGCAGTGACATCTTTCTGGAGGCGCAAGCGGTAAGAAACGTGGAGCGGTTGCGAAAACTCGGCGTTCAGATCTGGCTGGACGACTTCGGAACGGGATTTGCCGGCTTGACATGGCTCCGCCGCTTCAAATTCGACGTGGTCAAGATTGATCGCAGCTTCCTCCACGATTGCCAGACGTCTCGTGGCTTGAGCCTGTTGCGGGACATGGTCGGGCTGCTTCGCAATCTCGGCCATGTCGTGCTCGCCGAGGGCGTCGAAACGGAGGAGCAGTACATATTGCTGCAGCGCCTGGGGGTAAATTTGATGCAGGGCTTCCTCACCGGGCATCCCGTGCCGATCGAAGAGGTAAACCAGATCAGGCAAGGCCTCGTTGCCTAGCGGCAGCCTCTACGCTGAAGCTTCGGAGGGCATCCTGCTTCGTTCCGGTCCCCCTACGCTACTTCGTAGCTTCGGGCGACACTCCTACGCCCAGATTCGGTTCCGGGTGGCGGAGAGGGAGTCCGCCAAACTACCGTCTTCCGCCGTTCCCCTACGTCCCATCCCTGCCTTGAAACTCAAGGCTTACAGCACCTTTTCGTCTTTTATTGTTCCCCGTTGTTCTGTACTATCCCCACTTCGGAGTGGGGAAGAAAGTGGGGAACGTGGCGAGGACGCTGCAAAAATTGACCGACGTAAAGGTCAAGTCTGACAAGCTTAAGCCTGGTCGCCACAGCGACGGCGGAGGCCTGTATCTCAACGTGTCACCCACAGGCACCAAGTCGTGGCTCTTCATGTGGACGCCGGCCGGCGGCAAGCGGCGCGAAATGGGGTTGGGCGCCTATCCAGCCGTCACATTGGCCAAGGGCCGGTCCAAGGCTGCTGAGTGCCGGGTGGCGGTTGAAGAGGGGCGAGATCCAATCGCCGAGAAGGCCAAGGAGGAGGAGCCGACGTTCGGAGAATGCGGCGACAAGTTCTTGGCTTCGATGGAAGGGTCCTGGCGCAATGAGAAACATCGCGCGCAGTGGAAAATGACGCTTCTCGTATACTGCGCGCCCATCAGGCCGAAGAAGGTCTCTCTGGTAAGCACGGGCGAGGTTTTGGAGGTGTTGACCCCGATTTGGAACGAGAAGCCCGAAACCGCCTCCCGGCTTCGTGGGCGCATAGAGCGCGTACTAGACTTCGCCAAGACCAAAGGATGGCGATCAGGCGAGAACCCTGCATTGTGGCGCGGCCACCTCAAGAACGTTCTGCCCGCCAGGAAGAAGCTTTCGCGTGGGCACCATCCGGCCATGCCCTATGACCAAGTGCCTGCCTTCACCGGGCGCCTTCGAACGGCAGAAGCAATGGCCGCGCGAGCTTTGGAGTTCCTGATTTTGACCACGGCCAGGTCCGGCGAGGTCTACGGCGCGAAATGGCCTGAGATTGACTTCACCGCCGGCATCTGGACAGTCCCGGCCGCGCGTATGAAGGCCAGCAAGGAACATCGCGTTCCCTTGTCCAAGCGAGCGCTTGCGTTAGTCAAAGGGCTGCACGAGGCAAAAATCTCCGACTACGTTTTCCCCGGGCAAGGGAAAGAGAAATCTCTTTCGAGCTCAGCAATGGATATGCTTCTTCGCCGAATGAAGGCGGACGAGTTCACGGTGCACGGTTTCCGCTCTTCCTTCCGCGACTGGGTCGGTGACAAGACGCAGTTCCCTCGGGAGGTCGCAGAAGCTGCGCTTGCACACGAGGTGGGTAGTGCAGTCGAGCGTGCATATCGTAGAGCCGATGCAATTGAGAAGCGGCGGAAACTGATGCAGGCATGGGAAGATTATCTGACTGCCGCAAGGGCTGACAACGTTGTGAAGATGAGAGGATAATGGCTGAGGAGTTTCAATCTCACTTCGCTGAGTTGAAGCTGCGCATGGACCGCTTGGCCAAGCGTTTGGGGATATCCTCAGATCAGCGAACTGAGGCGATCTGGGAGCTTATCGGCAAGTCACTAGCCCAAAAAGAGCGGGAATTTGCAGGCTTCCCCGTCTTTTTGGACTTTCGAGCCCCGGAAATAGGTCGTCCTCTAGGCTTGGGCGACAATGAAATCGCACAGAAAGTGCAGGCCCACTTAGCCGCTCATCCAAACTTGCGGACGGTCCGCCAAGCAGTCGAAGCCATGCGGGAAAGTGGACTTCTTTCAAATGCTATTACCCGCGAATCGTATCAGAAAGCCGTGTCACGAGGGCGCAGGGCACTAGCCGAGGAAGACACAAGCAAGGCAGCCCAGGCCAAGGCAGATGAACAGCGCTTAAAGGAGGGAAGGCGGAAGCCCCGGCAGTTCTAATTACGGCAATCTGTTTGCAGAACTGACAGCGCTATTCCCATGCGTAGATTGGTGGACGACCTGATGCACACGTGCACAGGTGGCGTGTTGGCCGGTCAGCCAGCAAGGGGGATCCCCTTCCATGACCAAAATCTCAGTCACCATCAATGAAGCCGTAGAGATTTCCGGCATCAGCCGCAGCGGCCTCTACAAGATGTTCAAGGCCGGGAAAATCACACCCCGGAAAAACGGCAAGCGCACCCTTTTGCTCGTCGCCGATCTCGAACGCGTCATCGAAAACCTCCCGGCAGCGGCGTGAGGTGCGACAATGACCATACACAACAAAGCCGCCGGCCTGGCAGGGCTCGGCGGCTCGGTAGATAGGAATGCTGTCGATGCATCTTTCTACTCCAACCACTCCGAAACGGCAATTGAAATTGACGATGGATCGTATGCCATCGCGGTTGTCGCAGCGCGCTTTCGGGTGCCGCCAGCCACCGCATTTGAAGTCTGCCGCTTGGCAGGTTTGGGGGTGCGCTAATGGTCGCCCGCCCACATCTGCCTGCTCTCACCGCTGAGCGCGCCAGAGCGCTTCTGATCTACCACCCTGAAACTGGCGCGCTGAATTGGCGCGTCGCAAGGCCCGGGACTTTCAGTGGCGCCCTCGCAGGTACGCGAACCAGCGAGGGCTACACCCAGGTTGAAATCGACTATCGCCTGTACAAGGCGCACCGCGTCATCTGGCTGATGCAAACTGGGAAATGGCCGAAGCACCATGTCGACCACAAAAATGGCATGCGCCCAGATAACCGATGGAAGAATCTGCGCGAGGCGACACCCCTTCAGAACGCTCGCAATCGCCGCCCGGGCAAGAGCAACAGCAGCGGTCGCATCGGTGTTACGCGGACCGCCAGCGGCCGATGGCAGGCGTTCATTGGTGTCGATCTGCAGAACTTGGTGCTTGGGACATTTCCAACCTTTGACGAAGCTGCTGCTGTGCGGGCTGCCGCCGAACTCCTGCACTACGGCGAGTTCGCGGCCCAACCTCTTGAGGCCGCAGAATGAGCCGCGAGTTCTCAAAGATCAGCCCGAAAGTTTGGCGGTCGAAAAGGTTTCGGCACCTGCCTTCAGACGATGCTCGCTTTCTCCTGCTCTACATCCTGACCAGTGAGCATCAGACTAGCGCCGGCTGCTTCAGAATGCCGGATGCATATGCGGCGTCCGACTTGGCTTGGCCAACCGACAAAATGCGAACAGCGCGTGGTCACCTCGTCGAGGGCGGCCTAATCGCATTCGACGCCTCCACAGACGAGTATTTTGTTATCGGCTGGTTCGTGCACAACAAGCCGATGAACGCCAGCCATCAGAAGTCGATCGTACGCGTTGTCGCCGACATTGAAAGCGACGCCGTGCGAGAGGTGGCCGAAGCCGAACTTCAACCGGCATTGATCCCCAGCACGGTGGAAACGCTGAGTGGCTCAAGGCTTGGCACCTCAGTCTATATGAACAGGAGGGCGGCTTCATGAGCCCACACCGTGAAGACACTGTGTCGAGACGCTGTCGACATAAGGAGACTGAGACGGAGACAGTTACACGAGACGGAGAAGAGACTGGAACCGAGAATTTTAAAAAGACTTTTACTGAGACCACCGAAATCAGAAACGGCGGGTTCCCTCTTCGTTGCAAAGAGGCTTTGGAGAGAAGAGGGGCTCAACGAGGGAAACGTTGGCGCCCCTCACCCAGAGAACAAAGCCTCTCACGCTCCAAAAGGCCGCATGGATTTCTGTACCATCCGGGCTGCAGCGTGGATAAGCAAGGCAGTGCATCTCGCCGGCTCCAGACGCTTCGACGACTACCACGCGTTGCTTACTTTGGCCCGGGAATTGGTCGCTCGGTTGCGACCAGTTGATCCAGCTTCGGGCGGACCTGGTCAATCGGAGTCGAGGGTGGCACAAGAGCGTAGGCATACCGATCCGAGAAGTTGTCATTTTTCCCTTCGGGATCGACGACAAAAGGGATCTCGCACGGATACTCTGTGCTGTTATTCCCTTTTGCCCAACCAACAGCTTCGGCCAGGTCGCCTAGGCGAACAAAACCGTTACAGGAAACGTAGCGACCTTCATCTGGGTTTCCGCGCTCAATTAGGCAGTAAACGTATGTCCCCTCGTTCCCCTCTAAAATGGGGACCGCCGTTACCCATTTATCCTCGTATGACAGCCAAACGGTCGCGTCTTCCTCGTTCCAATGAGAAGAGTTCATGATCGCGATAGATTGGGAGAATGCATCCATGCTAGCCCAGTTTGGGTCTTTGGCAGCATTGTGAGTCCAATCCCAGCCATTGGCGCAAAAGCTGGCAGCCATTGTCTTTGTTAGGACCGAGGGCATCTTGACCTTACGCAGCGCAATTTTGTATCGGCCAAGCTCTCCAGCAGTATCCACATATTCGAGTTGTTCACGGACGGCACGCATAAGCTCGGTTATCACTACTGCGTCGAGCTTGAAAACGTCCGCATATTGCGCCACGTTGACAACAGTTTTGACTGCTCGGTCGTAAGCTCCCTCAACGAACTTTTTGGAATATTGTGCTTCTGGTGCGTTGATGTATGGGGCGTGGAACCCGAGACGCGAGCTCTCGCCAATTGAACGACCGGGTGAAATCTGTCCATCTTCGTCACCGGCGCTGGCTCCGCCAAGAAAGGCGATAGCGCAAGCGGAAAGACATTGCTCGCCATCGTCAACGACAGTCTCAAGCATATTGTTGCTAAAGTATTCTGCTAGTCCCAGCCCGACCTGGAAATCCCCGCCATTGCTATGAAGTGAAATTGTGGTTCCCATTGGAGGGTTCAAACGCTCTAATCTCTCAAGATCTCCCTCCTTGATAGGGCCGGAAATCTTTATTCTCCCGTCGTTGACATATCTAACCTCTGCACATTGTGCCGAGAATGCCGCTACAACAAACGAGGCTAATAGTAGGGCTTTAATAATCACGAATTTGCCTCCCGCAGGTTCACAAGAGTCGAAAGCCTTGCCTTCAGGGACCGATGGGTACCTGGTCACCGGTCACGATAGCGCGTCGCTTTGGGAAGCACCTTCGAGGATCATGGTGGGACGCTCTGCTCGGGGGAACCGCTCCGCGCCTAATTGCAGCCATATGGACCGCAAGATCCACCGAAGGCGTTCCCGTCAGAGTCCGTTCCAGAATAAAATGTGGAGTTCCCGACCCTCTGTTGCTGCATATTCCAGGTGTCTCCGTCAGCAGCAGTACCGTTTGTTATCGTGGTCCCTCCGAATGAGGTGCTGTTCTGGGACCACGTTGAGCCGGTGTTCGAATTGTAGCCGGTCACGTTGGTCGTATTCCCATAGTGCTGCACGTTGTACGAATTTCCGTTGCTATCGGTGCAGGTCTTGAATGCGTCACTGCCAAAGCAAGCAGCTTGCCCGACTGAAGGCACAGAGATCAGCAGAAGCACCACAAAGATTTTGCGCATGACAATAGCCCCTCCCAAGGCGCAGCTAATTTAGCACGGCATTTCTGAGGCGTCTCACCTATTGGTGTAACATCCGGCACGCGAGTACATTCCCCACTGCTCGGTTCGCCACCGAGTTGCGACAGATTAATGCGCCGACCAGCTAAGTTGCGCAATTTTGTTTCTTTCTTGATGCCGCCCTTCCAGAGGAAAAAAGACAGCCTGAAACGCCCCCGTACAGTGCTGGACTACGTGGGACACCGTTAAGCCGTTGATACTACAGTGAAAATTTGTAGACACAGGCCGCGCATCTGGTAGAATCCGCCGAGATTCAACACGGCGCGTCACCTATGAAAAATTCGAAGGCGAAGGACGGAATGATCCGCGTTCGAGTTGCGAACGAGGAGAAGCGGCGTCTTGTAGAATTCGCCCAGCAGCAAGGGCTTTCGCTCAGCGAATTCTTGCGACGGTCTGGAGTTGGAGTGATCAGGATAGGCCGAAAGAGCGGGGCCGTCTGAGCCATGTCACAGTTTTTAACTCCCCCGCTATTCCAAGCATTCGATGCCAGCGCAAATCCACGGGTAGGGGCCAAGGCTTATATTTACGGGACCGGCACCACAGCGCTGTTGTCCTTGTTCAGCAATGAACTGCTGACGACGCCACAGGCCAACCCGATGATTGCGGATGCTGCCGGCGTGTTCCCGAACTGCTTCATTGCTGAGACCAAGTTCAAGGTTGTCCTCAAGACCTCCGCCGATGTGATCGTCGCGACCCGTGATCCGGTTTACTCAACAGGGCAGGCCGACAACGTGTCAGCCTCAAACGTCAGCTTCGATGGCTCAGGCATCGGATTTTCCTCGACCAATGTCCAAGATGCCCTGGTGGAGATGTACGGGTCGGTTGCAAAACTCTCCGGCGCCGATTTCCTCGGGCCGGTCACCGTAAGCCAGAACTCGACTGGGGCGTTTTTCCAGGCTGTTTCGACCGACGATGGAGCCGCAGCAGCTCCAAGCTTCGAGGCCTACCGCAATTCAGCGTCTCCGGCCGCAGCAGACGTTCTCGGGGAAGTCCCCTTCTACGGCAAGGATAGCACCGACGCCAAGACGCTCTACGCTGCCATCCGGGCCGTTCTGATCGATCCTGTCAACGCGACGGAAGACGGCGAGCTTCTCATTCGCACGGTCCTTGCTGGCACGCTTGCCGATCGGCTGCACATTCGCGGCGGCGCCTACATGGAAGGTGCAAGTGGAGGCGATAAGGGAGCCGGGACGTTCAACGCGACTGGCGTCTTCGAAAACGGCGTTCGAATCGGCGCCGCCGATGCTGTTCTTGAAGACCAAAAGGCTTCCGGCACGGACGCGCAGCTTTTGGCTGCCGGGGCATTTCGAACGAGGGACTTAAACACAAAGGTCCGCGATGTCTTCTCGCTGATTACCCTGTCAACGAACCAGTTCACGCCAAGTGTCTCGGGCTGGGTCGAATGGTCTACCCCGGCAAAGGGATCGGAATTGTTCCAGTCGCGGCTTTTCAACGTCACCGACACAGCGGCGGTTGGATATAGTTCAAGCGGCTACTCAAACGCGGGCGGGGAAGAGCACACCACTAGCTGCTTCGGCGGGGCGCCGGTTGTTGCCGGCAAAACATACCGGATAGAGCAGCGCAATGGTGGCGGAAACGGCGGCATTGCGACCAGCTACGGCACCGAAGTTTACACCCGCGTCCAGTTCTGGAGGACCGCTTAGTGGCCGTTCATGTGAAGATCCCAAAAAGCTCGGCCGATGTTTCGTCCAAAGAGCAATATGACGCCCTACCGCCCGGAGCCATCTTCATGTCTGGCGGCAAGAGATTCCAAAAGCCGAGGGTGTTGCATTGAGCGACCAATTTCTCACGCAGACCGGGAATTTCGTCGCGCGCGGTGCCGAGCACGTAAACCCGGCGCTTGTCGACATCCTGGGTGAGGCTGCAAACCGCCTTGGCGTGAAGGTCGAGGCGTATTCCGGCTATCGTCCGGGCGATCCTCGCTTTCACGGCAAGGGCATGGCAACCGATATCCGCATCATCGGCCCCGATGGGAAGCCCGTTCCGAACTATCAGAGCGCGGAGGGTTTTTCTCAGTACGAAAAGCTGGCTCAGGAAGCCCGCAAAATCCAGCAGGAGAAGTACCCCAGCCTTGATAAGAATTTCCGTTGGGGCGGCTATTTCTCGGGCGGCAAGGGAAAGTATGGGGCAATGGACCTCATGCACTTCGATCTCGGCGGCTCGGATAAACTCGGCATGGCCGGCGGGTCTTGGGAGAAGGGACTCAGCGATCGTCAAGCCGCCCTTTTCGGCATGGACAACTACAAGGCGAAGGGCCTTGAGAGCCTTGCCGATCCTCCGCAAAACAGGTCGGTGGCGTCAACGTTCGACCCGACAGCCTGGGGCGCCGTATCTCTCGATGCTCCTGCCGCGCCATCTGTGGCTGCAGCAGCGCCTTCTCCGGCTCCGGATGCTACACAGGCCGCATTTGCCGGCGACGCGCATGTAGCCCCTGCCGTTGGCGCGCTGAACAACCTCGTCCAGCCTGTCGCAGCACAGCAACCCGGCTTCCAACCGACGCCGATCAGTGCGCCAATCCCATTTGAGCCGCCACAGGCAGCAGAACCGCCTCCGATTGCTGCCGGTGACGGCAATGGACCTGGCCCGACTGGCGACTTTCCGGGGCTGGTGACGCCGGGCAACATCGACTTGTCCAAGCGCCCTATCGTCAAGAATGCTGACGGCACGATTTCGACTGTCCGCTCGATGTCGTTCGCTGATCGCGAAGGCGGTCCGGAAATCCTCATCCCGACTGTCTCGCCAGATGGCAAAATCCTGTCGAACGGTGAGGCGATCGACCTTTACCACAAGACCGGCCAGCATCTAGGCATTTTCGACAACCCCGACAACGCCACGCGCTATGCGGAATCGCTGCACGAGAGCCAAGCCAAGTTCTATGGCGGCGGTCAAGGCGCGAAACCCGCATTCGATCCGGTTGCGGCTGGAGCGGTGCCGTTGGATCCGACGCAGTTCGGCGCGGTCCCGGTTGACGAGAGTGCGCCAGCCATCACGATGTCAGGTCGCCAATCGACCAACGTCGAGCAACTGAATCCTGACGGCTCCACATCTCCGACCAACATTCCAAAGCAGCCGGGGCAGCCCTTCGGTTCAATCGAGGGGACCACCCCATCGGTTATGGACCGCCTTTACATTGCAGGGAAGGCCTTGGGTCTTCCTGTCGATCAGATGACCCGCGACAATGCCTCTATCGATGCTGGTATGCGCGGCGTGGCGGACACGGCCTCCTTCGGGCTTGCCGATGAAATCGCAGCAAAGCTGGGCAGCGCCACTGGCGTTGGAGGGCGTGAAGGTAACTACGAGGGCAACCTAAACCTTCAGCGCACCCTGGACCGCGTGGACGAACAGCAGCACCCGGTAGCTCGCGGTGCTGGTCAACTCGCCGGCGGCGTTGCCGTAGGGATGCTCGCTCCAGCAGCCAAGGCCGCTAATGTGGTGGAAGGTGCGGTGGCTCGGGCGCCAAACGCTCTCGCCAGGATAGGCCAAGGAGCCAAGCTGGGCGCGACATATGGTGGCCTGTACGGCTTTGGTTCGGGAGAAGGCTTCGAGGATAGGGCAAAAAACACCCTTTCCGGTGCCCTGACAGGCGGCACGGTCGGCGCGGCAATTCCCGCTGGAACAGCCGTAGCCGGGAAGGTGTATAACACTCTGGCCGATGTCATGATGCGGCCGGCAGCAAATGCCATTCGCAGCGTTGTAGCACCCGAAGCTAACGCCTTGCGCCTGGCACAGCGCGCACTAGCGCGCGATAGTCTGACACCTGATCAGGCCGGAGCCAAAATGTCAGACGCCCTGGCGGCAGGCGATGACACAACCATGCTCATCGATGTCGGCGGCGAGAATACCCGGCGCCTTGGCAGAGCCGCAACCAATATCCCCGGAGAGGGCGCAGACAAGATCAAGACCGCCGTTTATGACCGGCAGCTTGCCCAGCCCGAGCGCGTGGCTGAAGCAGTCAGGAAGGGCCTGGACGACCCGGCAACCTACTTCTCAACCATTGACGACATCATTGCTCAGCGGCAGACAGCGGCCAAGCCGCTCTACGATCAGGCGTACAAGACTCCCGTCCCATTCACGGCAAAGCTTGAAAGCCTTCTCGGTCGCGGCAAAGTCATGAAGGATGCGCTGCGCAGAGCAAGGGATATGGGTGAGGCCGAGGGCATTCCGTCCCAGCAGTTCTTTGCGAAGATCGCCGATGACGGAAGCTACACAATCCAGAGTGTACCGGACGCCCGGCAATGGGATCTGATGAAGCGCTCACTCGATGACATCGTTCAATCCGAAACCGAAACGATGCCGAATGGCAGCGAAAAGCTCTCCAATCTAGGGCGCATTGTTTCGGGCATTCGCCGCGAGATGCTCACTGAAGTCGACCAGGCAAACCCCGCCTATGCGAAGGCTCGGCAAGTGTACTCGACGGCGTCAGAATCGCTCGATGCGGTGACCAAAGGCGGTAAGCTGCTCGATGCCGATCCAGAGCTGGCACGACGCACTCTGGCTGACATGAGCGCAGGCGACAAACAGCTTGCGCGCCTTGGTATCTCTAAAGCCCTTGTAGACCGCGTACAGAGGGCCAGGGACGGTGCCAACGTCGTCAGGGGCATCTTTGCCTCGCCAAGGAACCGCGCCGTTCTCAAAGAGGCCTTCCCGACTGAAGCGTCCTTCAAGGATTTTCAAGCGGCTATGGAACGTGAAGGACAGAAGACCCGCACCAACATGGCGATTGGCGGCAACTCGACCACCGCAGCCCAGGCGGCGGACCTTGCAAGCAATTTCGACGCAGGCGTGGCTGGACACATCATTTCCGGTCGTCCACTCGCGGCTGCTGGTGCACTTGTCCAGAAGGCCCTGGCTCGCGCGACGGTGGTGAACGAAGCCACCGCCAGGGAACTGGCCAAGATTTTGACGACAACCGACCCCGCCGTGGGCCGACAAATCATGACCCAAATGCAGCACATGGCGATGAGGGACGCACGCGTGGCCAAGAACCTTTTGCGGGTTCGGACCCTGCTACGCAATTCCGCGATCGTCGGGGGAACGAGAGCGGGGACGGACGTTCTCCACCCGCCTGTCGTCCAGCCCCCGATGAAGTCGCCGATCAGCTTGGCAGCGCCTTCGTCAGATGGTGGGCTCTAATGCAACAGATAGAGCGTCCCCAACACCGGAACGAACGCAAGCACGAGCATCCAGAGATCGCGAAGGGAGCCGCGATAGGTCTCAGTGCCCGCCGCCTCGTGACGAGAATAGCGGATTATCCCGAATATGGCTCTTGATGCCAACAATGCCCCAATGACCCCGGCTGCTCCGAAAGTCAGCAGATCCGTCCGGCCGTCCCCGCCGTCGGGGAAGAACACGAAGTACAGGGAGGCGAATACCCAAACTGCGATAAGGGCTGGCCCCAGAAGCTTTCGCCAGTCCCGAGTTTTTGACCAGGCCACAACCTGCGCAATGACTGCCGCAGCGACGAGGCTCCCGGCGACAGTCGCGCCCATAACAGCGACAAACAGAGTCAGCTCGCGTGTCAATTCAAATCCTCAAAGCAGTTCCGCAGCTTATCATCAAGCATGCAGGGCGAGGAAGTCCAACTTTTCGGAACGAGCCAGGAGATCAGGGCGATGACCGCAGCACTGCATAAGGAAGGCGGGGCGGTGGTGGTGCCGATAAAGAAGCCGGTTGTGGCCCCCGATTCACCCGATGCTTTGACAGACGCCGAGAGACGGGCTGTTGCGTCATTCGATGCACGGGAGAAGAAGCGCACGCCTCTGCCTTCGTTCAAGGTAAAGATGGGAGCAAGCGTTGAGGGTGTGCCTCACGCGCAAGTTTCTATCGATCATGCCGATGTGATGGCTGGCTACATCCTGCAATCTGAAGCCATCAAGTCGGAGAGCTTCGCCTTCTATGACGGCATCACTCAGGCGCTTGCCACGCTTGCAACAAAAGGCGGGGTAACCCAGCCCAAGGCTCTGAACTTCGGCATGGCTATCGTGGCCGGGATCAATCCGCGCGACCAACTTGAGACCATGCTGGCCACCCAAATGGCGGCAGTCCACATGGCGACACTGACGTTCGCGCGCAGGCTGCAGGGCTCAGAGACCATCGAGCAGCAAGACAGCAACGGACGCACGTTCAACAAGCTGGCGCGCACCTTCGCGAGCCAGGTTGAGGCGTTGAAACGCTACCGCAGCAAAGGCGAGCAGCGGGTCATTGTTGAGCGCGTCACCGTCGAAAGGGGCGGCCAGGCTATTGTTGGCAATGTCGCTCATGGGGGTGGGGAGGTTCAAGAAAATGGCCGATAACCCCATAGACAAGGCGCACGCGGCGCCCCGTTGCACAGCCCGCAGCAAGCGCACCGGGGCCGGATGCAAGGCGCCGGCCAAGCGTGGCTGGCGTGTTTGCCGGTTCCACGGAGCTGGCGGTGGAGCCCCAAGAGGTACGGCGCATGGCCAGTTCAAGCATGGGCGTTTCACGTGTGAGGCCATCGCCCTTCGAAGAGCAGTCGCAGAATTGACGGCGTCGGCTCAAAAACTGGCATCTTCGATCTAAAATGACAGCAATAGCTATTCCTCTTTTGCTCCAGGACTCGCGTTTTCTGCCAAACCTGCTTTCATGCGCCAAACAGGCTCTGGGAGGGGTATTGGTGTCAATCGCCAGAATTGCGCAGAGTATGCGCTCACGCATGCCATGGCCTGTTGGTCGCAGGATTCTTCTAGAGAACGAAGTTTCGCGCGGCAGAGGTTGGGACCAGACCCTAGGGAAATTGATCCATAATGCTGGTAGGCTCGAAACCAAGATCGAGCCGCTCGTTGATGCTTTGCGCGAACACATCCTTTGTGGCGAGAAGATTAGCACGTTCTATGAAGTTGCACCCGACGCCATGGAGGCCAGTCGAAACGCCTTGCTGAGCGCCACGATACCGACGAGCCCATTCTCGGAAGCCTATCCATATTTGCTTTCTGAGGATGAGCTTTTAAATGCGCCGGCTGGTATTTTCCTTGCTGCGGTCGAGACGAACGAGGATGGGGTTGCTGCGGTGTTTTCGTCAGTCCGCGTGGTCACGGTCCGTGAGCCAATTCTCCCTACCGATGTGCCTGAAGCGGCGGCGGAAATATTTGACGACTACGAGGAAATTGTGGGCTTAAAAACTATCCGTCTTCATGCGTGCGACACGGTCTGGCTGCCGCATGACGGAAAGCACATAGATGTTCGCATCGATTATCCCGTTGGCACCTTGCATGAGGTCGCGGTCGCAGCACAGGCACGTGTAGCAGATGCCTTTCATGAGATTGTAGGTGTTCGCCTCCTCGCCACCCCTGTGAACCTTTTCCCTTTGATAGACCGCATTTACAAAGATCCAAAGGAAGGCACTGTCGTCGAATTAGGGTTCGGCACGACTACATCTTCCTTAAAGCATGAGAAGATGCGCAGGAAGATGCTCGATCTTCGGGAAGAGCAATATCACAAGGGCGGAAAAGCGGCTCTCCAAACGCCAATCGAGCCCTTCAGGCTCAGCATCGTGTGGAAACGCCTGGCGGGGAATGGAGTGATATCGAACCCGGAAATGAGCATCAATAGCAGCGCTCGTTCCGCCGGTGCTCAACTGCCTTGCATAGAAACTGTCGTCATCAGAAAATGCATGGGACAGGCCGATTATGAGTTTGTTCGTTCGCGCATCGAGCACCACTTGGCGGCCAAGCCCGAGACCAAAGGAGAGGGCTAACTCACGTGAGCCTTGATCGCCTGCGAAAGGAGCTATTGGAACGGTGGGACAACGTTCCTGCGGCCGAATTGTGCATGAAGATTTTGGACTTCGTTGAGAACACGCCAGCAAATGAGCTGCATTTCTTGACCTTCAAGACGCTTTGTCGAGCCGCTGGACGTGAGACGGTTGATGTTGACCTCATGGCGGCTATAAACATTTTAGCTGGCTCAAGGCTGGGGTTGCTTGATGCTCACGCTCTCTTGGTTGATGACGATCAGACTGAACACGAGCTGACCGCTGCCGAATTTGCTGAGGCGAGGGCCACAGGAGAGTTGACCCATCCAGAAACTGGGGAGCCTGTGCCCGACTATGAGGAGCACCTAATCCCATTCTTTTCACCTAGCGAGCGTTTGATGGCAGAATTGGAATGACTGGCTCTGGCGTGGGGGACTCATATGCGAAGCTAAAGGCGCACCTTCTGCAAACGACGCCCGGCCGCGTGCTGTTTCAAATGGCCATGGCAGCTAATCATCAAGACCGCTTAAATGCTGTGGAAGACGCAATCGATTGGATTGCGCAGGAACATACTAAAACGCGCCAGCACCGGCAGGAACGTAGTGAGGACGCTCTCACCATAGATATTATCAGCGATCTAAAATCGATGGGATTCCAAGCCAGCCACGATACGCAATATGGCGGGCACTGCGACATTGTCATTGAAGCAAGAGACAATTTTCTATGGATAGCAGAGGCCAAGATCCACAGTTCATATGATTGGCTTGTAAAAGGTTTTGCGCAGCTTGATGAGCGGTATTCCACGGGTCTTCCCGGTCAGGATGCCGGCGAGATGCTTATCTATTGCTACGGCGAGCGCGCCGACCGTGTCATGAAAGAGTGGGGTATCCGCCTTCGTGAAAGCCGTCCCGACGTAGAAGTCACTGCCCCGGACGACGACCCATTGGTTCTGCGGTCAACTCATGTCCACAAGGGAACCGGAGCGACATTTCGAGTCCGCCACAAAGGGGTTTCGCTATATTTCAAACCCACGGTCTGAGGTTCTCGTCCGGCTGCCGCGATTCCAAGTGATCGTCTTTGGCTGACTGTTTGCATTTTGGTTGTCTTAGGCGCGGAGCGCTCTTGGCGCAGTTTCGTGGGCGTTGACCCCTGTGCGCACGGCAGAAGGTTCAAGAATGTGGGGGTGCTTTTGGGCGTCTGACGGGCGCCAGGCCTGCGATCAGGGTTGCCCAGCCGTCTCCGTGCACGCTTCAAAGTGAACGTGTCCTATCCGTAAGTCGCGCACCGAAGCCTGTTCTCATAGGCTTGTCGGGAGCAACGACACATTCAGCCCATCGCTGCTCGTGGGTTCCATACCCGCCAGCCCGCTGCTCCCCCAAAAGCCCCTGCAGCGGGCTGGTTCCCACTACTTGCCCGGAGAGTTGCCCGCTCGTAAGGCTTACTCGGCAGAGCCATTGTCGGTGAACGGCGAGGCGCTCGGGACGCATTGCACCGACCAGCCCGCCGGTGTTGGCTGCTTCTGATATTCGGTGACGGCTGCGGCGCATTGTTCCCGCTTGTCGAAAGTGCTCGGCAACACGACCATGCCGCCTTGGGGCCCGGCGATTACGAGATACCAGATTAGCACTGCGGTCGAAGCCATCGGATTTCCTTATAGAGCGCGTGCATGCGCTGAGATCTGAACAAACGTTGAGCGGGTAGCCAAAGAAAGGCCCGCGTTCGCCTTTCAGCGCGTCGGGAATGTGGAAGCGAGCGGCGAACGGCAGAAGCCAACTGCCAAACTACTGATGTCCCGAGAAACATTGTGCCTTCTAAATTTCAGCAGCAAGAGTTCCCCCGAACTATTTTCGTGATTGAGAAGCGCTGGCCGATTTTTAGCATGGCCTCAACTTCGCGAATGTGGTGGCGATCTGCGGCCAACGTGATCTGCAACAACGAAACAATCTCTGCCTTCATGTCCTTGCCGTCACGTTCCATGCGAATGGCTGGGGTCCCCAACTCGGACAGGCTGCTCTCAAGGTCACCTATGCGGTCCTTTAGAATCTCGCGGTATTGCTCTAGATGCTTCTTCTGCAAAATCCCCTCCTAGCACGGCAGCGCCGTTACATAATCGCGCGCGAACATTGAACCGGCAACAGCTAGCGCACGAATTCAGAACAACAATGCAATCGCGACTATTCGGTATCTTTCTCGTCATCAGCAGGTGGGGAGTCTGCCGATATTGCGAATACGTATTTCACGCGAAACGCGTTGTAGTCGTCAGGAGCGCCATTAAATCGAATACGGTCGCCGCCGGTATAGGTGTCCACGACATCGTTTCCATCTACGGCGAAGACGTGAGTGTCGGTGTTCTGCTCGTTGGCGCCTACAGCCAGATGCAGGCCAGTGCCCCGTTGAGAAGCCATGAATTCGTCAATCGTCGGCCGCTGTGCATAATCCAAGGGGCTGTTATCGGTGACCTTTGTCGGTACGCCACCCAAGAATCTGACTGCTTCAAGCCAGTGGTTCATGTCATACGCATCGGCAAGGCCAAGATGGTTAGGCGCGCCAGCCAACCCGAGTACCATCAGGATATCATTGGCGGGCATTCCGCTAATGGCACAAAGGGCAGTCGGTACACATTTGATGCCGTCCCGCCAGCCTTCGACGGAAACCAGTTCCATCTTCATCCCGAAACCCCGCGCTCTATTGGTCTTGGCAGTATGGCGGAGATGCCGTCCGCCCGACAGCGAGGCCAAGTACTTGAAACAATGCCATTTCTCGCGAAAACGATTGTGAGTCCCCACTTTCTTCCCCATCTCGTGAGATGACAGCAGGCCACGAACTGCACCTCACGCCGCGCGATATGGCTCAACACAACGTCTCACAAGGAATCCCATCCTTGTCTCGATCCAGCTTTCCGCCCCAAGGACAGTTCTGCAAATACCAGTTGGCTTCGTCGCACGATCCAACCTGGGAACAGGTCCGCCGTGGCTGACAGGAATAGCCGCTCTGCGCAACCAATGGACGGTTAGCGATACCGATCGGATGGCTCAACGGTGCCCGGTCCGCATCGTGGGCAGCCCGCCACTCCCAAGGGGCCAGAAACGTTCCAGCCCACAAACCGACCTTCGCCGCTTTCGCGGTCGCCTGCTGCCCTGCATAGGCGCCGCGGCTATAGCGCGGCCAATCTAGGGCTTGACCCTGCTCGACCATCCAGGCGGCCACGCTGGCGCCGTCAGCACGCCGGCAGTCGCCCACGAAGCGATCGTAACGGTCCCACGTCACGAATGTGCATTGTACTGGCCTTGATGCCGCTAAGAAGGCGTCCAGCGCTTTAGCCGCCCTGCGGCCGCAGGGGTATTCGAAGCCCTTTGCGTCGTCGCAATATTGCTTGCTCTCCGGCGCGTCGATCCCGTTGAAGCGGATCCGCTGGCCATGGACCTCGATCGTATCGCCATCGATGATGGAGGCGACACCCGCGATCGGTTCTGGCTTCGGTCTAAGCAAGTTTGACACATTGACCTCTCGCAAACTGTCGCTGTGACGCCATGCAGTCTGCGCCGCCAAAGCGCCGGATGCGGCTACCGTCACGAAGATCAGGCGCCTTGTCACCGCGCTGAGTGGTCGCCGGTGACGCCATCGCATTCTATGCAGCATCGCTAGTCCGCCTCATGTCCGGTGCGGCCGCCCGGCTTCGCTTCGGCGGCACGTTCACCGCAAGGCCGGCCTAGGCTGTCAACCTGAGTGCGCAGATCGCATGGATGATTGCCAGAGTTCCCGCTTCCATCTTGGCGCGCAACTTGGCTTGGCGGTGCCAGCGGGATTCCGCGAAAGGCTTGGACCACCCCAGCAGTTCGCTGGCCGTCGCCCTCGATATGCGTGTTCTGACTGTCCGGGTTGAACGGGTCGACAGTTTGCAGCAACAGATTTGCCCGCCCCGCGTCGCCAGCGGCGAGTGTCAAGGAATCGTAGCGGTTTAAGTAGTCGGCTGCGCAGCCGGATACTACGAGCACAGTCCCCAGGCACAACAGCCTCTGCCAATACATTTCCCCACTCCCCAATAAGGAGAGTTGCACAGGATCCGACTGTTCACAACTGCCGTAGCTCGCAGAGTAGCCAATGACGCACGAGACTGCACTTGCATCGCGACGGCGAGGGCTTTCACCTTCGGGTGGGCACCGATTCAGTTGCGGGTGGCTTTTACGCCCGATAACACGCCCTTGTAGGAGGACGATGATGTCACAGTGTCCAGCATGGCGCACATCTTGTTCGGACCGTCGAAATTGAAGCCCAGACACCTCTGATCAGCGCTGCAGGCCAATACGCAGTCGGCGTATCCGCTCCGCACATTCGCGTAAGCTCCCCCGATGACCACTGTGTCTTTAGCAAATACGAGGCTGGAGTATTGAAGGTTCGCCTTGATGGCTCCCTTCGCCGCCGCCACTGCATCAGGACTCCTAACCAGAATCGACGCATTGTTTTTCATGAAACACGCGGCGTGTTTCTTATCGTATGTGAGTGCTAAACAGCGGCGATCCGCTTTGCATTGAGCCTGACACTGTTCGAGCGAGACATCCCAAGCCGGCATACCCGGCAGATCGTTTCCGATTGCATCCCATCCCTCCTGAACAGACAGTTCCCCGGCCGCCACTGCTGCTTCTTTCCGCTCATGGCCCATGTCGAAATCGCTCGGCGCAAACTTGGCGTCGTCGAGCCAGAGGCAACGGCTGGCCAGCTCAAGCGCCGAGTTGTCGTCAAGTCCTACCGATGCGAGTGTTTCGCTCGAAGACACCGGTGCCTGCGGAGCCGATTTAGGCGAGGTTCTGTTGACAAGGCTCACCTGAACTTCAACTCCGGTATTTGCCAGTTTCCGCGTGTAGCACCAGGCGGTGTCCCACGTTGGAGCCTTCTCACTGTCAAAATGATGACCGGATTCAAGTTGCCAGGTGCTGCCAGCGTATGTCACTTGGCGATTCGCGAACTTTACGAAATCAATCGTATCTGGATTGGCTGGGTCTTGGGGGGGCGGTATCGGCTGCTCGATTGGCGCCGAGTTCGGCTTCTCAGTCCTACCCTCTTCGGCGATAGTCTCTTCGCCGGGAATTCTATCTTCTGTTTTCTTCGTCTCTTCTGGCTGGAACTCGTTCGGTTTCGATGGGCTGTTTTGGGCGACCGGCGGCTCCGGTTGGTTCGCCGCTGGGCCGCGATCAAAGATCAGCCATACACCCACACCGATCCCCATAGCAGCAATGGCGATGGCAACGCCGCTAGCCAAACGGCGAAAAGCATTGGCGCGTGCGATCTTGTCGTGCGCAGCTGCTTCGGCCTGAAGAGTTGGAATGGCGGACCGCTTAATCTGCAGATCGATGGCTTGTTCGAGCAGCTTGGTGTTATGTCGTACGAGCACGTCGGACGTCCCGCTTCGCCCCAGTTGCGGGCTCTTTAAAATTTAGTTGCAGTTCACCCTCGAGGGCCTTCTCCATCTCGTTCTGCGCGTACTGACCTTTTGCAGAAACCTTTACGAGATCGACCACTTCCGGCGGCAATTCCCGATCCAGTGCCCGGCGCAACGCCTCCGGGTCGTCAGTGAGGATGGGCACATAGAGGATCTCTTTGACGACCTTCTCGACTTCGACAGGTACCTCGACGCGCCTTTCGACTTCTCTGTCCACCGGCACCTGTACGGGTACCCTCCGGACACGGCGCCATCGCCAGCGTAGCAGCATCCGACGCAACAAACGCGAGAGCTTGCTGTCGCGCTGAAGTTCGGGCTGTGCGCCGATGCGTTGCAATGCCAGTGCGACCATCGCCGTAATCGGCCCCGCTAACGCGGCGATGAATGCAAGTGAGGCGAACCAGATCGTCGATACGGTGCCGGCCTGTGCTTCCGAAACGTCTTCTGGCTTCAACCCATACCAGCGAGCTGCCAGCCTACGGATCTGATCGTTGCGAGCAACTGGGAGGCGCTCTGTTTCCAGGCGGCTGAGTTCCGTCGCGATCGCCTCTTGCCGCTGCTGGTTCTTGGCGAGCGTCTCCGACTTGCGAGTTGCGGCTTCCTGAGCGGCGGCTAGCGCAGTACGTGCCTCGTCAAGCTTACGATCCCAATCGGCAGCGGTGGCGTCGTAGAGCTTCTCCAGATCGTTGCGCCTAGCCTCAAGGCGCTGTTTGTCCTGCAGGGTCATCGGAGGACTATCTTTCCGCAGCCTCTCATATTCGGCGCGGGCCATGGCGACGGCGGGCTCCAACTCTGCCAATTTCGGCGCGAATTCGGCCTCTTTCTTCAGCCGCGGATTGGCTAACTTGTTCAGCCCTTCTTCGTTGCGCTGCACTGATGCAAGATCGCCTGTTTCTCGCGCGCTCTTTATACGATCAACGTAGCTATCCCGCTGTCCCTCGAACTGCCCCACGGCGTCCTTGATCTCTCGATCGCGCCGTTCCACCAGCGCGCTTAGCGCTGCTTGCTTCTCCTCAAGAAACTCTTTTGCTCGCGCTGCCGCTGGCGATAGGGTGGTTGCGGCCAGCAGCTCTTCGTCGACCTCTGTTATCCGCGCACGCAATTTGTCGCGCTCGGTGTCAGCCAAACCACCGAGCTGCTCCAGGTCACTTCGGGCCTTTGCCTCGTCGTCAGAGTTTCGCAAACTTTCGGTCGCCGCCTTGAGATTATCGAGCTCTTGCTGGAGTGCTTTTGTTTGATTGGCGAAATTGGCGTACTGCACCTCACGCATTGTGCTGGCACGCTCCAGTCCCAGAAGGACTGTCTCAAAAGTGATGCCGGCCAAGACGAGCAGAAATGCCAGGATGACAGGCTTCCAAATCCACGAGGCGCCGAACAGAAGAGTCGCGATTGGGATCTTTGTCAGCTCGGCAATTGCGATCATAAAGAATGGGGCACTTGCAAGCACAAGATCCATCGAGTTCGCCGCCTCATTGGCAACGAAGCCGCGGTAACTCAGAGCGACGCCGGTTGTTAGGCCGATGATCGCTGCAACGATTTCGAGTGCCCACGCACCGCGATACGTCCACTGGCCATAGCTCGCCAGCTTCTGGCTCATTGCCGTGTGCATATGCAATCCCCACCCGTTTCCCAGCCCATCTTGACATGCAACGCTGGCGATTGCAGCAAAATTTGCCAGCGGATACGACGTAACTTGGAACAGGGTGAATAACCGGCCCGGTGACAAAGACTTTGTTGTGTCTGCTAGACTGATTTGTTTCGGATGGCGCCTTGTGTCGGCAGGCGCTTTGTTGTGCACGTTGGAACGTATCGATCACGTGGCGAGCAAGCCGATCTGCTGCCCGGTTGCGCTCGCGTGCGGTCCTGTATCTCTGCCCGTCAACAAGAGGTCCATGGGCCGCCCTTGTCTAAGTCTTGGGACACATGCGACTCTGGTGACTGGACTTCCAAAGGGGGCGCCGTTTCATGTCACGGTACTATCTCTTCCCAGAAGATGGCGAGCCGCTTCGCATGTCTTTACGCCTGGTGCAGGGGCTGGTCTTCGAGAAGGATTTTCTGCCGCAGTTCGCGAATACCAGACAGCGTGTGCTCTGGGTGTGGTTGGACCACAAAGAAGGAAAGCCCACCAGAATCGGCCGCACAGAAGGTTCGATCTGGGTATTCGACCGGGAAGGCGGCATCAAAGGAGGCCTTCAGGAGGCAATGGCCCTTGTGATGGAATCCATAGCCGACCCGCCTAGCGGTGGCACAGTTGTCGAGCTGCGCCCCTATGCCGGCAAACAGAAGCTGCAGAAGGAATTCCGCTGGGAACCTTCCAAAGCCGATGTCGAGAGGGTGGTGGCTGATATTTGGCCCAAAAAAAGAACCGACCGTTTGAAGGCATTGGGGGGCGTTGCAAAGCGCCGGCCGCCATTGACCTTCGACGCACGGCACGCTCTCGATGAAATCTCGGGAACATTTTGGAAGATCTCCAGCTCGATCGAAGGCCTAAAGGGGCCTAGCCAGAAAGCCTTTGCTTTTGCAGCACGCGAGCGGGCGAGCACGGAAGCTGAGTATTCGCACCTCTATAGAGCGATTGCCGAGATGTCGGATTGGCATCTGGAGGTGGAAAAGCGCCATCGATCCGGCAAAGGTATCTGGTACGCCGTAGTGGAAATTTTGCGGTGGGAAGACCACACAGGCGACCCTGTTGGGCGACACTATGAACGTTGCGACAATCGCGACAAGGCGGTGTCGGCAGCACGTCGCTTGTTGGCCCAGCACGCGAACCAGTTCAGTGCCGATACCACGGTCGAGGCTGAGACCATCACGGATCTTGAATGGGTGGCTCGCGCTTATCCGGACCTAAATTAGCGGCTCGCTAGGTTCTTCATTTCTGGTGAACCTGAGGCTGACAAACTGGGCGCGATAGCCAGTCAGCGTCTCGAACAGTTTTTCCTCATCCGTTATGAATGCCAGAAAGCGATGTGGCAGCTCGTCAGATCGCGCCCAGACCATCGTTACTGGCAATAGGCAGATTGTTTCGGCAGCACTTTTAGCGCGCAAAACATAGTCATCGGCGAACTCGCCCGCCGCTTCATCGAGGGAGGCAACGGACGAAATCAGATTTGCGAAGATTGGGGTATTGTCGGTCCCCGGGATTATGAGAACACCGTCCGTAACCACCGAAAAATTGGGGAAGTTAAAGACCATTTCCGACCCGCGTGCAGATATAGCCCGGCGAGCCATTTACTTTTTTTTCAACCTTACGCCAGGCCCTCCGCCATTTTCGGCTATAAACTCGACGCCAGCTCCCTCAAGAGCGGATCTCATCTTGTCGACGCTGCTGACTCTGGCGTCTTGGCCAGCCTCAAAGCGGTTGACGGTGTTGCCTCCGACGCCCGCCGCTTTGGCGAGGTCCAGGGTGCTCCAATTGAGCGCAGCGCGCCCCATACGACATTGAACTGGCTTCATATGGTGTTTTTATCACCAAAAGCTGTTGACATCAAATAGGTTACAGCGTTACCATTAATGGTGTAAATATAACCATTAGGGAGATAGCCATGTCGCACGTCGCAGTTCGGGCGCCCGCCGAAGATTTGCCCTGTTATCCCCGCAATCCACAACGTTTCGGCTTCGTACGTGAACTGCTGATGCGCTGGAGTTCGCGTGCGGACAGGCCGTCGTCCGATCAACCTTTTGTACAGGAGAGTTTCATGAACCAACACGTCAACCGCCGCCATCTTGTCACCACCACAGCCGCCCTAGCGGCGTCTGCGGCGTCAATTG
Organism: Mesorhizobium sp. L103C131B0; assembly: GCF_000502275.1. Classification (NCBI taxonomy): domain Bacteria; kingdom Pseudomonadati; phylum Pseudomonadota; class Alphaproteobacteria; order Hyphomicrobiales; family Phyllobacteriaceae; genus Mesorhizobium; species Mesorhizobium sp. L103C131B0. Next base: position 121,435 of record NZ_AYXC01000016.1, on the reverse strand, counting down.
GAGGTGGTTCGGTAGCGGTTGCCGCCCCGATGGTGGAAGGCCTAAGCGTCCCGGAGCAGCTCCATCAGTTGGCCGTCCAATTCAAAGACGCGGCCACTGCTGTCGATTCCACTGTCTCGGGCGCTTGGTTCGGGAAGACGGTGGCGGTCTATGACGGGGACCAAAATGTTCTGAACGCCGTCTATCTGGAAAGAAGCCACGACGTATTCGCCAAGGCGCCGCCACCGGTCCCGTCAGAGGTGGCGACTTTTGAGGCGACGTTCCATGCCGAATGGAGGAAGCTTCAAGAGATGGAGCCGGTGCTCAGCGCGGCTGAGCGGCGTTACAATGAACAATCCGCCAAGCTTGAAAGGCCGGTAATGCCCGAAAAGACGGAAGCGGAAATCGCAGCATTTCGCCAAATGACTTTAGCCGAAATATCTGCGATGCCTCTCGACAGCACAGCGCACCGTGAACACGAGAAGGCGATGGCAGCATACAAAAAGGCCGATGCGTCCATCAGCCGGAAGAGTGGCTTCAGAAAGATCGAGCGGGCCTATCTCCATCAGTTGGACCTTACCTGCGATGCCGCTACCCGCCTTTTGCGTTGCCCGGCCCAAACCTTTGGCGACCTGGCCGCTAAGGCGCGGGTCCATCAAGTTTGGGGATACGCAAACAGCGAAGATATTGAATACGTCATGGCCGACATCTCGCGGATTGCTGGGAAGGCCCTTAACCGAGTGTAACGCTTGGCCATTCCTGCAGAGCCCGCTGGCGTCGCTGGCGGGCCTTTTTGCGCGGACGGGAACATCCCCGCTCCGAGGGTGTTCTGCCACACCCGGCTCGTTCTTCATCGGTCGTGCTGTTGACCAAGACGTCGCCTCACTCATCATGGTCGGCCGCAGCCTCGGATGCAGGCGCGGGCCATCCCATCAGAAGCCCGCTTGCCTCACGGCCCGGGGGCATTCCCTGCTCGGATCCGGTGCGTCCCAGGCGGGAGTTAACACTCTCACTCCGTACGGAGGCGAGTTCCTCCCGGAGATGATGCATGTACGCCCGCTCTTCCGCTAGACATGAGCGGAGCGACCGTGCCATTTCGATACAAACGGATGATTCCAAAGCGTAATTGCTGTTCATCGTCACGCCAAACTCGCTCTGAGTCTGATTGTTCCATGGCAGCTGAGGCTTGCGGTGACCGTCTCTGTAGGCTGCCGGCGCCGCTAGGGCAGCGGGCGCCTTTTGAATTGACAAGAGGCGGGCTGATTGACAACCTTTTGGATGTAATGCGCTTTGCCCAAATTCACACTAGAGAGGACTGCTGTGAAAAAAGAATACACGAAGCCAGTACTGACCAAACGGGGGCGTCTCAGCGCGGTGACGGCGGGAGGGTCGCCTAGTGTTGTTGTCTTGCCTGAGCCGCTCTAACACAACGAGCGCCCTGCACCAGAAGCCTGCTGGCTCCGGTCGGCGGGCCGCCGTGCCTAACCGCCGCCCTCTTCCGTCAATCCTGGTTCGTGTGGATGTCGGAGGGGTATCGGCCTACAGGATTTTGGTCACCATATTATTCAACCGGGAGTTCTCGCGGTAGGCCAAGCGCACCACAACGGCACCTATGACGCCGGTGATGCCACCGCCAACGACGTCGGTAAGGTAGTGGGTGCCAATGTAAACTCTCGACCAGCAAACCAGAAATGCCAGAACGGCAAATGCTGCAGTTCGGCGTGGCAGAGCTTGCATCGCGAAGGCCGCAACGATCGCTATGGTCGCGGTTGCGTGGTCGGACGGGAACGACCAATCGGCGCTAGGCGCAATCAACAGGTGCGTCACGCCGGCGTCGTAGGGCCGTACCCGGTGCACGAACAGAAGAATGAACTGGTTGATCGCCAGACCGAGCAAGAACGCCAGACCGGCCGACAGGGCCGCGTGACGGACGTGGTAGCGGTCGACTTTCACCCACCATTGCACAATCACAGCCAGCACCATGAGCGGAACGCCGATCTGTGAGACGCCGATCATTGCCCTATCAAGAACTGGGTGAAGCCCGGCTGCCGCGTTGATCCAGTGGGTGAGAGTTGCATCCATTCTTGCTTGCTTCCGTTGTTGTCGATCGCGAGGTGGAATTTGTGAAAGCAGTCGACGAACGCCGCATCCATCAGGTTTTTGAAGTCAGCGTCTGGCTCAAGGGTGCGCACGCCCTGATCGAATGCTTTGGCGGGGTCCTGCTTTATCTCGTCACCACAGACACAATTGCCTCTTGGGTCAATGCCTTCACCCAAGAGGAATTGACCGAAGATCCGAAGGATTTCATAGCTGGCTATCTGTCGCAGATGGCAAGCCATTTCTCCGTTGCCAGCAAGGAGTTCTACGCCTTCTACCTGCTCTCCCACGGCCTGATAAAGCTGCTCCTGGTCGTCGGCCTTTTGCGAGGCAGGTTGTGGTCATATCCGGCCTCCCTCGTCGCGCTGGGCGCATTCATGGCGTACCAAGTCTACCGCTATTCCTATACCCACTCTCCGGGCCTGCTCGTTCTGACCGTCTTCGATGCGGTCGTCATGGTTCTGATCTGGCACGAATGGAGCGTAATGCGGCAGCACAAGCCCGCATAGCGACCGAATTACCCGCCTCGGCTCCGTTCAATTCGCTGGACCGCAGACCAGCACAGAATGGCCCAGGCGGAACCGACGCACCAACCTGCAAGAATGTCGGTGGGGTAGTGGACGCCGAGATAGACCCGGCTCAACCCGACTACGACCGTCAGAAACACCGCGAGCGAGACGAAATACGCTTTGACGCGGGGATCGGGGTTCGCCTTGGCCAGCAATGCTCCAAGGGTCAGGAAAGTGACGGCGGAAAGCATGGCGTGTCCGCTTGGAAAGCTTGCTGTAAAGACCCTTGTGGCGTGTATGAGGTCGGGCCTTGGGCGATCGAAGGCGATCTTCAGGAGGGTGCTGATGGCCTCTCCCCCAGCCACGGCGGCCGCAACAAGCACGGCGTAACTCCGCTTTCCCGTAATCAGTAGATAGCCCACTGCGGCGACCGACACGAAGCCCAGGAAAGCGAAGCTGCCAAGGGATGTAACGTCGCGCCCCATTTCCTCCAGCCAAGGTGGGCCGATCGGGTTTGTGGGGTCACCGGCGCTGCGGAACGCCATGAGCACCGCCCGATCGAAACCCGTTGTGTCGCCCTCTAAGACTTCCTCCGCAAGGGCGCCAAAGCCGAAGACAAGGCCCCCGGCCACAAGCAGCGCGAGGATGGGCCACATACCATCCCTGCGAAAGCCTTGGAGAACGCCGCCGGAGTTGGAAGGTACCTTGGTTTCCATTGTGGCCTCGTCGCTTGTAATGGGGCGCCGCAGTAGGCGCGGACCTCGCCGGCTTCGATGATGATTTGTGTTCGGCAGCCGTCTAGCTTGACCTCATGGATCCAGCCATCACCGAGCGGCGGACTATTGACTAAGCTTTGGTTCATCGGCGAGATGGACGCTAAACGCATGAACTGACTCACGGGACCGCGATTCAATCAGCACTGGCTAAAATGGTTCCGAAACTGCTATCGCGTCGGCTGAGGGAAACTCATCCGGTGGATCTTTTTCGCTTCAGGAGAACTATCAGCAGCACGGTGCGCATTGCCTCATGCTGGCGGCTGTCAATTTCCACCGTCCAGTCGTCAGGGGGATTGTGCCACGGGAAGTCTGAATCGCGCAAAGCCTCGCGAAACGTCTCCGGGTCAATCCCCACAGCGTTCGCCATTTCTGCGGCGGTAATTATTCCGGCCATGCCACTCCCGATGCTTTGCGACAAGGCAGATAGGTCGATTGTTAGCAGGCTTCAAATACAACCCCCTGACCACTGGCTGGTACATGGTATCATTCCGGACCGTCTTTTCTTCTTGGAACCCCTTTCGACGGGCGCATAGGACTCGACGTTACCATTGCTTTTCGTAGGGAGGCTGTGATGGGTAACGTGGTACCAATCCGCAAAGCATTGCCTTGCGTGGTCGAAGCCTGCGGCGAATGGTCCGTGTGTGGCCGAGGAAGACCAGGAAATTACCCGATCATTCGTGCTTGAATCGTCTGCGCTGTCCTTTGCAGAAGGCCAGCGGATACGCCTGCATCTCGACAAGTTCGTTCGCCTATAAGAGAGGCTAAGCCCGATGAAAGACCGGTGGGAACCTGACCACCAGTTCGTTGAAAGCGCTCGCCGTAATCGGCTCCGAGCGGAGGGCCAACTGGACTCCCTGCCATCCACCATGGCCGAAACGCGCCGCGTCATAGAGGCGTCGCGGAAGCTCTTGAAAAAGATTGCCGAGCGCGAACACCCTACCCAGCCGTAGGGAATGGCCGGTGCAGTTGGGCTTGCTTGTGGGGGCTTAACCGCACCGGCCACTGCGGGAAGATATGAGGCCCCCCGCGCTGCTTAAGATACAGGCATATTAGCAACCGAGCAAATTATCTCGTAATGCCATCTTGAAGGCGCGGCCGCGAAGCCAACTTAGTTCCGGGAGAATGGGCGGAATCGGTGAACGCGATGTCGAACCCCGGTAGCAGGGAGCATCTTTGGGCTTTGGACCTTGCCGACCTGCGCAAGGAGTTTGGAAAGTTCGTTCAAGAGCGCGGGACAGCGCCTCTTGAGTGGAACGAGCACACCAAGCTGTTCCTTGAAGAACGAAGGAACGCTGCCAGGAACCGGACCCTGAGGCAGTAGGGGAAGCACTCAGACCGTCAACAACGAGATAGAAGCCGAGGTCGACGAAGCTGCCGTCGAGGGCCCCGACAAATGGCCATTTTGCCGTATGAATCCGTACGGTCGATTTTGATTGGAGAAAGGGTTCGGCGGGCCTATAAAGATGGCGTTTACCATTGCCTTATTGGGAGGATGCGATGGTTGCAACGCCCAAAGATATCGCTCAAGCGGCCACTGCGACTGCGGCCACCTTGCTGAAGTGGCAGAAGTCCATGGAGGAACGCGCCACTTTTCGCCAGAACATGGATCAGTCGCGCCGGGCCATCCGAGCCTCTCGCGAACTGCTGGAGCGCCTTCGTCAACGTCATCGCAACGACATGGCGCAAAGTTGGGAAGATGCCAATCCGGCTACCGTNAAAACGATAGATAAATCGACATGATGATCATGGCCGGATCACCAAGGTGACGAGGTGCAACCATGTTCTCGGTTTCGGGCATCTCAACGATCGGCCAGAAGCATCTAGGCTCGAACGTGTTATCATTATCTGGAGCCACCTGGCGCCGGCGCGGTTCTGCGATATCGGTGGCAAGCAGAGGATGGTCCACTAGGCTTGCCTCCGCCCATTTTGCGACCCTCGGTATTCCATTTTTCACGGTGGGATCCTCAGCAACGGCCGCCCTAACTTTGAACGCCACATTAGGTTCCGCTAAATATTGAAAACTTCGCCTTCGCGCTGTTCGAGCGGGCATTCACGTAGCGGATCGCCGGAGCAGATTGGCGCTAGGTTCAAAGCCTTGGCGGTACGGAACTTCCAAGCAGAAGTTCCGAGCTACGTGGTTTGGTAGCCGTTTTAGCACCAAGAACGCGCCGGGCCTGGCCGGCTGGGAAATAGGCACATGCGGCCGACTACCAAGTTATATACGCTCATGCTAATATGAAGGCACCACACCTTAATGAACTTAAGCAAAGGTGGAGCATGGTCGACGAGCCGGTGAGAACCTACGTTGTGAGCGTCGTTGAAGCGGAGCACTGGCGCACTGTGCTGACCACGAAAGACAAGGCCAAGGCCCTGGCTTGGGCGAGAGAGATCGGCGACAAGGTGAGGGTCGACGAGATCACCCCGCAGGTTGATGGCCTTTCTGGAAAAGGTCTGGGGCCGGCGCCCTCCATTTAAAACTGAACAAACCAGAAGGGCACCGAGTGGCGGCCCTATTTACTAGGGGACGGCGGTTTCATCATCGCGCGCAATTGCATCTTGTCGATCGTTGCGACGATGGCAGCCGCCAGTGCTTCCGCCTCGTGGATCAACTCCGGACCATAGAGCCCGTTCACCATCTCCTCGCTGGGCAGCACGCCGGGCGGGCAGTGTTCCTCGATTGTGCGCCGGATGAGCGTCAGCGCTGCCCGGCATTCGTCGGCTTCGATCTTCATAGCCATTGAAACATGCATTTGAGCTAAAATGTTCCGGAACCGATTTCGGGCCCGCGGCTTGAATCGCCGGGTGTGGGTCAGTGTGCATGCGTTTGAAGTTCATCGAGCCTTTGATGCCGACCCTTGTGGACAAGCCTCCCGAGGGCGATGGATGGACCCACGAAGTCAAATTCGACGGCTACCGATCGCAGATGATCATCGACGAGGACGGGACGCGGATCTACACCCGTCGCGGGCTCGATTGGACAACCAAATACCGCGACATCGTGGCGGCAAGCGCAGAGATCGGCGCCGAGAGCGCAATCATAGACGGCGAGATCGTCGTGTTGAACGATGCCGGCCTGTCGGACTTCGGCGAACTGCGCAAGGCGATCACGCGGCGGCAGCACGACCTCTATTTCGTTGCCTTTGATCTCCTTCACCTAAACGGCCACGATCTGCGCGACATGGCCCTGGAGGAACGGCGTGAGATCCTTGAAAGCATGATCCCTGCCGACATCCGCATCCAATTCAGCCAGGCGCTGCCCGGTGATGCAAAAGCCATATTCCACCTGATCGATGAAGCCGGCCTTGAGGGCATGGTATCGAAGCGCCGTGACAGCAAATACCGCAGCGGCCGGTCGACAGCCTGGCTGAAGATCAAGAGCTACATGGTGGAGGAATACGAACTGCTCGGCGTCGAGCGGGAACCCGGCAAGGCAGCCTTTGCGCTGATGGCAGATCGGAAAACGGGGCAGTATGTCGGCTCAGCGTTCATCAACTCCAGCCGGGCAATCCGCGAACGGCTATGGAAGCGCGTCCAGGAGCACGCTGGGCCGGCGCCGAAGGGCATGAAGCGGCCGGCGACACAGTGGGTTAAGCCCGGCATCATCGGCCGCGTGAAGCACTTGCGTGGTGAGGAAGATTTGCGGCATGCTTCTCTGCAGGACTTTCGAGAGGACGACACAGATGGCCGTGCCTAAGACCATTTGGACTTAGGTCTGATTCCTTCGCGTAAATGGCCAAGCCGCGAAACATTTCTCCTTCTACTTTGTTGCAGTGGCCGTGCCGCTGAGGAGAACATGCACAGTGCCTCTATCAAATGAACTGCGCGACGTACCNTTGTTGCAGTGGCCGTGCCGCTGAGGAGAACATGCACAGTGCCTCTATCAAATGAACTGCGCGACGTACCTTTAGAATTCCAATGCCCCTCCTGTTCACGCCGTATGGTGAGAAGGGGATCCTGGCTGAAAACGATTGCCGGTTTCAAATGCGATAGTTGCAGGTCCAGAGTGCGGATCGGCTACGAAGAGAAGCTGGCCATATTCGAGCGGCACCTTAGAAAGGTGAGCGCCAGCACAAAGTCAGTGAACAACCGCCCTTGTTAGCGGCCGCTTTAGAGATCGGGTGCAGAGGGTACACGGGCTTTTCCCCCTTTATCCTTTTTTCTCCCGGCCGCGCCACCGTCTATTATCGGCGGCTAGGCCGCTATCACCTTCTGAGCGGGTTAGCGATGGAGTGCCTTGGACGGTGAAAACGATTCCGGCATCCTCAAACGCTTTGCGGATGGCGGCGAGGTTGTGGGGACGCGGTTTCCTGAATTCGTTCTCAAGATCGCTGATCACCATCTCGCTAAGATTGGCCTTGGCGGCAAGTCGCACACGCGACCAGTTCAGTAGGGCTCGTGCTGCTTTAGATTGATCTGCGGAGGGTACGGTTCGGCTGGCCATACCAGTCGAACATTAAGTATCGCTAAAATGTTCCTCTAGACCTCCTGCGATTTCTCTAACGACGTGATGCCGGCCTCTCGGGTAATGCGGAGGGGTTTTCCAATAACTTTGCGGAACGCTGATCTGCACGCCGCAACGTCTTCTTATTCGGCTTGGTCTTCTCAACCAGATCTGGCCTTTTCGCTATCAAGTAGTCAGCTCTGTTCGTTCGATAGTCTTCTTTGTGGATGGACATTGCTACGACCTCCATTGTGGAGATCAACGCGGCTGGAAGCCGACACGTTCCCAAAAATCGCTTGTTCAAGGCCGAGCCGAACTGTGCACGGATGCCAAAAACGCGAAAAGGGCGCGGTTCATGACGGCGCCCTTTATTTGAAAAGGTTCAACTGTGGTATCCTACGAGTCTTGCCGACCATACCAGTCGTCGACGTCTCGCCGCACGCGGTCCTTCTCAATGCCGTAGCGTTCCTGGATCGTACCTTCGAGCTGATCGCGATTGCCGGCTATGCGGTCGAGATCATCATCGGTGAGCTTGCCCCATTGCTCTTTGACCTTACCCTTGAATTGCTTCCAATTTCCTTCGACGCGGTTCCAGTCCATGATGGCGGATCTCCTTTCGTTGTCCCCTCGAATAACGGTCGTAGTGGCCGTCAGGTTCCGCTGCAGGTAAGCGCGCCTGCTGGTGATTTAGCAATGGAACCTGATGCCCATCGACCGCTTGTGTGCGCCGGCCTTTTCCGTTTTGGGAACACAGCGGGCCTTTCGCCGTTGGGTGCAATGGAACAGCTTCGCAAGGAAATGCAGGTGCTCGCCGATCCGGGCATCTGGGTCGCGTTGGCGGCATTGCTGATCCCTTATGCGATCGGTGTCGCACTGCTTCTGCGGGTAGCCGGTTGACCGACCTGCCAGCTCTCGCGTCAAGATGAGCGGATTCCAATAGAAGTCGCCTTAACCTGGCGGCTGGGGGTCTTCGCGTTCGGCCATCTGTTCCAAGAGCTTCCTTGACGCAGCCAGGACGCGGCGTGTCTCGTCGATGGTCGTACGTAGGGAGTTGAGTTCGCCGACCGCCCGGCCTTGGTTCCGGCGAGCGCTATCGAGGTATGAATCGTCAGGCTTCCAACGGTCTGTCATCGGAATGTGCAGCCCGCGTCACCTCACACGTGACTTTCACCTCAAACAGCGAAATGCTGGTGCCGTCATGAACTTGGAAGGCGACTTGGCGGAATGTGCCGCCCGGCACCTGGTCTTTCACGATTCAAACAGTGCCCTTGCCGCCTCATCTTCAGCCGCGTCCAGACTTGCAAGCTCGGTGCCTTCGATGCCGTTGTCGGTTAGATCGAAGAAGAAGCGGGCCATGGTGCCCTAACAGCGAAGCTTTGAAAAGGTTTCCTCGATCCCGAATCACAGCGGCCAGGTGACGGCCACGGCGCCCAAGGGCATGAAGCGGCCGGCGCCGCAATGGGAGCATTGCCTGATCAGCGCCGGCCGGGCGGAAAAATCAGGTCCGCCGCAACTCAATCGATAGCTGATTCTTGACGTTGCGTCAGGTGGGGTTCGGACTACGCCTTCTTCGCCCGTTTCACCGGCGCCTTAACCTCAGCCTTCCGACCTAGACCAGACGCCTTCGCAAGGGCCGATCGCTTCGCGGCGTAGTTCGGCGCGACCATGGGGTAATCGCGAGACAAGCCCCACTTCTCACGGTATTCGTCGGGTGTCATGCCAAGTAGGCCAAGGTGGCGTTTCATAGACTGGAATTTCCGGCCGTCTTCCAGACTGATGATGTAATCCGGGAACACAGACTTTTTTGGATTTGCTGCAGGCACAAGCTCTTTCGCAGCCGGTGCGATCTGGCTGCTCAAACCTGACAATGAAGCGTGCACAGATGCAATCNGCAGGCACAAGCTCTTTCGCAGCCGGTGCGATCTGGCTGCTCAAACCTGACAATGAAGCGTGCACAGATGCAATCAGGTCGGGCAAGTTGGCAACCGGTAGTGGGTTATTGGCTACGTATGCGGAAACGACGTCCGCTGTAAGTTCCGCCAGTTCGACAGCATGGTTGTCTTCGTCAGTCATGTGTTGGCCCCTTGTCTTTGAGACCTCTCTAATCAACGCACTCTACGTGCGCAAGCTCACATGTGCCTGCGGTGAAGTTGCCACATGTCAACGGTTAGTCACCCTACGACATGCCAATATTCACCTGCCTACAGGTATCGCTCGCCCTCGTCGCGGTGCTTCAGGCAGAACCAGTGCGATAGCTGCCTCGGTCGGGCAAGGCCGAAGCCTCCATCCTCACCGCAGCCGGGGTGCTCGCACGCATGATTGTCGACCCGCCGTCGATCGCGCGGGGGCGCTGTCATGCCTTCGGCAAGCCGTGTTGGTTCGTCGCTCATAACGGGTTGATCGGCCCGACCAGGCCGGGATGGTCGTTGGGCAACTTGTTGACGGCGCTCGTGTTCACCTCACGTCCAACGCGATTGAACTGCAGCTGACCATCGATGTCGTGGCTTAGAATGTCCTTGAGGCTGTCCTTGGGCGTCGCCGGGTCCAGCCAGGCGTCATAGTATGCCTGGTCGAGAATGAGAGGCTGCCGATCATGCAACTGCTTCATCGGGTCTNGGGTCCAGCCAGGCGTCATAGTATGCCTGGTCGAGAATGAGAGGCTGCCGATCATGCAACTGCTTCATCGGGTCTGCGGCAGGCTCTGTGATGATGGTGCAGCTGGTTATGTCGAGATTGGAATTGTAAGCCCAAAGGCCGGCGAACGACAAAGGCGCGTGGCCTGGCTGGTAGATGTGCCAAGGGTCCTTCTTGCCGTCGGCCGGCGATATCGTCCACTCGTAGAAGCCATCGGCAGGAATCAGGCAGCGCTTTGACTTGAAGGCGTCGCGGAAGGCAGGGGCTGTATCGATACCCTCAATTCTCGCATTGAACATCGCCGCCTTGGGCATCTCCTTCGCCCAGAAAGGAACCAGCCACCAGCGCCCTTCGCGGAGCTTATGATTGCCATCCTCACCGGCAGTCACGAACGGCACATCCTGCGTAGGCGCAATGTTATAGCGCGGCTCGTCGTTGCGGCCCGTCTCCGCCGGCGCCGTCAGTCTGTAGAGGCGGTGGATTTCCGACCACGACAGATATTTGGTGTAGCGTCCGCACATGAAGCCTCTCAGTCTACCAGTTCAAGAAAGAGGAAGTTCTCCGGTATGGCGTCCACCGGCCAATTGGTGCAGCACGCTGCGATTGCCGCTTTATTCGCATCCATCCAGACGCTCGCCGCATTGTCTTCCTCATCAGTAGGCTCTTCGTCGGCCGCGAAGCTGGCATCATCCCTGCTTCTAACGCGAACATCCCATCCGCCGCCTGTTCGGGCGATATTCGCATCGGGCAGGGCGCCCTTGATCTCTAAACTGAGCTGCATGGCTCGCTCCTGTGGCTATCTGCCAACAGTGAACAAAATCAGAACATTCGAGTCAATCCCTCTTGACGGAGCAGGAATATGTTCCTCATTTTGACGCATGGCGCACGATCCGATCGACACGCTGGGAAAGGCGACCCGGCACAACATGCTTGTGAAGGCAGAGTGCAGCTGCGGCAACGTTCGCTACTGCCGCTCCGCCGACCTGATGATGGTCTTTGGTGGGGGCGTCGATCCGTTCCGGCTGAAGTTCGACTGCAGTCGCTGTAAGCCCCAGATCAAAATCACCTTGCTGGAGGTGCATCCCGAGCATCTGCCGAAGCGCCTGGTAGTTCATAAGCCGATGAAGATCGATGGCAAGGTCGTCTGGCGCACAGAGAGATTTCGAGGATAGGCCATGGCAAGGTCGAAGGGGTCGCAGCAATTATCACAGGCTGAAATTGAGCGCTTTGTGGCGGCAGCGGAAACGCTGCACTTGAGTATCATCAAGCCGTTTTTATCCCCGCATTGCGACCATTACCGGCAGACGCGTGTCCTGCATGAGGTGCTGTTGAAAGCCGTGCGGGAAGTCACCGGCAAGGAAGTGGCCTTTATTCAATGGAACGGGACGGGGCCGTCGAAGGGTCCAAGTCTCTGAAGTTCGCAGCATAGCGCCTGAGGCGCCAGTTGAACGAAACGCCGGCGGAGGCCTGAAACCCTCGCCTCCCAAGAGGAAAGAGCCGTCTTACAGCCTCGTTTCCGTCTCCGGGTACCAAACCACCGGCAAGGACGTTCCCGCCTCCCACGCGCCACCGGAGGTCTGTTTTGAGCCTCTTTGCCAAGAACGATTCCGACGGCTCCGGTTTCGAACCACTCGCCGGTGAGCAGACGCTCTCCGCGCTCTCTATGGCCGTGCATAGGCAGCAGAGGAGCGAACCCATGTCTGATCAAACAGTGCCCTCGTCGCAAGGCGGCGCAATGACAATCGACCAGTTCTGCAAATGGGCCGCGATTGGTCGGACGCTCGCCTACAGAGAGATCAGTGCCGGCCGGCTCCGATCGGTAAAGGTCGGAAAGCGTCGTCTCGTTACCTTCGCCGATGCCGTCTGCTGGTTAGGCGCGCTTCCGTCTTCCCGAGCCGATCTCTGACCTATCGGAGGGATTTTTTCCGCGCTTGTTACCACCGCGCCGAGTGAACCCTATCAACAGTACCTCCCCCGCTTGAGACATACCGAATTGATCACCGATCAGACCATCACGGGATCGAGCCTCAAGAGCCATCTCTCTCTCGCACAATTATCGAACCGGTTTCTCCCCTGAGACACAGGCCGGGCAACCAAGCTACCAAAGGAAAATCCATGGACAACGGAACCGAAACACCCCGAAAGATGAAAGCCCGGCAAGAGCGCGAAAAGGTCCTGTCTTGGGCCTCCACAACTAAGGTAACGTGCTTCGAGCTCAACGATGGCCACCATCTGAAAATAGACGACTTCAACTTCTTCCCATCTAGAGGAACCATCACTCGGGATGGAGGCACAAAGGTAGTCGAGAGGGGCGCAGAGGCATTCATTAAGCTGGTCTCCAGACAAGCCCAAACCTACCCATCGCTGACGGGCCAACGGCGTTTCCGAACCATCGGCTGAGACCCTGTGACAGCTCTTTACCGAACGCAGGCGAAATTATCGTAATCTTTCAGCTGACTACGTGACATACCTCTGCGTTTCCGTTGGCCCTTGTCTGCGTTTTTCAGATTCCAATCGAAATCCGTTCAAAACAGCCGGCCAACGGAGGCCGTACCTGGCCCGCCCATCGACTTGTACCGTTGATAGAACGCGTCGCTCCAGACGTCGGGCATAAGCGACCGCCCTTCGAAGAATGCCTGGTCGTGGATATCTGCTTTCCTCGCTTTACGAGAGATCGACCTAGAGGCGCCAACTCGTTTGCCGTGGATGTCGCCCTGCACCTCCGCTTTCAGTCCGAGGTACTCGGCGAAGCTCCTCGGCGGATTCCCTTCTCCGCCTGGAATAACGAGATCTTGGCGAAGGCCTTTTATCAGATAGCGGAATCGCCACCACTGCCTAACGATGGTTGCGTCCGAACGCATCTCCATATGGGGCTGCGTGTGAAGTAGATGGGCTGCAGCCCGCGCAAGCGAGACAACGGTTGTGCGAGCCCACGCCCTTAACTCTTCATGATGCGCAGCGGGAACGTAGTTTTGCATTTGGACATGTAGGCTAGCGCCAGCCGGCCGTTCCCAACTGTAAACGTAGACAGCCGCAATGTCTCGCTCCAGGCACCAGTTGCGGTATCGGCCTAGCCAGAGGCGGAACGTTTCGAAAATGTCTTCGTGCTTGACGATGCCGAGATAGCCGAAGTTGATCGTGATCTCGACGTTCATGATCCAGCCGTTCGCATTAGCGAAACAGACAGCTTTGTAGAGATCCAGAAACTGATCATAGGTGATGAAATTACGCTGTACTCGGACCCTCTTTCGTTGGCGCTCGCATCTGGCATCGTCGTAAAGCAGCGCGTCGTCTGAATCTCCCCAGATGGCTCGCTGTAACTGACTATGAAAATCGCGGCCATAACTCTCGCCGTAGGCTGAGATGCCAGCTTCACGGTGGCTGCGAGCTCGCTCTTCGCCAGTGAGTTCACTGTCGATTTCTGATGCGTCATTCATTGCAATTCCCGCAATTAGACGTGCGGATGGCCCACACCGATAGATATACCTCCGGCGCGGCTTGGAGATAACCGTGGCCTAACAGATCGGCCGGTGTGGATAAATTCGGGGGTTCCGCGAATCCTTCTCGCCATGTGGCGTGAAGGAGACGAAATGCTCAGCTACCAAAAGCCCGATCTACCCATTCCTCCTCGTGAAGTTCTTGAGCGCTTCGACGTTCAAGAGCCGCTCGATACCCGGTTCCAATCCTGTGCGCGCTTGCTTCAAGCCGTCTGGCGCGGCCGTAAGGGTTTCGCCGTCGGCAACTATTCGCGGGGGAAAGAAAATGTCCGTACCCTCGGGAGCCGTCTCGATTCTTCAGCCGCTCGGGCCGGCGTGAATTATCTGCGCCCCGACATCGCCAAACTCGTGCGGCGAGAATTGGCTTATCGGGAGCGCGGCGCCCTTATTGATGAGGCGAGAGCGTGGGAAAACCTGCTCAGCAGCTCAGCCCTCGTGTTCAATCTCTTTGGGCCGATGAAGCTGGATCTTGTCCTTGCCAAGAAGGTCTTGAAGGCCGCGTTCGGCATCGATGCCAAGCAGGTGGATGCCGTCCACTTCGAGACATCCCCAGGTCGAGGAGATGATGCCTATATCGGCGATCACACGGCTTTGGACGTGCTGATTGCTTACACCGGCAAAGACGCCAAATCGGGTTTTATCGGCATCGAGGTGAAATACTCCGAAAGTCGTCCGGGCACCGCGACACCCGTCCAGGAAAGGCACCTTGAGGTGGCGAGGCGCTCGAAGCTCTTTGTCGACCCGGACGACAATGCTCTGCATCGGGCGCCTCTGAGGCAATTCTTCGCCGAGCACACCCTCTGCTATTCGATGGTGCATGAGCGGCGCCACTTCGATCGTGGCGCCTTCGTGATTGTGTCGCCTACGCTCAATCACGAAATGGCGGCGACGATCGAGACATACCGGCGTTACCTTGATCCGGCAGGCGCCAATTTCCTTCCCTTCGGCGTCGTTAACCTGGAGAGCATCGTGGCCGCCATCAGCGACGCCGGCGAGACCGATCTCGCCCGTAAACTGGATGAGCGGTATCTCGACCTCAGCCCGGTCTACGATCTGATCGACGACTGGGAGCCTGACTTCAACGTCTAAAGTCTCGAATTGGAGTGGCCGGCGACGATGCCGGCTGCTCTGGTTCCAGACTGATGCGAAGTGGGGAACAAAGTGGGGACGCCCATCCGTCCGTCAGGAATATCTTTGAACATCAGATGTTTATCGGAGGAATGTGGCGGAGAGGGAGGGATTCGAACCCCCGATGGGCTTGCACCCATGCCGCATTTCGAGTGCGGTGCATTCGACCACTCTGCCACCTCTCCGCGGTCATGGTCGGCCGTTGCCGGCGCGGCGCACTAGATAACGGCTGGGCGGGCAGGTTACAAGGCCAAATCCGCGGGGAAATTCAGCTTCCTGTGCGGGCTTTGCCGGGAGGGCTGCGCCGCGGCCACGTCGGCAGATAGGCCAACCGGTCTCGACCAGAGGGATCGGGCGCGGCAAGGAGGCCGCATGGCCAAGGAATCCGGCCGTTTGCCTTGACTCGTACCGAACCTTCGGTTAGGGGAAGCGCGCAATCGGCGTGGAGGGTTCTTCCACGCCGCTTGTTTTTCGAACCCGCAGACTGACAAAAAGACGGCCGAACCGCGTGACGCGGCTCATCGAGGCCGACCGAACAGCGAAAGGCAAAAAATGTTCGCAGTCATTAAAACGGGCGGTAAGCAGTATCGCGTTGCCGCCAACGATCTCCTGAAGATCGAAAAGCTAGAAGCCAATGTCGGCGATATCGTCGAAATCGGCAGCGTCCTCGCCCATGGCGAAGGCGAAAATGTCACCTTCGGCGCCCCGTTCGTCGATGGCGCTCTGGTCACGGCGGAAGTCGTCGAGCAGGGCAAGAACCGCACCGTCATCGCTTTCAAGAAGCGCCGCCGGCAGAATTCGCGCCGCAAGATCGGCCACCGCCAGCTTCTGACCACCGTGCGGATCGCCGAGATCCTGCTGGGTGGCGCCAAGCCTTCCAAGAAGGCCTCAGCCAAGGTGGAAGCCAATGAAGTCAAGGCTGACGTAGCGCCCGAGGCGAAGGCTGAGGCCGCGCCGAAGGAAGCCAAGGCGAAGAAGGAAGCCAAAGCCGAGGCTGCTCCGAAGGATGAAGCCAAGACGGAGACCGCCGTCGCCGCGCCGCTGTTCAAGGCGCCGAAGGGCGAGCCGGACGATTTGGCCGTGATCAAGGGCATCGGCCCGGTTGCCGCCGGCCAGCTGCACGAGCAGGGCATCACCACCTTCGCCCAGCTTGCCAAGCTGTCGGACAAGGACGTGGCCAAGATCGACGCGCACATGCCCTTCAGCACCGACCAGATCAACGACTGGCGCGAGCAGGCCAAGGAACTGGCGAAGAAGTAAAACGAACCGGCGACAAGGTTGCCGGATCGGACTTGAAACGGAACGCGAACGCGTTCATAAGACCATTCAAGCGCCCTAGGGCGCATCGGAGTTAGTTAGATGGCACACAAGAAAGCTGGCGGCTCGTCGCGCAACGGTCGCGACTCGCATTCCAAGCGTCTGGGCGTGAAGAAGTTCGGCGGCGAAGCCGTCATCCCGGGCAACATCATCATCCGTCAACGCGGCACCACCTGGCATCCCGGCGTCAATGTCGGCATGGGCACGGACCACACCCTTTTTGCGCTCGAGACCGGCGCAGTCACCTTCAACAAAAAAGCCAACGGCCGAACCTACGTATCGGTCAACCCGATTACAAAAGCCGCGGAGTAGCCGGTTCCGCACTATAAAACCGGCGCCCATCTCGGGAACCGGTGTCTGGCCAAACCAGTGAATGGAGCCAGGAAAAGGATCAGGGGAGATGGGTTTTCCATCTCCCCTTTTTTCTTGCCTGGAGGACGTCGAATGGTTGCCGAAGCGGAAGACACCGAAGACGAAAGTTACGCGATAGACTGCCCGGTGCTGGCCACGGAGCGGCTGGTGATGCGCGCCCCGTGTGAAGCCGACATCGCGCAACTGGTCGAGCTTGCCGACAACCGTCAGGTCGCCGAGATGCTGGCCCGCATGCCGCACCCCTATGGCGAGGCCGAGGCACGCGCCTTCCTGGCCATGACCCGGTCGCGCCGGGCCGGCATCGCCTACGCCCTGACGCTCGCCGGCACCGACATTTTCGTCGGCTGCGCCGGCCTCAACATGACCGATCGCGGGCTGGAACTCGGCTACTGGATCGGCGAGCCCTATTGGAAGCGCGGCTATGCGACGGAGGCCGCGCACGCGTTGGTCGACCTCGCCTTCCAACGGACGTCGATCCAGGTGCTGCAGGCTTCGACGCGGGTGATCAATCCGGCCTCGCGCCGGGTCATCCACAAATGCGGCTTCCAGTATGCCGGCCAGGGCATGCTGAACTCGATCGTCGCCGGCCAGGTGCCGGTCGAGCGGTACCGGCTGGACAGAAAGACCTGGATCAGTCTTCGAAACTGGGTGCATTTCTAGGTGTTTTGATATTCAGGTGAGGCCGGCCTGCAAACGCGGGTTTTATGCGCTTCCGGTGCACGTACTTAAGTACACTCCGCTCCGGTTCTCGAAAACCAGTGTTTTCGGCTCGGCCTGACCTGAATCTCAACACACCTAGGCGCGTGCCTCCAAACGACAGGTTTGGAAACGTTGGTTGTGGATCGGGCTCAACTCAGCCCATCTCGACCCAAATCGGGAGATGGTCCGAACCGACCGCTTGCGGGTCGACCCACAGGCGCTTCAGCGATCCGGCGAGCGAGGCCGAGGCAAAGATGTAGTCGATGCGCTTGTGGCGGCTTGTGTCTTCGGGTCGCGTGGGATCGACCCAGGTGACGACGTCTGGTGTGTTCAGGCGCTGGGCGACGTCGACGGCGAGATCGGCGGTCAAGGGCATGCCGAATTCATGGTCCGGGCGGCCGACGAGTTCGACATATTCGGGCGAGCCGGGCAGCATGTTGAAGTCGCCCATGACGATGAAGGCTTCGGGATAGGGCAGGTCCGGCAGGCCGATCTCGGGAATGCCGGAGAGGCCGCCGCCCTCGAAGGCATAGTTCAACAGGCGCTGGCGCAGGAACCGGACTTGGCTGGCGCGTTCAACCGGACTGCGATGGTCGAGATGCGTGGAATAGAAGCGGATGAAGCCGAGCGGGGTCTCGACCAACGCCTCGAGTGCGCCGCGCTGGAAGTTCATCGCCTCAAGGCTGCGGCTCCGCGGCAAAAGCAGATTGCGCGACAGATGGATCGGCGTCTTCGACAGCACCATGTTGCCGAGCTGGAAAGTGGTGGTGATGGCGCGGCCGGCCTCCAGGCGCGAGCCGACATTGACCTCGAAATTGCTGCCGTAGGCGGCAAAATATTCGGGCAGCGCGTCGCCGATCTCGGCGACCATGTCGCGGTTGCCGTTCCTCGGATTGTTGCGGGTCACTTCCTGCAGCGCGATCACGTCGGCGCCGCGAACCGCCTCGGTGATGCGGCCGAGATCGTAGCGGCCATCCAGACCGATACCGTACTGGATGTTGTAGCTTACAACCTTCATTCCCGCGCCCCTCAAGCTCCGTCCGCGAACACTGCTACCGCGTCCCCGACAAAAGGGCATCCGGCGCTTTAGTCGCAAAACGGCCTCGCCCTTGGCCGCGCCTTGGTTTAGAGCAAGGCGCAAGATCTAGAGCAAAGCCGCAAGGCCAACAGAAACTGCGTAGTCCAATGAAATTTCTCGATCAAGCCAAGGTTTATATCCGCTCCGGCGACGGTGGCGCCGGCTCTGTGTCGTTCCGGCGCGAAAAATTCATCGAGTTCGGCGGCCCGGATGGCGGCGACGGCGGCCGCGGCGGCGATGTCTGGCTGGAAGCGGTCAACGGTCTCAACACGCTGATCGACTATCGCTATCAGCAGCATTTCAAGGCCAAGACTGGTGTCCACGGGATGGGCCGCAACATGACCGGCGCCAAGGGCGCCGATGTGACGCTCAAGGTGCCGGCCGGAACCCAGGTGTTTGCCGAGGACAATGAGACGCTGATCTGCGACCTGACCGTGGTCGGCCAGCGCTTCCTGCTGGCCAAGGGCGGCAATGGCGGTTTCGGCAACCAGCATTTCAAGACCTCGACCAACCAGGCGCCTCGCCGCGCCAATCCCGGCCAGCCCGGCGAAGAGATGAATGTCTGGCTGCGGCTGAAGCTGATTGCCGACGCCGGCCTGGTCGGGCTGCCCAATGCAGGCAAGTCGACTTTTCTGGCAACCGTCACCGCGGCCAAGCCGAAGATCGCAGACTACCCCTTCACCACGCTGCATCCCGGCCTCGGCGTTGCCCGCATCGATGCGCGCGAATTCGTCATCGCCGACATTCCGGGCCTCATCGAGGGCGCGCATGAGGGTGTCGGCATCGGCGACCGCTTCCTCGGCCATGTCGAGCGCACGCGTGTACTTCTGCACCTGGTCTCGGCGCAGGAGGAAAACCCGGGCAAAGCCTACAAGACCGTGCGCGCCGAGCTCGACGCCTATGGCAATGGGCTGATCGAGAAGGTCGAAATCGTCGCGCTCAGCCAGGTGGATATCCTCGACGCCGATGAGCGCAAGAAGAAGGTTGCGTCCCTCAAACGCGCTGCCGGCCGCGCGCCGATGCTGCTGTCGGCGGCCACCGGCGAGGGCGTCGAAGCGGTGCTGCGCGCGCTGATGGCAGTTGTCGGCGAAGCGCGCGACAGGGCTGCCGCTCCCGTCGAGACCCGCTGGGACCGATAGCGATGACGGCGCAGTCGCTGACAAAATACCGGCGCATCACGGTCAAGATCGGTTCGGCCTTGCTGGTCGACCGCACCAGCGGCCTGAAGCGCGACTGGCTGGCTTCGCTTGCCGAGGATATTGCGGTGCTGGCCAATGGCGGCGCCGAGATCCTGGTCGTGTCGTCCGGCGCCATTGCGCTCGGCCGCACCATTCTCGGTCTCGGAAAACGGGCGCTGAAGCTCGAGGAGAGCCAGGCGGCGGCCGCCGTCGGGCAAATTGCGCTCGCCGGCGCATGGTCGGATGCGCTGGGCAAGGGTGCGCTGAAATCGGGCCAGATCCTGCTGACGCTCGGCGACACCGAGGAGCGCCGACGCTATCTGAATGCCCGCGCGACGATCTCGACGCTGCTCAAGATGAAGGCGGTGCCGGTCATCAATGAGAACGACACGGTAGCGACCTCCGAAATCCGCTATGGCGACAATGACCGGCTGGCGGCACGCGTGGCGACGATGATGGGCGCCGACCTGCTGGTGCTGCTCTCCGACATTGACGGGCTCTATACGGCGCCGCCGGCGCGCGATCCCGATGCAAAATTCATTCCGGTGGTCGACCGCATCACGCCCGATATCGAGGCGATGGCGGGGGCGGCCGCTTCCGAACTGTCGCGCGGCGGCATGCGCACCAAGCTCGACGCCGGCAAGATCGCCACCGCCGCCGGCACCGCCATGATCATCACCTCGGGCACCAGGCTGTCGCCACTGATGGCGATCGAGCGTGGCGAGCGCGCCACCTTCTTCAGGCCGAGCGCCAATCCGGTGAAAGGCTACAAGAGCTGGATCGCCGGCCAGCTCGAACCGGCCGGGCGGCTCACCGTCGACGCCGGCGCCATCGGTGCGCTGCTGTCCGGCAAATCGCTGCTGCCGGCGGGCGTCAGGCTGGTCAGCGGCAATTTCTCGCGCGGCGACACGGTGGCGATCCTGTCGCCCGGAGGGCGCGAGATCGCGCGCGGGCTGGTTGCCTATGATGCCGCCGATGCCGTAAGGATCGCAGGCCTGAAGTCCGCCGAGATCGAAACCGTGCTCGGCTACGAGGCGCGCTCGGCGATGATTCACCGCGACGATCTGGTGGTGAGCGATCCGGGTGACCAGATACGGCCTGCCGGCCAGCTATGGGCCGGGGGCGACGTAAGCGGAGGATGAGCCATGCTGAAACTGCATGAACAATCCGGGGATGACACCGTCGCGCTGATGGCTGATATCGGCCGCCGCGCCCGCGCGGCCGCCCGACCGTTGGCCATTGCGACCGCCGCCTGCAAGAATGCCGCGCTTCTCGCCATGGCCGACGCGATCATCGCGCGCCAGCAGGAGATTCTCGACGCCAACGCCATCGATGTCTCTAACGGACACGAATCCGGGCTGTCCGGCTCCTTCATGGACCGGCTGAAGCTCGATCCGGCGCGCATCCGCGCCATGGCGGACGGCATCCGTGAAATCGCCGGGCTAAGGGATCCGGTCGGCGATGTGATCGCGGCCTGGGATCGCCCCAACGGCCTGCAGATCGAGCGCGTGCGCACGCCGCTCGGCGTTGTCGGCGTCATTTATGAAAGCCGGCCGAATGTGACGGCGGATGCCGGCGCGCTCTGCCTCAAGGCCGGCAATCCGGTGATCCTGCGGGGCGGTTCGGACTCGCTCAATTCATCCGCTGCCATCCATGCCTGCCTGGTCGAGGGGCTGAAGGCCGCTGGTTTGCCTGAGGATGCCATCCAGCTGGTGCCGACCACCGATCGCGCCGCCGTCGGTGAGATGCTGAAAGGGCTTTCCGGCAATCTCGACGTCATCATTCCGCGGGGCGGCAAGAGCCTGGTCGGGCGCGTCCAGAGCGAGGCGCGGGTGCCGGTCTTTGCCCATCTTGAAGGCATCTGCCATCTCTACATCGACCGCTCGGCCGATCTCGACATGGCGGTCAGGATCGCCGTCAACGCCAAGATGCGGCGCACCGGTGTCTGTGGCGCTGCAGAGACTTTGCTGGTCGACCGCGCGGTGGCCTCCACGCATCTGGTGCCGATCCTCGACGCGCTGCGCGCCGCCGGCTGCGAGGTCCATGCCGATCAGGAAGTGATGAAGCTGTTCTTCGACGCCAAGCCGGCGACCGATGCCGACTGGGTGACCGAATATCTCGACGCCGTCATCGCGGTAAAACTGGTCGACGGGATTGCCGGCGCCATCGACCATATCGAGACGTTCTCCTCACACCACACAGAGGCGATCATCGCCGAGGATACCAAAGCGGTCGAGCGGTTCTTCAACGAGATCGACTCGGCGATCCTTTTGCACAATGCCTCGACGCAGTTCGCAGATGGCGGCGAATTCGGCATGGGAGCCGAGATCGGCATCGCCACCGGCAAGATGCATGCGCGCGGTCCGGTCGGCGTCGAACAGCTGACCTCGTTCAAATACCGCGTGCGCGGGTCGGGACAGGTGAGGCCTTGAGCGCTGGCCTTACCCTCCCCCTTGTGGGGAGGGTGGCGAGCGCAGCGAGCCGGGTGGGGGTACGACGCTGAATTCTGCAATCCCCCCACCCCGCTCCGCTTCGCGGATCGACCCTCCCCACAAGGGGGAGGGTGGGGCGCCTCTTTCCTCGCACTACCTCCGTATGCCGCATGCCGAGAAAGGCCTCGCCGTCGGTCTGTTCGGCGGATCGTTCAACCCGCCGCATGCCGGCCATGCGCTGGTGGCGGAAATTGCCTTGCGGCGCCTCGCGCTCGACCAATTGTGGTGGATAGTGACGCCTGGCAATCCGCTGAAGAGCACCAGGGAACTGGCGCCGCTGAGCGACCGGCTGCTCCAGTCGGAACAGATCGCCAAGAACCCGAAGATCAAGGTCACCGCCTTCGAGGCGGCGTATCATATTCGCTTCACCGCCGACACGCTGGCGCTGGTCAAGGCACGCAATCCCGGCGTCGACTTCGTCTGGATCATGGGCGCCGACTCACTCCGCGATTTCCACCGTTGGCAGCGCTGGCGCCAGATCGTCATGACCTTCCCCATCGCGGTCATCGACCGCCCGGGCGCGACGCTGTCCTTCCTGTCCTCGGTCGTGGCCAAGACCTTCGACTATGCCCGCGTCGACGAGGGTGACGCGCCCCGGCTCGCCCGCATGAAGGCGCCGGCCTGGACTTTTATTCACGGCCCGCGTTCGTCGCTGTCATCGAGTGCTATTCGCCAGCAAGCCAAGGGGTAACTCCGTAAGACCAGATCGCCGATGTCGCTTTTACGGCGGCCTTTCGCGATTGGCTGGGCGATGCTGCGCCGGATATGGCCACTTCAGTGAACCAGACCGACATCGGCCCCAATCATGGCGCCCCGCCGGCGCCCGTGATCGCCATTGCCAGCGTAATCGTGTCGATGGCGCTGATCGCGGTCGGCAACGGGTTGATGTTCGCCTATATCCCGGTCCGGCTTGGCGTCGAGCGCTTCGATCCGACCTGGGCCGGGCTGATCATCACCGGCCTGTCTGCCGGCGGACTTGCCGGCTGTATCCTGACCGGGCCGCTGGTGCGCCGCGTCGGGCACGCCCGCGCCTTCATGGTGCTGTCGGCGCTGATAGCGCTGTCGAATGCTGCCATTGGCGCCGGCACCTACCCGCTGCTGTGGATCGCGGCGCGCGCGCTTTACGGTTTTGCAATATGCGGCCTGTTCATCGTCGCCCAGAGCTGGCTCAACGATGCCGTCGCAAACGCCATTCGCGGCCGGGTGATGGCGGTGTTTTACGTCGCCTATGTCGCCGGACTTGGCGTCGGCTATGCCCTGCTGGCGGCGGTCGACATCGCGACGGCGCAGGCGCCGCTGATCGGCATTGCCTTCACCGCAGTGTCGATCCTGCCGGTCGGCATGACGCGGTTGGCTCAACCGCCGCCACCTCGCGCAGCCTCCGTGGCGCTTGGCCGCGCCTGGCGGATCTCGCCGGTCGGCGTGGCCGGCATGCTGGCCGTCGGCGGTCTGTCGATGGCGATCGCCGGGTTCGCACCGATCCATGCCACGGCCAAAGGCTATAGCCAGGCCGATGTGGCGCTGCTTTTGTCGGCGATGCCCGTCGGCACGCTGATCCTGCAGATACCGCTCGGCTGGATTTCCGACCGTACCGATCGCCGTTACGTGCTGGCCGGCGCTGCGGCACTGGCCATCGTCGCCGGTATTCTGGCCATCGGCTTCGACGGCGGCGCGCTGATGGTGCTCGTGGTGATCTACATCGTCTGGGACGGCGCCTCGGAATCGATCTATTCGCTGGCCAGCGCGCATGCCGCCGACCGCGCCGGCAAGGACGACATGGTGGCGCTGTCGAGTTCGTTGCTGTTTGCCTGGTCGCTGTCGGGGTTCATCGTGCCGGGTATCGTGACGGCCCTGTCGGCTGTCTATGGCACGCAGGCCTTCATTTATGTGGCCATCGTCATCGCCACTGTCTTCTGCCTGTTCGTGCTGTGGCGAGTGGCCACCACGCGCGCCGTCCCCGCTACGGAGACCAGCAGTTTCGCGCCGATGTCGGCGCAGGCGCCGCTGCCGGTGGAGCTCGCCTACGCCCCGGAAGATAAGCGCTGAACGGTTTCACAGCTCCTACTGCCTGGTGGCGGCAGTTTCCTGTCGAGCCTCCGGCGGAGGTGCGGGAACCGAAATGGCTTCGGCGTCGAACGCCTGCTTGACGCGTTTGGTGAGATCGATCTGGGTGGCGAAGAAATCCGCCGCCGTGGTCCAGTAGCGCAAGGTGATGGCGACGCTGGCATCGCCCACCGTGGCGACGAAGGCGATCGGCGCCGGCTCTCGCTTGACGCGGCGCTCGCCGCCGGCAACGCCCAGCATGGTTTTCTGCGCCAGGTCGATGTCGTTCCAGGAGCCGATGCTCAGCGTGATATCGCCGCGGCGCACACCATTACGGGTAAAATTGCGCACCGGCTGGTTCCATAGCGTCGAATTGGGCGCCAGCACATAGACGCCGTCTGTCGTGCGGAGCTTGGTGGCGAACAGGCCGATTTCCTCGACGGTGCCGGAAATGGCGCCGACCTCGACATATTCGCCGATGCGGAATGGCCTGAGCGCCAGAAGCATGATGCCTGCGGCGATGTTCTGCAGCGTGCCTTGCAGCGCCAGGCCGATTGCCAGCCCGATGGCNGATGGCGCCGATGGCGGCGATGATCGAGGCCGTCTGAACGCCGAACTGGCCGAGCACCATGATGATGACCAGGATCAGGATGGCGTAGCGCACGATCTTCGAGAAGAAATGGCGCAGCGTCGCGTCGAAACCATGGATATGGCCGAGGCCGGCTGAGATCGATCGTTCTGCGAGCCCGGCGACGAGATAGCCGACGACCAGCAGGATGATGGCGCCGATGGCGGAGAAGGAATAGGAAACGATCAGCGTGCTGAGTTGCGCAAGGCCAGCCTGCACGGTGAGCAGCGTGTTCTGGGGGTCGATTGGCATCAGGAAAATCCGTTTGGGGGTGTGTCGATAACCTCTGCCGCGGCCATGGGTTCCGATTTTTCTCAAGGCTCCGGAACCGGAAGTCGTGCACTGCGTTCGCGCTGGCAGGGCCTCCCGTCTTGAAACTGCAAGGGAACTCTGCCTATCTATAGGGTGTCACCTGATTTCGTGGGTGATTTGGTTGTTCTTGCTGCGAAAGGAAATACACTGAGAACAGCATTGCGGAAGAAGGCTGACATCATGCCTTCGCCGGCCAGGATCAGCGTAGATGACGCCGTGTCCCGTGCCATCAAGACAGTCCTTGCCAGTCTGGAAGACTCCAAGGCCGAAAATATTGTCTCAATCGACATTCAGCGGAAATCGAGCCTCGGCGACTATATGGTCATCGCGTCGGGCCGGTCGCACCGTCATGTCTCGGCTGTCGCCGACCACCTCCTCAAGGCGCTCAAGGATGCCGGTCTCGGCACGGCGCGCGTCGAGGGGCTGTCCGGCGCCGACTGGGTCCTGATCGATTCAGGCGACATCATCGTCCATGTCTTCCGCCCAGAAGTCCGCGAATTCTACAATCTTGAAAAGATGTGGCAGGCGCCGGACCTCGAGGAAGAGACCTTGCACTGAGCTCCGTCTCATGTCGTAACCATCCTGGGTGCGACATGGATTGAAAGCTCGCCGAGGCAGGGATGAAGATAGCAGTTCATGCCGTGGGCCGGATGAAGGCCGGCCCCGAGAGAGAACTCGCCGACCGCTATTTCGAGCGTTTCGCCAAGAGCGGCCCGGCGATCGGGTTCGAATTCTCTGGTGTCGCCGAGATCGCCGAGGGACGAGCCCAGAATGCCAATGAGCGCCGCCGCGAGGAAGGCCAGAAGCTGCAGGCACAGCTGCAGCCGGGCACGGCGCTGTTCCTGCTCGACGAACGCGGCAAAAACCTGTCCTCAGACGATTTCGCCAGCCGTATCGGCCAGCTGCGCGATGGCGGACGCAAGGCGTTGGTCATCGCCATTGGCGGCGCCGACGGGCACGACCAGTCGATTCGCGACCAGGCTGAGCTGATGGTCTCGTTCGGCGCGGCGACCTGGCCGCACCAACTGGTGCGTGTCATGCTGGGCGAGCAGCTCTATCGGGCGGCAACGATTCTTTCGGGACATCCCTACCACCGTTCGTAAATCAGTGGGTCGAGGGTCAATCGTCCGGTTTTCCGCCCCAATGCGCGGCTGTTTTGTGCTAGGCTTCGGTTCGATCATGGTTGATGGTTCGTTAACGAAGCCACGCATAGAGTCGGGCTTCAATGGCTGACAACGGGAAATCACGAACGGGCTTCCGGCACGCGCGCTGCGGCATCGCTGCAGCGGTGGTTTTGCTGTCGCTCGGGCTTGCGCGGGCCGAAAATACGCTGGACGTGGCGCCCGACCCCGATCTGAGCCGTGCCGAATATGAGAAGGTGTCGGCCGAGATCACGCTGTCGTCCGAACGGCTGGCCAAGCTCGCCGCCGACATTGCTTCGGTCAAGAAGGACCATGCCTCGATCACCGCGGCGCTTATCCAGTCGGCGATGACCGAGCAGAAGCTCGGCCAGGACATCGAGGATATCGGCGCCAGGCTCGAAGGACTGAAGGGCGAGGAACAGAAGATCCGTGTCTCGCTGGCGGCGCGGCGCGACGTGCTGGCCGAGGTGCTGGGCGCGCTGCAGCGCATGGGGCTCAATCCGCCGCCGGCGATCCTGGTCAAGCCGGAAGACGCGCTGTCGTCGGTGCGCAGCGCCATCCTGCTCGGCGCAGTGGTGCCGGAACTGCGCCAGCAGACCGACAAATTGCTGGCCGACCTCAGGGAACAGACCCGGGTGACGGCCTCGATCGAGGCCGAGCGGACGCGGCTGACGGCGGCGGTCGGCGAGCAGACGGCGGAAAAGAAACGCCTCTCCATGCTGCTCGAAGCCAAGCAGAAGCTCGAGGCGGACACCTGGACGGCGATGGCCGCTGAAAAGCAGCGGTCCCAGGCGCTTGCGGCCAAGGCCGGCAGCCTGAAAGAGCTGATCGCTTCGCTTGAAGCCGACAAGAGCCGCAAGGCGGCGGATGCCGTCAAGGCAGGCGAACAGAAAGCGGCCGACAGCGATAAGCCGGACGCCGATAACGCCGATGCAGGCACAACCGCGTCGACGGAGCTGGCTTCGCTGCCCGTGCCGGAAGGCAACCGCCTCACCGCCGCTGCGCCGTTTTCGGCACTTCAGGGACAAGTCTCGCTGCCGGTCACCGGCAAGATCAAGCTGCGTTTCGGGGCCGATGACGGTAACGGCGCGGTGATGCTTGGCGACATGGTTGCGACACAATCGGGAGCCATCGTCACGGCACCGGCGGACGGAAATGTGCTTTATGCGGGGCCTTTTCGCTCCTATGGTCAACTCTTGATCCTCAATGCGGGAGACGGCTATCATGTCGTCCTGGCGGGGATGAGCAGAATCAGCGTCGCGTCTGGCCAGTCGGTGCTCGCAGGAGAGCCGGTCGGCGCGATGGNAAACTGCGCGACGGCGTCAAGTGGCATGACGGCAAGCCGTTCACCTCGGCCTCGAAGAATGGAAATGCCACGCCGGAACTCTACGTCGAGTTCCGCAAGGATGGAAAACCCGTCGATCCGACCCCATGGTGGGCGGACCGCTTCTCTGGAAGGACGTGAAATGATGCGGAAACTGTCGCTTCTTATTGCCGGTGCGCTGATGGGCGCGTCAGCGATGAGCCTGGTCTATGGCGCGCCCGGCTCGACGGCGAACGCTGCAGGCTCCGAGACCTACAAGCAACTGGCGATCTTCGGCGACATCTTCGAGCGCGTGCGGGCGCAGTATGTGACGCCGCCGGACGACAAGTCGCTGGTCGAAAACGCCATCAACGGCATGCTCACCTCGCTCGACCCGCACTCCTCCTACATGAACGCCGAGCAGGCGCAGGACATGCGCGTGCAGACCAAGGGTGAGTTCGGCGGCCTCGGCATCGAGGTCACCATGGAGAACGACCTGGTCAAGGTGATCACGCCGATCGACGACACCCCGGCTGCCAAGGCAGGCGTGCTGGCCGGCGACTATATCGCCAAGATCGACGGCCAAGAGGTTCGCGGCCTGACGCTCAACGATGCAGTCGAAAAGATGCGCGGCCTGGTCAACACGCCGATCAAGCTGACCATCCTGCGCCAGGGCGCCGACAAGCCGATCGAGCTGACGGTGGTGCGCGATATCATCAAGGTCAAGGCGGTCAAGTTCCGGGTCGAGAACGACATCGGCTACATGAAGATCACCTCCTTCACCGAAAAGACCTATGACGACCTCGAGAATGCCATCGACACCATCAAGAAGCAGGTGCCGAACGACAAGCTCAAGGGCTATGTGCTCGATCTGCGCCTCAACCCGGGCGGCCTGCTCGACCAGGCGGTGAGCGTGTCCGACGCCTTCCTCGACCGTGGCGAGATCGTCTCGACCCGCGGCCGCGACCCGAAGGACGTCACACGCTTCGACGCCAAGGCAGGCGACGACATCGGCGCCAAGCCGCTGATCGTGCTCGTCAATGGCGGTTCGGCCAGCGCCTCCGAGATCGTCGCCGGCGCGCTGCAGGACCTGCGCCGCGCCACAGTGGTCGGCACGCAGTCGTTCGGCAAGGGCTCGGTGCAGACCATCATCCCGCTTGGCGAGAACGGCGCGCTGCGCCTGACGACGGCGCTCTATTACACGCCGTCCGGCAAGTCGATCCAGGGCAAGGGTATCACACCCGATATCAAGGTCGACCAGCCGCTGCCGCCCGAACTGCAGGGCAGGGACCTGACGCGCGGCGAATCGGACCTCAAGGGCCATATCAAGGGCGCCGACGAGAGCGATACCGGCTCGGGCTCGGCTGCCTATGTGCCGCCGGATCCGAAGGACGATCTGCAGCTGATCTATGCCGAACAGCTGCTGCGCGGCCAGAAGACCGATCCGGCATTCCCGCCGAATCCGGAAAAGGCAGTGCTCAACCAGTAAAATCGACTGGTAGCTCTGGCTGCCCAATCGAAGCGATGCAATGCTGCCGGGACCGTGAGGTTCCGGCAGTTTGATTCGGGGGCAGCTGGGCGCTGCGCCTCAAAAGGCGCAGGGGACGCGCCTTCAGTTTTGGATCTGCGCATGGCGAAAAGATTTCGCTGATCACGCGCCCGGGGATGCGGCTTGGCTGACGTCGGCAAGGACATCGAACGCCCGCTCGGACAGACCGTCCGACCGCGTGCTGCGTCGCGCGGGATCAGCGCTGGCGCCGTCGCGGCGACGCTGGTCGTGCTGGCCGCGGTCGGCATCTCCGGCGCGATCGCGCTGCGCGAGAAGCCGTTCCGCAAACCGGAAGCAATCGCGGTCTCGACGCCAAAGGTGACGGCGGCGGCCGAGCCCGCGGCCGCAGCGCCCACTGCTCAAGCGACGGCGGCAGCGCCGAAGGCGGAAACGCCCAAGGCCAGCGGTCCGCAGATCATCCATGTGCAAACCCAGGAGGGTGACGGCCCGCCCAATGCAGCCATTGTCATCCACGACCCGTCGACGATCGGCCAGAACCTGAAGATCGCGCATGTCCCCGACAGGGCGCTGATCGAGGCCAGCGACACCGGCCCACTCCCGGTTCGCGCCGCTGACGGCCGGCGGCCGTTCGATGTCTATGCGCGGCCGTGGTCGGGTTCGCGCGGCGCTCGCGTGGCAATCGTCATCGGCGGGCTTGCCGTGTCGCAGACCGGCACGCAGGCGGCGATCGCCAAGCTGCCGGCCGAAGTGACGCTGGCTTTTGCGCCGCAAGGCAACAGCATTGGCCGGTGGATGCAGGCGGCACGGCAGAGCGGGCATGAGGTGGTCATGCAGGTGCCGCTCGAACCGTTCGACTATCCCAATGTCAATCCCGGCCGCAACACGCTGACAGTGGCGGCAAGCCAGGACGACAATCTGAAGAATCTGCGCTGGGCGCTGTCGCGGACCACCAACTATACCGGCGTCATGAACTATATGGGGGCGCGCTTTTCGGCCGACGCGACAGCGATGGGGCCGTTCATGGCCGAGCTTGGCAAGCGCGGCCTTGCCTATATCGATGACGGCTCGTCCGCACGGAGCTTGGCGTCCGATCTCGCCTTGAAGGACGGTGTGCCGTTCGTCGCCGGCGATACGGCAATCGACGCCGTGCAGGACCGCGGCGCCATCCTGAAAAAGCTCGACGCGCTGGAAGCGACCGCGCGTGCGAAAGGCTCCGCCGTCGGCATCGGCTCGGCTTTCGACCTCACCGTCGACACCGTGGCGTTCTGGGCGGTCGAAGCGAAAAAGCGCGGCATCGAGATCGTGCCGATCTCGGCGGTGGCCATCGACCCGGAAAAGGGCTGACCGGCGCTTGTGGCGATTTTCAACGATGCCGAGAAAAGAGCTCTCTCTGGGCCTGATTGATTGAACCATCATCCCAGTCGACCTCGCGCTTTGATTGCGGGATGTGTCTCCGCCGATATTCGTTGTTGTAGAACAGGGTGCCGTGGATTCCGAGCACATCGCGTTTCAGGATGGGACGACCCCAAAGCGGCGCCAGCACGCGACCTGCCTCGTCTTCACCAAGCCGCTCAAATAAATCTTCGGCCAGTTCCATGTCTCTTCCATCCGGGAAGATGGCGGCGTACTCCTCCTCTGTTGCCTCGAACACGCTGAAGGTTGCGTTCAAGGCGCCGTCGATGATTTGAATATTTTTCATGGAATTACTCTGCCATTCGACCGCAACGGCGGCAACGGGGCCGGGTGGCAGTGACTGGAACGAACCCACGTTTTCCGCTTCCGGGGCAAGCCTACTTTGAGTACGCTCCGCTCCGGTTCTCGAAATCATTCGCCACTGCCTCGCCGGAGCGAATCTCAGAACGGCTTTAAACTCCGATGGCTAAAAAGATCGATCCCGAGACGCTGCCATACCGCCCCTGTGTCGGGCTGATGATCCTCAATGGCGACGGGCTGGTCTGGGTTGGGCACCGCATCGCCGAACCGGACAGCGAATTTGCCGGGACCACGCAGCTCTGGCAGATGCCGCAAGGCGGCATCGACGAGGGCGAGGAGCCGCTGCAGGCGGCCGGGCGCGAGCTCTATGAAGAGACCGGCATGCGCTCGGTCACGCTGCTGGCCGAGGCGCCGCATTGGATCAACTACGACCTGCCGCCCGATCTGGTCGGCATCGCCCTCAAGGGCCGCTATCGCGGCCAGACGCAGAAATGGTTCGCCTACCGCTTTCACGGCGAGACCAGAGAGATCCAGATCAATCCGCCGCCGGGCGGCCACACCGCCGAATTCGATGAATGGGCATGGCGGCCGATGCAGGACCTGCCCGATCTGATAGTGCCGTTCAAACGCAAGGTCTATGAGGATGTGGTGGCGGCGTTCCGTCATCTTGCCTAGCTGGATGTGACGGTTCGCACGGCACCTGATTCGTGCTTTATTGATCGGGACACCCGCAGCCACGAGACCCATATGAACGACGCCGGGCAATGGCCTCTTAGCGCAGCGTCTGGGCTGCCCCTCACCCGCCTGCCGGCTTTCGTCACTCGAAAAGCCAAGCAGTTGGCTTTTCGTCCGCTTTACGCCGACCGCTCCTCAACTCCCCGTATAGGGCCGGGGAGAAATATCCGGCAGGACAATGAGGGGCAGCGCCGACTTCAGCGGGTCTGCGATGCATAAAGCCAAAGATACGATCAGCGAAGCGGCGGCCGGCGCCATTCTCACCATCGATCTCGGCGCTATCCGAGAGAATTACCGGCGGCTCAAGGCAAAGCTCGGCGGCGTGCGTTGCGCCGGCGTCGTCAAGGCCGACGGTTACGGGCTCGGCGCGCGGCAAGTGGCGGCGGCACTGGTTGCCGAAGGCTGCGACAGCTTCTTTGTCGCGCATCTCACCGAGGGTGTCGCGCTGCGCGACGCACTCGGACCGAAGCTGGAAATCCATGTGCTGAACGGGCTGCCGCCGGGCTCGGAACCCGAAGCGGTGGCTGCCGACCTTGTTCCCGTCATCAACAGTGGCGGACAATTGAAGGCGTGGAGCAAAGCCGGCCAGAAGGCCGGCCGCAAGCTCAAGGCCGCCATCCAGGTCGACAGCGGCATGTCGCGGCTGGGCATGGCGCCGGCAGAGGTCGAGGCGCTTACGGCCGATGCTTTCGCCGGCGTCGATGTCGTTCTCGTCATGAGCCATCTGGCCCGTGCGGACGAACCGACCAATGCGGCCAATGACGCGCAACTCAGGGAGTTCGAACGGCTGCGCAAAATGCTGCCCAAGGCGCCGGCGTCGCTGGACAATTCCTCCGGCATCTTTCTTGGGCCGCGCTATCAGTACGACCTCGCGCGTCCGGGCGCTGCGCTCTACGGCATCAATCCGACGCCTGATGAGGCGAACCCGATGCTGCCGGTGGTGCGGCTCGAGGCAAAGATCATCCAGACACGCGGCATCGATAAGGGCGCGGGCGTCGGCTACGGACATGCGTTTCTGGCCAGCGGTCCCTTGCGCGCGGCCACGATCTCGCTCGGCTATGCCGATGGCTGGCACCGGCGCGCGGCTTCGGCTGCCTGGCTCGACGGCGTGCGACTGCCCTTTGTCGGGCGGGTGTCGATGGATTCGATCATACTCGACATCTCGGCCCTGCCGGCCGGCCGGCTGCGCGAGGGCGACCTTGTCGAACTCCTAGGCCCCTCGCAGAGCGTCGATGACGCCGCCGGTCATGCCGGCACGATCGGTTATGAAATCCTGACCAGTCTCGGCCCCCGCTTCCACCGCCGCTATATCAACGAATAGAGCCGCGACACGCCGCCCCTTGGCGGACGCCGCAGAATCCGGCAGACAGGAGGCGGCGGCCCTCTGACGGAAGTCGTCGTGGAGAGTGATGCGATGAAGATCTTCGTGTTGGGCGGCGGCGTTATCGGGGTCACCACTGCCTATTATCTCGCTGAGGCCGGCCACGAGGTGACGGTGTTCGACCGCCAGAAAGGGCCGGCGCTGGAAACCAGCTTCGCCAATGCCGGCGAGATCTCGCCGGGCTATGCTTCGCCCTGGGCCGGCCCCGGCATTCCGCTGAAGGCAATCAAGTGGCTGTTGATGAAGCACGGCCCGCTGGTGGTGCGGCCGGCCTTCGATCCGTATATGTGGACATGGCTCATCAAGATGCTGCGCAATTGCACCGCGGATCGCTATGCCATCAACAAGGCGCGCATGGTGCCGCTCGCCGAATACAGCCGCGACACGCTGAAGGCGCTGCGCGAGGCGACCGGCATCGCTTATGATGAGCGGACCAAGGGCACGCTGCAGCTGTTTCGCACGCAAAAGCAGCTCGACGGCACCGGCGGCGATGTAGAGGTGCTGAAGAAATATGGCGTTCCCTACGAGTTGCTCGATCCCGAAGGCTGCATTGGCGCCGAACCTGCGCTGGCCGGCGTGCGGGAAAAGTTTGTCGGCGGGCTGAGATTGCCCGGCGACGAAACTGGCGACTGCAAGATGTTCACCGATCGGCTGGCCGAGCTCTGCGTGGCGCGCGGCGTCACGTTCGAGTACGGTACGCAGATCCGGCGCTTCTCCAAGAACCGCAATCGCATCGTCAGCGTCGGCACCGACCAGCGCTCGCGCGCGGCCGACGCTTATGTGCTGGCGCTGGGCAGCTATTCGGCGCGCTTCATGCGCCTGCTCAGGCGCCCGATCCCGGTCTATCCGGTCAAGGGCTATTCGATCACCGTTCCGATCAAGGACGCGGCCGCCGCCCCGGTGTCGACGGTAATGGACGAAACCTACAAGGTGGCGATCACCAGGCTCGGCGACCGCATCCGCGTCGGCGGCACGGCGGAGATTTCCGGCTTCGATCTCAGGCTGCATGAATCGCGCCGGCGCACCCTCGAACATTCGGTCGGCGATCTGTTCCCGGATGGCGGCGACCTCAAGGCGGCGTCCTTCTGGTGCGGGCTGCGGCCGATGACGCCGGACGGGCCGCCGCTGGTCGGCCGCACCGAGTTCTCCAACCTCTATCTCAACACCGGGCACGGCACGCTTGGCTGGACCATGGCCTGCGGCTCGGCCAAGGTGCTGTCCGACATCATCTCCAGCAAGGTGCCTGATATCGATGTGCGGGAGCTGGGGCCGGAGCGGTATTTGAGGTAGGGGTGCTTTTTAAAGCTGGCGGCCAGCACCCCTCTGTCCTACCGGACAGAGGGGTGTAAAGGATCGCTACAGAACGGCATTCCTTCAGCCTCGCCAGCCNACCCCTCTGTCCTACCGGACAGAGGGGTGTAAAGGATCGCTACAGAACGGCATTCCTTCAGCCTCGCCAGCCCCTCAAAACGCCTCCTTCACCCAACCCTTCGAGAACAGCCATCGGTAGGCCCACGGTATCGTCACCTTGGTCGATACCGGGTTCGAATGGGCGACATAGTCGTCATAGACCGGCTGCATCCTGGCGTAGAAGGCAGGGTCGAGCACCGTCATGCCGTTCTCCAGATCGTGGAAGAAACTGCGGTTGTTGAGATTGACCGACGAGATCGTCACCAGCCTTTCGTCGATCATCATTATCTTGGAGTGCAGCACGACATCGGGCGCCTTGAATTCGCGGATGTTGATGCGGTCGCCATATTTCTCGACGAACAGCTTGTTGAGCGCGGTCAGCAGCTTGCCGCCAATATCGCCCTTGAGGTCGATGCGGCCGACAATGTCGATCCTGACGCCGCGCGCCAGCGCCCGCTCGATGGCCAGGCTGAGCTTCGGCGTCAGATTAAGGTAGGGATTGACGATCTCGATATGGTGCCGGGCAGTGTCGATCAGCTCGACGAAATAGGTCTCGAGCGCATGGTTGTCCTCGTAGGGCACGGAAATGAAATGGCGCACCGTGCCCGGCGGGCGCCGGCTGTCGGAGCGCACCGGAATGGAGAAGGGTCTTGCGATGTTGGTGTCGGCGTCGCGCAGCCACAATGTCGAGAGATGCGCGGCCAGCGTCTCGACCGTGGCCGGGTCGGCAAACTCGATGTCGAAATCGCTCCAGTTCGAATAGTAGTTGAGCGAGAGGCCGTCGGTCTTGCCGTATTGCTCGAGGTTCGGATAGCGCGACAGGTCGATCGGCTTGTGGAACAGGAAGCCGTCATGAATGTTGCGGCCGCCGATGATGACGCGCGAGCGGGCGGGATCCTCGGCAAGTGTCGCCAGCATCTTGACGTGATGGGTCTTGTGCAGCTGTGACAGTTGCTCGTCGACCGGCGCGCCGTGGTCGGCCCGCCAGCGATATTCCTGCAACTCGACATTGGGATAATCGGCCGCCAGCCGGTGCAGCAGCGCGTCGTCCTTGTCGCGCTCCAGCACGTCTGTGACCATGATGCGCACTTTGGTGCCGAGGCCTGCGTGATGGCGGATCAGCCGCTCGATGACGCGGCCGGAAAAATCGGCCTTGAACTCCAGCGACGACAGATAGACCAGCTTGAGTTTCGGCGCGCGCGAGAAATCGAGCGGCAGTTCGGGGTCGGCCTTGTCGAAGGCGCTGTCGGGTAAAGGCGCGCCGAGCAGCGCTTCGACCTTGGCGTTAAAGCCGTCGCGCGACTTGCGTAACAGGCGCGGTGACCCGAGCGGCAGCGAACAGCTCTGCGACAGCCAGCGGCCGGCGTAAAAGACGCTGGCAAGCTTATCCAGGCGGGATGGATCGGGCACTGGACAACGCTCGTAGCGGCTGTCGAGCGCGGCTATCGCCGGATAGGCAACCTCTTCGCGCAGGATGGTGAGCGGGGCGCCTGCCGGCGCCAGACTGGAGCTGAGCTTGAGGCTGCAACGGTTCAAACCATCGCTGGGGAACAGGCTGGCGGTTTGCCCGGCCGACAGGCGGAGGCGGAAGGCGGCATCGCTCGCCACGCTGCGCGAGCCACCGCCGGCGCGAATCGCCAGCGCCCCGTCGCAGGCGCCAGATATCTCAACCGGCTGCTTTCCCGCCTGGCGCATCACGATCTCGATCGAGCGCGCCTGCAGGCCGGAAAAGCTGAACGTCTTTGGCGCGGAGGGCCGCGCGGCGGCGTTGACATAGAGCGTCTGCCGCGACACGCGCCAACGGCCGTTGAAATGGCCTTCGCCGGTGCCCCTACCTGCCGGCATCTGTTCGGCGCTAACCGGCTTCGCCAGCTGTTCCAGCGTCCGGTAGGTGGCCTGGAAATCGCGGTTGGCGATGGCGTGGCGGTCATGGCCGAACGGACCGGTGCCGTTCGCCCTGTCGATGGCGCCGATCTGGTTGTGGGCGAGCAGCGCCAGGAACTGCCTTTCATAGTCGCTGGCACCGGCATCGCCGAAAAACGCTGCTGCTGCAGTCTGCGGTCCGGGCGTGCCGGCCGATACCGACGGCCGGCCGCAATCCTTCGCATCAGGGAAGAAATCGCAGCTGTGCCGGATCGGGGCGGCGCAACCGACAAGGGCCGCCAGCCCCAGCCCGGCCAGAGCCAGGCAGATGGCGCGGTTCATCCCGTGGCCCCGTTCATCGTCTTCAGCTCAGCCGGGTCGCGCGGCGGCATAAAGCCTTGCGGAAAGACCTTGCAGACGGGAAGTGCGAAAGTGGCGATCAAAAGCTCGGCCTCGCCGCGCACCTTTTTCGGCGCTGTCTTGTCATCACGGATCGCCTTTGCCGAGGCGACGAGCGCGCCGTCGCAGTCGCAATGATTATGGCGCGCGATGTAGCAGGCGTCATGGATTTGGCAGGCGCTGTCGAGGCGATTGACAGGGCGAGCCGAGAGGTCGCCGGTGCGGGTGCCGGGACCGCAGTAATTGCCGAAGACGAAAGGCGACGGGCGGGCCATTGCGATGCGGACCGGCTTGGGCAGTTCGGCTTCCGGAACTGCGGTCCATGGATTGGCGCAGGCGGAAAGCGCGACAAGCGGCAAGATGGCGAGCACCGCTCGCATTTTGATCCGCACCAGCTTTGCAAAAAAGTGTCCCACCCGGCGCAGCCAATCCTTAATGATAGGCGACATCGCGCTTGTTGCCACACTGGCCGATTT
Organism: Mesorhizobium sp. L103C131B0; assembly: GCF_000502275.1. NCBI lineage: Bacteria > Pseudomonadati > Pseudomonadota > Alphaproteobacteria > Hyphomicrobiales > Phyllobacteriaceae > Mesorhizobium > Mesorhizobium sp. L103C131B0. The sequence continues at coordinate 84,323 of NZ_AYXC01000016.1, read as the reverse complement.
TGTGGCGAAGGCAAGGCGGCGCGGCCATCAGACAAACAGCCCGCGCTCTCTCTCGACCGCCTTGGTGATGAAGTTGGCGACGATCTGCACGCGGCGCAGCGGCCGGACCGATTCATGATAGACCAGCCAGTAGGCGCGGCGGATCGGCGTCACGATGTTGACGGGGATCAGCTCCGGCATCGAGCGGGCGACAAAGGTGTGCAAGATGCCGATGCCGGCGCCCGACCGCACCGCTTCGGCCTGGCCCAGCGCTGAGGAGATGGCGAAGCTGGTGCGCCAGTCCGGGCTGAACTCCGCCGCATAGTCGAGCGACGGGCTGACGATCAGGTCTGGGACATAGCCGATCAGCGTATGCTGGCCGAGTTCGGCAGCGGTCTCGGGTAAGCCGTGCGCCTGCGCATAGTCCCGCGAGGCAAACAGGCCGAGGGTGTAGTCGACCAGCTTTCCCGCCACCAGCCTGCCTTCGCTCGGCCGCTCGACGGTGATGGCGATGTCGGCCTCGCGCCGCGACAGCGAGAAGGAACGCGGCACCGGCACCAGCTGGATGGTGAGTTCGCGGTGCAGCGCGGTCAGCGCGCCAAGACGCGTGGCGAGGAATGCGACGCCAAACCCGTCGGGCGCGCCGATGCGCACGGTGCCTGAGATATCGTCGCCTTCGCCCGACACGGCGGAGCGCGCGGCGATCATGTCGGCTTCCATGCGCTCGGCAATGTCGAGAAAGCGCTGGCCGGCCGGCGTCAGCTCGCTGCCGGTGGTAAGCCGGCGAAACAGTTTTGTCCGTAACGCATCCTCAAGCGCTGCGATGCGGCGCGAGACGGTGGCGTGATTGAGTTCCAGCCGCTTGGCGGCGCCAAGGATCTGCCCGGCGCGGGCCACGGCGAGGAAGATGCGGACGTCATCCCAGTTCATGGGGGTGGTCCGGGCTAGCGGCGAACGCGGCGTTCCCGCCCACCCCCCTCTGGCCTGCCGGCCATCTCCCCCGCAAGGAGGGAGATTGGCAGCTCCGCCACCTGCGTCTCTTTTGCTGCGTTGAAGATTTGCGAAGGCGGCGGCCACATCTGATCTCCCCCCTTGCGGGGGAGATGTCCGGCAGGACAGAGGGGGGTGTGACGGAGCGCAACCTTCGGGCCTTTCAGCAATCTGTAATTTGCGGCAATTAATGCACACTCGTCCTTCGTTGTCTATTTCTTGCACAACGGTTGCGTTTCCCCTCGCGTTGCCTTCGCGCCTGCAAAGGCGTTGAATGCTTCATCACAAACTCAGGGAGAGAAACCATGATCGAATACGGTCATTTCATCGGCGGCAAGCATGTCGCCGGGACCAGCGGGCGCAAGCAGGACGTCATGCAGCCCATGGACGGCTCGGTGCGCGGCACGGTGGCGCTGGCGTCGCCGGCGGAACTGCGTGCGGCTGTGCTGAACGCCAAGGAAGCACAGATCAAATGGGCTGCGACCAACCCGCAGCGGCGTGTGCGCGTGCTGATGAAGTTTCTTGAACTGGTTGCTCGCGACTATGACGAACTGGCCGATCTCCTGGCGCGCGAGCACGGCAAGACCATCGCCGACGCCAAGGGCGACATCCAGCGCGGCCTCGAAGTGGTCGAAGTCTGCATCGGTGCGCCTCACATGATGAAGGGCGAGTTCACCGACGGCGCCGGCCCCGGCATCGATGTCTATTCGATGCGCCAGCCGCTTGGCGTCGTTGCCGGCATCACCCCGTTCAATTTCCCGGCGATGATCCCGTTGTGGAAGATTGCCCCGGCGCTGGCCTGCGGCAACGCCTTTATCCTGAAGCCTTCCGAGCGTGACCCTGGCGTGCCGATGCGCATCGCCGAACTGTTCCTCGAGGCTGGCCTGCCGGCTGGCGTTCTCAACATCGTCAATGGCGACAAGGATGTCGTCGACGCCATCCTCGACGATCCTGATATCAAGGCTATCGGCTTTGTCGGCTCGACGCCGATCGCGCATTACATCTACTCGCGCGGCACGGCCGCGGGAAAACGCGTGCAGTGCTTCGGCGGCGCCAAGAACCACATGATCATCATGCCCGATGCCGACATGGACCAGACCGTCGACGCGCTGATCGGCGCGGGCTACGGCTCGGCCGGCGAGCGCTGCATGGCGATCTCGGTTGCCGTTCCCGTCGGCAACGACACCGCCAACCGGCTGATGGAAAAGCTGATCCCGCGTGTCGAAAGCCTCAAGGTCGGCCCGTCGACGGATTCGTCCGCCGATTTCGGCCCGCTGGTGACGGCGCAGGCATTGGAACGCGTCAAGGGTTATGTCGACACCGGCGTCAAGGAAGGCGCCAAGCTGGTCGTCGATGGCCGCGGCTTCTCCATGCAGGGCTACGAGGATGGCTACTATATGGGCGGCTGCCTGTTCGACAATGTGACCGCCGACATGCGCATCTACAAGGAAGAGATTTTTGGCCCGGTGCTGTCGGTGGTGCGTGCGCCGACCTATGAGAGCGCCATCAAGCTAGCCAACGATCATGAGATGGGCAATGGCGTCGCCATCTTCACCCGTGACGGTGATGCTGCTCGTGATTTTGCTTCGCGCGTCCAGGTCGGCATGGTCGGCATCAACGTGCCGATCCCGGTTCCGATCGCTTACTACACGTTCGGCGGCTGGAAGGCGTCGTCCTTCGGCGACCTCAACCAGCACGGCCCGGACGCGTTCCGCTTCTACACCAAGACCAAGACGGTGACCTCGCGCTGGCCCTCCGGCGTCAAGGACGGTGCCGAGTTCGTCATCCCGACGATGAACTGACCGGACGATTTCGAAGATCGGCAAGAAGGCCTGGGTTCAACGTCCTGGGCCTTTCTTTGTACGAAACCGACATTGGCCATCACGTTAAAGCGATGGAACCAAGAGCCTGTCATCTGCCTTAAATTGCATTCCTGCCGTGGTGCAGGCCATCAAAATAGCGCCGGTTGCAGCCGGGGTTCTCGTCTGGCGCAAGGAGGTGTCAGATGACACGACGTCTTGTGGCGGCGATGTTCTTTGCGGTGTTCGCGATGTCCGGCATCGCCCAGGCCAAAGCCGATCAATGCGCGGCGCGGACCGACCTGGTCAAGGCGCTCGGCGAGAAGTTCCACGAAAGCCAAGCCGCACGTGGCCTGGTGAACCCGAATGTGGTGCTTGAGATCTTCGTCTCCGACCAGGGCACCTGGACCATCCTGGCCACCGACACACGCGGCCAAAGCTGCATCATCACGGCTGGCGAAGGCTGGGACGGGGCGGCTATGGCAGCAGTCTTGCCGGGCACCTGATAAAGACCGGTCGGAAGTCTGGAGCAGAGACGGAGTTCAGCGTGTGGCGGCCACTTCGGCATGGCCGCGCAGCAGTGCCATAAGGCGTTTGGCGTCCTTGGCGGCAGCCTCTTCGTCACCGGCCAGGATCGAGCGGATTAGCGCGACGTGGTGTTCGGCCGATTCGGCCAGTCCTGTGTCGGCCTTGTAGCGGAACCAGAAGCGGCGGCTGTGGGTCTGCAGGGGCGCGGCCAGACGGGCCGCAAACGGGTTGTCGGCGGCCATCGCCAAGGCCTCGTCGAGCGCCTTGTCGGCCTGGATGAAGGCCAGCACATTGCCCGAGATGACGGCCTTCTGCATGGCAAGGGCTGCCTCATGAAACAGGTCGGCGGCCTCACGGGTGACGAAGCGGGCGGCCGAGCGCGCCAGCACCACCTCGACACCGCGCCTGGCATCCAGCACGCGCAGCCAGTCGCCGGGATGCAGCGGGGCAATGGCGATGCCGGCGCGTGGCCTGACATCCAGCAGTCCTTCCCAGGCGAGGCGCTGGATCGCTTCGCGCACCGGCGTGCGTCCTAGCGCCAGCTTTTCGATCAGCGCGCCTTCCGTCACGAAGCTCGCCGGCGCCAGTTCCAGCGTCACGATCATATGCTCGAGTACATGGTAGGCCTTGGCGGCGGCCGGCTCGGGGTATGCTGTCTCACTGAATATCAAAGGTGGGCTCCTGATATATCTTCCATATATCACAACGGATTCCGCATTGACAGCCGGTTTTCCAACAGATATACGCCTGATATATCAGATGGAGAGACGATCATGTGGACCGGAGTTTTCCCCGCCGTCACGACCAAATTCACCGAAGACGACCGCCTCGACCATGCCGAAATGGAGCGCTGCTTTGCGTTGCAGATGGAGGCAGGCTGCGACGGTATCATCGTCTGCGGTTCGCTCGGCGAAGGGCCGATGCTGTCGCATGACGAGAAGATCGAGGTGCTGAAGACTGCCCAGAAAGTTGCCGGCAGCAAGCCGGTTCTGCTGACGGTCAACGAGGCAGGCACCCGGGAGGCGGCGAGCATCGCAAAGCGCGCGAGCCGGGAAGGCGCCAACGGGCTGATGGTGGTGCCGAGCCCGATCTATCACACCAACCCGGAAGAGACGGTCGCCGCCTTGCGCGCCGTCGCTCAGGCCGGCGACCTGCCGGTGATGATCTACTCCAACCGCCTCGCCTACCGCGTCGACGTTACCGTCGGCCAGATGGAAGAACTGGCCGCCGACAAGCGCTTCGTCGCCATCAAGGAGTCCTCCGACGACATCCGCCGCTCGACAGAGATCATCAACCGCTTCGGCGACCGCTACGATCTGTTCACCGGCGTCGACAATCTCGCCTTCGAGGCGCTGTCGGTGGGCGCCATCGGCTGGGTGGCGGGTCTGGTCGTCGCCTTCCCGCGCGAGACAGTCGCCATCTACCAGTTGATGAAGCAGGGCCGCCGCGAGGAGGCGCTTTCGATCTATCGCTGGTTCCGGCCGCTGCTCGATCTCGATGTCTCGACCTATCTGGTCCAAAACATCAAGCTTGCCGAAGTGCTCGCGATCGACACAAATGACCGCGTGCGCATGCCGCGCCAGCCGCTGTCGGGCGAGCGCCGCAAAGCGATCGAGAAGATCGTCAAGGACGCGCTGGCGGTACGGCCGAAGCTGCCGCAGTTCTGAAGGCTTTCTTCTCCCCGTGCACGTGCACGGGGAGAAGATGGCGGCAGCCAGATGAGGGGCAGCGCCGACGTGCAAGGAAATTCCAGGGACACAGAGGAGGGCCGCCGCCCCTCATCCGCCCTTAGGGCCCCTTCTCCCCGTGAACGGGGAGAGAGGGTAGATATCGCCATTGTCGGTGGCGGCATTGTCGGCATCTGCGCGGCGGCCATGCTGGCCGAGGCCGGGCGCAGCGTCACGGTCTTCGACCGCACCGGCATCTGCAAGGAGACGAGCTCCGGCAATGCCGCCGCCTTCGCCTTCTCCGACGTGCTGCCGCTGGCGCATAAGGGCATGATGCGGCACTTGCCGAAATGGCTTGCCGATCCGCTCGGGCCACTCAGCATCCCGCCGGCCTACTTGCCGAAGCTGTTGCCTTGGCTGTTGCGCTTCTGGCGCGCTGGCGCACCAGAAAAATATGAGGCGAGCCTTGCTGCTCAGGCAGGCATGATGAAGCTCGCCGAGGCTGAATGGATGGGCCTGCTCGACCGTTCCGGCACGCGGCTGATGCTGCGCGAGGACGGCTCGCTGGAGCTTTATGAAAGCGAGGCCGAATTTCAGGCCGGGCTGCCGGGCTGGGCGGCGCGCGAGCGCTTCGGCATCGGCTTTCGCCATGTCGAAGGCGACGAACTGGCGCGGCTGCAGCCGGGACTGTCGCCGCGCTTCATCAAGGGCACCTTCGTGCCGGGCTGGAAGACCGTCGCCGATCCGAAACTGCTCGGCAAGGGGGTGTGGGCCTATGCCGAAAGGCTGGGCGCGCGTTTCGAAAAGGCGCGCATAGAGCGCGTCGCCGCCAATCCTGATGGCGCGACGCTGACGCTGACGGACGGCACGACCAGGCAGGCAAGACATCTTGTCGTGGCCGCCGGGGCATGGTCGCATCTGCTGACGAAGGCGCTTGGCGACACCATCCCGCTCGAAACCGAGCGCGGCTACAACACGACACTGCCGAAGACCGCTTTCGACGTGCAGCGGATGCTGATCTTTTCCGGCCATGGCTTCGTCATCACGCCACTCGAGACGGGCTTGCGCGTCGGCGGCGCCGTCGAGTTGGGCGGTCTCGACCGGCCGCCGAATTTTGCGCGCTCGAAGGCCATGCTGGAAAAAGCCAGACAGTTCCTTCCGGGGCTGGACGCGTCAGGCGGCCGCGAGTGGATGGGCTATCGCCCGTCGCTGCCGGATTCGCTGCCGGTGATCGGCACGGCGCGAACCGCGCCCAACGTTGTCTACGCCTTCGGCCATGGCCATCTCGGCCTGACCCAGGCGGCGGCCACCGGCCGCTTGATCCGCAATCTTGTTCTCGGGCAAACTTCGCCGATCGATCTTGCTCCCTTCAGCCCGCAACGGTTTTGAGTTCGAGGAAATCATGGCCAAAAAATCCTTCTTTTGCATCGACGGCCATACCTGCGGCAATCCGGTGCGGCTGGTCGCCGGCGGCGGCCCTTTGCTTCAGGGGTCGACGATGATGGAGCGGCGGGCGCATTTCCTGGCGGAGTATGACTGGATCCGCACCGGGCTGATGTTCGAGCCGCGCGGCCACGATGTCATGTCGGGCTCGATCCTCTATCCGCCGACGCGCGAGGATTGCGACATAGCCATCCTGTTCATCGAGACGTCGGGCTGCCTGCCGATGTGCGGCCACGGCACGATCGGCACGGTGACGATGGCCATCGAACATGGGCTGATCAAGCCGAAGACACCCGGCGTGCTCCGGCTCGACACACCGGCCGGGCTGGTTATCGCCGAATACAAACAAGTCGGCGACTATGTCGAGGAGGTGCGCATCACGAATGTGCCGTCCTTCCTTTATGCCGAGGGACTGACGGTCGACTGCCCGCAGCTTGGCGAGATCACTGTCGATGTCGCCTATGGCGGCAATTTCTACGCAATCGTCGAGCCGCAGGCGAATTTTCGCGACATCGCTGATTATTCCGCCAGCGATTTCATCGCCTGGAGCCCCGTGGTGCGGCAGCGGCTCAACGAGAAGTACTCGTTCGTGCATCCGGAAAACCCCGGCATCAACCGGCTGTCCCACATGCAGTGGACGGGCAAGCCGACGGTAGCGGGCGCGGATGCGCGCAACGCCGTCTTCTATGGCGACAAGGCCATCGACCGTTCACCTTGCGGCACCGGCACCTCGGCGCGCATGGCGCAGCTTCATGCCAAGGGAAAGCTCAAGGCCGGCGACAGCTTCGTCCATGAATCGATCATCGGTTCGCTGTTCGAGGGCAAGGTCGAAAAGGACGTCACCGTCGCCGGCAAGCCGGCCATCATTCCCTCGATCGGCGGCTGGGCGCGGATGACCGGCCTGAACACCATCTTCATCGACGACCGCGATCCGTTCGCGCACGGTTTTGTGGTTAAGTGATACGGTAGGCTGCCGATCATCCACCGAGACCCAAGACTTGGACCCAGAGCGGGACCTCTTGGCGAAACCAGTCAGCGAAAGGTTAGCGCGTTGGGCGAGGCATCCACCGCCATAGTCGGGAAGTAACCCATGTTGCAGCTGGTCAGTACGGAATGTGGCTAAAAAACGAAGCCCGCCAACAACGCAAAGATTCGTCTCATCACCTAATTTTGACCGGGATTTCTTCGAAATGAGGTCGCTGGTCCAGCTGAATCGTCAAAGACATTGCGTTATGCCAATGATAGGGTCCGCGATAGTCCAGGGGTCGGGAGCAAAAAAACGGGCAATCGGAAGGCGTGCCGGCAAAACACGCTCGACGTTTGAAAAATCACGTTGCAATCCGGGCTCGAAACTTTACGACTAGGGGAAATACGAAAAGGAATGCGTCTGCATGGGCGACATTCCAGGGGAGCCATGTACACATGCAGTACTTTGTCCAGCAGCTTATCAATGGGCTGACGCTGGGATCGATCTATGGGCTGATCGCAATCGGCTACACGATGGTCTACGGCATCATCGGCATGATCAACTTCGCCCACGGCGACATTTTCATGGTCGGGGCATTCGCCGCCCTCGTCGTCTTCCTCATCCTCGGCTCCTTGTTCTATTCGGTGCCGGTCGTCCTGGCGCTGCTGATCATGATGATCGTGGCGATGCTGCTCACCAGCCTCTACAACTGGACGATCGAGAAGGTGGCGTACCGGCCGCTGCGCGGTTCGTTCCGGCTGGCGCCGCTGATCACCGCCATAGGCATGTCGATCGCGCTGTCGAACTTCATCCAGGTGACGCAGGGCCCGCGCAACAAGCCGATCCCGCCGATGGTCAGCCAGGTCTACAACATCAACGGCATCAGCGTGTCGCTGAAGCAGATCATCATCGTCGTCGTCACCGCCCTGCTGCTGGCGCTGTTCTGGTACCTGGTCAACAGGACTTCCCTCGGCCGGGCGCAAAGGGCGTGCGAGCAGGACCGCAAGATGGCGGCGCTGCTCGGTGTCGATGTCGACCGTACGATCTCGATCACCTTTATCATGGGTGCAGCGCTTGCGGCCGTCGCGGGCACGTTGTTCCTGATGTATTACGGCGTCATCGCCTTTTCCGACGGCTTTGTGCCGGGGGTCAAGGCCTTCACCGCGGCCGTTCTCGGCGGCATCGGGTCTCTGCCGGGCGCGGTGCTTGGCGGGCTTTTGATCGGCTTCATCGAGAGCATGTGGTCGGCGTATTTCTCGATCGACTACAAGGACGTCGCGGCGTTCTCGATCCTGGCGATCGTGCTGATCTTCCTGCCTTCCGGCATTTTGGGCCGGCCAGAAGTCGAAAAGGTCTGAGACAATGGCGGTTTCCGTATCCTCGGAGCGCGACACCGTCGCGTCCCCCGTGCAGCGTGCATTGCGCGAAGCGTTCTATGCCGGCGCCATCTCGCTGGGGTTGTTCATTCTCTTCATCGGCCTGAAGACCGACCAGAACATCAGCAACCAGTTGATCCTGGTGCAGCGCTGGTTGCTGCTCATCACCGTGGTCGTGCTGACCATGCTTGGCCGCTTCTTCTACATTGCCTATGGCCTGCCGTTCATGGCCAATCAGAAGATCACCAATGTCGCCACCGGCCTGTTGCCGGCGAGCGTCGCGTCGCGCTTCTTCCTGCTTCCGGCCTTCATCGTCGCCGTGGTGTTGGCGGTTGTCCTAGTTGCGTTCGGCAGCGCCCTGCCGGCGTTGGTGGGACCCGATCTGGCCGGCTACCTTCAGTTCCTGCGCGCATTGGCCGTCATTTACGCGCTCGCTTGCGTGATCTTCTATTTCCGCTCCTTCATCCACGCCAATTTCACCAAGCTCGGCATTGCGGCGCTGGTGCTATACCCGATCCTCGTCGTCGTTGTGCTGTCGATCTACGCGTGGTCGATAACCGGCGGCCTGCAGGGCTCGTTGAAGTGGGTCGACAATTTCGGCATCCAGATCCTGATCTATGTGATGCTGGCCTGGGGGCTGAACATCGTCGTCGGCCTCGCCGGCCTGCTCGATCTCGGCTACGTCGCCTTTTACGCGGTCGGCGCCTATGCCTATGCGTTGCTGGGCTCGCAATACGGCCTGTCGTTCTGGATCCTGCTGCCGGCCGCCGGCGCCATGGCCGCCTTCTGGGGCGTTATGCTCGGCTTTCCGGTGCTCAGGCTTCGTGGCGATTACCTGGCGATCGTGACCCTGGCCTTCGGCGAGATCATCCGCCTGGTGCTGATCAACTGGCGTGAAGTCACCAACGGCTCGGCCGGCATCTCCGGCATCCCGAAGGTCACCTTCTTCGGCCTGATGACGTTCAATTCGACGGACCCGAACTACATCGGCAAGGTGCTGCACATTGCCCAGTCGAGCGCCTACTACAAGATCTTCCTCTACTATCTGATTCTCGGGCTGGCGCTGCTGACCGCCTTCGTCACCATCAGGCTCAGGCGCATGCCTGTCGGCCGCGCCTGGGAGGCGCTGCGCGAGGACGAGATTGCCTGCCGCTCGCTTGGCATCAACACCACCACCACCAAGCTCACCGCCTTTGCCACCGGCGCCATGTTCGGCGGTTTTGCCGGCGCCTTCTTCGCCGCACGGCAAGGCTTCGTCAGCCCTGAATCCTTCGTCTTCCTGGAATCGGCGATCATCCTGGCCATCGTGGTGCTCGGCGGCATGGGCTCGCTGGTCGGCATCGCGGTCGCCGCGCTGGTGATGATCGGCGGCACCGAGGCGCTGCGCGAACTCGATTTCCTGAAAAGTGTCTTCGGAAAAGATTTCACCCCGGAGCTTTACCGCATGCTTTTGTTCGGCATGGCGATGGTCATCGTCATGCTGTGGAAGCCGCGCGGCTTTGTCGGCAGCCGTGAACCGACGGCCTTCCTCAGTGAACGAAAAGCGGTCTCCTCCTCCTTCACCAAGGAAGGGCACGGCTGATGAGCGCGACCTCCATTCAGAAGACCAATCCGGGTATGAAAGACGCCATCCTCCAGGTCGAGCATCTTTCGATGAAGTTCGGCGGCCTGATCGCCATCGGCGACCTGTCGTTCCAGGCCAAGCGCGGCGAGATCACCGCGCTGATCGGACCCAATGGCGCCGGCAAGACCACCGTCTTCAATTGCATCACCGGCTTCTACAAGCCGTCGGAAGGCATGATTACGCTCAACCGGGCCGACGGCTCGAGCTTCCTGCTCGAACGGCTGCCCAATCATGAGATCCCGGCGCGCGCCAAGGTGGCGCGCACCTTCCAGAACATCCGCCTGTTCTCGGGCATGACGCTGCTGGAGAATCTGCTGGTTGCGCAGCACAACAAGCTGATGAAGGCATCCGGCTATACGATCCTGGGCCTATTCGGGATCGGCGGCTACCGCAGGGCCTCGGCTGAATCGGTGGAGCTTGCCAAGCACTGGCTGGAGAAGGCCGACCTTGTCGATCGCGCCGACGATCCGGCCGGCGACCTGCCCTATGGCGCGCAGCGGCGCCTCGAGATTGCGCGCGCCATGTGCACAGGGCCCGAACTTCTGTGCCTCGACGAGCCTGCGGCCGGTCTCAATCCGAAGGAGTCGGCTGCGCTGAATTCGCTGCTGATGGACATCAAGAGCAGTACCTCGATCCTGCTGATCGAACATGACATGTCGGTGGTCATGCAGATTTCCGACCATGTCGTGGTGCTTGAATATGGCCGCAAGATTTCCGACGGCAGCCCGCAATCGGTGCGTACCGACCCGCGCGTCATCGCCGCTTATCTCGGCGTCGACGACGAGGAGGTCGAGACGGTGCTGACCGAGGTCGGCGATGAAGACGTCATCGAGCAGCTGGACATCGGGCCGGATTCGGCTCACGGACCAGGCACATCGTCTTCCTATCTCGCCGGCCCGGTAAGCGACACGATCGGCCACAGCCAGGGCGAGCGGGTCACAGTGTCGAAGGGAGCTTCAAAAGCCACCCAATACGATACAAGAGCCAACTCCGCGCCAAGAGCACCGTCCGAGCGTCTGACAGCCAAGTCCAAGCCGGCGGCCACCAAATCCCCGACAGGCAAGCCGCGCGGAGGGCGTAAGTGATGGCCGAGACAACGCTGCTCGACATCAAGGGCGTCGAGACCTACTACGGCAACATCAAGGCGCTGAACGGCGTCGATGTCCACGTCAACCAGGGCGAGATCGTCGCGCTGATCGGTGCGAACGGTGCCGGCAAGTCGACGCTGATGATGACCATCTTCGGTGCGCCGCGCGCTCGTGCCGGCTCAATCACTTTCGCCGGCACCGACATCACCCAGATGCCGACGCACGAGATCGCCCGCATGCGCATTGCGCAGTCGCCGGAAGGCAGGCGCATTTTCCCGCGCATGACGGTGATGGAAAACCTGCAGATGGGCGCCGGTCTCGACAATCTCAAGCACTATGACGAAGATGCCGAGAAGGTGTTCGCGCTGTTCCCGCGCCTCAAGGAGCGCATTGCCCAGCGCGGCGGCACGCTGTCGGGCGGTGAGCAGCAGATGCTGTCGATCGGACGTGCGCTGATGGCGCGGCCGAAGCTGCTGTTGCTCGACGAGCCGTCGCTGGGTCTGGCGCCGCTGATCGTCAAGCAGATCTTCGATGCCATCCGCGAGCTGAACCGCACGCAAGGGCTGACCGTGTTCCTGGTCGAGCAGAACGCCTTCGGTGCGCTCAAGCTCGCCACGCGCGGCTATGTCATGGTCAACGGCAACGTGACCATGAGCGGCACAGGCAAGGAATTGCTCGCCAATCCGGAAGTGCGGGCGGCCTATCTCGAAGGCGGCCATCACTGATTTTGGAGCGGAATGTATGCATACGGTATTCCGCTCCAACTTGTTTGTTTGTCGCATGACCTTTGTCCGAAAAGTCTGCAACTTTTCGGGATCATGCTAGGGAGTCTTCATCATGCAAGGCATTCTTCACGAGGAACCTTCCATCTGGCAGTTCTTCTTCGTCACCTGTCTGCTCGGCGGCTGGGCGGCATGGATGACCGGCAAGGCCAGCGCCCAGACATGGCGCAGCCTGCCGGCGCTGTTCGCCTATCTGCTGGGTCTCGGCATCGGCATCAGGTTCATCCATCATGCCTTGTTCGGCGGCACGATGTTTTCGCTGCAATACTATGTCGTGGACACAATCGTGCTCATGATATTGGGGTTTGTCGGCTATCAATACACGCGTACGAACCAGATGGTGACGCAGTATAATTGGCTTTACGAACGGGCTTCGATCTTAAGCTGGAAACCGAAAGGTTGACGTTCATCATTAACGCCGTTCCGGGGATGAATCGGCGTGACAAGGGCCTGAAAATCGGCAAAGTACGCTTTCTGCGATAAGGGTGGGCATCGCATGAAAGTTTCATCCACGCCCACCTCGTAAATGGGAGCGTTTAAATGAAGAAATCACTTTTGTCCGCCGTTGCCCTGACCGCGCTTGTCGCGTTCGGTGGCAATGCATGGGCTGACGTTATCGTCGGCGTCGCAGGTCCGATCACCGGTCCGAATGCGGCCTTCGGTGCGCAGCTGCAGAAGGGTGCGGAAGCGGCCGTTGCCGACATCAACGCAGCAGGCGGCATGAACGGCGAGCAGATCAAGCTCGAAGTCGGCGACGACGTCTCGGATCCGAAGCAGGGCATTTCGGTCGGCAACAAGTTCGTCGGCGACGGCGTGAAATTCGTGATCGGCCACTTCAACTCGGGCGTCTCGATCCCGGTTTCGCAGGAAGTCTACGTCGACAACAACATCGTCGAAGTGACGCCTGCGGCGACCAACCCGAAATTCACCGAGCGCGGCCTGTGGAACGTGTTCCGCACCTGCGGACGCGATGACCAGCAGGGCGGCATCGCCGGCGGCTATATCGCGACCAACTTCAAGGACGCCAAGGTTGCCGTCATCCACGACAAGACCCCCTATGGTCAGGGCCTTGCCGACGAGACCAAGAAGGCGATGAACGCAGCCGGCCTGACGGAAGTCATGTACGAAGGCGTCAATGTCGGCGACAAGGACTTCTCGGCGCTGATTGCCAAGATGAAGGACGCCGGTGTTACCCTGATCTATTGGGGCGGCCTGCATACCGAAGCCGGCCTGATCATCCGCCAGTCGGCGGACCAGGGCCTCAAGGCTACCCTGATGTCGGGCGACGGCATCGTCACCGACGAGCTGGCTGCGATCGCCGGCGATGCGGTTATCGGCACGCTCAACACCTTCGGTCCCGATCCGCGCCTGATCCCCGAGAACAAGGCACTGGTCGAGAAGTTCCGCGCTCAGGGCTTCGAGCCGGAAGCCTACACTCTCTACTCCTACGCCGCCATGCAGGTGATCGCCGAGGCTGCTGCCGTGGCCAAGTCGAACGACCCCGTGGAAGTGGCCAAGGCGCTGCACGAGAAGGGCCCGTTCAAGACCGTTCTGGGCGATCTCGCCTATGACGCGAAGGGCGATCCGAAGCTCCCGGGCTACATCATGTACGAATGGAAGAAGGGTCCGGACGGCAAGATCTCCTGGTTCCCGAAGTCGTAATTCGAAACGCAGCTCTATGGAATGCCCGGCGCTCGCGCCGGGCATTTTTGTTGGTGACAGGGCGGCAGCGAGGGTGGCTGGACAAGCCGTTAGCCGGGGTCGAATTTGTGCGGGCACGACAATTAGCGTCACCTCGCGGCGCCAATCGCACGCAGCTTTTCGAGCCGTGGTGCTAGAATCGCATTTAAATCGGTTTAATCTCTCCTCGATTTTGGTTGCACTGCAGCATTTTCGCGTTAATCATGCCTCCGCCCCATCCCTCCCTGTCCGGAGCCTCCTTCCTTGGCCATCACGAAGATCCTCGTCGCCAACAGGTCCGAAATTGCCATCCGCGTCTTTCGCGCGGCAAACGAGCTCGGCCTCAAAACCGTGGCGATCTGGGCCGAGGAGGACAAATATTCACTTCATCGGTTCAAGGCCGATGAAAGCTACCAGGTCGGGCGCGGGCCGCATCTGGCCAGGGACATGGGGCCGATCGAAAGCTATCTGTCGATCGAGGAAGTGATCCGGGTCGCCAGGCTGTCCGGCGCCGACGCCATCCACCCGGGCTATGGCCTCCTGTCGGAAAGCCCTGAATTCGCAGATGCCTGCGCCGAGGCCGGCATCACCTTCATCGGACCGAAGCCCGACACGATGCGCCGGCTCGGCAACAAGGTCGCCGCGCGCAATCTGGCCATCGAGGTTGGCGTGCCGGTGGTGCCGGCAACCGAACCGCTGCCGGACGACATGGAAGCAGTCAAGCAGCTCGCCAAGACAGTCGGCTATCCGGTGATGCTCAAGGCATCATGGGGCGGCGGCGGGCGCGGCATGCGCGCCATCCGCGCGGAAGCCGACCTCGCCCGCGAGGTGATGGAAGGCAAGCGCGAGGCCAAGGCCGCCTTCGGCAAGGACGAGGTCTATCTCGAAAAGCTGATCGAGCGCGCTCGCCATGTCGAGGTCCAGGTGCTCGGCGACACGCATGGCAACGCTGTACATCTGTTCGAGCGCGACTGCTCGATCCAGCGCCGCAACCAGAAGGTCGTCGAACGGGCGCCGGCGCCCTATCTCAGCGAGGCATTGCGCCAGGAGCTTTGCGGCTATGCGCTCAAGATCGCGCGCGAGACCAGCTATATCGGCGCCGGTACGGTGGAATTCCTGCAGGACGCCGACACCGGCAAATTCTACTTCATCGAGGTCAATCCGCGCATCCAGGTCGAGCACACCGTCACCGAGCAGGTGACCGGCATCGACATCGTCAAGGCGCAGATCCACATACTGGACGGCTTTGCCATCGGCACGAAAGAGTCGGGCGTGCCGGCGCAGGCCGATATCAGGTTGAACGGTCACGCGCTGCAGTGCCGCATAACGACCGAGGATCCGGAGCATAGTTTCATTCCGGACTACGGCCGCATCACCGCTTATCGCGAAGCCGCCGGTTTCGGCATCCGCCTCGACGGCGGCACCGCCTATTCGGGCGCGGTCATCACCCGCTTCTACGATCCGCTGCTGGAGAAGGTGACTGCCTGGGCCCCGACACCGGCCGAGGCGATCGCCCGCATGAACCGGGCCTTGCGCGAGTTCCGCATCCGCGGCGTGGCGACCAACCTCACCTTCCTCGAGGCAATCATCAACCACCCGCGCTTCGCCGACAATTCCTACACGACCAGGTTCATCGACACGACGCCGGAGCTGTTCGCGCAGGTGAAGCGGCAGGATCGAGCCACCAAGCTGCTCAACTATCTGGCCGACGTCAGCGTCAACGGCCATCCCGAAACCCGCGGCCGTCCGATGCCCAAGGCCGATGCGGCAGCGCCCGTCGTGCCCTATCTCAACGGCAATGTGCCTGATGGCAGCAAGCAGAAGCTCGACACGCTGGGGCCGGAGAAATTCGCTGCCTGGATGCGTGAGCAAAAAGAGGTGCTGGTCACCGACACGACGATGCGCGACGGCCACCAGTCGCTGCTCGCCACCCGCATGCGTACGCATGACATTGCCGGCATTGCCGGCACCTATGCGCGGGCGCTGCCGCGGCTGCTGTCGCTGGAATGCTGGGGCGGCGCCACTTTCGACGTCGCCATGCGCTTCCTGACCGAGGATCCGTGGGAGCGGCTGAGCAAAGTGCGCGAAGCGGCCCCCAACCTTTTGCTGCAGATGCTTCTGCGCGGCGCCAACGGCGTCGGCTACACCAACTATCCCGACAATGTGGTGCAACATTTCGTCAGCCAGGCGGCGGCCGGCGGCGTCGACCTGTTCCGCGTCTTCGACTGCCTGAACTGGGTCGAGAACATGCGTGTCGCCATGGACGCGGTGGGCGCCGAGGGCAAGCTGGTCGAAGCGGCGATCTGCTACACCGGCGACATCCTCGATCCGGCGCGCGCCAAATACGACCTTAAGTACTATGTCGGGCTGGCGAAGGAATTGCAGGCCGCCGGCGCCCATATCATCGCCGTCAAGGACATGGCCGGGCTTTTGAAGCCGGCTGCCGCCCGCGTGCTGTTCAAGGCGCTGCGCGAGGCGACCGACCTGCCGATCCATTTCCACACCCACGACACGTCAGGCCTGTCGGCGGCGACGGTGCTGGCCGGCGTGGAAAGTGGCGTCGACGCCATCGACGCGGCGATGGATTCCTTCTCCGGCAACACCTCGCAGCCTTGCCTGGGCTCGATCGTCGAGGCGCTGAAGGGAACCGAGCGCGATCCCGGCCTCGATCCGCAATGGATCCGCAACATCTCCTTCTACTGGGAAGCGGTGCGCAACCAGTATGCGGCCTTCGAAAGCGATCTCAAGGGGCCAGCCTCGGAAGTCTATCTGCACGAAATGCCGGGCGGCCAGTTCACCAACCTCAAGGAGCAGGCGCGTTCGCTCGGGCTGGAAACGCGTTGGCACGAGGTGGCACAAGCCTATCACGACGTCAATTTGATGTTCGGTGACATCGTCAAGGTGACGCCGTCGTCCAAGGTGGTCGGCGACATGGCGCTGATGATGGTGAGCCAGGATCTGACCGTTGCCGACGTCGAAAACCCGGCCAAGGACATCGCCTTCCCGGACTCGGTCGTCTCGATGCTGCGCGGCGATCTCGGCCAGTCGCCCGGCGGCTGGCCTGCGAAGCTGCAGAAGAAGGCACTGAAGGAAAGCAAGCCGATCACCGTGCGGCCGGGCTCGCTGCTCAAGCCAGCCGACCTCAAGGCCAGCCGCAAGGAGATCGAGCAGAAGCTGGAGCGCAAGCTCTCGGAGTACGAATTCGCCTCCTGGCTGATGTATCCGAAAGTGTTTACCGACTTCGCCGCCGCGCAGGAAACCTACGGGCCGGTCAGTGTGCTGCCAACGCCGACCTATTTCTACGGCATGAAGTCCGAAGACGAGATCTTCCTGGACATCGAAAAAGGCAAGACGCTTGTGGTGCGCTGCCTTGCGATCGGCGACGTCGATGAGAAGGGCATGGTCACCGTGTTCTTCGAGCTCAACGGCCAGCCGCGCCGTGTCCGGGTGCCGGACAGGGCGCATGGCGCCTCGGCGGCCAAGGCTCGGCGCAAGGCCGAGCCCGGCAACGAGGCGCATGTCGGCGCGCCGATGCCGGGCGTGGTCTCCGCCCTTTCGGTTGCCGCCGGCCAAGCGGTCAAGGCCGGCGACGTGCTGTTGTCGATCGAAGCCATGAAGATGGAGACGGCCCTGCATGCCGAGCGCGACGGCACAGTGGCCGAAGTGCTGGTCAAGGCCGGCGATCAGATCGATGCGAAGGATCTGTTGATCGCGTTTGGCTGACGCGCGGATCCATCACACTGGGGACGGCTGGCAGCAGCCGTTCACGAAGCGCCGATAATGGCTTGACCCGCCGCGCCTGCTCGGGCATCGAACCCGCTCCCAATTTACCGCGCCAGAATCGCGGTGGTTAAAAAGTAGCGGAGAAAAAACATGGCCGACGACATCACAGATACCAGCCAGACTGTTGCCGCCGGCCAGTTGCGCGCCTTCATCGAGCGCATCGAGCGGCTCGAGGAAGAAAAGAAGACCATCGCCGACGACATCAAGGAAGTGTTCGCCGAGGCCAAGGGCACCGGCTTCGACACCAAGGCGATGCGGTCGATCATCCGGCTGCGCAAGAAGGACCAGGCCGAGCGCCAGGAAGAGGAAACCATCCTCGATCTCTACAAGGCCGCGCTCGGCATGGTGTAAGGCTGTGTGGAAATTCTACTCCGGTTGATATCGCCGGAGCGAATTTCGAAACAGTCTCGGGCCAAGGAATGATGCTGGAACGGGCATCGAACCATGAGCGAATTCGACTTCGGCGCCCGCCGCGCCTCTGAATTCCGCCAACGCAGCTTCTGGGCGCTGTTCGCCGAACGGCATCCGGAGGAACGCGCTTCCATGGCGCGGCGCGGACCCTGGTTCTGGCAGCGCGGGCTGCCCGACTTCGCTCTGGTCCTGTCCATGTATGTCGCGCCGGCGCAAAGCCAAGTTGGCGTCTTTTTCGGCCGTAACGAGAAGTTCGGCGCGACCGGGGTCTGGTCGCGGCTGAAGCCGTTCCAACCGGCAATCGAAGACAGGCTGAAGCTCAGGCCGGAGCAGAGCTGCGAGGCCCTCGGCATCAATTCGATGTGGCGGGTGAACTGCTATGCCGAGGACAACTGGCCGGCCATGGCCGACTGGCTGGTGACGGAATGCTCGCGCTTCGAGCGCGCCGTCACCGACGTGCTGAGAGAGGGATAGCTATTAGGTGTTGGTGCAAAGCATCGGATCCTTCTTCGGCTCGCGCTGGCAAGGCGCGGTTCCGGTCGAGCGGTTGTTCTGGCGCGATCTAGTCCTTGTCGGCACGGCGATCAACATCACCTCGTCGGTGGCCGCGCTCATTCTGCTCGGCTTGAAGCTGCCGCTCGCCGTCGTCCTGGCGGTGCATTTCGCGCCCGTGCCCTACAACATCTTTCTGACCTTTGCCGTCTGGCGAACCACGGAAAAATCCAGTGGCGCCAAGGCTTCGTTGATGACGCTCGGGGCTACGCTTTGGCTGATCCTGGTGGTGGTTGTCTGAGAAGATTGACACGAAAAAGGGCGGCCGAAGCCGCCCTTTGAAGATGGTGGTCAAGCCGCGGTTTAAGCCGTCGGCTCGAATTTCAGCGCCACGCCGTTGATGCAATAGCGCAGGCCGGTCGGCGGCGGGCCGTCCTCGAAGACATGGCCGAGATGGCTGCCGCAGCGGGCGCAGTGGCATTCGGTGCGGACCATGCCGTAGCTGCGGTCGACGGTGTTTTCGACCGAACCGGGCACCGGATCATTGAAGCTCGGCCAGCCGGTGCCGCTCTCGAACTTGAGCTTGGATTCGAACAGCGGCTGGTCGCAGCCGACGCAGGAAAAGGTGCCGGCGCGCTTTTCGTAGAGCAGGGCGCAGCTTCCGGGCCGTTCGGTGCCATGGCCGCGCATGACCGCATATTGCTCGGGCGTCAGGCGGGCGCGCCATTCGGCGTCGGTGCGGGTGACAGGGTAGGTGTGGGTGTCCATTTGATCTCCTCAGCCTTGGCGGCTTGTTGTTGGTTGCAAGCTATATTCGCTTAGAGATAGGCGTTTGTTACGTGTTTTGCTCGCATTTTCAGCCGAGCTCCTACCCAATCGCCTGAAGATAGCGGGCGATCGACGCATGAAATGCCGTTCCTGCGCCGCCGATGATGTTCTGCTGCCACCACGCGCCGTAGATGTCGTCGAATTCGAAAGGCTCAAGCGCCGCCGCGATGCGTCGCACGGCCGGCGCATTGAGCGGAATGTAGTTCGGATAGCTGTACATGAAGCTGACATGGCGACGCGTCGGCGTCACCTGCAATATGTCGCCGGACAGCAGGGCGTTACCGTCATCGCGTTTCCAATGCAGCACCTGGCCGCCGGCAAAATGGCCACCGCAACGCACGAGTGTCAGCGACGGGTTTATGGCCAGCGTCTCGCCCGCCCAGCTGACGATGGCGTTGTGCGGCCGCATGATCCACTGGCGGTCGTCGGCATGGAGATAGATCGGCACGCCGCCAAACGCCTCGCTCCACTCGACCATCACCGAATAATAGTGGCAGTGCGAAATGGCGATCGCGGCCAGGCCGCCGCGACGGTTGATTTCGGCTACCGCCTCGTCGCTCACCATCGAGATGCAATCCCACAGCACATTGCCGTGCGGCGTCTGCGCCAGCAGCGCCCGCTGGCCGATAGCAAAGCGCGGCTCGATGCCGAAAGCGAGAACGCCGGCATCGTCCTTCATCACAAGCCTATGCCCGGCAGAGAGTTCTTCCCCAGTGGTCCAGGCCTGGCCTTCCCAGCGCACATATTGCCGCTCGTCCTCGCAGATCGGGCAATTTTCTGGAGGGGTCTGCGTTGCCGCGAACTGGACGCCGCATTGCGGGCAAAGAAAGCAGGTCATCGGTTTTCCTCTCATATCAACGCTTGCGTGAGAGCTGCTTCGTCGCGGCTTCCAACCCGGCCAGCGTCAGTGGGAACATGCGGCCGCCGAAGAGATCGCGGATCATCGCGATCGAATGGGTGAAGCCCCAGTTTTTCTGATTTTCGGGGTTCAGCCAGACCGCATTCGGCCATTGCTGGATGAGGCGGTCAAGCCAGACACTGCCGGCTTCCGGGTTCCAATGCTCGACCGAACCGCCGGGATGCGCGATCTCGTAAGGGCTCATCGAGGCATCGCCGACGACGATCACCTTGTAGTCGGGGCCGTATTTGTGAAGCAGATCGAAGGTCGGGATGGTCTCGGCATGCCTGCGCCGGTTGTCCTTCCAGACGCCCTCGTAAAGGCAGTTGTGGAAGTAAAAATATTCGAGCTGGCGGAATTCGGCGCGGGCGGCCGAAAACAGCTCCTCGACGCTTTTGATGTGGTCGTCCATCGAGCCGCCGACATCGAAGAACATCAAGAGCTTCACGGCGTTGCGCCGTTCGGGGCGCGTCTGCACATCGAGATAGCCGTGCTCGGCGGTGGCATGGATGGTGCCGGGCAGGTCGAACTCTTCCTCCGCACCCTCGCGCACCCAGCGACGCAGGCGCTTCAGCGCCACCTTGATGTTGCGGGTGCCGAGCTCGACGGCGTCGTCGAAGTTTTTGAACTCGCGCTTGTCCCAGACTTTCACCGCACGGCGATTGCGGCTTTCATGCTGGCCGATGCGCACGCCTTCGGGATTGTAGCCATAGGCGCCGAAAGGCGAAGTGCCGCCGGTGCCGATCCATTTCGAGCCGCCCTGGTGGCGGCCTTTCTGCTCCTCCAGCCGCTGCTTCAGTGTCTCCATCAGCTTGTCGAAACCGCCGAGCGCCTCGATCAGTTTCTTCTCTTCCTCGGTCAGGTGCTTTTCGGCGAGCCGGCGCAGCCATTCCTCAGGGATGTTGGCGACACCGACGGCATCGGGGCCGGTGAGCGCCTCGATCCCCTTGAAGACATGCGCAAACACCTGGTCGAAGCGGTCGATATGGCGCTCGTCCTTCACAAGCGCGGCGCGGGCGAGGTAGTAAAAACCCTGGACGTCATAGTCGACCAGCCCGGCTTCCAGACCTTCCAGCAGCGACAGATATTCCCTGAGCGAAACGGGAATCCGCGCGGCCTTCAGTTCGAGGAAGAAGGGGAGGAACATGGTTGGCCGTTATCTATGCCGAACGGTCACGGCGGAGTCGCCACGGGCACTGTCGATTTCGCCGGATTGCAGAAGATTTGCCACAGTACGTGGGTTGGGCATGGGCAAGTGCTTTGCGATGCGGGCTTCCGCCCATTCCCGCATAGCCGACGCGGCATCGGCTATCGCTTCAGCCGGGTTTGCGCCGGCCCCGTGGCAGCCGGCGAGATCGGGCATCCGCACTCCCCAAACGCCGTCACTGCCATCCAGGATTCCGACATAGCGGATCATTCGGCTCCTTCCGCGTTATTTCGATCGCGCTCGCATCATAGCAGATCATACTCGATAAACCCTGTCCGCCGCGCGACATGGTCGTAGAGCTTGCGCGCTGTGGCGTTGGTTTCGTGGGTCATCCAATAGACGTTCTTGACGCCGATCTTGCCGGCTTCCTGCTTGACCGCTTCAATGAGGGCCGCACCGATGCCCTTGCCGCGCACATCAGGGTCGGCGAACAGGTCCTGCAGGTAGCAGTTGTTTTTCTCCGACCAGCCGGAGCGGTGATAGAGATAATGGGTCAGGCCGACCGCCTTGCCGTCGAGCGTGGCGATAAACCCCTTCGGTTCGAATTCACCTTCCGTGAACAGTCGTTCCCAGGTGATGTCGTAGACCTCGTCCGGCAGCTTGGTCTCGTAGAAGGTGAGGTAGGCAGTCCACAGCCGCCGCCAGTCGGCATGGTCGGCCAGCGCCAGCGGGCGGACGGTGATCTCGGTCATTTCGGTTCCTCCAAAGCCTTATCGGATTCCGGCGGAATCAGATCGGAAACACCATCGCCTAATCCACCGGCGAATTGTACTCGCGAAATGCGGTCGCCAGCATCTGCAGCGCGTCACGCGCGCGCGGCGCCAGATTGTGCGAATGCAGCACCACTTCGGAAGGGTCAAGCGATGGAAGACCAAGTTTGCGGCCAACCTCGATCAGGCCGGGCGGAGCGACGCAGTGAGCCAGCGCCGAAACGGCAAAGCCAGCCGATATCGCAATGTTGACGGCCGCGCCGCCGCCGCCGACGAAGGCCTCCTCCCAGGCGATGCCTGCTTTGTCCAGCGCCTCGACCGCCCGCACACGATCCGGACAGTTGCACACGGTGCTTAAGAGCGCGAGGCGCAACGGCGTTCCGCGCTGCCACTCGAAGGAAGGTGCTGCGAACCAGCCATAGTGGTTGCGCGACAAGGTCCGGCCAGGACGGCTGTCGCCTTCGCGGTGCACGATGACTGCATCGAGCTCGCCGTGATCGAAAGCTTCCTTGAGCACCGTGCTGGTATCGATCCTCAAACTGAGCGTCAGCGATGGATCGTGCGCATGGAGCTGGGCAATCAGAATGGACAGCGCCGGACCGGCGGCATGATCGACAAAGCCGAGCGCAAGCCGGCACGGTGCTGACGCAAACTCCGCCATGGCGCGCTCGTGCGCGGCAAGGAAGTCGCGCGCGGCGGGGAGGAAGACGGCGCCTCGTGCCGACAGGCTGACGCGGCGCGGCGTTCTTTCAATCAATCGCGCGCCGAGCTTTTCCTCAAGACGGCGCAGCTTGACGCTGATTGTCGCCTGGGTGCTGCCCAGCGCCGTGGCCGCCTGGGTGAAGCTCTGCAGATCGGCCACCATCACAAAGGTTCGTACGGCGTCCACATCAAGACTGGTCATCGCAGCACTCCATTGGGCCAATCATTCCGTTTTGTCATTTCTGATATAGCCGAGCATAGCCTTTTTTCATGGTCGAGTCTCCTCTATCTCAAACCGGTCGCGGTTTGAAGAGCGCCTCATGCTCGGATGAAAAGAGATCGATATGCCAATTCAACGAAACACCATAGCGCTCACCGGCGTGTGCCTGGCGTCGCTGCTGTTCGGGCTCGAAATCTCCAGCGTGCCGGTGATCCTGCCGAAACTGGAAAGCGTGCTCGCCGCCAATTTCAGGGATTTGCAATGGATCATGAACGCCTACACCATTGCCTGCACCACGGTGCTGATGGCGACAGGGACATTGGCCGACCGTTTCGGCCGCAAGAGCGTGATGGTGATCACCACCGTCGCCTTCGGCCTCGCCTCGCTGCTGTGCGGCCTGGCGCCGAGTGCGGCGCTGCTGATCGCCGCCCGCTTCCTGCAAGGTCTCGCCGGCGGCGCGATGCTGACCTGCAGCGTCGCCGTGCTGTCGCATCAGTTCCAGGATGGCCGTGAACGCGGCAAGGCTTTTGTTGCCTGGAGCGTCGTCTCAGGCATCGGGCTTGGTTTCGGTCCCGCCATTGGCGGCCTGATCGTGGCGCTGTCGAACTGGCAGTGGGTGTTCCTCATCCACGTGCCGCTGGCGCTCCTGGCGCTCGCCTTTATCGGCGCCGGTGTCACGCAATCGCGCGATCACAACGCCCAGAAGCTCGACTGGGCCGGCATGCTGACGCTGTCGGCGGCGGTGTTCGGCTTCTCCTATCTGATTACGCAGGGTGCGGATCTCGGGACCAGCGCCCGCATCGGCGTGATATCAGCCTCCGTGGCTGCGTTCATCGCTTTCCTTGTCGCCGAGAGGGTCAATCCCTATCCGATGTTCGATTTCTCCGTGTTCCGCATCCGCCAGTTTTCCGGCGCGATCATGGGCGCCATCGGCATGAATTTCAGCTACTGGCCGTTCATCATCTATCTGCCGATCTATTATTCCGGCGTTCTCGGCTACGACAGCACGACGACCGGCCTGCTATTGCTCGTCTACACGCTGCCCTTCATGGTGATGCCGCCGATCGCCGAGCGCATTCGCGCGCGCTATCAGGCACGAATTGCCATCCCGCTCGGTCTGCTGACGCTAGGGATCGGTTTCATCGCCATGTGGATCGGCTCCAGGCTCGAGGGCGCCACCTGGCTGACCATGCTGCCGGGCACGCTGATTGCCGGCATTGGCATCGGTCTCACCAATTCGCCGACCACCAATACCACGACCGGCGCGGTATCGCCGGATCGTGCCGGCATGGCGTCCGGCATCGACATCAGCGCACGCCTGATCACGCTCGCTATCAACATCGCGGTGCTCGGCCTGCTGCTGACGCAAGGTATCGTTTCCCACCTGCGGGCCACACTCGGCGCGGCTTTGGAGCCGGATGAGTTGCGGGCACTGGCGGAAAGGGTCGCCACCGGCAATCTGGAGGGCCTTGCGCAGGGGACGCCGAAGCTCGCAGCCCTCGACCCATCCGGCGCCATCGTGCATGCCGCCCTGGTCAACGGTTTCGGCTGGGTCATGCTCTATTGCGGGATCGGCGTTCTCGCCCTGTCGGTCATCGGCTTCGCCATCTTCGGGCCGAAGCGCGTCGCGCCGCAGGAGAGAGGGTTTGCTCCCGCGGAGTAAGCGGCCAAAGCCGCCCGTAGCTGTCAGCCAACCCTCGATCCTCACCCCTGCCGCCTGGCCATGAAAGCAAGGCGCTCAAACAGATGCACGTCCTGCTCGTTCTTGAGCAGCGCGCCGTGCAGTTTCGGCAGCGCGTTCTTGGGGTCGGCGCGCAGATCCTCGGGTGCGATGTCGTCGGCGACCAGCAGGCGGATCCAGTCGAGCGCCTCGGAGGTCGACGGCTTCTTCTTCAACCCCTGCACATCGCGGATCTCGTAGAACTGGGTCAGGGCAGCACGCACCAAATTCTGCTTTATGCCGGGATAGTGCACGTCGACGATTTTGTGCAGCGTGTCGACATCGGGAAAGCGGATGTAGTGGAAGAAGCACCGGCGCAGGAAGGCGTCGGGCAGTTCCTTCTCATTGTTGGAAGTGATGATGACGATGGGGCGCACAGCGGCGCGGATCGTTTCGCCGGTTTCGTAGACGAAGAACTCCATCCGATCGAGTTCCTGCAGCAGGTCGTTGGGGAATTCGATGTCGGCCTTGTCGATCTCGTCGATCAACAGCACGACCTTCTTACCGGCCGCGAAGGCGTGCCAGAGCTTGCCGCGCTTGATGTAGTTTTTGATGTCGTTGAACCTGGCATCGCCGAGCTGGCTGTCGCGCAGCCGCGAGACGGCATCATATTCATACAGTCCCTGCTGCGCACGGGTGGTCGACTTGACGTGCCATTCGATCAGGTCGAGGCCGAGCGCCGATGCCACCTGGCGGGCAAGCTCGGTCTTGCCGGTGCCCGGCTCGCCCTTGACCAGCAATGGCCGCTCCAGCGCGATCGCGGCGTTCACCGCCACCATCAGATCCTTGTCGGCGACATAGGCCGCCGTGCCTTCGAAACGCATACTTGCTCCTCGGTTGGTCAGCGCGAGCGTAAGGACGCTGCTTGACCTGTGCAAGGGCGAGCCGGCTGCGACCAAAGCGTGTGAGATCGAAATGGAAACATCGGCTCATGTCACTAGCGCTTGACCGACCAGCCGCCTATATTGGGCTTGGCGGTCTGCGCTTCCCGGCAGGAGAACATTTTCCCCGGGGCCTTAACGATCCTTAGGGAGCTGTCCCTGGGAAGACCCGTGGGTTTTCTCATACGGCGCCCACCTACTTTGTAGGTTCCCGGGATCGCTCTCTCCACCGGTTGTGTGGATCGTCACTTACCTGTATCCGCCCAGTTTGGCGGATGATGTGGTAGAAAACGTCGCTCATGAAACGTCACCCAGATCCGACCTTTTCTATCGTCCGCGGATGACATCTCCCAAAGCCCTGAAAAAGCAGCTGCGCCTCGAGGCACTCGGCCGCCGCGATGCGCTCGATCCGCTGTGGCGGGTGGAGATCGCGCTTGAGATGGCCGAGACGGCGCGCGACCACCTCGCCATCGAGCCGGGTCAGATCGTTTCAGCTTTCTGGCCGATGCGATCGGAGGTCGACATCAGGCCACTGATGTTCGCCTTGCGCGAGAAGGGGGCCAGGCTTTGCCTGCCGGCCATCCTCGACAAGACCACCATCGTCTTTCGCGAACTGGTGCGCGGCGCGCCGATGGTCGAGATGGGTTTTGGCACGGTCGGTCCGCATGCGGAGGCCGAGGTTCTCGATCCCGCGGTGATGCTGGTGCCGCTCGCGGCCTTCGACAGCCGCGGTCATCGCATCGGGTATGGCGCCGGCTATTACGACCGCGCCATCGCCAGGCTGATCGACAAGGGCCAGCCGCCACGACTGATCGGCATTGCTTTCAATTGCCAGGAGGTGGGTCTGGTGCCGGATGAGGCGCACGACGTCATCATCCCGGAAATACTGACCGAGAGCGGTTTGCGCCGCTTCGATATCGCTTAAAAGACCGCGATCCCGCTTAACGCGTTTCCAAGACGTGCCGGATAGTATTCCGGCAACACAGTCCGAGCCGATGGCGGCCATCATGTTTGTCTTCGCACGCTTCCTGCTGATGCCGTTCGTCCTCATAGCGGTGACGCTGTTCGCGATGGCATTGCACATTTCCGGAACGGCCCTGCACCACCAGTTCGCCTGGCATCAGACGGTTGCCACAGTGACGGATGTCAGTTCCTACAGCGAAGCCCAGGGTAATGGCCTCACCACGAAAGGCATCAACGTCGCTGTCACCTATGTCGCGAACGATGCACCGATGACGTGGTCCGGCAAGGGAAAGGACATCGGCCTCTACACGGCGTCCAAAGGCGACGCGGTGAAGTTGTATTACAACCCTGCCAATCCATCGATCCTCGATACCGCGGCGATGAAGGGCTGGCGCGGCGGACTGTTGCTCCTGGCCGCTACTGGTGGGTTCACTGTTTTTTACGTGTGGTTCTTCTGGCTGCGCGGACGCACCGCACCGCCGGCGTCACCGATGATGCCTTCGGCAGTTCGCGTTGCGGGCGCGAGCGCCAAGCCGCCTCAACAGCAGACTTTCGGCCGGCGTTAGCGCCAATCGCCCGGGTAGCGCTTGCCTAGCGTCCGTGCCTCTGGATAGAAGTGGGCATGAGACTTCTCTTCCTCGGCGACATGGTGGGCAAATCGGGACGTACGGCGGTGTGGGAACAACTGCCCGGCCTGATCTCGGATTTCAAACTCGACTTCGTCATCGTCAATGGCGAGAACGCCGCCGGCGGCTTCGGCATCACCGAAGACATTTTTCGCGACACCATCGCCGCCGGTGCCGATGTCGTCACCACCGGCAACCATGTCTGGGACCAGCGCGACGCACTGATCTTCGCGCCGCGCGAGGAGCGCTTTTTGCGCCCGTCCAACTTCCCCAAGGGAACGCCGGGGCGCGGTTCCGGCGTCTATATCGCCAAAAACGGCGCGCGCGTGCTGGTCGCCAACATCATGGGCCGGGTGTTCATGCATCCCGAGCTCGACGATCCGTTCCAGGCTGGGGAGCGCGAGCTGGCCGCCTGTCCGCTGGGCGAGCAGGCCGATGCCGTGGTCATCGACTTCCATGCCGAAGCGACCTCGGAGAAAATGTGCTTCGCGCATTTCGTCGACGGCCGCGCCAGCCTCGTCATCGGCACCCATACGCACCAGCCGACGGCCGACCACCAGATCCTCAACGGCGGCACCGGCTACATGTCCGATGCCGGCATGTGCGGCGACTATGATTCCTCGCTCGGCATGGACAAGGAAGAGCCGCTCAACCGCTTCCTGTCGAAAGTGCCGAAAGGCCGCTTCGAGGCGGCGACCGGACCGGCGACATTGTGCGGCGTCGGCGTCGACATTTCCGACCGGACGGGCCTGGCCGAAAAGATCGCGCCGTTTCGCCGCGGGCCTCGGCTTGAAGAAACCGCGCCATCCTTCTGGTCGTGACATTGATATGGTGGAATATAGTACCTAACTGGCGACGAAACTGCTCTAGATCGTAGAGGGGACGACCTCCATGCAGCTCGTTGACTTCCTGGCGCCGCATTTTCAATTCGTTTCCGATCCAACCGCGTGGGTCGCGTTGCTGACGCTGATCGTGCTCGAGGTCGTGCTCGGCATCGATAATCTGATCTTCATCTCGATCCTGACCAACAAATTGCCGGAAGCGCAGCGCGCCCGCGCCCGGCGTCTCGGCATCTCGGCGGCGCTGATCATGCGGCTGGTGCTGCTCGCAACCATCTCCATCATCGTGCAGCTGACGACGCCGGTGTTCACAGCGTTCGGCCATGGCTTTTCCTGGCGCGACCTGATCCTGATTGCCGGCGGCCTGTTCCTGGTCTGGAAGGCGACCAAGGAAATCCACCACACCGTCGATCCCGACGACCACAAGGATACGATGATGGGCGAGACGCTGCAGATCTCGCTTGCCGGCGCCATCTTCCAGATCCTGCTGCTCGATCTCGTCTTTTCGATCGATTCGATCATCACCGCCGTCGGCATGACCGACGAGATTGCCATCATGTACATCGCCGTGATCGTGGCGGTGAGCGTGATGATGCTGGCGGCCGGGCCGCTGGCCAACTTCATCGCCAAGAACCCGAGCATCGTCATGCTGGCGCTGGGCTTCCTGCTGATGATCGGCATGACGCTGATCGCCGACGGCATGGGCTATCATGTGCCGAAGGGCTACATCTACGCCGCGATGGGCTTTTCCGCCCTGGTCGAGGGCCTCAACATGCTGGCGCGGCGAAGGAAGAAATCCAGCGGTGGGCATTGAGGCTGGGCGATCGGGGCGATCCTAGCGCCCCGGCACGCCCTTCGGATAACGGTCGCCGATCAGGCCAAGCGACAGGCCCTGTTCAGCCATGCTTTGGCACCAGCCAACACCAGTGCGAAGCCGTCGGTCGAGCCGATCGCTTGCTTGACCTGCTCGTCGGCGGTGCCGGCGAAGCCGAAATTGCTGACCTCAAGAAAGGTCGCACCGTCAGGCGTTTCGGCGCCGGGCATCTCCGTGAATGTCCAGACCACAGTGGTCGGTGGATCGCTCCATTGCATGACGATCTTCTTGTTCTCGACGATCTCGCTGACATTGACCATCGCCGAGGCGCCGTACATGCGCCACTCCCAGCGAACCTCTTTGCCGCTATCCAGCCGGCCGCTACTGTGGGTAAACAAGAATTTCGTGGTGATGGCCGGGTTGACGATCGCCTCGAAGACCTCGTCGACCGGCCGCTTAATCAGCATGCCGGCTTCGGCAGTCGGCGTTTTGTGAATTTCCATCGATGCTCCTTCTTGTCCGGTTTGCGCTCACCAGGCGTCAGGCTCGCGCACCATGTGAACGATGCTGGTCGGGTTGGCGATCCAGAAGCCGCGAAAGCCTTCGCCCAGGGGCTCGACCGCGTCGCAACGGACGACGCCGGCCTTGGCGAGATGATCCGCAATGGCTGCAGAATCGTCGGTGAAAAGCTCAAGCCAGACTTCGGCCTGGCTCAGCATCGGCGCCTCGTCGATCCACAGACGGTTTGGGCCAAGCTCGAAGCCGATGGCTGGCGTCTTGGCGGTGAATGGCTTCAAGCCGACGACATCACGATAGAAGGCGATCGTCGCCTCGTACTGGTGCGGCGGCACCTTCATGGCGATGTTGATGCCACCGGTGATCTTCGCGGTCATTGCGGGCTCCGTTGCGCGGTTCATCTGTTTGTCTCGTTGGCCGGCTCGCCCCTCATCTCGCCGCGGTAGTAGCCGTCGCGCAGGTTGATGCCGTATTCGACATAGGCCTTCATGCAAGCCAGCATCTGCGACCAGCCCTCGCAATTGAGGTAGGATTTCTGCAGGCCGACCACGCCTTCCGGCCAGCCGGATTCAGCAATGGTCACAAGGGTGCCGCCATCGTCCAGCGGCTCGAAGTTCATCTCGATGCGTGTCTTGTAGGCCGGCCTGTCGTCGGCATCTGTGGCATCCCAGCGCAGCACGATGCGGCTGTCCTTGACCACTTCATCGACCTCGACCGGCACTTTTCCCCACCAGACGACACCGATGCCGGCTTCCAGCGGGGCGCTGGCGCCGCCGATGGTGGTGAAATAGCCACTCAGCTTTTTGGGATTGACGACGGCGTCGAAGACTTCGGCGACCGGTTTGCCGATGCGCCCGGAAACTCTGAATCCAAGAGACATATCCACAGCTCCTTCCTTGATTGGCTCGACGATATGTTATAGAAACATAACATGTCAAGCCAAACCGCAGACGATCACGTTTTCAAGGCGTTGGCGCATCCGCGCCGTCGCGAATTGCTGGATCGGCTGAAGGATGCGCCGCAGACGACCGGCATGTTGTGCGAGGCGTTTCCCGACATCGATCGCTGCACCGTCATGCTGCATCTCAAGGTGCTGGAAGAAGCCGAACTGGTGGTGGCAAAGCGCGAAGGGCGCGAGCGCTGGAACCATCTCAACGCGATGCCGATCAAGCACATCCACGACCGCTGGATCAGCCAGTATGCCGGCCATGCGCTCAGCATTATCGACCGGCTGAAATCCGGTCTGGAGGGCTGAACCGGCGCGGCTGGACGAATTGAGCCGATTTATCTATAAGCCGGCCATTCCGACAGAGAACGCCGTGCATCCATCGCGTTGCACCTTGGACGGCTCTGAAAATTTGAATTCGAGTATCCGGGAGACGAGGTGAGACCACCTCGCTTCGGGATGCTCTAGCCGAAGACGACAGGGGTGCCATGGCTGGCCATTCACAGTTCAAGAACATCATGCACCGCAAGGGCCGCCAGGACGCGGTGCGGTCGAAAATGTTTTCCAAGCTGGCGCGCGAAATCACCGTCGCCGCCAAGAGCGGGACGCCCGACCCATCGATGAACCCGCGCCTGCGCCTGGCCATCCAGAACGCCAAGGCGGTGTCTATGCCGAAGGACAACATCCAGCGCGCCATCAACAAGGCTTCGATGGGCGATGCCGAAAGCTACGAAGCGGTGCGCTATGAGGGTTACGGCCCGGGCGGCGTGGCGCTGATCGTCGAGGCGCTGACCGACAACCGCAACCGCTCGGCCTCGAATGTGCGCGCCGCCTTCACCAAAGCCGGCGGTGCGCTTGGTGAAACCGGCTCGGTGTCGTTCATGTGGAACCGCGCCGGCGAGATTTACTATCCGGCCTCCGCCGGCAGCGCCGACAAGGTGATGGACGCGGCGATCGAGGCCGGCGCCGATGACGTCGAGTCCGACGAGGAAGGCCACACCATCTACTGTGCGTTCGAGAGTATGGGCGAAGTGTCTAAGGCGCTGGAAGCCTCGCTTGGCGAGGCCGAATCGGTGAAGCCGATCTGGCAGCCGCAGAACAATGTCCCGGTCGACGAAGAGCGGGCGCAATCGCTGATGAAACTGGTGGCAACGCTCGAGGACGATGACGACGTGCAGAGCGTCTACGCCAATTTCGAGGTCGACGACGAGACCATGGCCAAGCTCAGCGCGGCATGAGTTTCTGACCGTCACACGGAAGTGTAGGCGAAGGCCGTAGCCAAGGACTCCCCACCCAACGTATAGATCAGTCAGTGATCGACGGGAGGGGAGATGACCGGCGAAGGGATTCCACTTGCCGGTGCGATGGCTTGGCCTCGCCGCGGTGGCTTCTGGCGTCGGTTCCTTGCTTCGTTTATCGACTACCTTGTCGTGCTGATACCTCTCTATTTTCTGGTGGCTGGCTTGTTCGCGCTGACCGACGGTGCGGTGAAAGGTCACTTCTGGCTCTTCCTAAGAATATGCAGCTCGGCCAAGGTGCACGGCGGTCCGTCGCTTGGACGGTACGATTGGCAGGTGTGCAAGTCGTCTCTCTTCGGCTTTCCAGTAGCCGATTGGGCAGTTGGCACTGCGAAGGAAACCCAGTCTGCGAAGCCCGAGACGGTTTCAATCGATCTTAATTCGAAGGGGAATTTTCGACCTACGGCGTTGGATCTGAGTTTCCCTCCAAGTACCCGCTCTGGCGATCTATCTTCTTCTTATGGAGATGGCCTCGGGCCGATCAGTCGGTAAGCGGGCTTTGGTGCTCGTCGTTTATGACGAGAATGAATGGCAGAGAAGAGGCTTGCCCTTGCGAAAGGCGTTTCGTCGACAGGTGATCAAGTTTCTCGGCACTTTCCCCGTCGTACTGACAGGGGCATGGTTTGCCTTTCAGACCTGGGGGAGCTTTCCGCGACCTGCGCCGAGCAATGCCTGGTTGGAATTCGTGCCCGCCTTGGTCGCGATCGGCTTGTCTTTGGTCTGGAAGGTCTGGATCGGAATAACGATAGCGTTGGGCAATGAGCCGATCCATGATCGGGTTGCCGGCACAACCGTTCGCACCCGCGAGACACATGAATGAGCCTCCCTGATAAACCTCGGATCGTCATCACCTATTGCACGCAGTGCCAGTGGCTGCTGCGGGCCGGCTGGATGGCGCAGGAACTGCTATCCACCTTCGGCACGGATCTCGGTGAAGTGACGCTGGTGCCGGGCACAGGCGGCATCTTCACCGTTTCCTGCAACGATGTGCTGGTCTGGGACCGCAAGCGCGACGGCGGCTTTCCCGATGCAGCCAAGCTCAAGCAGCTGGTGCGCGACGTCATCGATCCGGACCGCGATCTAGGCCATTCCGACCGCAAGGGTCACACGCAAAACGACCCCTCTTGAGGCGAGGTCCTTGCGTTTGCGAAGTGCCATTTTTCATAGCAATGCGAAGATGAAACAGGCCATCGACACGATGGCGGTGATGGTGCGGACGTGGTTCCACATCACCCATTGGTTCAGATGGTTCTCCCACACGGCTGCGCCATTGGCGCTGGCCGGGTCGACGGCGGCGAGCGCATCGTTGAGCGGCACATTGAAGACCATGGTCACGATCGGGTTGCCGATCAAATAGATCACGGCGCCGGCAAGCAGCCAGTATGAGCCGGACTGGCTCCACCCCATGAGAACGGCGGCGATAAGCACCAGACAGAGCAGGCCGGTGCCGAACAGCGCCGTCATGAAGGTGGGCGTGATCACCGTGATGTTGATCGAATTCATCGCTGCGATGCCTTGGGGGACCGGCAGCCGGGCAAGCGCCGCCATGATAAAGTTGGAAAAGGCGAAGAACACGCCGCCGACGACGCCCGAGCCGATGGCGGCGATGATGGTGAGGGTGGGAAGAAGCTTGATCATCTCAGTTGCTCCAGATGCCGGTTGCAGCGGTTTCATTTGCGTAGGCGGAAAAGTCTTTCGGCGCGCGGCCGAGCACACGCTGGACGCCGTCGGTCAGCGTCTCGTTGCTGCCGTCAAGCACTTCGGTGAACAGCTCGTTGAGCAGCCAGGCGATTTCGGGCGGCAGTTCGTATGCCGCCGTCGCGGCGGTGAATTCGTCATGCGAGATCTTGATATAGCGGATGTCGCGGCCGGTCGCCTTGGCGATCTCGGCAACCGCGTCGGCGAAGCTTAGCAGCCGCGGCCCGGTCAACTCATAGAGCTGGCCGACATGACCCGGTTCGGTCAGCGCAACGAAGGCAGCATCGGCGATGTCGTCGGCATCGACGAAGGGCTCGCCAACAGGGCCGACAGGCAAGGCCACTTCGCCTTGCAGCAGGGACTCGACGAGAAAACCTTCGCTGAAATTCTGCGAAAACCAGGCGCAACGCAGGATCGTCCAGTCAGCGCCCGAGGCTTTGACCATCTCTTCGGCGCGCTGGGCTTCGGTCTCGCCGCGGCCGGAGAGCAGCACCCATGCGGGTGACGCCATTTGCCACCGCAAGCCTGGCGAAGGCGCCGACGGTCTCGGCGGCGCCCGGCACGGCGATGTCGGGATAGTAACTGATGTAGACGGCGCCCACGCCCTGCATGGCAGGCTCCCAGGTCTCCGGAACCTCCCAGTCGAAGCGGGGGCTGCCGGAACGCGAGCCGATGCGCACGGGAATGCCCTGTGAGGTCAGCCGCTCGGCGAGGCGACGGCCGGTCTTGCCAGTGCCACCGAGGATCAGGACTGGTTTGGTGTCGGTCATGGTGGTTTTCCTCTGTTCATAAACATGAGTAGTCCTCACATTTGCAAAACGTGATAAACCCTCGTATTTTGGGAGTCAAGCCGTCTGTTGGCAGATTTTGTCGAGACCGGAGGCCGTCATGGAAGACACAGCAACGCCCGCATCTGCCCAGGAGCAGGTCGCATCGCCGCGACGGGCGCCCACCCAGCAGCGCAGCCGCGAGCGGGTCGAGCGCATGCTGGCCGCAGCCTCGGCGCTGATTGCCGAGCAAGGCAGCGACGCCATGCGCATGGGCGAGGTGGCGGAACGGGCCGCGGTGTCGATCGGCTCGCTCTACCAGTTCTTTCCCGACAAGCGGGCGATCGTCTGGGCGCTGGCCGAGCGCTACACCGCCGAAAGCCAGGCCTGCATCTCCTCGGCGCTCAAGGATGTCGTCGACGCCGAGGGCCTGCGGCAGGCGTTTTCGGAGCTGGTGGATATCTACTATCAGCTGTTTCTGGCCGAGCCGGTGATGCGCGACATCTGGTCGGGCACCCAGGCCGACAAGGCGCTGCGCCAGCTCGAACTTGCCGACAGCCGGGCGAATGCCGAATTCCTGACCACGGTGCTGAAGCGGCTGCATCCCGGCGCCGATCCGGTGGCGCTGGAGACAACGGCCTTCCTCGTCTGGCAGATGGGCGAGGCTGCCGTGCGGCTGGCGATCTCGGTCGATCGGCAGGAGGGCGACAGGCTGGTCGCCGCCTACAAGCGCATGGCGCTGCGGGAATTGGTGGACGGGTAGGCTCGCACCACTCTGGGAAGGGTAGCTTCGAAGCAGCAGGGTGGAGGCGTCGGACCGCACCCGACCCTTGGGCCGACCTCCCCACAAGCGGGAGGTCGGCGCGTTAGCTTGAAGCGACTGACTTTGACGGCAACAAAAAACCCGCCACAAAGGCGGGTTCTTTATTCAGCGATACAGGTAA
Organism: Mesorhizobium sp. L103C131B0; assembly: GCF_000502275.1. Taxonomy (NCBI): domain Bacteria; kingdom Pseudomonadati; phylum Pseudomonadota; class Alphaproteobacteria; order Hyphomicrobiales; family Phyllobacteriaceae; genus Mesorhizobium; species Mesorhizobium sp. L103C131B0. Next base: position 49,137 of record NZ_AYXC01000016.1, on the reverse strand, counting down.
ACTTTAGAGGCCGAACCCTTCGAAGCGCTTCTTGAACTTCGACAGGCGGCCGCCGCGGTCGAGCAGGGTTTGCTGGCCGCCGGTCCAGGCCGGGTGCGTGGTCGGGTCGATATCGAGGTTCATCGTATCGCCTTCCTTGCCCCAGGTCGAACGGGTCGAGTATTCTGTGCCATCGGTCATGACGACCTTGATGGTGTGGTAGTCGGGATGGATATCGGCCTTCATTGTCGTGCTTCCTGGCTTGTGGCGCTACAGACGGGCCCGTGGCCTGCGTCGATGCGCCCCTTTTTAAAACTCGAAGCCGCAGCTATTGAAAAGCCACGGCTTCTAAAACGGTCGGCGAGCCTATACATCAGCCGGAATTGAATCACAAGGCCACGGCAGGCGCATATTGAACGCGCCCACCTGGAAGCGGCCAGAGGAAACGGTCATGGCGGACATCAGCGGCGAGCAAGACGGGCGCAGGCGCTCGCTCGGGCCGCTCAGGCGCCTGTATCCCTATATATTCCGCTACCGCAAACTGGTCATAGGCGCCCTCATTTCGCTCGCCATCGCCGCGGCGACGACGCTGGCGCTGCCGCTGGCCGTGCGGCGCATGATCGACCACGGTTTCAGTGCTTCCGGCACCGTCTTCATCGCCGAATATTTCGCCGCTTTGGTTGCGATGGCAGCCATTCTGGCGGCGGCGTCGGCCGGACGCTACTACTTCGTCATCACGCTCGGCGAGCGGGTCGTCGCCGACATCCGCAGCGACGTGTTTTCGCATGTCACGACGCTTTCGCCGTCCTTCTTCGACACCGCGCAATCGGGCGAGATCGTCTCGCGGCTTGCCGCCGACACCACGCAGGTGAAATCCGCCGTCGGCGCCACCGCCTCGGTGGCGCTGCGCAACGTCATCCTCGGCCTTGGCGCGGTGGCGATGATGGTCGTCACCAGCCCGAAACTGTCGGGCCTGGTGATCGCGGCCATTCCGCTCATCGTGCTGCCGCTGGTCGCGTTCGGCCGTTCGGTGAGGCGCCGGTCACGGCAGGCGCAGGACACGCTGGCGCAAGCGACCGCCTATGCCAGCGAGCAGATCGGCGCGGTGCGTACGTTGCAGGCGTTCACCAACGAGACGCTGGTCACCGGGCGGTTCTCGGCCGCGGTGGAAGCCGCCTTCCAGGCGGCGCGCTCGTCGATCTTCTCCCGCTCGCTGCTCACCTTCTTTGCCATCTTCATGATCTTTTCCTCGGTCGTGGCGGTGTTGTGGTTCGGCTCGCGTGACGTGCTTGCCGGCACGATGTCGCCCGGCACGCTCGGCCAGTTCCTGCTTTACTCCGTGTTTGCCGCAGGCGCGCTGGGCGCACTGTCGGAAGTCTGGGGCGAGCTTGCCCAGGCGGCGGGTGCGGCCGAAAGGCTGACCGAGATACTCGACGAGACGCCGGCGATTCAACCGCCGGCCAATCCGCTGCCGCTGCCCGCCAAGGCGACAGGCGCGATCAGTTTCGACGACGTCTCCTTCTCCTACCCGGCAAGGCCGGACCGTGCCGCCGTCCACGGCTTGAGTTTTCAGGTCAAGCCCGGCGAGACGGTGGCGATCGTCGGCCCGTCGGGCGCCGGAAAGAGCACCGTCTTTTCGCTGATCCTGCGCTTCTACGATCCCGAAACTGGCCGCATCGCCATTGACGGCGTCGACGTGCGCGAAGCCGATCCGGCTGAAGTGCGGGAGCGCATTGCGATCGTGCCGCAGGATGTCACCATCTTTGCGGCAAGCGCGCGCGACAATATCGGCTTTGGCCGGCCGGGCGCGACGAATGCCGAGATCGAGGCCGCCGCCAGGGACGCGCTGGCCGACGAGTTCATCCTCAGGCTCGACAAGGGCTACGACAGCCAGGTCGGCGAGCGCGGTGTGACCTTGTCCGGCGGCCAGCGCCAGCGCGTGGCGATCGCCCGCGCCATCCTGCGCGACGCGCCGATCCTGCTGCTCGACGAGGCCACGTCGGCGCTCGACGCCGAAAGCGAAACGCTGGTGCAGACGGCGCTGGAACGGCTGATGCAGGGCCGCACCACCATCGTCATCGCCCACCGGCTGGCGACCGTGCTGAAGGCCGACCGCATCCTGGTCATGGATGGCGGCCGCATCGTCGAGGAAGGCACGCACCAGAGCCTGGTCGCCAAGGGCGGAATCTATGCAAGGCTGGCCAAGCTGCAGTTCGAAACCGGAGCAAGCGCCTTCAGGGGTGCCGCGGAGTAGCAACCCGCAATCAGGCGGGACCATACCGCTTGCGGAGATGCTCGGTGAAATACGCGGCGTTGAGCTTTTCCCCGGTGGCGCGCTCAAGCAGTTCGGGCGTCGACCAGCGGGATCCCTGCGACCAGATATTGTCGCGGCGCCAGTCATTGATGGCGGCGAAATTGCCCTTGGCGAGGTCGCTGTCGGCTGAAGGATGGTCGCGCGTCAGCGCAGCCCATTGCTGCGCCGCCATCATAGCGCCCAGCGTATAGGACGGGAAATAGCCGAAGGCGGCGCCTGGCCAATGCACGTCCTGCATCGGTCCGTCGGCTGGGTTGTCGATGGTCGAAAGGCCAAGATACTCCCGCATCTTGGCGTCCCAGGCTTCGGGCAGGTCGGCCGCCTGCAGCCGCCCCGAGACCACCTCCTGCTCCAACTCGTAGCGCAGGATGACATGCAGCGGGTAGGTGACCTCGTCGGCGTCGACTCGGATCAGGCCGCGCTCGACCCGGTGCACATGCGGCAGGATGTCGTCGAGCGACCAGGCTTCGCCGAGATGCTTTTCGACCACGGGCAGCGCCCAGCGCCAGAATTCGGGGTTGCGGCCGACCTGTTTCTCGACGAACAGACTCTGGCTTTCATGCACCGCCATGCCGCGCGCCTTGCCGAGCGGCCAGTGCGCCCAGGCCTTCGGCAGGTTCTGCTCGTAGAGCGCGTGGCCGGTCTCGTGCAGCACGCCCATCAAAGCCGACAGGAAATCGGACGTTTTGTAGCGGGTGGTGATGCGAACGTCGCTCGGCACCCCGCCGCAGAAGGGATGGTGCGATACCGACAGAGAACCATGGGTGAGGTCGAAGCCGACCGAAGCCATCATGGCGAGACCAAGCTCGCGCTGTTTGTCGATCGCATAGCTGCCGGAGAGCGGCTTCAGCGGGCGCTTGGCCAGTCGCGCTTCCTGTACGGCCAGCGCTTCCGGCACGAAGCCCTTCAGGAATGTCTTCAGCTCGGTGAAGACCGGCGTGATGTCGGCGGCGCGGTTGCCAGGATCGTATTGCTCCATCAGTGCGTCGTAGGGATCGAGGCCGAGCGCGTCGGCGCGCAGGGCGGCTTCCTCGCGCACCAGCGCGATGACACCTTCGAGCGCCGGCAGGAATCCGGCCCAGTCATTCTTGCCGCGCAGGTCGCGCCAGAGCTGCTCGGAGCGCATACGCGCCACCGTCTGGCGCTCGACGAATTCGACCGGCAGGCAGGTCAGGTTGGTGTATTGCCGGCGCAACTCCCGGACCGCGGCTTGCTGCTCCTCGTTGAGCGCTTCAGCTTCTGCAGCGGCGAGCCAGTCGGCGATCTCCGGCGCCGTTGCCCTGATATGCAGCATGCCGGCAAGGGAAGCCATCGCTTCGGCGCGCTTCTCGCCGCCGCCGACGGCCATGTGGGTCGCCTCGTCGGCGCCGAGGATAGCGAGCGCATGTTCCAGCGCTTCGAGCTTGTGGCCGAGATCATCGAGCTTCTGAAAAGACATGGCAGGTTCCGCGTTTTGGACCGCGGGAAAAGATACCAACGCGCCAGGATTGGCAACCCTCAAAGGTGGCTATGCAGCTTGCGCCGATGAGCTTGTGCGTGGAATGCTGGCTGGCGGTGGAACACCGCCATGCAGGGGAGACTAAGATGATCGGCAATATCCTGGTCGGGCTGGTGGCCCTGATCCACCTCTACATCGTCTATCTGGAGATGGTGGCGTGGGACACACCGCGCGGGCACAGGGCGTTCAACCTCAAGCCGGACTTCGCCAGCGCATCGAAGGTGCTCGCCGCCAATCAGGGGCTCTACAACGCCTTCCTTGCCGCCGGGCTGATCTGGGGCCTCTATCTCGGCGCGGCGGGATTCCAGATCAAGGTGTTCTTCCTGCTTTGCATCGCCGTCGCCGGGCTCTATGGCGCGGCGACTGCCAGCCGGAAGATCCTGTATGTTCAGACCGTGCCGGCGGTGCTGGCCCTCGCTGCGCTGTGGCTGGGCTGGTGACAAAAAAGACGCCCTCGGAACCAGATCCCGCGGGCGTCAGACAGTCCCTTCCTCATTCCTGGAGATATCAGAACGGACCTCAGCCGTTCGGATAATTCCCGCCGTCGGAGCCATCACCGATCATGAAGCCGCTGCCGGTGTCGGACATCAGCCTCTGATCGACATTGTCGAGGCGGCGCAGCAGATCGTGATATTGCGCGGCCGGGATCCGGCCATGGTCCGAAGCGGCGACCCCTTCGGCGGCCTGGCCGATATGCGCCGCACGCAGATGCAGCCACTGCGCTTCCGAGGTCGAGATGCCCTTCGTCTCGCGCGCATCCGTGATGCCCTGTTCGACGCCCCGCACCTGCTCGATCAGGCCGGTCACACGCGGACCGGTCATGTCGGTCGGGTCGCTGGCGTCGAGGGCGCCCTTGTGATGTCCGGCGGCATAGGCGCCGGCGAGTGGAACAGTGATCAGAAGTGTCGTGAGGGTTGCGGTCCTGAGAGTCTTCAAAGAGCGCATGATGTGCGTCTCCTCCTGCTATGGAAGGGGCAAGCGCTTTCGCTCCGCCTTCCGGAAGCGGGCCGTCCGGTTCCGTCGCGTCGCGATGGGAGGCATCGCCGGCGGTTCTCGGCCCTGCGCGTCAAAGTAGGAGCCCGGAAACGCGAAGTGTAATTAAAGAAAGATAATGTTTTCAGGCCTTGCCGACCTGGCGTTGCGCCCTAGAGTTGAGCCGGCAAACAATTTCGCGGGACTGAAAATCACCGTTCGGTGAGCTTCAGTTCAATGCGTCGGTTCTTGTTGCGGGCGTCTTCGGTGTCGGCGGGGTCGAGCGGCTGGAATTCGCCGAAGCCGGCCGCAACCAGCCGGTTGGCGGGCACGCCGTTCTCGATCAGGAACTTGACCACCGAGGTCGAACGCGCCGTCGACAATTCCCAATTGTCGCGATAGCGGCCGGCGCCGGACAGCGGCTTGTTGTCGGTGTGGCCGTCGACGCGCAGCACCCAGTTGATCTCGGGCGGGATTTCCTTTTGCAACTCGATGATGGCATCGGCGAGCTTCTTCATCTCGACTTTGCCGGCATCGTTGATCACTTCCGACCCGGTCGGGAACAGAACTTCCGACTGGAAGACGAAGCGGTCGCCGACGATGCGGATGTTCTCGCGGTCGGCGAGGATTTCGCGCAGGCGGCCGAAGAAGTCGGAGCGATAGCGGTTCAGCTCCTGCACGCGCTGCGCCAGCGCGACGTTGAGCCGACGGCCGAGATCGGCGATCTTGGTGTTGGAATCGCGGTCGCGCGTTTCAGAGACGTTGAGGGCATCCTCGAGCGCGCCGATCTGCTTGCGCAGCGCCGCGATCTGCTGGTTGAGGATCTCGACCTGGCTCAGCGCCTGCTGGCTGATCTGGCGCTGGCTGTCGAGTTCGCCGCCGAGTTCCGCGGCGCGCTGGGTGGCGGCGTCGCCGGCGCCGGCACCTTGCGCCAGCAGCTGCTCGAGCCGGCTCTTCTCAGCTTCGGCGGCCGAAAGCGACGCCTGCAGATTGGCCAGCGAATCGTCCTTGTCCTGCGCGCTCGAGCGCTCCAGCGCCAGCAACTGCGTCAGTTCGTTGATCTGCGAGTTGAGGCGCGTGAGCGCCGTATCCTTGCCGGAGAGTTCGCGTCCGAGCAGGAACTGCGCCAGCACGAAAACGGTGAGCAGGAACATGATGGCGAGCAGCAGCGTCGACAGCGCGTCGACGAAGCCCGGCCAATAGTCGATCCGGCGATCGGTGCGCCGGCCCCTGGCGAGAGCCATGCTAGTGGACCCCGGGTTTCTTCAGCGCGTCGGCGATCTTTTCCAGCGTGTTGCGCATCGCCTTCTGCTCGTCCGACTGGGCCTCGACCCAGTCGCGCATGATCTGCTGCTCGGAGCGCATGTTCTTGACCAGGCCGGAAATGCCGTCGGCGAGATTGGCCATGGCGGTGGCGACGCGCGGATTGGAGCCGCCGCCGCTTTCCTGCATGCTGCGCAGCCGTTCCGACAGGACCCGGATCTCGTCGGAGGATTCAGTCTTGGCCGGGTCGGCGACGGCGATGTCGGAGGAGAGATCGGTGACCGAGGACAGCCAGTTTTCAAGCTCGGTATAGAAGCGGGTCTGGGCGCGGCCGGCCTGCAGGTCGAGGAAGCCTAGCACCAGCGACCCGGAAAGGCCGAACAGCGAGGACGAAAAGGCCGTACCCATGCCGGCCAGCGGCGCCGACAGCCCCTGCTTCAGCGAATCGAGCACGGCGGCGGCGTCGCCGGTGCCGGGATCGAGCGATTCGATGGTTTCGCGGATCGAGCCGATGGTGTTGAGCAGGCCCCAGAAGGTGCCGAGCAAACCGAGGAACACCAGCAGGCCGACAAGATAGCGCGACGTGTCGCGGCTTTCGTCGAGGCGGGTGGCGATCGAATCCAGCATGGTGCGCATCGAAGACGTCGAGAAGGCCACCGTCGAGGAGCGGCCGATCATCGCCTTCATCGGCGCCAGCAGCACCGGCTCGGTGGTTTCGGAACCGGCGCGGAAGGAATTGACCCAGCGCACTTCGCGAAACAGTCGTCCGACCTGGGCGAAGGCGAGCAGGATGCCGACCACAAGGACGCCGACGATCAGGCCGTTGAGGCCGGGATTGCTCCCGAAAGCGGTCGAGATCTGGCGGGTGAGGATGGCGGCGATGAAGGCGACGATGACCAGGAAGATGACCATGGTCAGGAGGAAGACCTGCGGGCTCGATAGTTTGTGCGGATCGTACATCAGGACATCAGAACGCCTGCCCACGCCGAAGGATCTGAGAAAAGCCATCCGTGCCCCGTTTCCGATGCTCTATTTGCCTTGACGCAATTCCGAACGGGAAGCCGCTCATACTTCCCTGGAACTGCTCCAGTGCCGCCGATCACGTAATTCGCGACTCTAAACGGAATTGTGACCAAATTGAATGGCGCTTGGCAATATTGCCCGACTGTCGGGCCGCACCACGCCGTTCAGAGGCGGTTGACGACCAGGCAGTCGACCATGGCGGCAAGATGCAGCCCGGCGCCGGTGACGACAAAGCCGTGCCAGAGGGCATTGTGAAAGCGCAGGCGTTTCCAGGCGAAGAAGATGACGCCGCAGGAGTACACGATGCCGCCGGCGACAATCAGCGCGATCGAGGTCGTCGGCAACGTCGCCACCAGCGGCTTGACCAGGACGACGCCGCTCCAGCCGGTGGCGAGATAGAAGACAATGGCCAGACGATCGAAGCGGCCGGGCAGGAACACTTTCATGGCAATGCCGGTCAAAGCAGCGGTCCAGACAAGGACAATCATCGGCAGCGCCAGCGGCGAGCCGTCGAGCTGGGCCAGAAAGGGCGTGTAGGTCGCGGCGATCAGGAGATAGATCGCCGCATGATCGAAGCGCCGCAAGATCCACTTCGCCGGCGACGTCACCGGCCACAGATTGTAGGTCAGCGAAATCGACAGCACAGTCAGCAGCGACACCACGAAGAAGGCGGCGGCGATGTATTCGCCGGGACCGGCATGGAAGGCGGCCAGCGCCAGCAACGCCGAGCCGGCGGCTATCGCCAGCACGATGCCGACCGCGTGGACGATGCCATCGGCGATCATCTCCGCACGCGAATAGTGCCAACGCCCGACAAAAGGGATTTCAATTGGCTGGTCTGGCTGCGCTTCTCGCGAGGATAGTGAAGGTATGCTCGTCATAAAAGATCCTGCGTCACCCTTATCTGGGCGGCCGCCGGGCAGTATTTCAAGCTTTGATTGCGGTTTTGCGACTGCGGCGCTTCAGCGCGCCGCGCCGGCATGCCAAGTGATCAGCGCGCCGAAAGCGGCTTCTTCACCGCCTTGAGCAGCGCGCGCTGGATGACCTCGTTGCCAGCGACGAGCGAACCCGCCTCGAGCATATCCTGGCCGCCATCCATGTCGGAGACGAAGCCACCGGCCTCGCGGATCAGCAGCAGGCCGGCGGCAATGTCCCAGGCCGACAGGCCGGTTTCCCAAAAGCCGTCCATGCGGCCTGCGGCGACATAAGCGAGATCGAGCGCGGCGGAACCCAGGCGGCGCACGCCCGAGACCTCGGCCATCACATTGCGCAACTCGACGAGGAAATTGCCGTGCTGGCCGCGGCCGAGATGCGGCACGCCGCAGCCGATGACGCAGTCGGTGAGCTTGCTGCGGCCGGCAACGCGCAGCCGGCGATCGTTCATGAAGGCGCCGCCGCCGCGCTCGGCGGTGTAGAGCTCATCCATTGCCGGATTGTAGATGACGGCGGCGACCAACTGGCCCTGTCGCTCCAGCGCGATCGAGATGGAAAAGATCGGAATGCCGTGCAGGAAATTGGTGGTGCCGTCGAGCGGGTCGACGATCCAACGGTGCTGGTCGTCGTCCCCTGCGATCATGCCGCGCTCTTCCATAAGGAAGGCATAGCCCGGCCGTGCCTTCGACAGTTCGGCAAACAGGATGTCCTCGGCCTTGCGGTCGGCTTGGCTGACATAGTCGCCCGGTCCCTTCATCGACACCTGCAGGTTCTGCACCTCGCCGAAATCGCGCGACAGCGAGCGGCCGGCCTTCATGGCGGCCTGGACCATGACATTGAGAAGTGCGGAGCGTGCCATCGTATCTGTTCCTGCCTACGCGTCAGTCTGCGCGGCGCATGTAGGTGAGTTCGTTGGTGTCGACGACGATGCGTTCGCCGGCGCCGATGAATGGCGGCACCAGCACGCGGATGCCGTTTTCCAGCACCGCCGGCTTGTACGAGGACGCGGCCGTCTGGCCCTTCACCACCGGGTCGGCCTCGGTGATGGTCAGCGTCACCTGGTCGGGCAGCGAAATGCCGATCGGCCTGTCCTCATAGAGCTGGACCGTCACCATCATGCCGTCCTGCAGGAAGGCGGCGCGGTCGCCGACGAAATCCTTCGCCAGCTCGAGCTGCTCGTAGCTCTGCGTGTCCATGAACACCAGCGCGTCGTCCTGGGCGTAGAGGAAGGAAAAATCCTTCAGATCGAGCCGGATCTGCTCGACGGTCTCGGCCGAGCGGAAGCGCTCGTTGAGCTTGGTGCCGTTGATCAGGTTCTTCAGTTCGACCTGGTTGTAGGCACCGCCCTTGCCGGGCTTGACGGTGTTGGTCCTGACCGCCACCCAAAGGCCGCCATCGTGCTCGATGACATAGCCGGGACGGATTTCGTTGCCATTGATCTTGGCCATGATGAGATTGATCCGGGATGCTACCAACGGCTTGGCCGTTGGTATGGGGATGGTCGCTGGACAAGCGATTTCGGGCCCCCAAGACCACAAATCGGCAGGAGAGGCAAGGGATGCCAGATCGCCCGACAGCGGCTGGTAGCCTCAAACCTGGGCTGCAATGACTTTGCCGACGGCCTCGACTATGGCATCCGCAGCCTCAGTCAGCCGGTTGAGATGAGGCGAACGAAGTGCGGCGACCTGCAAGGAAAGGTCGACATCTTCCGTGTTGACCAGCATGAGGCCGTCGGGAAGTCCGCGCCTTGCAAGACGCAACGGCACTAGCCCAAGGCCGTGCCCCCGACGGACCCATTCCATCTGCAAGGCCGGATCCTGTATCTCCGCCGCGATCTCGAAATAACGCCTTCCGCCGACCAGAACGGACATGAGTTTCTGGCGCGCGTCGCAAGGGGCCGGACTAAGCACCCACGGCATGGGTGTCCGGCCACCGTCTTCCGGATCGGGGACGGTGGACGCAGCTATGACGCCAAGACGTTCAGTGCCAAGCGCTTCCGGACCTGGCTTATCCGACGATCGCAGAACAATCGTCACATCGAGCTCGCCGCGTTCGAATTGATCGATCAGTTCGGCGCTCCAGCCGGTCTTGAGCCGTAGCGACACTTTCGGGAACGCCGCCGCGGCGTTGGCGATGGCCCCGGCGATGTCGCGGTCCGAGAGGCCATGGGCGAGACCCAGGCGGAACAGTCCTTCCGGCTCGGTCTTTCCGGCGAAGGATTTCAGCGCTTCTACGGAAGCGATGATATCGCGGCCGCGCGCCAGCACTTCCAGCCCCGTCGGCGTCAGTCGCGGCGGCTTTTGCCGGCGGTCGAGCAGCGTCGTGCCAAGCATGTCCTCCAGCCGCTGGATTTGCCGGGTCACAGCCGGCTGGGTCAGCGGCAGGCGCCGGGCGACCTTCTGGATCGAGCCCTCCTCGGCAAACAGGGCGAGCGTGCGCAATTCCTCAAGCATAGCCAGAACCATGTCTCGTAGGCATAATCATTGTAAACATTATGAATTTGAAATCCATCGCCTGGCAAGCAATTTTCCTTTCAAACGAAAGGAGGACGACAATGAAGGCAATCGAACTGCAGAGCCCAGGCGGCATCGACAATCTCAAGATGGTCGAACGGCCAATGCCGGAACCCGGCCGCCAGGAGATGATCGTCAAGGTCAGGGCCACGGCGCTCAACTACCGCGATGTCGAGATCGCGCGCGGCAGCTATCACACGACATTCCCCTTGCCGCTGGTGCCGCTTTCCGACGGCGTCGGCGAGGTCGTTGCGCTTGGCTCCGAGGTCAGCCGCTTCAAGGTCGGCGACCGGGTCTGCGGCACGTTCTGGCAGCGATGGGTCGGCGGCAGCTTCGCCATGGCCGAACCCTCATACCAGCGCGGTGGCCCCATCGATGGGCTGCTAAGCGAATTCGCCCGGCTGGACGAACAGGCGGCGGTCATCGCCCCGGCGCAGCTCAGCGATGTCGAGGCGGCGACGTTGCCTTGCGCCGCGGTCACTGCCTGGCATGCGTTGTTCACCGAGGGCAAGCTCAAGCCAGGCGAAACCGTGCTCAGCCTCGGCACCGGCGGCGTGTCGCTGTTTGCCGTGCAGTTGGCAAGGGCGGCCGGCGCGCGCGTCATTGTTACGTCGAGCAGCGATGAGAAGCTTGCCCGGGCGAAGGGGCTTGGCGCGCATGATGGCGTCAACTACCGCGACAATCCGGATTGGTCGTCGGCCGTGCTGGCGCTGACCGATGGCCGCGGCGCGGACCACATCATCGAAGTCGGTGGTCCCCAAAGTTTCGCGCAGTCGCTCAAGGCGTCGGCGCGCGGCGCCCAGATCAACGTCATCGGCTATCTCGGCGGCAGCGAAGGGGTGATTAATCCGCTCGACATCTTCCGCCGCCAGGTGAAAGCACGCGGCATACCGGTCGGCTCGCGCGAGTCCTTCGAAGCGATGAACCGGGCGCTCGCCGTCAATCGGCTGCGGCCGGTGATCGACCGGGTCTTCCCATGGGCAGAGGCAGCGCAGGCCTTTCGCCATCTCGAACACGGCTCTCCCTTCGGCAAGGTCGTGCTGGATCATACACAGTGACGTTGCGTGTCAGGGCAGGCGGTTGGCCTTCTGCAAGGCTTGCTTTGTCTGATCGTCGGTCAGCCCTTGCAGGAAATCGTCCATCTCCGGATCGATAAGGCCGGCGCGGCGGGCGACCACATACCATGCCCCGGCCAGGATCAGGTCGGGGTCGGTTCCGATGCCGCCCATATAGAGCTTTGCCAACCGGTTCTGGGCAGCGACATTGCCGCCTTCAGCTGCCTGCTTCATCCAGTTGAAGCCGGATTTCAGGTCGCGAACACCGCCCCGGCCCTCGATCATCCAGGCGGCAAGATCGATCTGCGCGGTGTCGTAGTTCTGCCTGGCAGCCTGTGCCAGCAAGCTGCGGGCCTTTGCATCGTCGCGGGTCTTGCCGCCGACGCCATTGGCATAGACCTGCGCCATCGCATACTGGGCGTCGGCAAGCCCTGTCGCCGCGGCACGCTCATAATAAGGCACAGCCCTGGCGATGCCGGCATCGCCCGGATCCTGCTGCACGAGCAATTGCGCGAAGTTGAACTGCGCCAGCCGGTTGCCGGCCTCGGCGGCGGCCTGCATCAGCGCATAAGCTCCCTTCTCGTCCTTCTTGACGTAGCGGCCGTCGAGCAGCATCAGCGCATACTGGAACTGCGATTCAGGAATCCCCTGCTCGGCGGCCTGCGCATACCATTTGGCGGCTTCCGCTGGGTTGAGCGGCACGCCCAACCCGCGCGACAGGATCTCGGCCACCAGCGTTTGCGCCGCCGGGTCGCCATTCTGAGCCCGCACCAACGCCAGATTGTAGGCCGTCTTGTAAAGGCCGCGCTGGAAAGCGCCATAGGCGGGGTCCGCCGGCTTGGCGCCGAAACGTTCGGGGTTGATCGCGTCGGCCGACGGCAGCGGCGCGGTTGTCGCCGGCTGCGGCAGCGGGGTGTCGATCGGCTTGTCGATATGGACGCCGGAATCCGTGGCACCGGCTTTTGGGGCACCCGCATCGGGGGCGACCGCATCCGGCACGCTGAGGGCGGGTGCGCTGGTGTCCGGCCTCGGCTGCGGCAGCGGAACGGTCTCCGCCGCGATCGCTGCCCCGCTCATCAACGCCGCAACGAGAACCGCGAGAGGAAGTCCATGTCGGCGCACGTCAGCCCTCGAAGCGCGGCGCGGTTTGGTCGAGCAGCGCATTGGCGGCGGCAATCGCCGCCTTCGGATCGGCGCCTTCGGCAAAGACGGCGCTGGACAGCGCCACGAACTCGGCGCCAGTGGCGGCCACCGCTTCTACCGAGGCGATGGCGGAACCGGCCATGACAATGCAAGGGATCTCAATCACGTCCGCCCACCATTGCCCGAGCGACAGGTTGCGCGGATGCGGTTCCGGCTTGTTGTCGTAGCCGAAGCGGCCGAAGAAGATGTAGTCGGGTCTGGTTTCGCCGAGTTCCAGCGCGTCGTCGCGCGTCTTGGCGCCACCGGCGCCGACCATCATCTTGCCCTGGAAGTGTTCGATGGTCTCGGCGAGCGCGTCCTTGGAAACCTCGACATGAATGCCGTCGGCCTGGACACGGCCGGCAATGCGGGTATCGCCGGCGATGATGACGGCGATGCCGGCCGCTTGCGCCGCCGGTACGATCTGTTCTGCAAAGGCCTGGAAGGCAGCCTCGTCCATGCCGTTCTCAGGCAGGATCAGCGAAGCGATATCACCGCCGTCGAAGGCAGCCGCAATGCGCTGCGCCGGAGCGTCCTTGGGTGCGATCAGCACGATGCGGCAGCGGTTGGGGGGTGTTGCGTCGTTCATTGGCTTTCGATCCCGGGTTTCGCCTATGCCGGGCGAAGATGGTTGCATTGCGGCATAGAACAAAGCGCCCGCCTTGAACAGGCGGGCGGGGATCGATGCGCTGGCTTTGGTTTACGATCGCCGGCGAGCCGACGCTCTGCGGCTCATTTGACGGCTTGCGGGCTTTCGGCCGGCGATTTGGCCCTCCACAAAGTCCAGCCGAGATTCATGCCGGCGGCGGCGATCAGGATGGCGGCTGCGCCGACGAGCTGGGCCGGATGCAGCCGGTGGCCGAAGGCCATGACATCGACCAGGATCGCAACGACAGGATAGATGAAGGACAGCGACCCCTGCAGATGCGTCGGCAGTTTTTGGATGGCGGCGTACATCAATATGTACACCAGGCCGGTGTGAACGACGCCAAGCGTGGCCAGCATGGCCCAGCTCCAGGCATCGGGGGGCAAATGCGAGAGGTTGGCGAAGGGCGCCAGCATGACGACGCCGACGCAGACCTGGATCAGCGCGATCAGATGCGGCGGGGTGCCCTTGAGCTTCTTGGCGACGATTGCCGCGACAGCCCAGAAGAAGGCCGCTCCGAGCGCCATGACGATGCCGACGACATAATCTGTGCCGGTTATGCCGGAACCGACACCCGCATCGGGCCCTGTCTGCACGATCAGCAGCATGCCGGCGAAGGCGATGCCGAGCCAGGTCAGCTTGGCCAGGGTCAGCCGCTCGCCGAAGAACAGCGCGCCGAAGCCGACCAGCATGAAGGGCTGCGTGTTGTAGACCGCCGTGGCAATCGAGATCGAGGCGCGGGAGAAGGCGCTGAACAGCAACAGCCAGTTGATGACAATGGCCGCGCCGCCAAGAGCGGCGATGGCAACAATGCGCAGCGTCAGCCTGCCGCGCAGCAGCCCGAGTGCCGCGCAGGTGATCAGCAGCGCCACCGCGCCGAAGGCGCAGCGCCAGAACACCACGTCCATGACGGGCTGGCCCGACATGACGACAAACCAGCCGATCGTGCCGACGATCGTCATCGCCGCCGTCATCTCGATCGTGCCGCGTACCGTGTTGTCCATGACAATACCTCTATCTGTTGAGGCCATAATCTCATGCCGCCTTGAGGGTTTATATGCCCTATGAAAGGTGATAAGGGTACAACACCTTATTTAATAAGGCGCGCGCTGCCCTTTTGCGAGGAGATGAAAATGCTGGACGAGTTGGACAGAAAGCTTCTCGACATCCTGATCCTGGATTCGCGGACTTCGTTGAAGGATCTGGCGCAGCAGGTCGGGCTGTCGTCGCCGAGCGTCTCGGAACGGCTGCGGCGGCTCGAGGAACGCGGCGTCATCCGCGCCTTCACCATCGAGATCGACCCGGAGGCGCTGGGGTTTCCGCTGCAGGCGATCGTGCGGGTGCGGCCACTGCCGGGCAAGCTGCATATTGTCCAGAAGCTGATCGAGGAGATCCCGGAATTCGGCGAATGCGACAAGGTCACCGGCGACGACTGTTTCGTGGCCCGGCTCTACGTACGCTCCATCGGCGAGCTCGACAAGCTTCTCGACCGCATCGCCGACAAGGCGGAGACCAGCACCGCCATCATCAAGGCGCAGCCGATCCGGCGCCGTCCGCCGCCACTGAATTAAGCTCCAGCTTGTAGCCGATGTGGCTGGCCTTGAAGCCGAGCCGGTCATAGAAGCGATGCGCGTCCTGGCGGCTCTTGTTGGTGGTCAGCTGGACAATCTTGCAGCCGCGTTCGCGGCACTGTTCGACCGCCCATTCCAGCAAACGCTGCCCCAGCCTTTCGCCGCGCCGGTCCGCGGCGACGCGCACAGCCTCGATCTGGCCGCGCAAGGCGCCCTGCAGCGACAGCCCGGCGAGATAGCTGATCTGCAACGTGCCGATGACGCGGCCGCTATCCGTCATCACGGCAAGAAACTGGTTGGGGTCGGCGTCGATGGCGGCAAAGGCGTCGCGATAGGCCTTGGCGAGTGGTTCGGTCGCATCCTCGCGGCTGCGGCCAAGCGGATCGTCGGCGAGCATGACTACGATGGCAGACAGGTCGGCCGCTTCGGCGCGGCGGATGTGGGGTTCGCTCATTGTCAAAAACCTGGGGGTCAAAAACCTGGGGCCAAAACCTGATGCAGCGGGGACGGCGCCCTTATGCATCGGCGATGATCTTGCCGCAAATCCGGAACCGTCGCTTTACGCACAGTTGATCGACACGGCCGGCATTTTCCCGGTCGCGGCGCAAGGGTTTCTGGGCTATTGCAGGGCAATCGTCTTCCCTCCAGCATTTCCAGCTCATGTCAGGTCTGCTCGCCGATCCGTGGTTTTATGCCGCCGCCATTCCGGCGGTGATACTTGTCGGGCTGTCGAAAGGCGGCTTCGGCGGCGCTGTCGGCTTCGTTGGCGTGCCTTTGATGGCGGTGGCCATGCCGCCGGTGCAGGCGGCGGCTATCCTGCTGCCGATCCTGTGCCTGATGGACATCGTTTCGGTGTGGACGTGGTGGGGTGTGTATGACAGAAAGATGCTGGTCGACATGATGCCGGGCGCGATGATCGGCATTGGGCTCGGCTGGCTGACGGCAGCGCTCGTAACCGAAGAGATGGTGCGGCTGATCGTCGGCGCTGTCGCGCTGATCTTCGTGCTGCGCTGGCTCTATCTCCAGTTCCGCCACGGTTCCGACCATGCGGCGGCGGCCAACCGCATCGCCGCCGCCTTTTGGGGCACCGTCGCCGGCTTCACCAGCTTCGTCGCCCATGTCGGCGGGCCCCCCTTCCAGGTCTATGCGCTGCCGATCCGGCTCGATCCGAAGGTGCTGTCGGGGACATCGGCGATCTTCTTTGCCGCCACCAACGCGCTGAAGCTGATCCCCTACTTCGCGCTTGGCCAGTTCGACACCGCCAACCTGACGGCGTCGGCCGTGCTGATGCCGCTGGCGCCGCTGGCCACCATCGCCGGCGCCTGGCTGGTGCGGCGCATGCGGCCGGAGATTTTTTATCCCTTCACCTACGCGACCGTGGCCGTGGTCGCGGTCAAGCTGCTTTGGGACGGGATCGCCGGCCTGCTCTAAATCCCGCTCAGGCCGCTGCCGGTTTGGTTCGCGGGGCGCTCGCAAAGGTCAGCGATGCACCACCCATGACCACGACCGCCATTGCGCCGAGAGTGGCGATGTCGTGCGCGGTCGGCTTCAGCACCATGTCGGCGACGACGACGATCATGATGACGAAATCGAACTTGACGATCCGTATCATGCGGCGCCCAAACGATATGGCAGCCGGGGTCATGCCGTCCGCGGCAAGCATTGTGGCAAGCTTTTCGAACGAAGGCTTCAGCACGAGGATACCGGTCAGAAACGCGGCGGCGTAGCCGCAAAGGCCGATGACGACCCAAAGGTCGGAGAAGCCGGTCCATAGCGAAGTCAGCACCAGACCAGAAGCCAGGGTCGCGATAGACGCCGGCACGAACAGACGCAAGCCGAGTTTGTCCGTCGTTCTCAGCATGACCATCAGCGTCTCGTCGTCGCCGGCGCGATCGGCGAGTATCGAAACCAGCAGCATGGCGAAACCGCCGCCGAGCCAGAGGATCGCTGCCATGACATGCAGGAATTTGAAGAGAGAATACCAGTCCATTGCCGCTCCTTGTGCATCGTTCCGGGGGTAAACGCTGCTTTCGCGCGTCTGCTTCCGAAGGAGGGCGGATTATCTCCGTACATGTATCCAGAAGATGCCGCGTGGGTGCCGGCTTGTTGCGGTGGCGCCGTCGCCGGATTTTACCGCCAGCCCGCACAATACCCGGCATTTGCCGGATAGACGCCGTGTCGGCATTGGCTGGTTCGCGGCATGATCCTGAAACCTGCGGGGACTAAGACCGACGCTCCATTTTGGCCGCGCGCGGTCGGACCAAGTCTGCAGCAACCAACGAGGGTATCCCATGCAAGGCGTAGCACGAAATTTCTTCACCCCTGGCCGTCATCTATTCCCTGTGCGGCATGGCGCTCGGCCTGCATATGGCGATCTCCAATGACCATGGGCAGATGCCGACCCACGCGCACACCATGGTGGCGGGCTGGCTGATGTCGGCGGTGTTTGCTTTCTTCTACCACCTGTTTCCAGCGGTCGGGCAAAAGACGATTGCGGTCGTGCATTTCTGGCTGACGGCAATCTGCGGCATCGCACTGATGATCGGGCTTTACCTTGAACTTGCCGGCCATCCGGAGATCGAGCCGGTGCTGGCTTCCTCCTCGATGGGCTTTTATGCGGCAATGCTGCTGTTCGCCTTCATTTCCTTGCCGGCTGTGTGGAAGAAGGCATGAACAAGCCGACGATCAGGCTTAGGGGGCCGTTGTGCTGATACGGCACAGAAGGGCAGCGGTCGATCAAGAAATGTCCGCGCCGTTAAGGGTTCATTAAGCTTTACAGGTGTTTACTATGTCCATCCAGTGATCTGGATTCTTACCGAGTGGTTGGAGCCACTTCGTTTGACGCCTCCCTGTTAAACTCCTGAGAGCCGCCTTATCCGCGGCTCTTTTTTTGTCTGCTTCTGGTCCGCTTGGCGCCCCTGCGCAGGCGTTAACCGTTTGTTAAACATGTGCTTGCCTTCACCGGCGGCGAAGCGCATTTTCAAGCTTCAGTCATCTAGGGTGCCGGCGTTACGGCGATGAAGCCGAATCAGCCGACGGGGCAGTGCAGGGGCGTATCGATGAACGAGCCTTCGAAGGGCAGCGCGAAAACCATCAAGCTGGCGGAACGCCGGGTTTTCTCCCAATCCTTCAAACCGCTCTACCAGGAAGGAATGGGCCTGGTTGAGCAAGCAGCGGAATATCTCGACGGCAAGGGCCGGGCCGAGGCCAAGAAGCTGTCCAGACTGGCGGCGACGCTCTATGCGGCCGAATCGATGCGGCTGACCACAAGGCTGATGCAGGTCGCCTCCTGGCTGCTTTTGCAGCGGGCGGCAAACTCCGGCGAGATGACCCGCGACCAGGTCGCTTCGGAAAAATCCAAGGTGCGTCTCGACACCGCCTCGGCGCATGACGAAGCGGTCGGCTGGGGCGAACTGCCGAAGGATTTCCTCGACCTCGTCACCCGCTCGCTGCGCCTGCAGGCGCTGGTGCGCCGCATGGACGAAGAGATCTATGGCGGCGCGTTTGCCGAGACGCCGGTAACAAGCCGCCGCGCCAATCCGGTTTCCGACCAGATCACGCTGCTGAATACGGCTTTCGCTCGAGGTTAAACGCTTCCCGTTTCCGGTTTGTTCACATTTCCCTGACATCGCTGTGCGCCGGAGGTAGACTTCGCGCATGAGGGAAGCGATTCGCATCATCGGTATCGATCCGGGGCTGAGGCGCACCGGATGGGGCATCGTCGAGAGCCTCGGCAACTCGCTGCGCTTTATCAGCTCCGGCACTGTACGCTCCGACGACAAGGCGGCGCTGGCGACACGGCTCTGCCAATTGCATGACGGGCTGGCCGAGATCCTGCACGCGGCCATGCCGCAGGAGGCGGCCGTCGAGCAAACCTTCGTCAACAAGGATGCGGTGGCGACACTGAAGCTCGGCCAGGCGCGCGGCATAGCCATGCTGGTGCCGGCGCGCGCCGGCCTTGTCGTCGCCGAATATGCCCCCAATGCCGTCAAGAAGGCGGTGACCGGCGTTGGCCATGGCGACAAGAAGCAGATCCACATGATGGTAAAGGTGCTGTTGCCGAAAGCCGTTTTCGACACCGAACATGCCGCAGACGCGTTGGCTATTGCCATCTGCCACGCGCATCACCGGCAAAGCGTCGCCTACAGGATGGCGCTGGCCGGTTAGGCGTGTTCTTGACTTGTTCACGGTAAGGCAGTAAGTAATACCTGAGAGGTATTACCATGCGTGTCACCACCAAAGGGCAGGTCACGATACCCAAGCAGATAAGGGACCATCTGGGCATCGGGCCTGGTTCCGAGGTGGAATTTGTCGCCACCGACGATGGCGCCCGTCTTGTGGCCGTCACCGAAAATCTGTCTGAAGAGGAGGCAGCCCGCAGGTTCAGCGAGGTGCTTGACCGGATGGAGGGATCCCTGGATCTGGGTGGCATGACTGCCGACGAATATATGGAATGGTTGAGGGGGCCGCGTGAAGATCTCGACGTTGATTGACACCAATGTCCTCATCGACGTCTGGGGCCCGGCCGGACCCAATACAAAATGGTCGGCGTCGGCGATTGTTTCCTGCCGCCGCGACGGCGCATTGGTGGTCAACACGATTGTCTGGTCCGAACTGGCACCGCTGATCGCGACGGAGACGGCGCTTCGAAAGGCAGTCGAAACGCTCGAGATCGGTCGCGAGCCTCTGCCTTGGGACGCGGCTTTTCTTGCCGGTGTTACGCATTCGCGCTACCGCCGGGCGGGCGGCGTGCGGGAGCGTACCTTGCCCGATTTCTTCATTGGCGCCCATGCGACCGTTGCCGGGCACCGCCTCTTGACCCGCGACGCTGCTCGCTACCGCAGCTATTTCCCGGAGCTCGACATCATCTCTCCGGAAACACACCCATGAAAGCCCCTTCTTCCATGAAAGATCTGGCATGATCGGCAAATTGAAAGGCACGCTGGACGAGATCGACGAGGATTTCTGCCTCGTCGATGTGCACGGCGTCGGTTATGTCGCCTATTGCTCGGCGCGCACGCTGGCCGCGCTGCCTTCGCCCGGCGAGGCGGTGGTGCTGTTCATCGAGACCTATGTGCGCGAGGACATGATCCGGCTCTACGGTTTCCAGTCGGTGCTTGAGCGCGAATGGTTCCGGCTGTTGATGAGCAATGTGCAAGGCGTCGGCGCCAAGGTGGCGCTGGCCATCCTGTCGACGCTGGCGCCGGCAGACCTCGCCAATGCGATCGCGCTGCGCGACATCGCCATGGTCAGCCGCGCGCCCGGCGTCGGCAAGAAGGTGGCCGAGCGCATCGTCACCGAGTTGAAGAACAAGGCGCCGGCCTATGCCGGAACCGCCTCCGGCACCATCGGCCTTAAGCAGGAGCTCGGCGAAGGCGTGGCGCCGGCGCCGATTACCGACGCCGTCTCGGCGCTGGTCAATCTCGGCTATTCGCGCGACACAGCAGCCAATGCTGTCGCGGCGGCGCTGAAGACGGCCGGCGAGGACGCCGATGCCTCGAAGCTCATTCGTTTCGGGCTGAAGGAACTGGCGCGGTGAGTGATTGCTTGTCCGGTCCTTTGCCCTGTGCGAGGAAGGCCGCATGAGCCTTTCACCCCGCCTCATTGCCCCGGAAAAGCGCGGCGAGGATGCTGAGCAGACCTTGCGGCCGCAGACGCTCGCCGATTTCGTCGGCCAGGCCGCAGTGCGGGCCAATCTCAAAGTCTTCATCGAGGCCGCCAAGGGCCGCAGCGAGGCGCTTGACCATGTGCTGTTCGTCGGGCCGCCGGGGCTTGGCAAGACAACGCTGGCGCAGATCATGGCGCGCGAGCTCGGCGTCAATTTCCGCTCGACCTCCGGCCCGGTGATCGCCAAGGCCGGCGATCTCGCCGCACTTCTCACCAATCTCGAAGACCGCGATGTGCTGTTCATCGACGAGATCCACCGGCTCAATCCGGCGGTCGAGGAAATCCTCTATCCGGCGATGGAGGATTTCCAGCTCGACCTGATCATCGGCGAAGGTCCGGCGGCACGCTCGGTCAAGATCGATCTTGCCCGCTTCACGCTCGTCGCCGCCACCACCAGGCTCGGCCTTTTGACCAACCCGCTGCGCGACCGTTTCGGCATTCCGGTGCGGCTCAATTTCTATTCTGTCGAGGAACTGGAGCAGATCGTGCGGCGCGGCGCCCGCATCCTGCAAATGCCGCTTGGCGACGATGGCGCGCTGGAGATCGCACGTCGCGCCCGCGGCACGCCGCGCATCGCCGGCCGGCTGCTGCGCCGGGTGCGCGACTTCGCCTCCGTTGCCGGCGACGGTCACGTCGACAAGCAGGTTGCCGACGAAGCCCTGACGCGGCTGGAGGTCGACGCGCTCGGCCTCGACGCGCTCGACCGCCGCTATCTCTCGATGATCGCGCGCAATTTCGGTGGTGGGCCGGTCGGCATCGAAACCATCGCCGCCGGCCTGTCCGAGCCGCGCGACGCCATCGAGGACATTATCGAGCCCTATCTGATCCAGCAGGGTTTCATCCAACGCACGCCACGCGGCCGCGTGCTGACCGCCAATGCCTGGCGCCATCTCGGCCTCGACGCACCGAAGGATCTGGCGCAGCAGCAGATCAACCTGTTCCAGGAAGAGTAACGGAGATTTGTCCTCCGGAACGGGCTGTCTGCGCAGAATTTCCTCAAGCCTGCCAGCGTGAAGGCGCATTCCTGGATGCTATCGGGCGTCGTAGTGTCGGCGCGAACTGCTCCGATCAAGGTCGGAGCCAGAAAAGTGATCACCAGACGCGGGTTCCTGAAATTCGCCGGAGGTTCGTTCCTCTCGCTGGCTTCGCTCAGTGCCTATGCGGTCGGCATCGAGCCGATGCTGTTGACGCATGTGAAGCGCTACCGGCTGACGCCGCCGCATTGGCCTGCAGATCTCAAGCTGCGCGTCGTAGCACTTGCCGATATTCACGCCTGCCGTCCCTGGATGACGCCTGAGCGGATCGCTTCGCTCGTCGAGGATGCAAACGCGCTGCAGCCCGACCTGATCGTACTGCTCGGCGACTACATCTCAGGCATGTCCCTGCTGATGCACCGGATGGAAGCCCATGAATGGGCGACGGCCTTGTCCGGACTGAAGGCGCCACTCGGCGTCCTGTCGATCCTCGGCAATCACGACTGGTGGCACGATCCTTTCGCGCAGCAGGCCGGAGCGGGGACTGTGGCGCGCAAGGCATTGGAGGAATCCGGCATCTCGGTTCTGGAGAACGACGCCGTGCGCCTGCAAAAGGATGGATACGGCTTCTGGATCGCCGGGCTCGCCGACCAGCTGGCACTGTTACCGAACAAGGCCGCAGGCCGCGACAAATTTGAAGGCCTGGACGATCTCGGCGGCACGCTGGCCAAGATCACCGACCAGGCACCGATCATCCTGCTTGCGCATGAGCCTGACATTTTCCCGAAAGTGCCGTGGCGGGTTTCGCTGACGCTGTCGGGCCACACACATGGCGGGCAGGTCAGGCTGTTCGGCTATTCACCGGTGGTGCCGTCCCGCTTCGGCAACCGCTTTGCCTATGGCCATGTCGTCGAGAATGACCGCAATTTGATCGTGTCAGGCGGACTCGGCTTCAGCATCGCGCCGGTGCGCTTTGGCATGCGGCCGGAGATCCTGCAGATCGACCTCGGTTAGGGCATGCCGGTATTCAGGTGATGCCGGCCTGCAAATGAGGTGTTCCTGCGCTTCCGGTAGTCACGGACCAAAGTCCGCTCCGTTCCGGTTTTCGGACCCCTCATTTTCGACTCGGCCTGACCTGAATCTCGACATGCCCTAGGGCTAATGGAGCGAGCGGATCGCATCCATCACGGCGGGTTCGGCCTTTTCGCCGTTGAAAGCGTCGACGATGCCGAAGGCGCCGCCAAAACTCCACACCGACCATGAGAAGCCATGCGCCTCGGCGCGCGCGATCATGTCCTTGACATAGGCCGCGCGGTATTTGGGCGGCATCACATAGGGATTGCCATATTCCTGGCGGATCATGCCGAACTCGCCCAGCGTGATGTTTTCCGGCTTGATGGCGTTGGCCTTCGCCCAGGCCTCGACCTTTTCGAACGGCGCATCCATGACGCCGAGCAGCTTTTCGTCCGTGTCCATGCTGGCGACTTGTTCATCGAGATAGGCGAGCAGGCCGTTCCGTCTGGTCCGTGGCGCCTCGGCTTTTATCTTGGCGCGGATCGCATCCAGCGTCGCATCGAGCTCGGCGCGCGGCACCGCGGTCAGCGGATAGGGCAGGCCGGTAACATAGAGAATGAAATCGCCGGCCCAGGTCGCGCCCTGATGCGTCAGCAGGAACGGGTCGTAGGAGTGGAAGGTCCAGATGATGTTGTCGTCGGGGATCGACTTTGGGTCGATCCTGACCAGCGAAGCCGCACTGGAATAACAGGCGCCGGTCAGGATCAGCGTCAGCCTGGTGGCCGAGGCGCGCGCGGCCGCCAACAGCTTTTGCTGACGCTCCGGCCACAGGCTGGCGCCATCGCTGTCGCAGTCGACGATCGGCTCGTTCATCGGCTCGAAGGCGACCTGCGCCGGGTCCTCGGAGGCCAGCGTGCGCGCCATTTTGCGGACGACCTCGACATAGGCGTCGAAGGTTGCGGGATCGTCCATCACCTGGCCCATGCCGATCTCGCGGCCGCCGCCGGCGGGAATCAGGTGCATGTCGACGATCACTTTCAGACCGGCCCGGTTGATCATGCGCGCCGAGTCTCGCACGCTGGCATAGAGGTCGTCGCGCAGCGCCAGCGTCTGGTCCGACATAAACGGCGAGGGGTCGACCGGCATGCGCAGAAAGTCGAAACCGGCGGCCTTCAGCGCCTTGAGGTCACCCTCGTCGAGGAACTTGCGCCATTCCGGATAGGGCAGGATGGCTTGTCGGTCGTTCCATTTGTCTTCCCCGACCCAGGTCGTCCACTGGTCGAGGTTGAGGCCGCGCTTCATCGAAAAGGTCGCGGCCTGACCGGGAAGCGCAGACGCCGCCAGCACCAGCAGCGCTGCCATCAAGGTCTTGATCATCGCCGTCAACAGTGCCATCCGGTTTGCTGCGCTGGTGATTTTGGCAAGACAGGTGCCCCGCCGGGGGCAAAAAGGAAAGCGCGATGGACGATCATGGTGAATCGGCGGCGCTTGCTGCCGGGCTTTCCGGAGCCTTGACGGAATTCGGCCATCGGCTGATGGCGCGAGTCTATTATGCCGACACCGATTTTTCCGGCGTCGTCTACCATGCGCGCTATCTCGAATTCTTCGAGCGCGGGCGCTCGGACTATCTCAGGCTGGCGGGCGTCCACCACACAGAACTTCACGAAGGCAAGCACGGCGAACGGATCGTCTGGGTGGTGCGGCGCATGGAGATCGACTTCCGCTCGCCTGCCCGCATGGACGACATCCTGACCATCGACACATCAACGCAGGATATTTCCGGCGCCCGCATCGTCATGGCGCAGCAATTGAAACGCGGGACAGAGGTTCTGGTCGAAGCAAAGGTCGAGGCGGCGATCATTGGCGAGAACGGCCGGCCGAAGCGCTTTCCGAAAGAATGGATCGCGGCCTTTCTACCAGGAGCAAGCTGATATCCAGGCCTGCCGGCCGGCAACGGGCGGCCAATCGGCAGCGCATTCGATTGTGGATGGATGGTCCGCGTCGTCCCTTGGCGCGGCAATGCGCCGCGCCATATTTCCTAACCCATCCTTAACCATAACGGTTCATGAAGAGATCGGTGAAGATTGGAAGAATCCGCGCGCCTTCCTTTCACCAATATTTGCCCTGAAAAGGCCGCCAACGGTGCATTTTGGGGTTGATCCGGAAGCCAAGCGCGAACGGACCACAAGGGATGCCCATGGGCCAGCCGCCAGCGATGCCCGGAAAATCTTAAGGACTGAAGCATGGAAACTACCGCACTCGCCGATCCGGCAGCGCAATTGTCGATTTGGGCGCTGTTCACACAGGCCAGCTGGGTGGTCAAGCTGGTCATGATCGGTCTGCTCTGCGCCTCGGTCTGGACCTGGGCGATCATCGTCGACAAGCTGGTCAGCTATGCCCGCATGCGTCTGTCGCTCAATCGCTTCGAACAGGTGTTCTGGTCGGGGCAGTCGCTGGAAGAGCTCTATCGCACGCTTGCCGACCGCAAGACCACGGGCATGGGTGCGATCTTCGTCGCCGCCATGCGCGAATGGAAGAAGAGCTTCGAGAAGGGGGCCAAATCGCCGCTCGGCCTGCAGACCCGCATCGACAAGGCGATGGACCTGGCGTTGACGCGCGAGATGGAGAAGCTGGAGGGCCGTCTCGGCTTTCTCGCCACCACTGGTTCGGCCGCACCCTTCATCGGCCTGTTCGGCACCGTCATCGGCATCATGACCTCGTTCCAGGCGATTGCCGGTTCGAAGAACACCAGTCTCGCGGTTGTTGCACCCGGCATTGCCGAAGCGCTGCTGGCGACGGCCATCGGTCTTCTCGCCGCCATACCGGCGGTTATCGCCTACAACAAGCTGTCATCCGACGCGAACAAGATCGCCGTGCGGATGGAAGGGTTCTCGGACGAGTTCTCCGCCATACTCTCGCGCCAAATCGATGAAAAAGTAGCGCCTAAGGGCTGAGGTAAGAAGATGGGTATGTCGGTTGGCATGGCAGGACGCGGCGGACGCGGACACAGGCGGCGCGGCCGCCACCATGCATTGATGTCGGAAATCAACGTCACGCCGATGGTCGACGTGATGCTGGTGCTATTGATCATCTTCATGGTCGCCGCACCTATGTTGACGGTCGGCGTGCCGGTCGACCTGCCGGAGACTAAGGCCAAGGCTATGAACGCCGACACCCAGCCGATCACCGTTTCGATCGACGCGGCCGGCAAGATTTTCCTGCAGGAGACCGAAATCCCAAGGGAAGAGCTGGTCGCCAAACTGCAGGCGATTTCCAAGACCGGCTACGAAGAGCGCATCTTCATCCGCGGCGACAAGGCGACCAACTATGGCGCCGCGATGGAGGTCATGGCCCTCATCCAGGCCGCCGGCTACAAGAATATCGGCCTGATTTCACTGCAGCAACAGGATCAGTAGACGCACGATGAAGACCGGCCTCACCACATCGGTGATACTGCATACGGTGGCACTGGCTTTCGGCCTGTTCACCCTGTCGGCGCCGGCCGCGCTGCCGTCCACGGATGTCGAGTCGATAGCGGTCGACATCGTTCCCATGGAAGCCATTGCGCAGACGCTGCAGGGCGACAAGAAGGCGGTGATGCATGAAAAGCCGGCGCCGATGCCGACCAAGCGTCCCGACATCGTGCCAGATGCACAGAAGATCGGCGAGAACAGCGTTGATACCGACAAGCCGGTGACGGACGAGCCCAAGCCGAAGCCGGTGGAGAAAACAGCGACGGCTGCTCCGGCGCCGACGCCGACCGAAAAGCCGAAGACCGAGGACACGCCGAAGCCGAAGGAAGCGCCGAAGCCGACACCTGCGACGGAGGTGGCGCCGGAGCCGCAGCCGAAGGAAGAGGTCAAGCCCGAGCCGGTGAAGCAGGTTGAACCGAAGCCGACCCCGGTGAAGGAGCCTGCACCAACACCGCAGCCGGACACGACCGCCGCCATAGAGCCGAAGCCACGCGTGAAGCCCGATGCGGTCGCCGAAGCCATATCGGATCAGCAGCCTCTGGAAGAAGCGCAGCTTCCGACTTCCGCTCCTGCTCCCGAAGCACGGCCGAAGCCGCAGCCGGCGCAGGCCGAAAGCGCGAAGGCTCCGGACCGCAAGGACACCGACAAGCCGGTCAAGGAAGCGTCGTCGAAGCCGAAGTCGGATGACAAGCAGTTCAATGAGGCTGACATCAAGGCTTTGCTCGACAAGCAGAAGCCATCCGGCGGCGGCGCCAAGCGCTCGACCCAGCAGGCATCGCTAGGCGGCGACAAGGATCAAGGCCAGAAGCTGTCGAAGTCCGAGCAAGGGGCATTGGAAGAACAGCTCGGTGGCTGCTGGACCCTCCCGGTTGGGCTTGAGGGTTCTGAGGATTTCACCGTGGTGATCCGTTTCAGCCTGGATGCCTCCGGCAAGCTGGAGGGCCGTCCGACCGTCGAGAAGTCCAGCGGCAACCCCCAATTCGACAGCAGCGCGGTTCGCGCTGTGCAGAAATGCGATGTCGCCGGCCTGCAGGTGCCCGCCGGAAAGCATGACATTTGGTCCGACGTTCGCGTCAACTTCGATCCCAGAGCGATGCTTGGCCTGTAGCCTGAGCACCCAGAAATCAGCAAGAGAAGCGAGAAGACATGAAATCCATCCTCAAGCCGCTCCTGATGGTCGCCGCGATGGCGATGGGCATGAACGCCGTCGTCACCTTGCCTGCTCGAGCAACCCTCGAGCTCAACGTCAACAAAGGCAATGTCGAACCGATGCCGATCGCCATCCCAGATTTCCAGGGAGGGCTCGGCGCGCAGATTTCCGAGATCGTCACCGCCGACCTGAAGCGCTCCGGTCTCTTCGCACCGATAGACAAGAACGCCTTCATCGAGAAGATCGCCAATCCGGATGCGCAGCCCCGTTTCGACGACTGGAAGGTGATCAATGCGCAGGCGCTGGTCACCGGCAGCGTGAGCAAGGAGGCGGACGGCCGAATCCGCGCCCAGTACCGACTATGGGATATTTTTGGCAACCAGCAGATAGCCGGGGAGCAGTTTTTCGCCAACGACGCAAATCAACGCCGTGTCGCCCACATCATCGCCGATGCGATCTATGAGAAGCTCACCGGCGAGAAGGGCTATTTCGACACACGCGTCGTCTTCATCGACGAATCCGGCGCCAAGAATGCGCGTAAGAAGCGGCTCGCCATCATGGACCAGGACGGCGCCAATGTGCGCTATCTCTCCGATGGCCGCTCGATCGTGCTGACGCCGCGTTTCTCGCCGAATCGGCAGGAAATCACTTACATGTCGTATGAAAGCGGCCAGCCGCGGGTCTATCTGCTGCAGATCGAGACCGGACAGCGCGAACTGGTCGGCAACTTTCCCGGCATGACCTTTGCGCCGCGCTTCTCGCCCGACGGCCAGAAGGTGATCATGAGCCTGCTGCGCGATGACGGCAATTCCAACATCTTCGCCATGGACCTGCGAAGCCGCTCGACCACCCGGCTGACCAACTCGACCGCCATCGACACCTCGCCCTCTTATTCGCCCGACGGCAGCAAGGTGGTATTCACTTCCGATCGTGGCGGCCGTGCGCAGATTTATGTGATGGGCGCCGACGGCTCGGGCCAGACCCGCATTTCGTTCGGCGACGGCGTCTATTCGACGCCGGTATGGTCGCCGCGCGGCGACCTCGTCGCCTTCACCAAGCAGACCGGCGGCGAATTCCAGATCGGCGTCATGAAGACCGACGGTTCGGGCGAGCGCATCCTTTCCTCGGGCTTCCAGCAGGAGGGACCGACCTGGGCGCCCAACGGCCGCGTGCTGATGTTCTTCCGCGACTCCGCCGGCGGCCCAAAACTGGTTTCCGTCGATCTCACCGGCCGCAACGAACAGTCGATCCCGACCGCGAATTTCGCGTCGGATCCCGCCTGGTCGCCGCTGCTGGAGTAGGTTCGGCCGAATTGCCACACCTGCTAAAAAGGGGCCCGTTTGGCCCCTTTTCCATTCATTAGTCGCGTTTCGGCCGCATTTCCGCCTAGGGTCCGCGCCAACTGTGACCGTGGATTTGAAGGTCGTGGACGGACGATCGAAACCAAACATTAACCGTATTTCTTGAATGCCGGTTAACCCAAACGTGGTTACTGGGTGATCAACGAAATCACTCGAAATACGATCACTCGAATACGAAGGAGAGGCGGCATGGGCCGTATCGCAGCACTTACCAGAAACCCGGCGATGATCGCCCTGATCGCAATGCTCGCCATCACCGGTTGCGCCTCGAAGAAAACCCCGAACAGCGCTGAAGAGCTCGGCCTCAACGGCGCGGGTGCGGCAACGCCCGGCTCGGCGAAGGACTTCACCGTCAACATTGGCGACCGCATCTTCTTCGACACGGACTCGACCGCGATCCGCGCCGATGCGCAGACGACGCTGTCGCGCCAGGCGCAGTGGCTCAACCAGTACAAGCAGTACGCCATCGTCGTCGAAGGCCATGCCGACGAACGCGGCACGCGTGAATACAATCTGGCTCTCGGCGCCCGCCGCGCCGCCGCCACCCGCGACTTCCTGGTCGCCAGGGGCGTTTCGGCGAGCCGCCTGAAGACCATTTCCTACGGCAAGGAACGTCCGGTCGCGGTCTGCGACGACATCTCCTGCTGGTCGCAGAATCGCCGCGCCGTCACCACGCTCTCCGGCGCCGGCTCCTGATGAGTAAGACGGCGGCCTTAGTCGCATAATTGCAACACTTCCATGCGAAAGGCGGCCTTGTGGCCGCCTTTTTCAGTTTCGGTCCCGGAAACAAACCCGGAAACAAAATTTGGCCGAAGTCTCGCCTCCTGCTAAGAGCCGAGGGCGTCGTGCCGGTCCCACTGTGATCGGAAGGCGCGAACAGGCTCACGATATTCACGGCGAGAGGCACATGCATTTCAGATCGGTCTTGAGCGGCACGCTTGCGCTGCTGCTCGTATCAGGCTTCGCGGCTTCCGCGAGCGGCACCGGACAACCCGCGGATAGCGGCTTTTCCTTCCATCTGCCGACGCTCGGCATTTTCGGCAAGAAGGAGAAGCCGGAGCAGCAACAGATCGCGCAGCAGCAGGACGGCACCGCCGCCGCGGGGCTGGAAGATCAGCTCCGGCAGATGAACGGCAAGCTCGAGGAACTCAACTTCCAGATCCTGCAGATGCAGGAGCAGATGCGCAAGCAGCAGGAAGACAACGAGTTCCGCTTCCAGCAGTTGGAAGGCGGCTCCAGCGGGCAGCCGCCGGCCCAGAAGAAATCGGAGGCCGCGCCGCAGGACGGTGGCGCGGGCACCGGCGTCGCCGAGGCCCCGGCAGACCAGGCGCCGGCCGATGCCGGCGCGCAGCCGGATGGCGGCCAGAGCGTCGGCGAGGTCATCGTCGAATCGCAGACCGGCGATCCCGGCAAGGTGATCAACGGCACGCCGCCCAAGACCTTCGGCACCATTACCGTCGACAAGAACGGCAATGTAATCGACGCCGGCGGCAACACGCAGGCAGCGGCGCCGGCGGAAGGTGCGGCTCCCGCCGCCGAGGCGCCGGCTGCCGGGGCTAAGACCGGCAAGTCGGACGGCACGGTGGTGGCGGCGCTGCCTGCCACCAACAACCCGGAAGAGATCTACCGCAACTCCTACCAGTTCATCCTGTCGGGCGACTACAGCACCGCCGAGCAGGGTTTTCGCGACCACATCGCCCGCTTCCCGAAGGACGCCAAGGCGGCGGACGCGCATTACTGGCTTGGCGAATCGCTGCTTGGCCAGCAGAAGTATCATGACGCTGCCGAGGTTTTCCTCTCCGCCAGCAAGGACTATCCGAAGGCCAAGAAGGCGCCTGACATGCTCCTGAAGCTTGGCGTGTCGCTGGTCGGCCTCAAGCAGAAGGATGTCGCCTGCGCCACCTTCGGCGAGATCGGCAAGCGCTATCCCGATATTTCGGCCGCGCTCAAGGAACGCGTCAAGCAGGAGAGGGCGCTGGCGGCGTGCTAGTCTTTGCCGTGTTGTCCCAGAACCGGGACCACTTTTGCGCGACATGCATTGATGCTCGATACCGAGCCTGACCTTTCGAATTTTTCGCAGATCGACTTTACCAACGGCGCGCTTGCGGCCGTGTCCGGCGGCAGCGACTCGACCGCCCTCCTTCTTCTCCTCAAGGCTCACCTCGACCGCAGCGCCCCGACAGCCCGGCTGCTGGCGGTGACGATCGACCACGGCCTGCGTCCGGAAGCAGCAGTCGAAGCGCGCAGCGTGGCAAAGCTTTGTGCCGAGCGCGGCATCGCGCACCGGACGCTCAACTGGTCCGGCGCCAAGCCGTCGGCCGGCCTGCCCGCGGCGGCGCGCGAGGCGCGCTACCGGTTGCTGGCCGAGGCAGCGCAGGCGCAAGGCATCGGTGTGATCGTGACCGGCCACACCGCCGACGACCAGGCCGAGACCGTCCTGATGCGAGTCGCGCGGAATGACGGGCGAGAGCTTGCAGGCCGAGGTCTCGCCGGCATGGCGCCGGCCACCCTCTATGACTGGCGGATCTGGATCGCGCGGCCGCTGCTCGGCGTACGGCGCGCGGCGTTGCGCGCCTTCCTGCAGCGCGAACATGTCGGCTGGGCGGAGGATCCGACCAACATCGACACGAATTTCGAACGCCCGCGCATCCGGGCCGTGCTCGGCGAAGACCGGAGCGGGCAGCGTTTTGCCGAGGCAATCGGCCTGGCTGGGCGGGCTGCCGGCGATCGCGAGGAACTCGGTCGCCGCGCCGCCGCCCTGATCGGTGAATTTGCCAGCCGGCCGGCGAGGGGTCTCATCCGTCTCGATCTCGGTTTGGCGGAAGCGGATGACACGCAAGCCGCGGTCTATGCGCTGCGTGTTCTGCTGGCGGTGACGGGCGGCACCGCCTTGTTGCCGGACCAGGCGCGCAGCGAAGCGCTGTTCGAGCAAATGCGGGCCGGTCGGCTTTGCGCCACATTGTCGCGGGCGGTCGTCGATATCAGGCGAAACGGCATCTTCCTGCGCCGTGAATCGCGCGACCTGCCGCGTCCCGCGCCGGTAGCTGGCACTCTGCTTTGGGACGGTCGCCGGCGGATCACGCCACACATCGAAGCCGGGGCGATCACATTGGACGACAGTCCGGGTGCATGGTTGATCGCGCCGCTTGGCGCCGCTGCCGCCGCCAAAACGCCGATTGCCGGGGATGGCGCGCCGCCAAGCCTTGTGCGCGCCGCCCTGGCTGCGGAACCGGCGCTGTGGCGCGGCGGCGAATGCCGTGGTTTTGCAGGGGATGTAGCGGCGGCGGCGGCAATCGCGGTCAGCCCCGCCGCTGCCCCCTTTGCCCGTTTCCTGCCTTGCTTCGATCTGGTGTTGGCGCAGCCCGTCGCCGAGTTGATCGGCGCACCGCCTGTTCCGGCTTGCCCTTTGGCCGCCACAGTGCCGGTTGATCATGGCGCGAAAGCTTAACCCAGACGTGCTGTTATGCTTGGCAAGGGGGGGCGCTCTCCCTATGTTAGGCGCAAGTTTCCTCTCATGACGCGTGTCCCAGCGGGCACCAACGGGACAATTGATGAATCCGAATTATCGCAATCTCGCGCTCTGGGCGATCATAGCGGTCCTGCTCATTGCTCTCTTCAATCTGTTCCAGACGCCGCAGACTCGCGGGGCCTCGACCGACGTTCCCTATTCGCAGTTCCTGCAAGAGGTCGCGGCCGGCCGGGTCAAGACGGTGGTCATCGCCGGCGCCCGCATCACGGGCACCTACGCCGACAACGCCAATGGCTTCCAGACCTATTCGCCTGGCGATCCGCAGCTGGTCTCGCGGCTGCAGGACAAGAACGTCACCATCAATGCGCGGCCTGAGTCGGACGGTTCCAACTCGCTGTTCAGCTATCTGATCTCCTACCTGCCGATGATCCTGATCCTTGGCGTGTGGATATTCTTCATGCGCCAGATGCAGTCCGGCTCCGGCCGCGCCATGGGTTTCGGCAAGTCGAAGGCCAAGCTTCTCACTGAGGCGCATGGCCGCGTCACCTTCCAGGATGTCGCCGGCGTCGACGAGGCCAAGGAAGATCTGGAAGAGATCGTCGAGTTCCTGCGCGATCCGCAGAAGTTCCAGCGCCTCGGCGGCAAGATCCCGCGCGGCGTGCTTCTGGTCGGACCTCCCGGCACCGGCAAGACGCTGCTCGCCCGCTCCGTCGCCGGCGAGGCCAATGTGCCGTTCTTTACCATTTCGGGTTCCGACTTCGTCGAGATGTTCGTCGGCGTCGGCGCAAGCCGTGTCCGCGACATGTTCGACCAGGCCAAGAAGAATGCTCCCTGCATCATCTTCATCGACGAAATCGACGCTGTCGGCCGCCATCGCGGCGCCGGCCTCGGCGGTGGCAATGATGAGCGCGAACAGACGCTGAACCAGCTGCTGGTCGAGATGGACGGCTTCGAGTCCAACGAGAGCATCATCCTGATCGCCGCCACCAACCGGCCCGACGTGCTCGACCCGGCGCTGCTGCGTCCGGGCCGTTTCGACCGCCAGGTGGTGGTGCCGAACCCCGACATCGTCGGCCGCGAGAAGATCCTCAAGGTGCATGTGCGCAACGTGCCGCTGGCGCCGAATGTCGACCTCAAGGTGATCGCACGCGGCACGCCGGGCTTCTCGGGCGCCGACCTGATGAACCTGGTCAATGAATCCGCTCTGATGGCGGCGCGCCGCAACAAGCGACTTGTCACCATGGCCGAGTTCGAGGACGCCAAAGACAAGATCATGATGGGCGCCGAGCGCCGCTCGTCGGCCATGACCCAGGCCGAAAAGGAACTCACGGCCTATCACGAGGCCGGCCACGCCATCCTGGCGCTCAACGTGCCGTCGGCCGATCCGCTGCACAAGGCGACCATCATCCCGCGCGGTCGCGCGCTCGGCATGGTCATGCAGCTGCCGGAAGGCGATCGCTATTCGATGAGCTACAAATACATGATCTCGCGGCTTGCCATCATGATGGGCGGCCGCGTCGCAGAGGAGTTCAAGTTCGGCAAGGAGAACATCACCTCCGGCGCCTCTTCGGACATCGAGCAGGCGACAAAGCTGGCGCGCGCCATGGTCACGCGCTGGGGCTTCTCCGACAAGCTCGGCCATGTCGCCTATGGCGACAACCAGGAAGAGGTTTTCCTCGGCCATTCGGTGGCGCGCACGCAGAACGTCTCGGAAGAGACCGCGCAGATCATCGACGCCGAAGTGCGCCGGCTGATCGACGAGGCCTATGTCACGGCCAAGTCCATTCTGACCAAGAAGAAGAAGGAATGGATCGCTCTGGCGCAGGGCCTGCTCGAATACGAGACGCTTTCGGGCGAAGAGATCAAGCAGCTGATCGCCGGGCAGAAGCCCGCGCGAGATTTGGGGGATGACACCCCCACAAGCCGCGGCTCGGCTGTGCCGAAGTCCGGCCGCCGCAAGAAGGGTCCCGAGCCCGAAGGCGGCATGGAGCCTCAGCCGTCGAGCTGAGCTGACATCACTTGATGCAAGAAAACGCCGCGGCTCAATCCGCGGCGTTTTGCTATTCAGGGTCTCTCAAATAGCATGCGGGACGGATGCATTTGCTTTGCCGGGGCGCACACCGTCAGTCCGGCCAGCATGTTGCTTGCCCCATCTGGCCAGCGGGATCAGGGCATTGTCCAGCTCGATGCCGAATTCGGTAATCGAGTATTCGACCCTCGGCGGCACCTCGGGAAAGATTTCGCGATGGACGATGCCGTCGGCCTCCATTTCGCGCAGCTGTTGGATCAGCATCTTTTCGCTGATGTCAGGCACCAGCCGCTTCAGCTCACCGAATCGTGCCGGCGCCTTGTGAATCTGCCAGAGCAGTAGCGCCTTCCATTTGCCGCTGATGACCTCCAGCGCCGGCCCCAATCCGCAACTATCTGGCTGTTTCTTTCCCATGTTTCATCCAATTCTGAGCAATCGGTGGGTAGCTTACATTTTTGTCGGTACTTGAGAAAAACCAAGCCGGTCCATAGCTTCAAACCAGCTCGCCGGCATCGGCGAACACCACAACATCATATCGGTACCTCGCTTCGACCTGCAAAGGCCGTCGGCGGCCGGATTTTGTCAAAAAGGGATGGATCATGACACGATACGCAAACAAGAAGGCCGTTGTCATCGGCGGGACGCACGGCATGGGGCTCGCCGTTGCCGAAGCCCTGATCGAAAGCGGCGCCGAGGTCCTGGTCACCGGCCGCGACCAGCGCAACATCGAGGCCGCGCGAGTCAAGCTGTTTTCGCGAGCTCATGTCGTGCGGTCCGATATCTCAGACATGGCCGATATCGTCACGCTCGGTGCCGAAGTGGGGCAGAAGCTTGGCCAGATCGACTTCCTTCACGTCAATGCCGGGGTGGCCAATCTCGAACCCGTCGAGCGGGTCACCGAGGACAGTTACGATCGCACCTTCGACATCAACACCAAAGGCGCTTTCTTCACCGCGCAGCGCCTGCTGCCCCTCATCAGGGATGGTGGCGCCATAGTCTTCACCTCGTCGATCGCCGACGAATCCGGCACTGGCGGCATGAGCGTCTATTCCGGATCGAAGGCGGCACTGCGCGCCTTCGCCAAGGTCCTGGCCGCCGAGCTTCTGCCGCGCCGGATCCGCGTGAATGTGGTCAGCCCTGGTTTCATCGATACGCCGACGATGGGTGTGGCCGACGCGTCGGCCGAGGAGCGGGCCGCCTTCATGGCGATCGGCGACGCGGTCACGCCGATGAGGCGCCACGGCACGATGGAGGAGGTGGCGCGCGCAGTGCTGTTCCTGGCGTTCGACGCGACCTTCACCACGGGCGCGCGGCTGACCGTGGACGGTGGCCTTGGCCAGGACCTGAGCCCGACACCGGCGTAACCGCGCAACCAAACCAAGGAGAAGCAGAATGAGCGACATAACAGTGATCGGTCTCGGCGCCATGGGCACGGCGCTTGCCGAAGCCTTTCTGAACCAGGGACATGCGGTGACGGTGTGGAACCGTTCTCCGGCAAGGGCTGAGGCTTTGGCAGCCAAGGGCGCCATTGTGGCCAAGAGTGTCGAGGAAGCCGTCAGATCGAGTCCACTGATCGTGGCGTGCCTGCTTGTCTATGACACCGTTCGTGAGGTGCTCGGCCCAAGCCGAGAGGCGCTGTCGGGCCGCACATTGGTCAATCTCACCAACGGCACGCCCGAGCAGGCGCGGGCGATGTCGGGCTGGGCGGTGAGCCAAGGCGCCAGCTATATCGACGGCGGCATCATGGCGGTGCCGCCGATGATCGGCGGGCCGCACGCACTGATTCTCTACAGCGGTTCGCGCCAGGCGTTCGATGCCTGTTCGGGGCAGCTCGGAGCGCTCGGCACCAGCAAATTCCTCGGTGAGGATGCTGGCCTCGCGCCGCTCTATGATATCTCGCTTCTGACCGGCATGTACGGCATGTTCGCGGGCGTTCTGCAGGCGTTGGCATTGACGGGCGCAGCAGGAATCCCGGCCGGCGAGTTCATGCCGCTGCTGGCCTCCTGGCTTCAGTCGATGCAAGGCCTGCTGCCGAAGTGGGCCGAACAGATCGACAGTGGCGATCACACCAGCAATGTCGTTTCCAATCTGGGCATGCAGGCTGATGCCTACGTCAATCTCATCGATGCCAGCAGGTCGGCTGATGTCAGCACCGAACTCGTCCTGCCGATGCAAAGCCTGATGAAGCGCGGGGTGGCTGCCGGCCAGGCCAATGCCGATCTTACAAGCCTGGTCGCACTGCTCCAGCTCTCGAAACAAGGCGCTTGACGGGGCAAGACCCGAGAGAAGGCCCGCCAACCTTGCGGTTGGGGGCCTTCGATCTTCAAACGCTGCTGGTCGATCAGCTCTTCAGCTTGGCGTTGCAGAGGCTGTAATAGCCGCCGCCCTTCTGGATCCAGCGAAGGCCGTTCAACGTACCCGCGTCCTTGTTGCCGTGGTAGCCCTGCAGGCAGGTCTTCATCCGCGCCTTCGAGGGCTTCTCGGTCTTGAATTCGGCGGCGAGGGTGGTCGGGAATGTCACGCCCGTCGGTGCTACAGCGGGGGCGATCCCCGCGCTGGCTTCCTTCTCCGGCTGCGGCTGGGTTTTGACCGCATCCGTACTGGCACTCTCCGCAGCTGACGTCGCGCATTTCTCGGTGCGGAAAGCGGTCCAATCCATGCCGTTCAGAGTGCCGCCTTCCTTGGCTGTGCGATAGGCCTCGCCGCATTCCTTCATCGTCAGTGCGCTTGCAGGGGCGACGCTCCAAGCAATCCATACCGTCACAGCGAATGCCGCCAATTTCAATCTGGACATAAGACCCTCCTGGTTGACAAAAGTTCGATGTCTTTTTGTATACCATTTGTTCTACATATGTTCAATTGGAATCTTGCGAACCACCGATATGTCTGGCGGTGGGCAGTGTGGGCGATAGATGATGCCGACAGCTTCCGCGGTATGTAGACGCGAGCAACTCCGGGTGTGTTCGAGCGCAACAAAAAGGCCCGCGCATGCTGCGATGCGCGGGCCTCTGTCTGGAGAATATGGCTACGCGATCAGCTCTTCAGCTTGGCATTGCAGAGGCTGTAGAAGCCGCCGCCCTTCTGGATCCAGCGCAGGCCATTCAGCGTGTTGGCATCCTTATTGGCGTAGTAGAGTTCGAGGCAGGTGTGCATGCGGCCCTTGGCCGGCGTCTCGCCGGCGTATTTCTTCGAGATCGCGGCCGGGAACTTCACGCCCTTGGGAGCGGTGACCGAGGGCTTCTCGGGCTCGCTGGTATAGGTCGCCTCGCTCGGAGCGGGCACGGTGTCGTCGTCATCTGCGCCTGCGCCGCATTCGGCCTTGCGGAAGTCGTTCCACTTCTTGCCGCCCAGAGTATTGGCAGACTTGGCAGCCTGGTACTTGGCGCTGCAATCGGCCATGCTCAGGCCCTTGCCGCTGCTGTCGGCAGCTGCCTTGGTGGTTGCCTTGGCGGGTGCTGCCGCGGCCGAGGCCCCGGCGGCGCATTCGGTCTTGCGGAAGTCGTTCCACTTTGCGCCATTGAGCGTACCGGCGGCCTTTGCCGCCTGGTACTTGGTGCTGCATTCCTTGGCCGTCAGGCCCTTGGCGCCATCGTCGGTTGTGGCTGCGGCCTTGGTCGTGGCCTTGGCGGGTTCTGCCGCGGCGGATGCGCCGGCGGCGCATTCGGTCTTGCGGAAGTCGTTCCACTTTGCGCCATTGAGCGTACCGGCGGCCTTGGCAGCCTGGTATTTAGCGCTGCATTCCTTGGCCGTCAGACCCTTGGCGCCGTCATCAGCAGCGGCGGCGGCCTTGGTCGTGTCCGTCTTGGCCGCAGCGGCCTTCTTGGCCGCCGGCTTTGCGGTCTCGGTGGTGGCCGCCGCGTCGGTGCCGCACTCGGCCTTCCGATACTGATTCCAGGTCTGCCCGTTCAGCGTGCCGGCGTCCTTGGCGGCATTATACTTGGTACTACACTGGGCCATGGTCAGCGCGCTGGCGGGCGCCGCCATGAACAAGGTTGCGACGGCAAGACCCGTCAAAGTTGCAAGTCGGTGGATGAGCATGGCGTTCTCCCGTTGCTGCGCCCATAGGTTGTACCTGTGTCAATCAATAGCTCTCAACGCTAGGCTGCGCCAGATGCTAAACGGCGTTCTCCCGATAAGGTGATGGACCCTTGCGATCTGCCGCTCCAACAGTCCGGCTTACCGGCCCAATCTGCGCAGTGTGGCCCAGTGTGAATGCTATATTGCGGCAACACCGTGTCATGATACGCTGCCAACGCTCCGAACAGCCTGCTACAATGATTTTCTAAGAATTGGTAATATACAATCACACAATGTGATAGTCGGGCTCGGACCAATTGTGGCATTACGAGCCGGCTGAAAACCGACGGGGATTCTGGCAAGCATGGCAGGACGTTATTTTGGCACCGACGGCATTCGCGGGCGCGCCAACAAGTTTCCGATGACGGCTGAGATTGCGATGCGGGTCGGCATGGCCGCCGGCCTGTCGTTCCAGCGCGGCAGCCATCGCCACCGCGTCGTGCTCGGCAAGGACACCAGGCTGTCCGGCTACATGATCGAAAACGCCATGGTGTCCGGCCTGTGCGCGGCCGGCATGGATGTGTTCCTGCTCGGCCCGATCCCGACACCGGCGGTCGCCATGCTGGTGCGCTCGCTGCGCGCCGATATCGGCGTCATGATCTCGGCCTCGCACAACCCTTATTACGACAACGGCATCAAGCTGTTCGGTCCCGATGGCTACAAGCTCTCCGACGAGATCGAGGAGCGCATCGAGAGCATGCTCGACAAGGATATCGAACTGGCGCTCGCCGATTCCGACGGGCTCGGCCGCGCCAAGCGCGTCGACGGCGTGCATGACCGCTACATCGAATTCGCCAAGCGCACGCTGCCGCGCTCGATGTCGCTGTCGGGTCTCAGGATCGTCGTCGATTGCGCCAATGGCGCAGCCTACAAGGTGGCGCCTGCCGCACTTTGGGAACTGGGCGCCGAGGTCATTGCAATCAATGTCGATCCGAACGGTTTTAACATCAACAAGGAATGCGGCTCGACCCATCCGGCCGGCCTGCAGAAGAAGGTGCATGAAGTGCGCGCCGATATCGGCATCGCACTCGACGGCGATGCCGACCGTGTCGTCATCGTCGACGAGAACGGCACCATCGTCGACGGTGACCAGATCATGGCGCTGATCGCCGAGTCCTGGCACCAGAGCGGGCGACTGGCCGGCGGCGGCGTCGTCTCGACGGTGATGTCCAATCTCGGCCTCGAACGCTTCCTTGGCGACATGAAGCTGCAGCTGCATCGCACCAAGGTCGGCGACCGCTATGTCGTTGAGCATATGCGCGCGCATGGGTTGAATGTCGGCGGCGAGCAGTCGGGCCACATTGTGCTGTCCGATTTCTCGACCACTGGCGACGGGCTGGTCTCGGCGCTGCAGGTGCTGGCCTGCATCAAGCGGCAGAACCGGCCGGTCAGCGAATTGTCGAAGAAATTCGAGCCGGTGCCGCAGCTGTTGAAGAATGTCCGCATCGCCGGCGGCAAGCCGCTTGAAGAAGCCTTGGTCAAGGCGGCGATCGAAGATGCGCGCAACCGTCTTGGCAAGGCCGGCCGCCTGGTCATCCGGCCCTCCGGCACCGAGCCGCTGATCCGCGTCATGGCCGAGGGCGACGACCCGCAGCTGGTCGAGGCCGTGGTCAACGACATCGTCGACATCATCTCGGAAACGCGCAGCGCCGCCTGATTGCGCTGCCTCCAACGGCAGGGGCGAACTGCCGGCTCAAGACTTCAAGCCCGCCTGCAGGCGGGCTTTTTGTTTCGGCCAGGGTTGGTCCCAGCGTCATGCCGGCGGAGGCCGTTCGCTAAAATGTCGAGAATTCGTGGTTAATCGACAGGGTTAAACGCGTTTTAACTTTTGCAATCCATTATCCACAACTGAGGTCAAACACATTCGAGCGGATTCAAAGTTCCGACGGGTTCTCAGGGGTGACAAACATGTTCAATGCAGCAAAAATGGCTTTCCTTGCCGCGCTGTTCGCAGGCGTGGCCGGGCCAGTATTCGCCGCCGATCTGGCGGAGCCGCCAGTGGTCGAAGAGGCGCCGGCGCCGATCGCCTACGAGCAGCCGGCCGATTTCGGCGGCTGGTACATCCGCGGCGACATCGACTATCACTGGTCGAAGTTCCGCGGTGGTGACTACACCACCTACAGCCCGGCACCGCCCCAACTCCCCGGTTCGTTCGCCTCCGGCAAGTTGAAGAGTTCCTTTTCGGCCGGCGCCGGTGTCGGTTACCAGGTCAACCGGTACTTCCGCACCGATCTGACCTTCGACTGGATGGGCAAGTCCAATTTCCGCGGCTCGACCAATGGTTTCTGCGGCGGCGGCATAGCTTGTACCTCCGTCGACACATCGTCCTATTCGGCGATGCTGCTCCTGGCCAATGCCTATGTCGATATCGGTACCTGGCACGGCGTGACGCCCTATGTCGGCGCCGGCATCGGTGGTGCCTGGGTCAAGTGGGATACGCTGCACAATACCGATCTCGATGGCTCCTT
The DNA here is from genome assembly GCF_000502275.1 of Mesorhizobium sp. L103C131B0. Taxonomy (NCBI): domain Bacteria; kingdom Pseudomonadati; phylum Pseudomonadota; class Alphaproteobacteria; order Hyphomicrobiales; family Phyllobacteriaceae; genus Mesorhizobium; species Mesorhizobium sp. L103C131B0. The sequence goes on along the minus strand of NZ_AYXC01000016.1, from coordinate 8,506 downwards.
CGAGCACAGCGGCGGCAAGGGCTGGCGCTTTGCCTATGCCCTCATGGCCGGCGCCTCCTACTGCCTGACCGACCGGGTCAAGCTCGATCTCGGCTATCGCTACAGCCACATCAATGGTGGCAAGATGTTCAACTACGCCTCCGACAGCGATGTCGGCCCGGGCTTCGATCGCGGCATCAACGTGCACGAAGTGCGCGGCGGCCTGCGCTACCAGTTCGGCCGGTCGGACTGCGCCCCGCCGCCGGAGCCCTACGTTCCCGAACCGGAGCCGGTCTACACCAAGTAGTCGCTTCGAAATCCAGGAATTTGCGAACCGCCCGGCCATGCCGGGCGGTTTTTGTTTGCCGATTGCGGTGCACTTCCAGGCCGCGGCGTGCGGAGGAGAAAGCCTATCGAAATCAAGTCGGTAACGTCGCGTTATCCTTAACCCGCACTTAACCACTATGGTTAACAATGCCCACTGAAACGGCGCTTGCGATCAAAATGAAGAGCGCCAATTTCAGGAGCCGGGGACCCATGAATTTCAAATTGCTGACAGCGCCGGCACTTGCCGCACTCGCGCTAGCGCTGCTGACGCCGGCGCAAGCCGCGGACTACGACCCGCCGATCTATGTCGATCAGGCGCCGGACTATCAACCGGTCGAGGTCGGCTCGGGCTGGTATCTGCGGGGGGATGTCGGCTACGCGTTCAGCCATCCCTTCGAGCATGAGGAAGCGACAACCGGCCCGCTTAACAGCTTTACCGATGAGAGCAGCCTTTTCACAGGCAGTTTCGGTATGGGGTATCATGTCAACGACTATCTTCGGGTCGAGCTGAACGGCGGGATTCTTCCGACCGACAAATTCGGGGAACACGCCAAGTTGGCAGCCACTTGCGACGGCCATACGCTTGTGGACGACGGTTTTGGCACCATCAATTCCGTCGCGGCTACGCAGGCATGCGATCTTTCCGACAATGCTTCCAACAAAGGCTACAGCATCATGGCCAATGGCTATGTCGATCTCGGCACCTATGTTGGAATCACTCCATATCTTGGCGGAGGGGTCGGTGTCGCATACAATAAATATTACAGGAGCATTGGGGCGAAGGATTGCGTGGAAGTGGCCCCCAATTCGTCCGGCACGGGCGGGTTCTCTTGTGATGATCCGGCCGGCTACGAGGGTGCAACGGATAAAGAGGGCAAATTCAACCTTGCTTATTCGATCGGGGGCGGTCTTTCCTATCAGGTGGCCAAGAACGTGTCGGTTGACCTTGGCTACGAATATTTCTCGGTGCCGGGCGCCAAATACGTCGCTTATGACAGCGGCGCCTTCAACATCCACAAGGGCATCAATTATCAGACGGTCAAGCTCGGGCTGCGCTACGACCTCTGGTAGGCTGGCTGCAGATACGAAACCCGACGGCGGATCTCTTCGATCCGCCGTTTGCGTTTGGGCTCACGACATCCTGATCCCGGACTTCTTCTATCTTGTCAGCGACAAAAACTTTCCTCTTGACGCCTGAGGGCTGAACGCATATCGCCGTCCGTGGGCCACCCCTCCCCAACGAGGGGCCACTATCTGGAAGGATAGACCACGATGACGACGCATACGAAGCCCGGACTCCGTCCGGCAAACCCCAATTTCTCCTCAGGTCCCTGCGCAAAACGCCCCGGCTGGTCGGTCGAGGCGCTGAAGAATGCCGCGCTCGGCCGTTCCCACCGCGCCAAGATCGGCAAGACCAAGCTCGAACAGGCGATCGAGCTGACGCGCGAAATTCTCCAGGTTCCGGCGGATTACCGTATCGGCATCGTGCCGGCGTCGGACACGGGTGCTGTCGAGATGGCGCTGTGGTCGCTGCTCGGTGAACGCGGTGTCGACATGGTGGCATGGGAAAGCTTTGGCTCGGGCTGGGTGACCGATGTCGTCAAGCAGCTGAAGCTCGCCGATATCAGAAAGATCGAGGCAGGCTATGGCGAACTGCCGGATCTCACCAAGATCGATTTCGACCGCGATGTGGTCTTCACCTGGAACGGCACGACCTCAGGCGTGCGCGCGCCAAATGGCGATTTCATTCCAGCCGACCGCAAAGGTCTGACCATCTGCGACGCGACCTCGGCCGCATTCGCGCAGAGGCTCGATTTTCAGAAGCTCGATGTCGTCACCTTCTCCTGGCAGAAAGTGCTGGGCGGCGAGGGCGCACACGGCATGCTGATCCTGTCGCCTCGCGCCGTCGAGCGACTGGAAACCTACAAGCCGGCGTGGCCGCTGCCGAAAATCTTCCGCCTGACCTCGGGCGGCAAGCTGATCGAAGGCATCTTCAACGGCGAGACCATCAATACGCCGTCGATGCTGTGCGTCGAGGACTATCTCGATGCGCTTCATTGGGCGAAGTCGATCGGCGGTCTCGATGCGTTGATTGCCAGAGCCGATGCCAATGCCGCCGTGCTCGATGGCTTTGTCGACAAGTCGTCCTGGCTCGGCCATCTCGCGTTCGATGCGGCGACACGGTCCAACACGTCCGTATGTCTGTCCTTCACCGACGCCGATGTCGCGGCGCTCGACGCCGACGGGCAGGCGGCTTTCGCCAAGGCGATCGTCTCTGTGCTCGACAAGGAAGGCGTCGCGTACGACATCGGCTCCTATCGTGACGCACCTCCCGGTCTGCGCATCTGGTGCGGCGCCACCGTCGAGACCTCCGATCTCGAAGCGCTGCTGCCTTGGCTCGACTGGGCCTTCGCCACGCAGAAGGCTTCGCTGAAGGCCGCAGCCTGAGATTTCGTGGTGGCCTGCGGGCCGCCCTTTCCCGACAATCCAGTTCAAGGAGGCCGCCATGGCGCCCCGCGTTCTCGTCTCTGACAAACTCTCCACCACCGCCGTCCAGATATTCAAGGACCGCGGTATCGAGGTCGACTATTTGCCCGATCTCGGCAAGGACAAGGAAAAGCTGCTCGAAGTCATCGGCCAGTATGATGGCCTTGCCATCCGCTCGGCGACCAAGGTCACGGAAAAACTGATCAACGCAGCGACAAGACTCAAGGTCGTCGGCCGCGCCGGCATCGGTGTCGACAATGTCGACATCCCCGCGGCGAGCCGCAAGGGCATCATCGTGATGAACACGCCCTTCGGCAATTCGATCACCACGGCCGAACATGCGGTGGCGATGATCTTTGCACTCGCCCGGCAGATCCCGGAGGCCAATGCCTCGACCCATGCCGGCAAATGGGAAAAGAACCGCTTCATGGGCGTCGAGATCACCGGCAAGACGCTGGGCGTCATCGGCTGCGGCAATATCGGCTCGATCGTTGCCACGCGCGGCGTCGGCCTGAAGATGCATGTCGTCGCCTTCGATCCGTTCCTGTCGGACAAGCGCGCCGAGGAACTCGGCGTCGACAAGGTCGAGCTGGACGAGCTTTTCGCCCGCGCCGATTTCATCACGCTGCACACGCCGCTGACCGACAAGACGCGCAACATCATCGACGCGGCGGCGATCGCCAAAATGAAGAACGGCGTGCGCATCATCAATTGCGCGCGTGGCGGGCTCATCGTCGAAGCCGACCTGGTCGCGGCGCTGAAGAGCGGCAAGGTGGCGGGCGCCGGCGTCGATGTGTTCGAGGTCGAACCGGCGGAGAACAACGCGCTGTTCGGCATGGAGAATGTGGTGGCAACGCCGCATCTCGGCGCCTCGACAGCGGAAGCACAGGAAAATGTTGCGCTGCAAGTAGCCGAGCAGATGGCCGACTATCTGATCAAGGGTGCGGTTTCGAATGCCATCAACATGCCCTCGATCACGGCCGAGGAAGCACCGCGGCTAAAACCGTTCGTCAAGCTCGCCGAAGTGCTCGGCGCCTTTGTCGGCCAGGTCACCGAGGACCCGATCAACGAGGTCGAGATCCTGTTCGACGGCTCGACCGCGACGATGAACACGCGTGCCTTGATCAGTGCCACGCTTGCCGGACTGATCCGGCCGCAGGTCGCCGACGTCAATATGGTGTCGGCGCCGATCATGGTGAAGGAGCGCGGCATCATCGTCGCCGAGGTCAAGCGCGACAAGTCGGGCGTGTTCGACGGCTACATCAAGCTGACGGTGAAGACCGAGCACATGACGCGCTCGATCGCCGGCACCTGCTTCTCCGACGGCAAGCCGCGCTTCATCCAGATCAAGGGCATCAATCTCGACGCCGAGGTCGGCCAGCACATGCTCTACACAACCAATGCCGATGCGCCCGGCATTATCGGCCTGCTCGGCACGGTGTGCGGCGAGAACGGCGTCAACATCGCCAACTTCCAGCTCGGCCGCAACCGGCCGGGCGGCGACGCGATCGCGCTGCTCTATCTCGACGCGCCGTTCCCGGAGAAAGTGCTGGAACAGGTCAAGGCGCACAAGTCCATCGACTCGGCCAAGCGGCTGCAGTTCGACGTCAACGCAATGTAGTTGACGGCGTGGCGGATGCGGCGGTCCTCCCCCCATCATTGGGCGGCCGTCGCAGAGGCCGGTTCAGGTCAATTCGTCTGAGCCGTCGGAGACGCCCACGCGATGCCGATAGACCAGTTCCCAGCCCTTCCACCCTGTAAACAGCAGGATCAGAACCACGATCAGCGACAAGATAAAGCCGGTCGGGATCACAGCCGCCGCTCCACCGACATAACGAGAGTACCAGTTATAAAGCTCGATCAGCACGACGAGCACGTTGCCGCCGGCATGGAGCCATGCCGTCGTGAGATTGCGGATCTGAACATCGCCGAGAACATCCGTCAGGCCGGTAAGAGCGGCCAAGGCGCCCATGATCAGGCCGGCGCCGAGAAGCCAAAGCGATCCGGTGACCCACCCTGGATCGGCTGTTTGCCAGAAAATCAGATCGCAAACGAAGGTGCCGACAAAGAAGGCGATCGGAAACGGAATCAGCATTGGATGAATGGGGTGACCGGCAATGCTTGCTGTGCTGCGAGGGTTGTGGCTCATCTTGTTGCCTCCCTCCCCAGCAAACTCCGCCAGAGGTAAAATGTTCCAGGTCGGCGCGCGGCAGCAGTTATCCCGACGGCGGCGCAGCGCGGCAGCGGCCAAATGTTATCCGCAGCGGTTCGGTGCCGACATCTTGCGCCCGCTGTATTCGGCGAGCGAAATGCCGCCCAGCACCAGGGCAAGCGCCAGCGCCTGGTAGAGCTGGAATGTCTCGCCGACGATCAGCACTGACAGCAGCGTGCCGAAGATCGGCACCAGATTGATGAACAGCCCGGCACGGTTGGCGCCGATCAGTTCGTTGCCCCTGATGTAAGTGATCTGCGAAATGACCGAAGCGCCGATCGCGGTATAGACGATGACCAGCCAGCCGCTGATATCGGGGACGATAACCTTGCCGGCGGCGACCTCCCACAGGAAGAACGGCAGCGAGGTGATGAGGGCAGCGATCGCCAGGGACAACATCAGGCTCTGCCAGCGCATCACCGGCTTCAGCCGCAGCCCGACCGAATAACCGCTGTAGAGGACGACCGCGACCAGCATGATGGCGTCGCCGAAATTGAGTTCCAATGTGAGCAGCCGGCGCGGATCGCCGTGGCAGGCAGTCAAGATGACACCGAAGATGGTCAGCACCACGCCCGCAATCTGCGCCCAGCTCACGCGCAGGCGGAAGAAGAAGAAATTGGCAATGATGATCAAGACCGGCATCGCCGCCTGTTCGATCGAGACATTGATCGCGGTCGTGTAGTTGAGCGCGGTGTAAAAAATGGTGTTGAACAGAGTGAAGCCGCTGGCGCCAAGTGCAGCCAGCACGAACCAGTGTTTGCGCACCACCTGCCAGTCCTCCCTGATCGTGCGCCAGCCGATCGGCAGCAGGATCGCGACGGCCAGCACCCAGCGCAGGAAGACCAGCGTCATCGGCGAGACGTGATCGACCGCCAGCTTGCCGGCGACGGAATTGCCGCCCCACAGCAGGGTGGTCAGCAGCAGGAAAAGGTAGGCGCGTCGATGCATGCGGGATTCCGGCCGCCTGGGAAGTTGTGTTTGCCGGCCTATTGCCCCCGCCGACGCAAGTAAATGATGTCAAAGCCGAAAATTGTTGTGCCTCAGGGCATTTTCGACGGCAAAGAAAGGTCGCGCTTGCGAGGTCTTGACGCTATAGAGGCCTGTCGTTTCGAACCATATCCAGGCCGCCAGGGCGGCATCTCAAGGGAAAAGAAACATGGCCAATGTGGTGGTCGTCGGCTCGCAATGGGGCGACGAAGGCAAGGGCAAGATCGTCGACTGGTTGTCGGAGCGCGCCGACGTGGTCGTGCGCTTCCAGGGCGGCCACAATGCCGGCCATACGCTGGTCGTCGATGGCAAGGTCTACAAACTGTCGCTGCTGCCGTCGGGCGTGGTGCGGCAAGGCAAGCTGTCGATCATCGGCAATGGCGTCGTCTTCGACCCGCACGCCTTTGTCGCCGAAGTGGCAAAACTCAAGGCGCAAGGCGTCGAGGTCACGCCGGACCGCCTGAAAATAGCCGAAAACACCGCGCTTATCCTGTCGCTGCACCGGGAGCTGGACGGATTCCGCGAGGACGCCGCCTCCAATTCCGGGACGAAAATTGGCACGACGCGTCGTGGCATCGGCCCAGCCTATGAAGACAAGGTGGGCCGGCGCGCGGTTCGGGTGATGGATCTGGCGGATTTGGAAACGCTGCCCCTCAAGGTCGACAGGCTGCTGACGCATCACAATGCGCTGCGTCGCGGGCTTGGCCATGGCGAAGTCACGCATGAGGCGATCATGACCGAGCTGACCTCGGTCGCCGATGAGATCCTGCCCTATATGGACCGCGTCTGGAAAATCCTCGACGACAAGCGCCGCGCCGGCGAACGCATCCTGTTCGAGGGCGCGCAAGGCACGCTGCTCGACATCGACCACGGCACATATCCGTTCGTTACCTCGTCCAACACCGTTGCCGGCCAGGCAGCCGCCGGCTCGGGGGTGGGCCCCGGCGCCATCGGCTATGTCCTGGGCATCACCAAGGCCTATACGACGCGTGTCGGCGAAGGCCCGTTCCCGACCGAGCAGAAGAACGAGATCGGCGAATTTCTCGGTACGCGTGGCCACGAATTCGGCGTCGTCACCGGGCGCAAACGCCGTTGCGGCTGGTTCGACGCCGTGCTGGTGCGCCAGGCCGTCGCCGTCAACGGCATCAAGGGCATCGCGTTGACCAAGCTCGACGTGCTCGACGGGCTGGATGAGATCAAGGTCTGCACCGGCTACCGTCTCGACGGCGAAACGATCGACTATCTGCCGGCCAGCCAGGGCGCGCAGGCGCGTGTCGAGCCGGTCTACGAGACGCTCGAAGGCTGGAAAGGCACCACCGCCGGCGCGCGCAGCTGGAACGACCTTCCGGCGCAGGCCGNCTACGAGACGCTCGAAGGCTGGAAAGGCACCACCGCCGGCGCGCGCAGCTGGAACGACCTTCCGGCGCAGGCCGTCAAATACGTCCGTTACATCGAGGAGCTGATCGGCGCACCCGTCGCGCTCCTTTCCACCAGCCCGGAACGGGACGACACGATACTTGTGACCGATCCGTTTCAAGACTAGTTTTCTGAAGCCTTTCCGGGCATCGCGGCCGATTTGCGGGGGCCGGCGCGGAAACAAATACAGGTCGACTGAAGCATGGCAGATTTCGTTGCTATTCTGAAAAAGGCGCTCGACAAGCACGGCGACGAAACGCCCGAAAAGCGTACGCGGATCTATGAAAGCGTTCGTACCATGCTGGCGAAGAAGCTTGCGGAGTATTCGCCGCCGCTGGCCGCCGAAGCCATAAGCACGCAGAAGCGATCCCTGGAAGATGCCATCTCGAGCGTCGAGCGCGACTATGCCAGGGCGGTGCCGGCATCCGATCCGCTGGCGGAGCTGGAGCACATCTTCTCCTCCATAGACCGCAACAAGAACCAGTCCAGTCATGTAAAGCCTTCCGCCACGCCTGCGCCGGCCTGGCAGCCGGCGAAACCCGTGCAGCCGGCGCCGACCGCCAGGACAGAGCCGAGCTGGCAGAGGCCCGCGCCGACACCGCCGTCGCCTGCGGCGCGTGCAGAAACCATCGACAAGCAAGCCGTGGAGCTGGACGCCGACGACGATAGCGCCGATGTCTTTGCCAATGACGAGCAGCCGGCGGCGGACACGTTCCAGCGCCTGCGCCCAGCCGAGCGCAGGCGCAGCTATGGCGGGTTGATCGCGGCTGTCGTCGCGCTTCTGGTGGTCGCCGGCGGCGGCTATGGCATCTGGCTGAACAAGGATGCCTTTGGCTCGATGCTGGGCCTCGGCGGCGACACCAAGACGGTCTCGACCGAACCGCTGGTAAAGCCGGCGCCGGCCAAGCCCGCGGCCGATGCACCGGCACCGGCCGCTGCCGGCGAGGGAACGAAGTTCACCCAGCGCCTGTCGCCCGAAGGCGGTGAAACCGACCCCGGTCCCGCGGCCGGTCAAAGCGGCATCGGCGAGGGCGAGTCCGTCGCCGCGCTGACCACACCGCCACCCCCGGCTCCAGCGCCACCTGCGGCTCCAGCGCC